>JAFAZW010000083.1 GCA_019239415.1 Alphaproteobacteria bacterium
TGCCGCTCCTGCGGCGAGAGCTGCGGCGTCGCGGCGGCAGGGCGCGACGCGGGCTGCGGCGCCCGCGCGGTCGCCGCGGGCACAGGCGTCGGCTCGGCGGCGACCGGCTGTTCGGGGGCGCCGCCCTGCGGACCGAGCACGCGGCGACGCTTCACCTCGACCACGACCGTGTTCGAACGGCCGTGGCTGAAGCTCTGCTTCACCTTGCCGGTCTCGACGGTGCGCTTGAGGCCCAGCGGCGCCCGCGCTCCCAGCTTCGGCTTGTCAGTCGTATCGCTCATTACAATCCTTCGTTCACTTCCACGGCCGGCGTGCCGCCGGGCCCAATCAGTCTTCTGCCGACGCGTCGGGCTGCCCCGCCGAAGCGGCGCTTAGCCCAGAGTCAGGTCCGATAAAAGCGCGCCACCGGGCGAGCGCTTGGCCCACGCGGGCGGCAGCCCCACGATCGATCAGCGCGATATGTACCACATTCTGCCGTCCCAGCGCCAACGACAATATGGCCCTTCCGGCTGGAATTACGAGGCCTTGGCCCTCCTGGCCGCCGACGCGCCAGGCCTGGTCGAGCTTGCGGTTGCCGTCGTCGCCGGCGTCCGCGGCGTGGAGCAGCAGCACCGCCTCGCCCTTGCGGCAGGCGGCCTCGATCTTCTCGGACCCGGTGAGGAGGGTTCCGGCGCGCGCCTCGAGGCCGAGCCGGTCGAGCAGAGCCTGGCGCAGCGCGGTCTCGATCCGCTCGGGCAGGTCGGCGGGGATGGTCAGCGCGCCCGTCTTGAAGGCGCGCGACAGGGCGCCCTTGAGCTTGCCGTTGGCGAGCGCCTTTTCGAGGGCGGCGCGGTCGACGCCGAGCCATGCGCCACGGCCGGGGGCCTTGGCACGAACGTCGGGAAGCACTTCGCCGTCCGGAGAGACGGCGAGGCGGACGAGGGCGTCCCGGGCGGCAGTCGTACGCGAGAGGATGCAGGTCCTCTCGGGCGTCGTAGAGCCCCTCCCCTTCAGGGGCGGGGTTGGGGTGGGGCTTGTCGGATTTGGAGTGGCGTGAGGGACATGCCCCACCCCCAACCCCTCCCCTGAAGGGGAGGGGCTTGTCCGGCCTACGCGCGCGCGCCGCTCATTGGGAGGATTCCGCAACCGCGTCCTCCCCGGTTTCGGCCCCGGTTGCGGCCGGAGCCTCGTCCTCGAACCAGTGCGCACGGGCGGCCATGATGATCTCGTTGCCCTGCTCTTCCGACAGGCCGTAGTCCGCCAGGATGCCGCCTTTGTCTTCCGGACGGTTGTTGGGCTCGCGCTGGCGGCGCTGCTCGGGGCGCTTCTTGGCAACGAGCTCGTCGGTGGCGAGGTCGGCGAGATCGTCCAGCGTGCGGATGTTGGCCTTGCCGAGCGTCACCAGCATCGCCTCGGTGAGGTAGGGCATGTCGGCGAGGGCATCGTCGACGCCGAGCGCGCGGCGCTCCTCGCGGGCGGCTTCCTCGCGCCGCTCGAGCGCCTCGGCGGCGCGGCTCTGCAGCTCGGTGGCGAGATCGTCGTCGAAGCCCTCGATCGAGGCGAGCTCGTCGAGCTGGACGTAGGCGACCTCCTCGAGCGCGCCGAAGCCCTCGGCGACGAGCAGCTGGGCCAGCGTCTCGTCGACGTCCAGCTCCTCCTGGAACATGGTCGAACGCTCGACGAACTCGCGCTGGCGCTTCTCGGACGCGTCGGCCTCGGTCATGATATCGATCGCGGAACCGGTGAGCTGGCTGGCGAGGCGCACGTTCTGGCCGCGGCGGCCGATCGCGAGGCTGAGCTGGTCGTCGGGGACCACCACCTCGATCCGGCTCTCCTCCTCGTCGATGACGACGCGGCTGACGGTGGCCGGCTGGAGCGCGTTGACGACGAAGGTGGCGAGGTCCTCGGACCAGGGAATGATGTCGATCTTCTCGCCCTGCAGCTCCTGGACGACCGCCTGGACGCGCGAGCCCTTCATGCCGACGCAGGCGCCGACCGGGTCGATCGAGCTGTCATAGCTGATGACGCCGATCTTGGCGCGGCTGCCGGGGTCGCGCGCCGCCGCCTTGATCTCGATGATGCCGTCGTAAATCTCCGGCACTTCCTGCGCGAACAGCTTCTTCATGAAGTCCGGGTGGGCGCGGGAGAGGAAGATCTGCGGGCCGCGGCTCTCGCGGGCGACCTTGAGGATGAGGCTGCGGACGCGGTCGCCGACGCGGACCACCTCGCGCGGGATCTGCTGGTCGCGGCGGATGACGCCTTCGGCACGGCCGAGATCCACCACCACGTGGCCGAACTCGACGCGCTTGACGACGCCGGTGATGATCTCGCCGACGCGATCCTTGAACTCCTCATACTGGCGCTCGCGCTCGGCGTCGCGGACCTTCTGGAAGATGACCTGCTTGGCGGCCTGGGCGGCGATGCGGCCGAACTCGATCGGCGGCAGCGGATCGACGATGAAGTCGCCCAGCCCGGCGCCCTTCTGGAGCTTCTGGGCGTCCTCGAGGCTGACCTGCTTGAAATAATCGTCGACCTGCTCGACCACCTCGACGACCCGCCACAGGCGAAGGTCGCCGCTGTTCGGGTCGAGCTTGGCGCGGATGTCGTTCTCGGCGCCGTAGCGGGCGCGGGCGGCGCGCTGGATGGCGTCCTCCATCGCCTCGATGACGATGCCCTTGTCGATCAGCTTCTCGCGCGCGACGGCGTCGGCGATGGCGATGAGCTCCGCCTTGTTCGCGGAGGCGACGGGAGCGGTGGTGGCCATGGTCAGTCTTCCTCAGTCTCTGTCGTGTCGTGGGTTTCGAAAATCTCGTCGGCGCCCTCGGCGGAGAGCGGCGCGGTCGCGCCGATGAGGCGGTCCGTCATCACCAGCTTGGCGGAGTGGATCGCGGCGAATGGCAGTCCGACCGGCCCCTGGCCCGGCACGTCCACCAGCACCGTCTCCCCCTCGGTGCCGAGCAGCGCGCCGCTATATTGCTTGCGACCGTTCAGCGGCTCCGCGAGCGCGATCCGCGCCTCGTGATCCTTCCAGTCGTCGAAATCCGAGAGGCGGGTCAGCGGTCTGTCGATGCCCGGCGAGCTCACCTCCAGCCGATAGGCATGATCGATGGGGTCGGCGTCGTCGAGCAGGTCGGACAGGCGCCGCGAGAGGCGCGCGCAATCGTCGAGCGTCAGCTGGCGCGTCTTCGGATCCTCGGCCATCACCTGCAGCGTCGGGTCCGACTTGCCGCCGATCAGCTTGACGCGCACCAGCGCGAGCCCTTCGGCCTCCGCCGCGGGCGCAATCAATTTCGTCAGCTCGGCGATGTCCGCCACGCACGCCTTCCCAAAAGCAAAACCCCTCCGCGCCGGCCCCGGACCCCGGGACCAGCCTCAACGTCTCACGATGTCGAGGAGGTGAGGCGCATATAGGTCGCGCAGCCGCGGCGAGCAAGCGCGGATTGCGGCCGGAGCCCGGCTCAAGGAGAATTCAGGCCTCCTCCTCGACCTTTCGGAGCGCCCGCTCGAGCGCTCCGCAGCTTGCGAGCAGATCGGCATCCACGGCCATCGCGCGCAGGGCGCGGCCGACGACGAACACCTCCCTGGCGTGCTCGTTCACCGTCGCCCGGCCATAACCGACGCGCAGATCGAAGGCGCGTCGCACCTCGCACCACCCGGCGCGGCAGCGCAACAGGCGCGATCGTTCGCCGAAGCGGAAGCCCCGCTCGATGCCGTAGGCGCTGAGCTGGGCAGGGGTGTCGAAGACGCCGTCGTAGCTGATCGCGAGCAGGTTCCAATCTTTCCCCGCCCCGCGCGAAATCGCCCCGAGCCGAGTGATCGCCAGCGAACATTTCGACGGATTCATGCATCGCGTGTAGAAGAAGGCGATCACGCTTCTGCGCGCCCGGAGGAGGGATATGAGCTCCAAAGGCCTGCCGGATTGGTCTTCGACGCGGGCCCGCAGCAACGCGCGCTCATCGAGGTCGAACGCGGCGTGTGCGCTATCGAGCCCAGGTCGCGGAAGCGGGCCGCCACAGCAACGGGGAGGAGGGTCCGTCACGAGGGCCAGCGTCGCCTCTATTTCCTCGCCGGCTGTCCTGGTCTCGCCCACGCCGAGGGTTACGCGTTCGTCCCGAATGCGGATTCGCTCGGCAGCGACGCGCAGGAGGCCGCGCAGATCGTGATCCGCTGGTACGAAACGGCGCGCCGCCCGGGCAGCGCCGGCGAGCACCACCGGGCTCAGGCTGGTGCGCAGCTCCTCGGCGATGTGCGGCCGCAAGTCCCTGGCTTCGGGATGCCGCTCCATCCCGGCGAGAAGATGGCCGCGAAGTTGCTCGGCATCGCCGCTGGAGAGGCCACGAAAATGCGGTGCGTCATGCCGTAGGGCAGCCACAGCGCCGCCGGGGCCCCCGGCGGCGCGCCTGAGGATCCGCTCCGCGTCGGCGAGCATGCCCTAGCCCTCGCCGAAGACCTTCGAGAATCGACCGATGGAGGATTTGAGGGCACCCGACCTGGTGGTCGCGCGCAGCTTTTTCACGGCCGTCGCGAAACGGCGAGTCACCACCTTCTCGGCGACGGCGGGCGTATGAGTGATCGCGGATACCGCCGCCGCGCGAAGCTTGTCGTCCTCATTCTCGTCCAGCACCAGCTTGCGCGCGACCTTCGCGAATCGGGGCGGCGAGATATTCTTGAGATTGACGGCGGCGATGTGCCGGAGCGCGGTCTTTTCGTCCTTATTGGCGGCGAGCCGTTCGAAGAGCGGCGCCGATTTGACATCGGTGGCGAGAGCCCGGAGGGCCTCCTCGCGAACCTGACCCTTCGCCTCCGTGGCGAGCGTCCGGAAAATCGGCAGCGCGCTACCGTGGTCATCGCGCGCAAGGAGCTGTACCGCTTTCGCCGCGGGGACCAGCGCATCGCCGACCTTCTGGAGACCATCGCTGAGGAGTTTGAGCGCGTGCGGGTCCGCCGTCAGCGTGAGCCGCTCGAGGGCGGCGGTCCGCACCTCGACATCCTCGTCGGTCGCGAGCGTGCGCAGCAGGTCGATATACTCCGCATGGAAAGGACCGAAACGGGCTGCCCGGAACTCGGCCGAGCCGAGCTGCCTCAGCGCAGCAAGCCGAGCCACCGCCCCGACGCTCTTGTCGGCGGCGATGTCGAGCAGGGCTCGGACGCTAGTCTCGAACGTCTCCCGATCGAGCGGCAGGGATGCGATCATCTGGCAGATCTTCACATCGTCGCGGCCATCGGACGCGACATATTGCGCGACGGCTTCGGGCGTGACGGGCGGAGGAGCGGCCGCCTCCTCCGTCTGGAGCTGTTGAAGATATTGCTGACGAAGGGCTTCAATATCCATTTTCGATTCCTCGCCGCTCATTTCTGGAACGGCACGTCGTCATAGGCAAATGCCTGGTGTGCCGCGGCGACCGTGCCGAGATAGTCGATCATGTCCCGACACTTGGGACTGAGACCCGGCGCCGCTGTCATCGGCGACGCCGCAAGGGTACCGCCCGGCGCGGTCGTCGGCCGCGGCGCCGCCAGAGGGCCGCACCATGGCCATAGCGCGTCGTTGAGCCGGTGCCCGGGCGGGAAGCCGGCTGCGGGGGTGAACGAGCGCGGATCGGCGGGATCGTGCAGCTTGGCCGCCCACTGCCACTTCGCCCACAGGCGATCCACGTTGCAGTGGAGGAGAAAGAAGACGGGGTCACGCGGGGCCGTCGGCGGCGAGGTGATCCAGCCGCTCCCGTGGCTCATGTGCGCGCTGCCGTGCGGATTGCCCTGCATGTTGCGAAAGGTAGAATAGCTGGCGTGGAGGGAGCCGCCCGTGTTCAGCGTCTGGGCCTCGCTGAACAGCGCCGGAACGGTCGTCGGCCCGACGCCCCGACCGCGCTGGATCCCCGCCGCGCCGAATGCCACCCAGCCCAGTAGCGGGTGGCCGGCGCTGAACTGAACCCGATTGAGCGAGTCGGGAAGGCCGATGAAGGCGCGGCTGAACAAGTTCGGCGCAGCTTTGTCGAATCGCCAGTAGGGAAGGCTCACGCTGGCGTCGATCGCCTGTAGCTCGCGCTCGAAGTCCAGCAGGTAAGCGCGGTGCCAGGGAAGGAAACCGGGGCCGCCGTGCGCCTCCAGATCCGGCGGGCCTCCCACATGCATGTCGCGGAAGCTGGTATAGCGGCCAGTACCAGATCCGTTCAGGGTAGCAAGCGCACTGAGGAATCGATCGCGCTCGGCGGCGGTCAGGTCGTCCGCGTTCTTCCGCACCCGAACCATCAGCGCTTGGCTGCCCAAGAGCTGATTGCCGGCCGCGGCCCGAACCTCGAGCACGACGTCGCCGTAACTCGCGCTCGCCTTTGGATAAAGCCCGCCCACCCAAACTGAGACGGGCGCGCCGTTCGCCGGTAAATTGAGATTGATGCTGGGCGTACCGAGATGAGTGAGCGTAGTTGCGAAAGCAAGAGCGCCACCGCCTGCGCTAGATTTTGCCGAGACCGTCACCGGTACGTTACTCGCACCAGCCGGCGCTCCCGCGAGCGTCAACTTAACTTCGACAGGACGCCAAGTAACGAATGCCCGCCCCTGCGAGTCGTAACTCGGAAACTTGACGCTGACGTTCACCATGATTCCCCCATCGACGTTAGTCTATTCCTCCATTCTCCGCGAAGCAACCGTGAAGCGCTCCCAAAAACCATCAGCGCGCGCGGTCCGGGCGCAATCTTCAACTCGGCGCGCAGCCTCCCGACACGACCATTACTGCGTCCTGACCCGAAGCCGCGGATGCCCGTCCCCCGGCTTCAGGACCTCGCGCCACAGAGACACGCCTTCCCGACACGGCAAGCCCATGTCACGCGGTGCGCAAACGCCCCTCCTCGTCCACCGGGTCCTCGCCGACGGCGGCGTGCCAGGCCTTGCGGAGGCCGTATTGGACCGCCCAGCCGAGCGCATAGGTGGCGACGATCGGGGCGAGGACCTTGACGGCGCCTTCCACGACGGTGCCGACGATCGCGCCCTTGATGCCGCTGTCGCCGTCGCGGCGATCGATGGCGGCGCCGATCAGGGCGCCCAACAGGTTGCTCATTCGGAATGCTCCTTCCGCGCGGGACAGCGCGCGCGGCGGCCTCGGGTTCCGCGTCAGGCGGCGGCGCGGAGCAGGCCGAGGGCGCGGAAGCTGGTCCAGGCGGCGCCGGCGACGATCACATGGTCGTGGATGCAGATGTCGAGCGCGCGCGCGGCGTCGGCGATCCGCCGCGTCGCCTCGACATCGTCGCGGCTCGGCGTCGGATCCCCCGAGGGATGATTGTGGACCAGGATCAGGGCCGTCGCGCCGACCTCCACGGCGCGCCGCATGATCGCCCGCGGCAGGACGCGGGTGGCGTTCACCGATCCCTCCGGCTCGGTGACGTCGCAGAGCAGCCGGTTCGCCGAATTCAGGTAGAGGATGCGCAGCCGCTCGGTGGGCAGGTGCGCCATGTCGAAGGTCAGGTAGGTGAGGAGCGCCTGCGAATCGCCGAGGATCGGCCCGGCGAGAGCGTCGCAGCGCAGCGCGTGCAGCATCGCCTCGCGGATCGTGCAGAGGTGGCGGACTGCCGCGGTCTCTGCGCCGAGGACCCTCGCCTGCGCAGCCGGCTCGGCCGCGAGAACCCCCCCGAGCGAGCCGAAGGCGCCGATCAGCCGATCGGCCGAGCGGCGGGCATTCGAACCGAACGGTCGGAGAAGGTCGACCAGGATCTGTCTGCACCGAAACGAGCCAGCCGCCGCCGGTGATTCCAGGTCCCGGCCGCGATCAGCGTCAGCATCGGATAGCTCCACGCCGCGATCAGGAAGGCATAGCCCCACCGGATCAGCGAAGGATCCGCCATCTTCACCACATGGCCCGTCGTGCCGAGCAAATGAAAAGCCGTCAGCCATAGCGGCCAGAACCTCTCTGCCTTGAGGGCGACGGCGAGCAGGCCGATAAGCACGGCGATATCCACGGCGAAGACACCGGCTTCGACGCTGCTCCACCACGTCCCAGACGCATTCTGTGCGACCTTCGTGAGGAGGACGCCCGCGACATAGATCGTGGCGGCCGCTCGCTCAGGCCCTCCCCCCTTCCACCAGGCATAGCCGCAGCAGAGCACGAGAAGGATTCGGAAATACCAGTTGGTGTAGTGCATAAGCCTTCGAAACGCCCCCCCGGGCCCGGCGTCAATGGTGCCCGGGCCTCCTCCATCAGGCGACCGCCTTGAGATGCGGCTCCAGCGCGCCGGTCTGCGGCGGCGTCTTCTGGTCGTCGCCGGTCGCCAGCGTGCGCAATCCGATCTGGATCTTGGTCGCGTTGAGCCGCCGGTGCGCCTCGACGATGTCCGCGCGGGCCTTCGCCAGCGCCGCGAAGGCGGAGGCGGACACCTCGAACGCGTCCTGTCCCACGATCGCGGACAGATTGGCCTCGGAACGTGCAGTGACGAGGGTGCCGTTGAACTCGGCGGCCTTGGCAAGGGCCGCGTCGATCGCATCTTCGGCCGCCCACAGGCTCTCAGCAACCTTCATGACCGCTTCTCGACGTTGCTTCAGCATAAGCTCTCCTGCCGCGGGGCAGCGACGCCCGCGGTGCTCGCGTTTCCAAAATTGCGTCGGCCCTAATGCCTGGTCAGACGAACCAGCGCTTCCACGCCGGAAACCAGTCCTCCGAATGCGACGGCGACACCGATGGCGATCGCCACGATCCAGACCAGCCGCATCAGCCAACCCAGGTCACTGGGCCTGTTGTTGCCGATCGGGAGCGGAAGCGTGGGAGCCCCTCCCGGCCGGACGAAGGAGAAGCCTGCCTGCTGCTCCCGCATCGTATCGCCGGACAACCCGATAAACCGCTGTGGTCCGCTCTCGATCGGCGGCCCCATCATCGCCGGATCGAGCGGCGGCGCAACGTCCGGCGATTGGTATACCAACGGTTGGATAGGTGGCGCGGAAGAGGCGGGAGGCGGCGCGGGGCTCGCGGAGCGGGCTTCGTGCTCGGCCAGGAGGCGCGCGGCGGTCCGGCGGTCGCCGACGCCGAGCGTCCGCATCGCCGCCTTGATATGCTGATCGACCGAACCCGGCTCGATGCCGAGAAGCGGCGCGATCTCCTTCGACGTCTTGTGGGCATAGACGTGGCGCAGGCAGATGCGCTGCTGCTCGGTCAGCCTGTCGAGACGCTGGAGGGTCATGGCGCTTCCGTTTATCACCGAGGACCGCCTCGCGCACAATGGTTTCGCGCGGATTCGGCGCGGACCGTGCCCGATCGGCACCGCTGCCGGCGAATCGCGCGCTTCCGCCGGGGCAACCATGATTCGGGATGATCGTTACGGGGCGGAGACGGCTTGCCGCTGCCGGCCGCAGTCAGGAATAGGGGCTTTATGACGATCGAACGCATGATTGCCGTCACTCTCGCCGCCGCGGCCGCGGCGCCCGCAGCGGCCCAGGACGCAGGCGCCGCCGCGCCGGCCGCAACGCCGGACGGCCGTGGCGACCGCATCGTGACGATCGGCGGGGGTGTGCAGACGCTCCCGCGCTATCCCGGGGCGCGGGAGCGGCAGATCAGCTTCCTCCCCCGCTTCCTGCTCGACCGGCCGACCGGCCCGATGCGCTTCCGCGCGCCCGACCAGGGCACCGGCTTCGGTCTGCTCGGCCGCGATAGCGCGGTCGATTTCGGCCCCGCGGTCCAGCTCCGGCTCAGCCGCCGCAGCGGCCGCGACGTCCCGGCCGCCGTCCCCGGCGTGGGGTTCACGGTGGAGGCCGGCGGGTTCGTCCAGGCGATGCTCGGCGAATCGTTCCGCGTGCGCGCCGAGGGCCGGAAGGGCATCGGCGGGCACAAGGGCGCGGTGCTCGATCTCAGCGCCGACGCGATCGTGCGCGACCGGAGCGACACGACCCTCTTCTCGATCGGTCCCCGGCTGCGGCTTTCCGACGCCCGCTACCAGCGCGCCTATTTCGGCGTCACGTCACCCGCCGCCGCGGCGACCGGCCTGCCGGTCTACACCCCCCATGGCGGCATCCACGCCGTCGGCCTGGCGTCGGGCCTGACGCGCAAGCTCGGCGGGCCATGGGGAGTCTATGCCTATGCCGGCTACGACCGGCTGATCGACCAGGCGGGGCGGTCGCCGCTGGTGCGGCGGTACGGGCGGCGCGACGAATTGTCGGGCGGCGTCGCGCTCACCTACAGCTTCCGGATGCATCTCGGCTTCTGAGGCGCTAGCGGGCTGCTGCGACCCACCTCTCGTCAGGAATACAGACATGCGCGCGCTCCGCACCGCCGTCCTTCCCGCCCTCGCCCTGCTCGGCTGCAGCGCCGGCGATTCGGCGCCCACCGCCGCCGCGGCGAGCGCCGACGGGTCCCAGCCGCGAACTTCGCTCGGCGACGCGCCGTTCGCGGTCGAGCCCCTCGCGAGCTTCGACAATCCCTGGGCGATCGCCTTTCTCCCGGACGGCGGGGCTTTGGTGACCGAGAAGGGCGGGCGGCTGAAATTCTGGCGCGCGGGCCAGCCCGCAGCGGACGTCGCGGGCTTGCCGCCGGTCGCGGCACGCGGCCAGGGCGGGCTGCTCGACGTCGCCGCGTCGCCGCGATTTGCCGCCGACCGGCTGATCTACCTCACTTATGCCGAGCCGCAGGCGAACGGCAGCGGCCTCGCTCTCGCCCGCGCCCGGCTCGCCGCCGACGGTGGCGGCCTCCGCCTCGACGGCCTTGAGGTGCTGTGGCGCGACCCGCAGGGCGGACGCGGCGGCCAGTTCGGCGCGGTCATCGCGTTCGCGCCGGACGGCCGCACGCTCTTCCTGAGCTCCGGGGAGCGGCAGCGCTTCACGCCGGCGCAGGACCCGAGCCAGCCCCTCGGCAAGATCCTGCACCTCACGCTCGACGGCAAGCCGGCGCCGGGCAATCCGTGGGCGGGGAAGACCGGGGCGGCAACGGTGACGGTCACCGATCCGCCGGAAAACACGGAGGTCGCCAAGACCGCGCCGGGACGCGTCGTGGCCCTTCCCGGGCCGAACCTGACGCCGGCGGAGACCTGGTCGACCGGTCACCGCAACCCTTACGGCCTCGCGTTCGCGCCCGACGGCCGCCTCTGGGCCGAGGAAATGGGTCCGCGCGGCGGCGACGAGCTCAATCTCATCGAGCCGGGGAAGAATTACGGCTGGCCGCTGGTCAGCCAGGGCGACAATTACGACGGCACGCCGATCCCGCGCCATCCGACCCGCCCGGACCTGCGGCCGCCGGTCTTGTGGTGGAACCCGGCCATCTCGCCCGGCGGCATGACCTTCTATACGGGCAAGCTGTTCCCGCAATGGAAGGGCAACGCCTTCATCGCGGCGCTCTCCGGCAAGGGCCTGATCCGCATCGTCGTCGCCGGGGCCACCGCGCGCAAGGCGGAGATGTGGGACTTCGGCGCGCGGCTGCGCGACGTCGCCGAGGGTCCCGACGGGGCGCTCTACGTGCTGGAGGACGGTGAGCGGGGCTCGGGCGGACGGTTGCTCAGGCTGGTTCCGAAGCGATAGCCGCCGGGATTATCCACAGCCGCGTTGCCGGACCCCTTCGCATCCGCGCCGCCGCGACCTAGTCTCCGCGCCATGGAGCCCGCCGAATCCCTCTTCGAGGACTCGCCCCGCGTCGCGGAGGCGGACCGGCTGACGCTCGACATCGACGGCTGGGAAGGGCCGCTCGACCTGCTGCTGACCCTGGCGCGGTCGCAGAAGGTGGACCTCGCCAGGATCTCGATCCTCGCGCTGGTCGAGCAATATCTCGCCTTCATCGCCGACGCGAAGAAGCTGAAGCTCGAGATCGCCGCCGACTATCTCGTCATGGCGGCGTGGCTCGCCTACCTCAAATCCTGCCTGCTGCTGCCCAAGGACCCGGAACAGGACCCGAGCCCCGAGGAGCTGGCGCTCAGGCTTCAGCTGCGCCTGCAGCGGCTCTCGGCGATGCGCGAAGCGGGCGCCCGGCTGATCGGGCGCGACCGGATCGGCCGCGACGTCTTCCTGCGCGGCGCGCCGGAAGGGCTGCGGACGATCCGCCGCGCCGCCTGGCAGGCGGACCTGTACGACCTCATCGCCGCCTACGGCGCGGTCCGCGCGCGCACCGAGCCCGCGGTCCATATCGTCGCGCGGCGGCCGGTGATGACGCTCGAGGAAGCGCTGCTGAGGGTCGAGCGGCTGCTCGGCGCGCGGCTCGATTGGACCACGCTGGAAAGCTTCCTGCCCGAGACGCAGGACGGCGAATATCGCCGCTCCGCCCTCGCCTCCTCCTTCGTCGCGACGCTGGAGCTCGCCCGCAAGGGCCGGCTGGAGCTCGACCAGAAGGCGCCCTTCGCGCCGCTCTACATCCGCGCCGCATGATCGAGCCGGACGACGCCGTGCGGGCCGTCGAGGCTGCGCTCTTCGCCGCCGCCGAGCCGCTGACGGCGGCCGACCTCGCCGAGCATGTCGGGCTCGGGGTCGACGTGCCGGCGGCGCTGGCGCGGCTGGTCGACGATTATGCGGGGCGCGGCGTCAACCTGGTCGAGCGGGGCGGGCGCTGGCATTTCCAGACCGCGCCCGACCTCGCCCACATCCTCAGGCGCGAGCGCGAGGAGCCGCGGCGGCTGTCGCGGGCGGCGGTCGAGACGCTGGCGATCATCGCCTATCACGAGCCGGTCAGCCGCGCCGACATCGAGGCGATCCGCGGCGTCCAGATCTCCAGGGGCACGCTCGATGTGCTGATGGAGGCGGGCTGGGTCCGCCCCGCCGGCCGGCGCGAGGTCCCCGGCCGCCCCCTCACCTACGCCACCACCCCGGCTTTCCTCGCCCATTTCGGCCTCGAGAGCCGGCGGGACCTGCCCGGTATCGAGGACCTCAAGGCCGCCGGCCTCCTCGACCCGATCGAGGCGGCGCTCGCCGACATGGGACAGCTCGAACTGGAATCTGACGGCGAGGACGCCTAGGTAGGCCCTCACTGTACTGGAGAATTGCAATGGGCGGCCTCAGCATCTGGCATTGGCTTATCATGGGGATCGTGCTGCTCCTCCTGTTCGGGAAGGGGCGTTTTTCCGACATGATGGGCGACGTCGCGAAGGGGCTGAAGAGCTTCAAGAAAGGCATTTCCGAAGAGGACGAGGCGCACAATGCCGCGCGTCCGGCCGAGCCGCCGCGGCGGCTCCAGGACGGCGGCACGATCGAGGTGCCGCCGGTCGACCGCCCCCGCGCCGCGGACCCGGCGTCGCCGCCGGCGGACCGCCGCGAGCCCTGATCCCGCGCCGGCCTCGCCAGCGGGCATAATATCATGTTCGACATCGCTCCGTCCGAGCTGCTGCTGCTGGCGGTGGTGGCGCTCATCTTCATCGGCCCGAAGGACCTGCCGAAGGTGATGCGCGTCGTCGGCCGCTGGATCGGCAAGGCGCGCGCGATGGCGAGCCATTTCCGCTCCGGGATCGACGAGATGATCCGCCAGTCCGAGCTCGAGGAGCTGGAGAAGAAGTGGAAGGCGGAGAACGAGCGGATCATGCGCGAGCATCCGCTGGCGGCGCCGTTCGACCCGTTCGACGCCAGTCCCGCCGCGGCCCACCCGCCGCTCGCGGATGCGGTCGCCGAGGGCGTCGCTCTCGCCGCACCGGCGCAGCCGATGCCGGTCGAGAGTCCGGTGCCCGATCCGCACGCGCCGGGCAGCGACCCGGAGGCCCCGGAGCTGCCGCTGCCGCCGGGCGAGCGGGCGGCGCGCGACCTGCCCTGAGCCGCCGGTGCGGATCCTCCTCGCCGCTCTCGCCGCCCTCCTTTTCGCCGCACCCGCTGTCGCCGCGACCACGCCCGGGGGGCTGCCGGCCGGGGTGAAGCCGCTCTCCTATGCGCTCTCGCTGCGCCCCGATGCGCCGCACATGCGCTTCGCCGGCACCGTCCGCGCCGTCGTCGCGACGGCGGCGCCGGTTCGGACCCTCGTCCTCAACGCCGCCGGGATGACGATCACGCGGGCGACGGTCGACGGGCGCAGGGCACGGGCGCGGCTGCTCGCGGGGGTGGAGCGGCTGGTGCTGACGCCCGGCGCGCCGCTCGGCAAGGGCCGCCACCGCGTGGAGATCGCCTATCGGGGGAAGCTCAATACAGCCACATCCGGCTTCTTCGCGATGGATTCGGTGGGCGCGGACGGACCGCACCGGACGCTGATGACGAACTTCGAGCCGACCGGCGCACGTTGGCTGATGCCGTGCTGGGACGAGCCGGACCTCAAGGCCGTCTTGAGCCTCGATATCGTCGTTCCTGCCGCCCAGATCGCCGTCTCGAACATGCCGGAAGCGAGGATGCAGGCGCTGCCCGGCGGCCTCAAGCGCGTGTGGTTCGAGCCCTCGCCGCGGATGGCGAGCTATCTCTTCTTCGTCGCGGCGGGCGATTTCGAGCGGCTGTCGCGCACGGTCGCCGGGGTCGACCTCGGCGTCGTCACGCTGAAGGGCAATGCCGAGCGCTGCCGCTACGCCCTCGACGCGGCGGCGGCCCTGCTGCCTTTCTACAACGATTATTTCGGAATGCCGTATCCGCTCCCCAAGCTCGACCTGGTCGTGGCGCCCGGCACCATTTCGGGCATCGCCATGGAGAATTGGGGGGCGATCGCCTATTCGCAGAACACCGTCTTCGTCGACACACGCCTGTCGACCAACGAGGACCGCCAGGGGGCGTTCAACACGGTCGCCCACGAAATGGCCCACCAATGGTTCGGCAACCTCGTCACCATGCGCTGGTGGGACGATCTCTGGCTGAACGAAGGCTTCGCCTCCTGGATGGAGGTGAAGGCGATGGAGACCTTCCACCCGGACTGGCGGCCGTGGGTGATGGTCGGCGCGGTCGATCGCGAGGCCGCGATGCGGGAGGACGCCAAGACGTCGAGCCATCCCGTCGTCCAGCCGATCGCCACCGTCGGCCAGTCGGAGGAGACGTTCGACTCGATCACCTACAAGAAGGGCCAGGCGACGGTGCAGCTGATCGAGCGCTACACCGGCGCCGATGCCTTCCGCGACGGCCTCAGGCGCTACATGAAGGCGCATGCCTACGGCAATGCGGTGAGCGGCGATTTCTGGACGGCGATCGAGACCGCTTCGGGCAAGCCGGTGCGCGGCATCGCCGAAGGCTACACCCGCACCACCGGCGTCCCGCTGGTCGAGGCCGGCCCCGCCGCGGCCGGCGGCATCGTGCTGCGCCAGGGGCGGTTCTCCGAGGACGGCAAGGCGCGGCCGCTGACCCTCGCCGTTCCCGTCGCCCTCCGCGCCGTCGGCGCCGGCGACGAGCGCATCGAGACGGTGCGCGGCGCATCGGCGCGTCGCTTTGCAGCGGACGGCGGCCCGCCCTGGATCGTCAACGCCCGCCAGCGCACCTATGTGCGCACGCGCTATGCGCCGGCGGAGCTCCAGGCGCTGCTCGACGCGATACCGCGGCTCGACGCCGACGACCAGCTCGGCCTCCTCTTTGACGGATGGGCGCTCGCGGCGGCCGGCTACCAGCCCGTCGATCCGTTCCTGGAGACGCTCCGCCGCCTTCCGGCCGATGCCGAGCCCGGCGTGTGGCGCCAGGCGATCGAGACGCTCGAAGAGATCGACCTTCTCCACGACGATGGCCCGGCCCGCACGGCCTACCGCCGCCGCGTGCTGGCGCTGCTGCGTCCGCTTTACGCCCGCGCCGGGTGGGACGAGCGGCCGGGCGAATCGTTCAACATGCCGCTCACCCGCGGGCTGCTGTTGCGGCTGATGGCGCGGTTCGGGGATCCCGAAGTCCGGGCGGAGGCGATGCGGCGCTACATCCGCTTCCTCGCCAACCCCGAGTCGGTCGCCCCGAATCTGCGCGAGGCGCTCTTGCGCATCGTTGCGATGCAGGGCGATGCCGCCACCTTCGACCGCTTCCTCGCCATGCTCCGCGCCTCGCGCGACAATCTCGAGCGCGAGCAACTCGCGCACGTCATGACCAGCTTCGAAGCGCCGGCGCTGGTCGAACGGGCGCTCGACTTCGCGCTCGGCCCGGAGGCGCTGTCCGGACAGGGAGCCTGGCTCGTCGACGACATCGCCAATTGGCATCCCGACGCCGCCTGGCGCTACGCGCTGACCCACCAGGACAGGATGCCGGCCGACAGCGAGACGCAGCTCATGTTCATGCCGATGATCGCGGAGCATGCACACGATTCGGGCCGGGCGATCGAGCTGATGGCCTATGCGCGCAAACAAATCCCCAAAAGCGACTGGCACACCAGCGAAGAGTCCGCGCTCGAGATCGCCTTTCGCGCCAAGATCGCCCGCGAGATCGTGCCCAAGATCGACGCATGGCTCGAAAGGCACCCGGGCTAATCCGGTTGCGGGCCTTGGCGCCCTGCTCTATCCGCTTGTTTAACGACAGAAATAGAACGGACTCCTATGGGGATCAGGTGTCTTCTCTATGTCAGCGAGAGTTGTCTCGCATGGCCGGACGACGCGCACGAGGTCGACGACATCGTGACCAATGCCCGCGCTCGTAACGAACAGCTCGGCGTGACCGGCGCACTCATCTACACGCGGACGCATTTCGCGCAGGTTCTCGAAGGCGAGACCGCGGCGATCGACGCGGTCATGACCTCGATCCGTGCCGATGCACGCCATCGCAACCTTTGCGTCGTGGCCGACGAGGCGCTCGCGACGCGACATTTTCCCGACTGGACCATGGCCTATTCCGGCCCATCCTTCTATGTAGACCGGCAGATTCGGCCGCTCCTCACCGACGCGACCGACCCGGCCCGCCGGCGACGCGCCGGCGCCGTCCTGCTCGCCTTCATCCGCGAGTTCGCCGCCGATTCGAAGCGGGAAAGCGGATGAATTCGTTCTGGTCATTACCACCAAAAGACTGTTAGCTCGCCCGCAATGTCGCGTTCCCAAGCCGCTTTCTCGCCTGCCCCGCCCGCCGCGGCGGACCGCCTCGCCTACATCGTCGACGACGATCGCGACATGCGCATGTCGCTGCGCATGCTCCTCCAGGAAGATGCGATCGACGCCCGTCCCTTCCTCGCCGCGGCGGACTTCCTCGATGCCCTTCCAGAGCTGCGGCCGGGCCCGGTCCTGCTCGACGTGCGCATGCCGGAGATGGACGGCATCGCTCTGCTCGAGGCGATGATCGAGCGCGGCGTGCGCTGGCCCGTCATCATGATGACCGGCCATGCCGAAGTGCCGCTGGCGGTCCGCGCGATGAAGCTGGGGGCCATCGACTTCCTCGAAAAGCCGTTCCCTTACGAGGAGCTGTCGGCGCTGATGGACCGCGCCTTCGACCTCATCGAGGCGCAGGTCCGGCACGGCGGCGACGCCCGCGAGCGGATCGAGCGGCTGACGGCGCGGGAGCGGCAGATCCTCGACGCGGTCGCCCGCGGCCTCTCCAACAAGGAGATCGCCTCCGAGCTCGACCTCAGCCACCGCACGATCGAGATGCACCGCGCGCGGATGATGCGGCGCCTCGGCGCCCGCCGCATCTCCGAGGCGATCGCGCTGGCCTCCGGCCTCGATCGCTGACGACGCGCCGCGGGCATACCGTGTTCGCACGGTATTGATCCGCAACCGCCGATTGACCCAGATTGACCACAATCGCGGCCGTCACTGGTCGTGACCATCGCGAGGGCGGGTCCGGAAATTCCCCCCACGAACTGCCGGGCCCGCCCTTTTCTTGTGCCTCAGCCGCGCCCGACGCTCGGCAGGGTGAGGCGGAAGACGGAGCCGCCGCCGGGCGCCGGCTCGGCCCAGATGCGCCCGCCATGGGCCTCGACGATCGTCCGGCAGATGGACAGGCCGACTCCCATCCCCTCCTCCTTGGTGGAGTTGAACGGCTCGAACAGGATCTCGCGCATCGCGGGATCGATGCCGCGGCCGGTGTCCCGAACGGCGATCTCGACCATGTCGCCGGAGGGCGCGGCGCGGATGCACAGGCACCGCTCGGCGCTTTCCTCCATCGATTCGATCGCGTTGCGCATCAGGTTGAGCAGCACCTGCTGGATCTGGATCGGGTCGCCCAGCACGGCCAGCGCCGGGCTCACCTCCTGCCGGAAATCGACGTCGGCGTCGCCCTTGCCGATCGAGACCAGAGCCCGGGCCTCGGCGATCAGCTCGGCGACGAGGGCGGGCTCCTTGCGCGCATCGCCATGCACCAGCATCGCCCGCAGCCGTCGGATGATGTCGCCCGCGCGGATCGCGCACCCCGACGCCGCCTCGATCGCGAACAGCAGCTCCGCCTCGCCCGCCGTATCGCCCCGATCGATCGCGCGGCCCGCCACTTCCAGATAATTGCCGATCGCCGCCAGCGGCTGGTTCAGCTCGTGCGCCATCGCCGAGGCCATCGCGCCCATCGCGCTCACCCGGGAGCCGTGGATGAGCTGGTTCTGGAGGCGGTGGAGCTTGCGGTCCACCTCCTCGCGCGCGCGGCGCTCCGCGTCGATGTCGAGCAGTGCCACGACGCCGCCGACCACGGTTCCCGCCGCGTCCCGCACCGGCCGGCCGGAGACGCGGCCCCAGAAGAAGGAGCCGTCCCCGCGGCGGTAGTTGACGTCGAGCGACGGCTCCTCCTCGCCGGCCAGCGCCATGCGGGCGAGCGGATATTCGTGGCTTTCGACGCGCCGTCCGTCGGCGTGATAGCCGACCCACTCGCCGTAGGAGTGGATGTCCGGCGAGTGGAGGATCGGGTGGCGCAGCATGTGCTCGACATGCTTGTTGCCCTCGATGATCCGCCCGGAAGGCAGTTCGGCGAGGATGAGGCCCACCGGCACGGCGTCGAAAATGGTGCGCAGCTGCGCCTCGCGGGCCGCGAGCGCCTCCTCGGCGCGCTTGCGGTCCTCGATCGAAACGGCCGCTCCGACGATGAAGTCGGGCCGGCCGTGCGCGTCGCGCACGATTGACGCCTCGATTGCCACCCACACGTAACCGCCGCTTTTGCGGCGGTACCTCTTCTCCATCAGGAAGATCTCGGACCGGCCTTCGATCAGGTCGTCGAACAAGGCAAGATTGCTGGTGAGATCGTCCGGATGGGTCAGGTCGCGAAAGTCCGAGCCGACCAGTTCGTCCGCGGGAAAGCCGGTGAGGCGCGTGAAGGCGGGATTCACCATCATGATCCGGCCTTCGATCGACGTCTGTGCTATCGCGACGGCGGCCGCGTCGAAGATTCGGCGGTGCAAGCCCGCGTCCGCGCCGCTCTCCCTCGTCGAATCGCTCGCCACGCTGCCGCCGTCCATTGCCCGTCTCCCCGCCCGCCACCCTATGGCCGGGGGCGGAAAGCGCAAGCTTCCTAACGGCTTGGCCGGGCCGTCAGCCCTGGATGACGTGCGGGACGAAGCGGGCGGCGTTGCCGGTGATCGGCCCGTCCTCGCGAATCCCCATCCCCGCCGGCTCGCCGTCGACGATCCAGGCGCCGATCACCGGCCGCTTCTCGCCTTCGCCCGGCAGGTCGTACAGCGCCTGGTAGATGAAGCCCTCCTCGCCATAGTCGCCGCCGGTCGCCGCTTCGGTCGCGCCGCCGCGCCGCACCTCGATGTTGGCGCCCTCGCGGGCAAGCAGCGGCTTCTTCACATAATCGCCGGCGAGCGGCGCGTGCGATGCCGGCAGCAGGTTCGGGTGGTTCGGGAACATCTCCCATAGCAGGGGAAGTACCGCCTTGTTGCTCCACATCATCTTCCAGATCGGCTCGATCCAGGCGGTCTCCTCCATCGTCGCCACCGCGTTGCGCCCGAACGCCTCGTTGACCAGCCATTCCCACGGGTAGAGGTGATAGATGCCCGACATCGGCCGCAGGTCCATGTCGACGAACTGCGTCCCGTCCCAGCCGATGTCGGCCATCAGGATCGGCACCGTTTCCAGGCCCGCCCGCTCGGCGAGGTCGCGCATGTAGGCGACGGTGACCGTGTCCTCGCCCGCCTCGTCGGCGATATGGGCGAAGTGGACGCAATCCTCGAACGAGGGCGCGATGTCCTTCCACTTGGCCGCGAGCTTGTCGTGGAGGCTGTTATACTGGTCGAGGCCGGGGAAGACCTCCTCCTTCCAGTCCCACTGCACCACCGCCGCCTCGAGCAGGGCGGTCGGCGTGTCACAGTTGAACTCGAACAGCTTGGGCGGACCCTTGCCGTCGTAGCCGAGATCGAAGCGACCGTGGTTGAGCGCCGGCGGCTCCTCGTTCCACATGTCGCGGATCGCCTTGTGGCAATAGTCCGGGATGCCGAAGCGGCCGAGCAGGCCCTTATCGAGGATGGCCTGCCCCGCCTCGAGGAACAGCCGGTAGAGCTCGGCGGTCGCGCCCTCGATCTCGGCGATCTCGGCGCGCGAGAAGGCGTAGCAGGTGCCCTCGTCCCAATAGGGACGTCCGTCGGCGGTGTGCCAGATGAGGCCGAGCGCCTCGACCTTGGCCTGCCAGCCGTCGCGCGGGTGCAGGGTGCGGCGCTCCATCAGCCGCCCCGGCCGGCGGCGAAGTGGCCGGACGAGCCGAACCCGCCGCGGGCGATATGCGACGCGCTCACCCCGGCCGGCGTGTAGTGCGATCCCGCCGGCGCGACATAGCCGCCGCCGCGCGCCAGGCCGCCGATCGGCGGGACGAAAGTGCCGCGCGGAATATAATACCAGCCATAATGATGGTAACCGCCAACCGCCCGGTAATTGCGGTCGCAATTGCGGTCCTCGACCCGGTTGCCCTTCTCGTCGGTGCAGACGGCGGTGTTCTCGGCGGCGTTCCAGCCATTCTTGGCGTCGAACTTCGGCCCGCACCCGGCGGCGAGCAGGGCCGCCGAAACGGCCGTGGTGATCCGCAATTCCCCCTTCTTGAACATCGCCTTGCCCCCTCGTTCGACAGCGACCCTAGCAAAGCCGGGCCCGCGATCAAATCCTCGCCCTACCCGCCCGACGGGAATCGCGATATGAGGGGATTGTGGGGCGATATTTCTCCCGTCTGAGGCCGGGCCTCCTGGGGCTGCTCTTTGCGGCGATGCTGCTGCGCCTGCTCGTTCCCGCCGGCTTCATGTTCGCGAGCGACGGGCACGGATCCCCGACCCTCGTACCGTGCGACGGCGTCGCCGCCGCGGCGCCGGCCCACGCGATGCACGGGGCGCATCACGTCCCGCCGTCTCATCCCGCGCATCGCCAGCAAGCCTCCTGTCCCTATGCCGCGCTTGCGGCGCCCGTGCTTCCGCCGCTTCCCGCCCCCCTCGCCGCGCCGCCCGCCGTGGTGCCGGCGCCCGCCCCGGTTGCGCCGCGCGCGAGCGTCGCCGACCGCCAGGAATCGGTCCGGCCTCCCTCGACGGGACCGCCGCACGCCGCCTGAAGCCGCCGCGGCGCTTGCGCCGCCCGCAGCCCATCAGGGGGAATTTTCATGCTCACCGGCCCGCGCGCGGCACCCGCCGCGTGCCTGTTCCTTTTCGGCAGCGTGCTGCTCGCCGCGCCGGCGCGCGCCGCCGACACCGACCCGCCGATCGTCATCGTCGGCCAGCGCGGCGCGAGCGACGCCTCGGTCGACGCCGACCGCCTCGCCGAGACCACCACTCTCCTCAATCCGGAGGACAGCCTGCGCTACCTGCCGAGCCTGTTGGTCAGGAAACGCCATATCGGCGACACCCAGGCGCCGCTCGCCACCCGCACGTCCGGCGTCGGCGCGAGCGCGCGCAGCCTCATCTATGTCGACGGCATCCTCCTCTCGGCGCTGATCGGCAACAACAACAGCACCGCCTCGCCGCGCTGGGCGATGATCTCGCCCGAGGAAATCGCGCGGGTCGACGTGCTCTACGGTCCCTTCTCGGCCGCCCATCCCGGCAATTCGGTGGGCGCGGTCGTTGCCATGACCACCCGCCTCCCGGACAAGGCCGAAGGCTCGCTCAAGGCGGCGACGAGCGTGCAGAGCTTCGACCAGTACGGCAGCCATGGCCTGTTCCCCTCCTACCAGCTCGCCGGGACCCTCGGCGGCAGGGCGGGGAGGCTGCGCTGGTTCGTCGCGGCGGACGCCGTCGACAGCCGCGGCCAGCCGCTCGCCTACGTAACGGTTGCGCGCGGCGCGGCGGGAAGCGGCGGCCTCGCCGTCGGGGGCGGCTATGCCGATGTGAACCGCGCCGGTGCGCCGATCTGGGTGATCGGCGCCGGCGGCATCGAGGCGCAGCGGCAGGAGACGCTGAAGGTCCACCTCGCCTACGACCTCGCCGCGAACCTGCGCCTCTCCTACCGCGGCGGCCTGTTCCTCAATGCCACGTCGGCCGAGGCGGAGAGCTACCTCTCGCGGGGCGGGCCGGTTTATGCAGGGTCCCTGAACCTCGGCGGGACTCCCGCATCGGTCCCTGCGGGTGCCTTTTCCAGCAACGTCTACCGCCTCGCCGAGCGGCATTGGATGCACGCGCTGTCGCTCGAAGGCCGGGCCGGCGGTTGGAGCTGGCGCGCGCTCGGCTCCATCTACGATTTCGACAAGGACGCGCAGCGCCTCCCGTCCGGCGCCCTTCCCGCCGCGCAATCCGGCGGTCCCGGCGTCCTCGTCCGGCTCGACGGCACCGGCTGGCAGACGCTGGATATCGACCTCCATCGCGGCGGCTTCGGCGCCGGGGCCCATCACGACCGCTTCACGTTGCGGAGCGAACGCGGCGCCACGGCCGACTGGCTCCGCGGTGCGGAAGGCCCTCTGGCGCAGGCGGCACGCGGCCATACCCGCACCGACGCCTTATGGGCCGAGCAGGGCGTGGCCCTCGCCCACCGCCTCCGCCTTACCCTCGGCGGCCGCTATGAATGGTGGCGGGCCTATGGCGGCTTCAACTTCTCCGCCGCGCCGGCGCTGGCGGTGACCCAGCCGACCCTCTCGCGCGCCACCTTCTCGCCCAAGGCGACGCTCGGATTCCAGCCTGCCCGAGGCTGGAGCCTGACCCTCTCCACGGGCCAGGCGTGGCGCTTCCCGACCGTCCAGGAGCTCTATCAGGCCATCTCCACCGGCCCCACCCTCACCGTCCCCGACCCGCACCTGCGGCCCGAGCGCGCGCGGTCGGAGGAGCTGGCCATCGAGCGGCGGACGGCGTCCGGGCGGATCCGCCTGTCGCTGTTCAACGAAGCGGTCCGGGACGCCCTCATCAGCCAGACGGCGCCGCTCGTCCCCGGCTCGACCACCCTGTTCAGCTACGTCCAGAATATCGGCGCGACGCGGACCCGCGGCCTCGAGCTCGCCTTCGAGCAGCGCGGGGTGCCGATCCCGGCGCTGGACCTGTCCGGCAGCATCACCCTCACCGACCCGAAAGTCCTGCGCGACGCCGCCTTTCCGGCCGCCGAGGGGAAGCTGATCCCCCAGGTCCCCCGACGCCGCGCCACCCTCGTCGCCACCTGGCACGCAGGCGGAGGCGCCGCCTTCACTCTTGCCGGCCGCTACGCCAGCCGCTCCTACGCCACGATCGACAATTCGGACCCGATCGGCCACACCTACCAGGGCTTCGAAGGCTATGTCGTCCTCGACGCCCGCGCGACCGTCGCCGTCGGCCAAGGCTGGCGCTGGGCCGTCGGCGTGGAGAACCTCACCGACCGCCGCTACTACCTCTTCCACCCCTTCCCCGGCCGCACCGTCACCGCGGAGCTGCGCTACGGCTGGTGAGGCCGACCCGCTTGCCTGAGCGAAGCTCGGGGCGCTACTCTCGCCCGTGTTCGGGAGTGAGCGCGTGGCGGATCTGGGCGGGGGAGCGAAGGGGGAGGAGCATTCCGCCGGCGCCTGGGCGGCGGGCGCCGCGGCGCCCTTCCAGGCGATGGCCGATTCGATCGACCAGATGATCTGGTCGACCCGCCCTGACGGCTTCCACGATTATTACAACCGCCGCTGGTATGAATATACCGGCGTCCCCGATGGCTCGACCGACGGCGAGGCCTGGAACGGCATGTTCCACCCGGACGACCAGCAGCGCGCCTGGACCGTATGGCGCCGCAGCCTCGCGACCGGCGATCCGTACCACATCGAATATCGCCTCCGGCACCGCTCCGGCGCCTATCGCTGGGTGCTCGGCCGGGCGCAGCCGGTGCGCGGGCCCGACGGCGCGATCGTCCGCTGGTACGGCACCTGCACCGACATCCACGACCTGAAGCTCGCCGAGGAGGCGCTGCGCGAGAGCGAGGCGCGGTTCCGGGCCATGGCCGACAGCGCCCCGGCGCCGGTCTGGGTGACCAATGCGGAAGGGATCGAGTTCGCCAACCGCGCCTATCTCGAATTTGCCGGACGGCCGGTGGAGGACATCGTCGGCGCGGGCTGGACGCGGTTCGTCCACCCCGACGACCTTTCCGCCATCCTCGCCCGCCGTATCGACGCCTGGCAGGACAAGGCGCCTTATCAGTTCGAGGCCCGCTTCCGCCGCGCCGACGGCGCATGGCGGCTGATGCACGCGAGCTGCAATCCGCGCGAGGCCGGCCCGGGCGGCTTCATCGGCTATGTCGGCCTCGCCACCGACATCACCGAGCAGCGTGCGGCCGAAGAGCGGCTGCGCGAGAGCGAGGCGCGCTATCGCATCGCGCTCTCGGCGGGGTCGCTGGGCGCGTGGAGCTGGGACGCGGCGAGCGACGTCGTCACCCTGTCCGACGAGGCGGCGGCGCTGTTCGGGGTGCCGGCGGGGCCGCTCGCCAAATGGGCGGAGCTCGCCAAGCTGATCGTCCCTGACGATGCCGAGCGGACGGCGCGCGCCATAGCGACGTCGCTGGAGAGCCGCAGCGACTACAGCGTCGAATATCGCGTCGTGCGCCCGGAGGGCGAGCAGATCTGGGTTAACACGGTCGCCCGGCCGATCTGCGATGCGGAAGGGCGGATCACCGGCATGATCGGCGCGGTCGGCGACGTCACCGCACGGCGCGCGGCCGAGACCAAGCTGCGCGAGCTCAACGAGACGCTCGAGCAGCGCGTCGCCGAGGAGATCGAGCGGCGCGGCGCCGCGGAGGAGGCGCTGCGCCAGGCCCAGAAGATGGAGACGCTGGGCCAGCTCACCGGCGGGGTCGCACACGATTTCAACAATCTGCTGCAGATCGTCCGGGGCAATCTCGAGATCCTCGTCCGCAACCTCCCCGAGGAGGCGGAGCGGCTGCGGCGGGCGACCGACAATGCGCTGCGCGGCACCGATCGGGCCGCCATCCTCACCCAGCGCCTGCTCGCTTTCTCGCGCCGTCAGCCGCTCGCCCCCAAGCCGCTCGACCTCAACAAGCTGGTGGCGAACATGTCCGATCTCCTCCACCGCACCCTTGGCGAGACGGTCGCGGTCGAAACCCGGCTCATCGGCGGCCTGTGGCGGATCGAGGCGGACCCGAACCAGCTCGAAAATTCTATCCTCAACCTCGCCGTCAATGCGCGCGACGCGATGGACGGGGGCGGCAAGCTGCTGATCGAGACCGAAAACGCCCAGCGCGACGATGGGCAGTTCGTCGTCCTCAAGGTCACCGACGACGGGTCCGGCATGGACGCGGCGACGGTGGAGCGCGCGTTCGAGCCCTTCTTCACCACCAAAGATGTCGGCAAGGGCACCGGGCTCGGCCTTTCGATGGTCTACGGGTTCGTCAAGCAATCCGGCGGTGACGTGCGCATCCTGTCCGAACCGGGGCGCGGCACGAGCGTCCAGATGTACTTCCCCCGCCTGCCGGCCTCGGCCGCACAGGCCGAAGGGGAGGAGGACGCGGCCCCGGTTCCTTCCGCCCTCGGCAAGGAGCGAATCCTGGTCTGCGAGGACGACGAGGACGTGCGGGCCTATTCGATCGAAGTGCTGCGCGAGCTTGGCTACGACGTGGTCGAGGCGGCGGACGGGGCGGCGGCGCTCGCCCTGCTGGAGAAAGGCGAGGCGGTGGATCTCCTCTTCACCGACGTCGTGCTCCCTGGCGGGCTGACGGGTGAGATGGTCGCCAAACGCGCCCGGGCGCTGCGGCCGGATCTGCCGGTCCTCTTCACCACGGGCTATGCGCGAAAGGCGATCTCACGGAACGGCCGCCTCGATCCGGATATCGAGTTGATCGCCAAACCCTTCACCTACGGTGAACTGGCGGCGCGGGTGCGGGACCTGCTCGACGGGCAGGGCGCCGCGCGCTGAGCACAAAAAAAAAGCGGCTCTCGGGCCGCTGGATCCCTCCGGTGCTGGACAAATTTGAGCCCGGAGGCGCCACCGGGGGGGGGGAGGTTGGCGCGTCCGGGCTCATGTCGTGGATAGCGAGAGCGGGGGGGCAAAAGGTCACTATCCGAACTGCACAACGGCGGAGCAACCGGTCGGTTCCACCCGCCCCGCAAAAAAGTTCGGCGCCGCATTTTTTTTTGCGCAACCGTCGCGCCCGCCCGCCGGTTGGTGGCGCGAAGGAGCAACCCGATGGCGAAGCCGCCCGCATCCACCCCCCACAGCGACCTCGACGGCGTCCACCAGGACGAGGCGCGGAACACCAAGGTCGCCGCCGACCGCGCCGAAAGCGGCGAGGAACTGAGGCGCGCCCACGACGACAGCTCGGCGCGCCCGCCTTATGCCGACGACGCGCCGGCGGGCGAGGCGGAGGGGCATCCGTCCTAGGTTTTGGGTTTCGGGTTTTGGGTTCTGGGGATGGGGTTTGGATTGTCAGTACCCCGGCCCCACCCCCAAAACCCAAAACCCAAAACCCAAAACCCAAAACCCAAAACCTACCCC
>JAFAZW010000042.1 GCA_019239415.1 Alphaproteobacteria bacterium
TCGGGCGGACTTGCGGCACCATTATCGTCGGCTTTCCCCCCGGATCCGAGCCTCACCCCTGCAGGACCGGGCGGCGCCTCGAATGTGCCGACCTCGGTCTCCCAGCTCACCTTACTGACCGACGCGGACCCCTTCTCCGACCTGATCGCGTCCCAATTGCCCCGGCAGATCGGCGGTACGAGCATCGGATACCGGACGCTGGATCGAGGCGCTTTGATCGACGCTCTCGTGAAGGGCAATTTCGATGCGGCTCTCATCAAGGTTGAGGCGACCCACCACACGCCGAAATTCTGGACGGCATTCTTCACGCCCGGGGACCCTTATGTCGCCTTTGGCACTCCGATCGCGGCGCTTCCGGCGGTCGATCTAACCAAACCCGGCGGATTCCGTGAGGCCGGTCTCCTGATCAACAATCAAGGGAATTGGGTGGGAGTGGCGCGAGAGTTAGGGCTGTACCTCGCATCCGAGAGACTGACTGGCATCCGCAGCACAGCCAGCGGCCAGTTCAGCTTCGAGGAGATCGGCACCGCGAAATGAAAGCGCTGCCATCGAGCTTGCTCTGGTTCGCGCCCACTGTCTTCGGGGCGCATGCATTGGCCTACGCCGTGGTTCAACTGCTTCCCGACCCGATCAATGCGGTGTTGGGTCTGCAAAGCGGCAGCAACGAAGCGCGACGTGCTCTCCTCGAGGCACAGCCGGTGCGCACCTACGTGCACACTTTGACGGACCTCCTGCGCGGCCATCTCGGCACCACCCGCGACGGCGTTCCGGTGGGCCAGGAGTTGGCGCGGGCCCTCAGCGCAAGCGCCCCGCGCCTTGCAGCAGCCGTCGCACTTATCTCCGCAGCAGTCCTGGTCATCGCGTTCCTGCCGCGCCGCAGGCTAGCTGGCGCACACGCCATGACCGCCGCTCTAACTTTTCTGCCGCCGTTCCTCGCGCCGTTCCTGATGCTGTGGCTCTATATCGAAAGCCAGGCCGCGGCCGGCACGGCGGCCGATCGCCTATCGTGGTGGCTGTGCACATTCTCGGCGGCACTCCCTGCAATGGCCTTTGCAAGCATGCAGGCGGCGCTGATCATGGGTCGCAACCTGGAACTGCCTTTCGCTCGCACCATCAAAGCGGCAGGCGCGACGGAGAGTCGCATTCGTGTTCGCCTCACCCATCATCTGATTGGGGAAATGGCGCCGACGCTGGAGAAGCTCGGCATTGGCCTCTTTACGGCTTTGCTCTTCGCGGAGCCGGCGTTCGGTGAGGACGGTCTTGGCTCGTTGACGCTGCGCGCGGTTCGCCGTAGCGACCTCGACCTGATCGTTGCGCTAGTGGCCGCCATGGCCGCGGCCATCGCGCTCTTGCGCGTCGTAAGCGCGGCGACACGTTCATCCTACGGCGTACAAACATTATGAGCCGGATCCTGCGCCTCATTCCGCTTGTGCTCATCCTCGGCTTCGCTCCATTCAACTCTGCCGCTGACCAGAACCCTTGGGCTGCCCCCGAATTGCTGCATCCACTGGGCACGGACGAATTCGGTCGCGACGCGCTGCTGACATTGCTCATCGCAAGCGCGCGGTCGATCGCCCTTGGAACTTCACTCGCGATTGGCGTCACCGCTGCGGCGACCCTCTTTGCATACTGGCTTGTATTTCGCTCCGGGCGGTTCGGCGGGGCCGCACTGCTGTCTTTGATCCAGGTCGTCGAGAGCATTCCTGTCGTGATTTGGGTCTTGGCTGCGTTCTCGGCGACAGGTGCCGGGTCGAAAAGCGTGGCTGGCCTCGTCTTCTTCATTGCCATGCTCCCGTTCGCGACAGCCATCGCGGCCGGAGAGTTTTGGCGCTTGCGCAAGCGCCCATTTGTGGAGGCGGCGCTACTGGCCGGGATTGGCGGCTGCCGGCTGCTTCAGCGGCATCTCGTACCGAACGCAACGAGCGTCCTACTCCCCTTGCTGGTTCAAATCGTCGGGCTCGCCATCATGATCGAAGGAGCCACCGGCCTACTAGGCTTTACCAACAGAACCGACCTGGACCTGGGAGTTGTGTTGCTGCGGGGGAAGGAGAATGTCGGAGCTCACCCGGCGCTGCTCGTGTCTGTCCTCGCCGCGTTCGCTGTCATCTTCCTCGCTCTGCGCTCGGCGCAGCGGGCGCTGTCGCGCCGAGACCGCCTGGATCCGACACCGGCCTGACCGGCACCGGGTTCGAGTCAAGGAGCTCGACGGCGGGTCCGGAAGCTACGACGCGCCCGTCGTCCATGACCAGCACCCGCTCGCACAGCGCCGCAACCAACTCCCGGTCGTGCGAGATCAGCAAGAGCGCGACTTCGCCCTGCTGTATGAGCTTGCCAAGCACCGCAACGAGCTGAAGCGCGGCCTCCGGGCCAAGCGAAGCCGACGGCTCGTCGGCTATAATGACGGAAGGTTCGGACGCGAGAGCCCGCGCGATCGCAACGAGTTGCTTTTGGCCGCCGGAGAGCGTTTCAGGCAGGCGATCGAGGAGCTCGGCATCGAGTCCCACGCGAGCGATCCAGCCCCGCGCCTCCTCCAGCGCCGCCGCCGGCTCCGTCCCGCGAGCGAGAGCGGCTTCGGCAACAGCCTCCCCTATCGACAATCGCGGATTGAGAGAGGTCGCAGGGTCCTGAAAGACTAGCTGCACGGGCGACGGCTGGCCGCGCCGCCGTGCAGCCGGATCGGGATCGACGCTTCCACGCACGAGGGGAACCAATCCAGCAAGGGCGCGCGCCAGCGTCGTCTTTCCCGCTCCGGAGGGCCCGATTACTCCGAGCGCCTCTCCCCGCCGGAGTTCCAGGGAGACATCCGCAACGACTTCCGAACCCGAGATCTGAACGCCTATGCCTTTGGCGCAGAGCAGAGGGGGTCCAAGCCTCCTGTTGGACGCCGGTCGACAAGCGGGGAGTGCGATCGGCGGCGCAGTGGGCACCAGGCGGCCGTCTTCGATCCGCACGATAGTGTCGCACGCGCGGTGGACCAGGTCCCATTGATGCGAGATCAAGATCGTCGATCGTCCGCCATTCGAGTTGGTCCTCAGCCAATCGACAAAATCCTGCTGCAGGTCTGGATCCAGGCCACTCGTCGGTTCATCCGCTATGAGCAGCTCGGGCTCGAGGAGCGTCGCCAAGGCCATCAGAACACGCTGACGCTCTCCGCCGGAAAGATGTGCCGGGCGAGAGGCAAGTATGCGCGCGGGGTCGGCGAAGCCCAGCGACGATAGTGCAGTCAGCAACCGATCTTCGCGCTCCACGGCCGACAGGTCCCGGTGGGCGCGGAGGGGTTCCTCCAGCTGGACCCGGCAGGACCGGAGCTGATCCAGCGCTTCATCGGGGCTCTGAAATATCAGGCCGATCTGAGAACCGCGAATTCGCCTCAACTCGCGCTCCGGAAGCGCAAGAAGCTGCATTTCTCCTAACTGCACGTCTCCGGCCGCAAGTCGCAATCCCGGCGGCAGCATGCCCGCGACAGCCAAGGCAAGAGTGGACTTGCCCGCGCCGGGGGGTCCGACGACGCCGAGTATTTCCCCCCGTGCGAGTTCCAAGTGCTCAATACCGAGTACGGTGCGACCGCCAATGGCTGCGCGCACAGCGAGGTTCCGCACCGCCAGAAGTGGTGAGCTTGAACTCGTCCGTTTCTCCCGCGCCAGCATCATGCACCTTCGCTACCCACTGTCTCGCAACCGGACAAGAAGGCCTATGTGGCACCACGACAGGTGATTCCGCGCAATCTAACCACCATCTAGTGTAGGGCCCGCGTTCCCCGAACACCTCGCTGCGCGGACGGCCGTCAGTCCGCCGAGTAGGTGTTGCGACCGTGCCGGCAGCATTTTACGGGCGGTGGTTCTCACTAGAAATTGTCACACAGAACTGTCACACAGCCGTATCCGCCCCTCAGCGGAATCAATACCTTAACGGCCTCGAAAAAGCGGTCTCGAATCCTCTCTCCCCGACCATTTTCCAGCTAAGTCGTCGAAATCGCTGTCTTTCCACCCGCTAGGGTGCAGCTTGTAAGTCGAGCTGTACCCCGCGCCTGCACGCACAGCTGTTCGACGATGGGATATCCGAACCTTGCAGCAACATATGAGCGATCCGCCAAGGGGACGGCGCTGAGCGAAGGCGCCGGTTGCTGCGGCGAGCCCCTGTCGTCTCACGCATCGGCGTCTCTTGGGAATGGATCGCCCGCGAGGGCCGGACGTTGACGGGAGAGGAGGCGTTCATGCCCGCCCTCGTCCAGTCGAAGAATGCCGAAGGGTTCGAAGTGGTCCGGACCGAGGGGTGCCGGGTCTTCGCGGCGGACGGGAGAAGCGCAATCGATTTCCAGAGTGGCTGGTGCGTCGGCAATCTCGGTTGGAGCCGGCCCGAGATCGAGCGGGCGTTGCGCGACTTCGACGGACCCGCCTACGTCTATCCGGGGCATCGCTACGCGCCGTGGGAGGAGCTGGCGCAGGCGCTCGTCGAGATCGTTCCGCCGGGGCTGCGGCGGGCCTTCCGGGCCACCGGCGGAAGCGAAGCGGTGGAGATCGCGCTCCAGGCGGCGATGCTCCATACCGGTCGCGCCCGCTTCGTCACCATCGAGGGTTGCTATCACGGCAACACGCTCGGTCCCCACAGCATCGGCGACAACGAAACGAGGCACCTGTTTCCGCGCCTCGGGCTCCCCGCTCCGCGGACGATCAGGCCGCCGCTGGACGAGGCCCGGCTGGCCCAGGTCGAGACCGCGTTGAAGCCGCGCGACGTCGCCGCGGTGATCCTGGAGCCGGTGATCTGCAATCTCGGCGCGCTGGTGCCCGAACCGGCGTTCATGCGCGGTATCCAGGACCTTTGCCGCCGCTACGGGGCCTTGCTGATCCTCGACGAGGTCGCGACCGGCTTCGGCCGCACCGGCCGGATGTTCGCCGCCGAGCATAGCGGCGTCCAGCCCGACATGCTGACCATTGCCAAGGCGATCACCGCCGGCTTCGCGCCGATGGGCGCAACGCTGACGAGTTCCGCGATCGCCGAGTCGATGCTGAAGGTCGGCGCCTATTCGACATATGGCTGGCATCCGCGGAGCACCGCCGCCGCGCTCGCCAACCTCGCCTGGTGGCGCGACAATGGAGAGGCGCTGCTCGCCCATGTCGGCGCGATGAACCGGCTGTTCGTGACTCGCGTCGGCACGCTCGGTCTCGGGCCGGTCCAGGGCGAGGGCCTCGCGCTCGGGGTAGCGACCGGTGACGAGGCGCAGGCGGAGCGGATCAAGGCGAGATGCCTGAAGGAGGGGCTTATCGTCGCCGCCGAGGGTGACGTGGTCTCCCTGTTCCCGCCGCTCGTCATCGACGAGGCGACCGCGGAGGAAGGCCTCGCTATCCTCCAGCGTTGCGCCGCCTGAGCTTGCCGGATGCTCTCCACGGGATCGCGCTTCGGACGCGTCGGCCGCGCCGGGACAGGAGCCGCAACGCTCCCGCCGCTCCGGCCGCAGTCACGAGAAGAAGCAGAAACCCGGGGAGCGCGGGCTCTTGTTCGTCGTCAAAAGCGGTGGCGGAGACGCGTGGCGGGCGCACGGGAACGAGAACGCCTTTCCGGGCGCGGCGCGCGGCCGGGCGCCGCGCTGCCGCCTCACCGGAAGCGGCGACGACGGGAAGCGCGTGCGCGTAATCCGGCGCCATCGCGTGGCTGTGCCGGCCGGCTTTCCATACGACGCGATGCCCGGGCGGCACCGGCTTCCACTCGCGACCGTCGCGGATGAGATCGCCGTTGCACCGACCGCACCGAGCGAAGAAGTAGCCGCCGTTATACGTTTCTCGGCCCGATCCTCGATGACCGACCATATGGCAGAGAAGATTCATCGAGTTCACCCCTCGGAAGCATGGACCGCGGCGAGCGCTCGCAAACTGGTGTCGCCCGCCTCGAGGGCGCGATCGAGGGCCCAGATCTCGACTTTCCTGCCGATGCCGACGAAGAGCGCGGCGCTGCCGATCCCGCCGCGCTGGCGGAGCGCCGGCGGGAGGACGAGGCGCCCTTCTCCTGAGACGGATAGCTCGTGGGCGAAACCGAAAATGCGCCGCGCCCGACGGAAGTGGCCTTCCGGGTCCTTCGCTTCGTCGGCGATCCGGCGCCGATCGAGGTCCCGCAGCAGGTTCTGCAGATGCGCACGCGGATAGGCGACCAGGCACGGATCGGTCTGGTGCGCCCCGACGATGATCGCGGACGCCACGCCGCCGCACAACGCATCGCGGACGAACCTCGGCAGCCGGATCGCCCCCGCCGTGGCGACAGCGACGACAGCGCTGCCACCGAAGAAGGCTTGTCCCTCCATCATGCCGTCAAGACCGTCAGCCCGCGCTGCCGGTCGGACGCGGCGGTGTCGCGTCCGGCAGCCTCGGCGGCAAGGACAGCATGAACTTGTCCGGAGCGGGCGGCTTCCGCCATCCGTTCGAACAGGCTCGGCTGGCGTCGAGCGGCACGATTCGGCGCGGCGGGCGGCGCGCCCGGCGGCGGGCTGGACCCTTCTTCGCCGGCGCTCTCCTTCGGGGCCGGTCCCGGCGCCGGCGCGATCTCGACGGGTGCGGCTTCAACAGTATCCGGCATGTCGCCCCGTGCCGAGTTCGGACCGATTCCGGCCGCGATGATCGAGACTCGCATCCGGCCCTGAAGCGAGGGATCGTGGCTCGACCCCCAGATGATGTCGGCGTCGGCATCGACGAGGTCGGTAATGTGACGCGCCGCCTCGTCGACCTCCCACAGCAGGAGGTCGTCGCCGCCGACGATCGACACGAGCAGGCCGCGCGCTCCCGCCACCTCCTCATCGAGCAGTGGATCGGTAAGCGCCTGCATGGCCGCGCGCTGGCCGCGGTCTGCCCCGGCGGCCTCACCGGTACCGATCTTGGCTCGCCCGGTGTTGGCGAGGACGGTGCGCACGTCGGCGAAGTCGAGATTGATGAGGCCGGGGACCACCATCAGATCGGAGATGCTGCGCACGCCCCGGTACAGGATCTCGTCGGCGAGCGCGAACGCGCCCCTCAATGTCGTGGAGGGAGAAATGAGTCGGAACAGGTTCTGGTTCGGAATGACGATGAGGCTGTCCACGTGGGGCGCCAAAGCCTCGAGCCCGTGATCGGCGGCACGGGCGCGGCGAGTGCCCTCGAAGGCGAAGGGCTTGGTCACCACGGCCACCGTGAGCATCCCCATCGAGCGGGCGATCTCGGCGATGACCGGGGCCGCGCCAGTGCCCGTTCCGCCGCCCATTCCGGCGGCAATGAAGCACATGTCAGAGCCTTGAAGGGAGCGCTCGATTTCGCCCCGCGATCCCGTCGCCGCCTCTCGACCGACTTCGGCCCGCGAGCCCGCGCCGAGGCCTTCCGTGGTGTCGCGCCCGAGCTGGAGAATATGGGGGACGGGCGAGCATCTGAGCGCCTGTGCGTCCGTATTCGCCGCCACGAGCTCGACCCCCTGGAGGTGCCTTGCCATCATGATCGAGAGGGCGTTGTTGCCGGCCCCACCGACTCCGACGACGGTGATCCGGGGACTGAGGGGCAGGGGCTGGGAATTGGAGCTCGACATGGGCGGATTCCTGCGCGACTCCATGGAAAGCGGGTCGCGGCCAGGACGAGCAGTAGGTAGCGGGAAGATGACCGCGCCACCGCCGAAATTGCGCGGGTAATTCTACCGTAGGAACCAAATCGAAACTGGGATGAGCGTCACGATGACGTCGTCAACGGTGCTGCGGCAACATGTGGCGACGCTAACGTGGCCAAGCTTCACTCCGATCGGCCAAGCACCAGGCGCAATAGCTCGGCCAGATTGCGGACCTCGAGCTTGCGCAGGATGTTGGCGCGGTGAAACTCGGCGGTGCGGGGGCTGATCTTGAGCGCCCGCGCGGCCTCCTTGTTGGATGCGCCAAGCACTATCTGGGCGAGCATGGTCCGCTCGCGTCTTGTCAGCTTGTCATGCCCCGGAAACGACACCGAGAGGATGTCGACGGCATCGTTGAGACGCCGGATTTCCTGCTTTGCCGCGCGCAGTTCGGGCGTCTCGACATATTCCCAGCGTCCGCCCCGCCGGGCGATGGTGAAATGATGGGTCATGGCGACGTCGAGGATGTCCACCGCGCGGGCCGCGCGAAGCGAATAGGTGCACAGAACCAGCATCGGGCAGCCCGCGACCGCCTGGTCGAGCTCGGCTTCATACTCGCTGAACGTCTCCCACAGATGGCGCTCCATCCAGAAGGCGTTGCCGCTCACCCGAAGCCCATCGAAGCCCCGCGACCGCGCTTCCGCGAGCTTTCGGAGCCAGTGGCGGGCGATGCGCTTGGGATCGGGGCCGTAGCGATTGAGATAGGAGAGATAGTCGGGGATCAGCTCCAGGCCGCCTGCCTCGAGGAAGCGCTCCGCTTCGGGCATCGCCAGGCAAAGCGCGCGTCGCGCCTGCTCCTCGGTCTCGGGGTCCGGCAGCCCCCAGGCGCAATATTCGTTGCCGCGCAGGCCGGCCCGGAAATATTCGACATTCGCGTCGAGCAGGTCCTCCACGGTTTCGTAGAACATGCAGATGTGCGAGCCCCAGGGAAGATCCCCGATCGGCTCGATGCCGGTGGGCCGAAGCTCGCGACGCTCGGCGCTTGGGTCACCGGCAGCCATGGTCATCCTCCCTTGGAGTCACCCACGACACCGACCCCATAGCACAAAACCACGCCCGCAGGCCTCGTAATCGTCCCAGTAGCATTACCGCGGGCGGTCGCTACGTCATGGCGAGTTCCACTCGGCCCTGCCTGGTCGCGTCGAGCTTGGGCCGCCGCACGCGAGATCAACGTCTTGCCACGGCATATTGACACAAGGACGCTCAGGCGCACGGCACGCATGATGTCGCCGTCCTCCGTCCGTCGACCGCGAAGCGCGCCAGGCGATGATCCTGCGCGATCCTGCGGAGGAATGCGGAGACTGATATGCCTAACACTGTCCACATCGTCGACGACGATCCGTCGGTCCGCGCCGCGCTGAGCTATTTGCTCTCGAGCCACGGTTATCCCACCCAGATCTATGCGAGCGGCGCGGAGCTGCTGGGCGAGCGCCGAAGCCTGACCGGCTGTCTGCTGCTGGACCTGAAAATGAGCGACACGAGCGGGCTCGAGGTGCTGGAGGAGATGGCGCGCCGCGGCTCACAGCTGCCGGCGATCGCCATGAGCGGCGAGCGGGACCTGCCAGCGGCGGTCCAGGCGCTGAAGCTCGGAGCGGTCGATTATCTCCAGAAGCCTCATGATCCGGACGAGCTCGTGCTCGCGATCGAACGTGTCCGCGCGCTGGCGGACCACCGGACCCACCGGAGCGCGACGCGGGCGTCGGCAACGGCACGGCTGCGCAGCCTTTCCCCCCGACAGCGCCAGATCCTTCGCGGGCTGATCGCCGGGATGACGAACAAGGAGATCGCGCGGCGTCTCGATCTTAGTCCGCGGACCGTCGAGATGCACCGGCGCAACCTGCTGAGGGATCTCGGCGTCCGCACGACGTCGGCCGCGATCCGGCTGGGGATCGAGGCGGAGCTGACGCCGCTCGAGACGCCCGACGACGGCACGGCGCCGACGGCGGCCGCGCTGGCACCGCTTCCCACCTTCGCTGCGGCGAGGCGCCAGCCGTCAGCGCGTAACGCCGATATCGAGGAGATGCTGCCGCCCGCGCTCGACGTCCTCGAGGGGACGTCCGACGGGGTCTTCCTGCTCGATCACGATTTCAACTTCACCTACGCCAATCGCAACGCCCTCGAGATCATGGGCGATTCGTGCGATCTCATCGGCCGCAACATTTGGGAAGTCTTGCCGGGCGGGGCCCGTACCAGGCTCTACGACGAGTGCAAGGCGACGGCCGAACAGCGCAAGGCCTCCCGTTTCACCTTTTACGGACCTACTCTGGGCAAGTGGCTGGACATCAACGTGCGGCCGATCCCCAGCGGCCTGCTCCTGTTGTTCAGGGACCTCAGCCGAGAGCGCGCCGCTCTGGCCGAGCTGAGGCTGAGTGAGGAGCGCCTGCGGCTCGCCCTCGAAGCCTCCGGCGACGGGGCCTGGGACTGGAACATCGCCGACGACACGATGACCTTGTCACCGCGCTTCCTGGTGGGCCTCGGCTATGACCCGGAAACCGTCTCGTTTCGGTCCGATATCCTGCACAATTTGATTCATCCGGCCGACTGGCCGGAGGTCGACCGGCAAATGCGCGAGCATCTCGCCGGAAGGTCGGAGGTGTTCGCCTGCGAATATCGGGTTCGACGCCGTGACGGCGGATGGGCCTGGGTGTTCGAGCGCGGCCGGGTCGTGGCGCACGACCCCCGGACCGGCAACTCCGTCCGGATGGTCGGCACCGTTTCCGACACGAGCGCGCTCAAGGAGATGCAGGCTCGTGCCCAGGAGGCGCTCGAGCGCATCGCGCTCGCTCAGCAACTCGCAGGAGCAGGCACCTGGGAACTCGACCTTACGACCCGAATCGCGACGATGTCCGGGCGAACCCGTGAGATGCACGGACTTGCGGCGGACGCCGACGAGGCGATTCCGGAACTGATGTGGGAGGCCATTCTCCACCCCGACGATCTCGAGCGCACCAAGGCGGCGCTGAAGGAGGCGGTCGACACCGGCACGACCTACTCGGCCGGCTATCGCGCCGTCGCGCCGGACGGCGAGTGCCGGTGGCTCCGCGCTCTCGGACGGCCGCTCCGCGCGGCCGACGGCGTCGCCACCCGCTTCGTCGGTATCGTGCTCGACGAGACCGAGCGGCACAAGTCGGCGCAGGAGCTCCAACGCGCGCAGGACGAGCTCGCCAACGTCTGCCGACTCACGGCTCTGGGCACGGTGATGACCAGCCTCGCTCATGAGCTGAGGCAGCCGCTGACCGCGATACGAGGCTATTCCTCGGCGCTCCGCCACACCCTCAGCGCTTCCCCTGGGAGCCGTTTCGCGGAAGCTCTCGACGGCATAGAGGAGAGCGCGATCCTTGCGGACGACATCCTCGCGGGAGCGGAGATGCCGAGCCGCTGGACCCAGATCGACGCGCGAGCGGAGAGCCTGGGGGAAATAACGCGAAGCGCGGCAAATATCGCCGTCGGCACGGCCGAGGTCCAATTCGCCGTCGCTCCCGAGGCGGACGGCGTTCGGGTCGACCGGGTTCATTTGCAGCAGGTCATGATGAACCTCATACGCAATGCCACCGACGCGATGCAGGAAGGCGGCGGCCGGAAGATCACGATTTCGGCGGTCCCGGTGTCCGACGAGGAGGTGGAGGTCAGGGTCTCCGACGAAGGTCCCGGCATCCCCGCAAACGTTCGCGATCGACTGTTTTCCCCGTTCGTCACGATGAAGTCGGGGGGGACCGGCATCGGGCTCTCGATATGCCGGACGATCATCGAAGCCCATGGCGGGCGGATCTGGCTGGCCAGCGGGCCGGACCGCGGGGCGGTCATCGCCTTTACGCTGCCACGAGCCTGACCCTTCGGTGCGGCCCTCAGCTCCGGCAGGCGCGGGTGCCGAGATCCGGCTGGGGGTCTGATCCGGGCGGCAGGAGCAGCTCGAGCGTGCACCGCCCTTCCGGCCATCGCGCTTCGAGCCGGTTCACGTCCGCCAAGCCGGACAGGAAGACCTCCCCGCCCGGGGCGGCAAGAAAGCTGCGGCCGCCAACGGTTACCGTCGCTCCGGCAGGGAGTGCGCCGAGGCCCGGCACCTCGAGGCGCACGAGGGCCGAGCGCGTACGCGTCGCCCGCAGGTTCACGACGACGCCGCGGCGGGCGTAAGGCCGCACACGCGTCTCAGGCGCCGTGACCTCCGCGTCGATCGGCAGGTCGGCGAGCTCCAAGCGAATGAAATTGTCCTCATAGCCGCGCAGGCGTGGAGCGACCACGCGGCCGTTGCTGCCGGTGCGGCCGACGAGGTGGTTGTCGGCATAGACCCGAACCCCCGGCTGGCCCGCATCGACCACGGCGAAGGCGTCGGACAGGCGCTGTGCCGCGAACGCCTGGCCTCCCGCCATGCCGATGCCGCCGCTGGCACGGATGCGGGTCCCCACCCGGCCGTCGCGATAGCTTAGCTCCGCATCATACTGGCCGAAGCTGGTATTCATCGCCAAGGCGCCGCTGAGGCTGTCCAGAGGACCCGCCGTCGCCAGCACCCGATATCCCCAGCCTTCGTCGGCCGGCGCGCTGCGCTGGAGCGAAAGGGCGCCCGAGGCCGCGCCGTCGCGCACGCCGACCGCCCCGGTCATGCCCGTGCGTGGGCCGAGCGGCGCCGAGAAGGACAGCTCCGCGGACGTCTCGCGCGGCCCGCGCATTGCGCTGCGCGCCGCGAAATGGACGGTGCCGAGGCCGGCGACGCGGAAGGAGGCGCTCGCCCCGGCGAAAGCCGCGTCCGGCCGCTCGTCGCGAGCATCGCGCTGCAGGTAGGAGAGGCCGAGCGATCCCCAGCGCTGCGAAAGGCCGGCAAAGGCTGCCAGGTCCACCGCCGGCAGCGGCCGGTCGTCGCCGACCTGCCGGTAATGCTCGCTCGTGAGCCGCGCCGAGCCGCCGAACGACAAGCCGTGTGCGCGATGCTCGAAGCCGATGCTCCAGCTGTGGCCGGCGAGGCCCCCGCGGCTTCGGCTGGCGGCGGCGGAGACGCTGAGCAGGCCCAGCTGTGGAAAGGCGAGTTCGGCGCCTGCGCTGGCCTGCTGTGTCTCGGCGGATGCCGCCGCATAGCCTTCGGCGGTCAGTCGGTCCGAGACGCCGAGCCGGTAAGTCGCGGAGGCGACGAGCGGACCGTAGGATGCGCTTGAGACCGCATAGTCGCGGCGCAGGAACCCTAGTTCGTAGCTGAAGTCCGAAAGGCCCGCCCGAAGCAGGGTCGGCGCGGCATAATAGGCCTGGCGGACGACAGTCTCGCGGCCGAGCGCGTCCCGCACGACCATTTCGACTCTGCCGGCGCCGGTGACGACCGGGAAGCCGGTCAGGGTAAAGGCCCCGGGCTGCACCTCCTTCGAGGCGGTGAGGGCGCCGTCGACGTAGAGGTCCGCCACGGCCGGAAGCGCGGCGCTGCCCGCGAGCGTCGGCACCGGCGCGGTGAGGAATCCCGGCTGGACCTCGAAGCTGCGCGTGAATTGGAGGCCGCCGATGCGCAGCGGCGCCCCTCCGAAGCCGCCGCGCGTGATCGTGTCGCCGACGCGCAGCGAGCGCATATGATCCGGATCGTCCCAGGTCAGGCTGGTGTCGAGCCGCACCGCGCGGGCGCCGGCGCGGGAGATGCGGGCAATGGCTGTGGTTTGGGCAAGCGCCGGTCCCGCCGAGACGCCCATTTCGAACGCGCCGTTCGCCGCGGGACTGCTCCCGTTACCGGCGACGGCTTCGAGGTCGTAATTCAGAAACATGCCGGGGCCGGAGCTGCTCATCGGCGAAACGGCGGCCGCGGTCGCCGTGATGTGAGCCTCCCGAAACGCCGACGGCGGCAGGACCAGGTCGAGCCGCTGCGACGCCGGGTCATAGGTCACGCGCACCTCGCCCGCCGGGCCGAGCCGTATGCAGCGCTGATCCTCGATGACCACGGTGTCGAGGCGCTCCGTGCGGACCCTGAGCGCCTCGAGCGGCGCGGCCGGCACGCAGAAGGCGCCGTCGGCCCCCCGTACGACGACCACCCCGGGGCCGGCGGTGGCGCCGTTGACGCGCAGCTCGAGCACCAGCTCCGCCGATCCCGAAGGCGGTGCGGCGGCGGCGCTCACCGCTGCCGAAGCGACGAGGCTAAGGAGCCACACGGACCGGCACGTGGCCTTCGCCCTGAGCCGTGCGCACGACGAGTTCCGCGGGGGCGCCCGTCGCCGGACCCAGGCTCCAGGCCAGGCTGCTGGAGGGGAGCACCACGCCCATCCTCTCGCTTCGGCCGATGGCCTCCCCGGCGGCGTTCCGCGCCTCGATCGCCAGGATTTGCGCGTGCAGGGTACCGCTGTTCCGGCCCTCGACGATCAGGCTGCCGTCGGCTCCGCGCCGGGCGGCCCAGCTCAGCGTCGCGACGGCGCTGCGGGCGGCGATCACATAGAGAGGAAGGTCGAGCTTCAGGAGAACGCTGATGCCGGTGCCCGCGGACCTGGGCCCGGGTATCTCCTCGACGATCAGCCGATAGGCGGCGCCGGGGATGCGGTTGCGAAAGCCGACGCGGATCAGTTGCCGCGCGCCGGGCGCGACCGTGAAGATCGGCGGCGACACCACAAGGTCGCGCGTCGGCTCCGTGCGGTCGCGGCCGTCCGCTTCGGTCCAGCGCAGCGCCGTCACGCGTACCGCGACCGGCTTGGGGTCGGCATTCTCCAGCCGCAGTTCGGCCGAGCCCTTGTCCGGCGCCACGGCGACCGAGACGGGATTGATCCGAAGGGAGCTCGCGCCCGCCGGGCCCGCCGCCGCGGCAAGGCCCGCGAGGATGAGGGCAGCCGCCGCACGGCGGCTGCCCCTCACGATGGCGATCGTCATCGCTGCTACGGATCAGTAGGAGATGGTGACCTGGACGGTATCGGCATATTCTCCCGCGGGCGCGCCCGTCTGCCCGGCCGGGATGAGTCCGTAGACCGTCTTGATCTGCGCCGAGCCGGTGCCGGTGCCGGAGAAGGTCGACGTCGCGCCCTCGACGCCGTCGCCCCACAGCTGGGTGCGCGAGGAGTCGATGAACAGGCTGTAGCCCAGCAGGTTCGCGCCGCTCGCCATCTTGCGATGGCTAAGGTCGGCGCCGCTGCCCGCGCCGGCATCGGCGGCCGCGCTCCAGGCCGTTCCGTTCGTGCAGGTAACGCTCACGCTCCCCGTCCCCTGGACCGCCTGCCCCGAGGTGACATCGACATTGCCGAAGGCGACGGCGGAGGTCGAGACGGTGCAGTTCGCCGTCACCGTCGCATTGACGTCGAGGGACGACGTCGCGTCCGTTGCGAAGGCCGGCGCGCCGGCGAGAGCGGCGACTAAGGCGGCCGCGGCGCCGCGTACGAAGTTCTTCATGAATGTTACCCCTTGCTCTGCAGTGTGGGCCGGTTCGCTGCGCAGCCGGGAGAGCCCGTCTTCGCACCGAACGCGGTGGCTTCAGCTAGCGAAGGCTAGTCGAAGAAGCCGTTGATTGCGGCGGCGGGAAATCCCGATAGGGTTTGTACGGTGCCCGCGTACGCCGCGCACCGCCGGCGGCCCATCTTGCCGAGAACTGCTCCTGAGACCGCGGGACCGTCGCACGCCTCCCCGGTGACGGAGAGGCGTGTCAGCTTGTCATGGGGGCGCGTGCCAGCCGCATGTGCGGTAGCGACAGTGCGTTCGCGAGGAGGGCCACGCCCTTTGGCGGGCCGGGCGAGGCCGAGGGGCAGGGGCCGGGATCAGTCCCGTACGGGCTGGCGTGGCAGCGCCGGTTCGGTAGCCTTCTTGCGGAGCAGCTCCGTCGTCTGCGCCATGGTCAAGGGCTTCGAAAAGAGGAAGCCTTGGCCGAAATCGCAGCCGATGCTCCTGAGGAACTCCAGCTGTGCCTCGGTCTCGACGCCTTCGGCGACCACCTCGATCGAGAGATGCCTGGCGAGATCAACCACGGCGCGGACGATGGCGGCGCTCTCCGGCACGCTTTCGACGGTCGAGACGAACGACCTGTCGACCTTGAGGATGTCGAGCGGAAAGTCCTTGACGTGCGAGAGCGAGGAATAGCCGGTGCCGAAGTCGTCGAGCGAGATCCGAATCCCGGTCGCGCTCAGCAGTCGGAGGGCGCGCTCGACGTATTTCGCGCCCTGGGCGAGGAAGGCATGCTCCGTCACCTCAACCTGGATCAGGGCCGGCTGGATTCCGGCATATGAGAGGCGTTTGACGAGCCGTTCGGCGTAGTCGTCGTGCATGAATTCCGCGGGCGCGGCGTTGATCGAGACGTGACCGAAGTGGACGCCCTCGCGCAGCCAGCAGCGTATATCCTTCATGACCCTTTCCTGGATCAGGTCGCCGAGCCGCGAGGCGAGATCGTAGTCCTTGAACGCCTCGGAGATCGTCTCCGGCCCCTGAATCCCGGACCGGGGATGCTCCCACCGAAGCAGCGCCTCCAATCCGCTGATCCGCCCGGACACGAGGCATGTCTTCGGCTGATAGAAGGGGAGCACGGATTTCTCGAAGACCGCCACCCTGGCGAGGCTCAGCTGCGAAGCTTCCTTCTGCGCCTGTTGGCGCATGTGCTGCTGGAACATCTGGATGCCCCCCCGCGCTCGCGCCTTGCTGTCATCGAGTGCCGTCTCGGCATTCTTGAGCAGTTCGTGGGCGCTCGCCGCGTCGGCCGGAAAGAGTGCGCCGCCGATGCTGGCGCTCGGGTGCATGAGCTGTCCGTCGTAGGGGATCGGCCGCTGCAATCGCTCGACGATCGTCTCGCCCAGCCGCACAAGCTGCGAGTCGGTCGAGGCACCGTGAACGATGAGCGCGAACTCATCGCCGCCGACGCGGGCGAGCCAGGCGTCGGCCTTGAGCGCGTCGCGAAGCCTGCGCGCCACCGTCCGCAGCAGCTGGTCGCCCGCGCCGTGGCCGAGCGTGCCGTTGACCTGCTTGAAGCGGTCGAGGTCGAGGAGGAGGAGGCCGAAGGAGGAACCGCTCTCCATCGCGCGCAGGGCCGCGGCCTCGACACGCATTTGAAACCAGCGACGGTTGGGAAGGTCGGTGAGCGGGTCCTGCTCACCGATCCTGCGCAGGCGTTCGGCGGTGTCGCGCTGGGCCGTGATGTCGCGCGACATCGCCAGAAAGCGCGTGATCCGCCCCCGTCCGTCCCGCAGCGGCGTGACGATCACATCCCACCATCTCGGACTGCCCTTGGCGGTTGGGCAGGGCGCGGAGAAGCGGACGGCGGCGCCCGCTCGCGCGCGGGCGACGGCGTTGCGGACGAGCGCGCGGCCCGCGACGGGCCACAGGGCCGCCCATTCCTGCCCGACAAGCTGATCGAAATCGTCGATCTCCATCGCGCAGAGGCCGGGGCCGTTCATGAGTTCGATCCGCCCGTCGACCGACAGGATCTTGATGCAATCGACGCTCGCGGCGAGGATGCTGTCGAACAGCGCCCCCGCGCCGGCAAGATCCTCCGCGCCGCTACCCCGTTTGGCGGGCAGCATCGGGTGGGCGACGGGGCCGCCACCGAACTGCCGGCTTGCGCGTCGACTCCGGGCGTTCTCGGTTTCAATCATTTGAACGGTCCCTCCCGATGCTCCGACTAAGGAAGCGTCGCCGAAGAAGGAGATAAGTGGCCGGACCGGAAGAATACGGTAGGACCGACTCAGCCGGTGACGGCGAGCGGGAAACTGAACCCGGAGCACCGTGATTGCCGACTGGGATCTCGGCTTCCGTCTCCCGCGGATGCTCCCCTCGAGCAGCCGCGAACGCATGAGGCGGTTCGGCGGCGATCGGGTGCATTGACCCGTCGACCGCTTACTCCGATCCCAGCACGGCCGCGGGGCGCAGCCGCGTGAGGCGCGCGATGTCGGTGGAGGCCGTCACCGCGCAGGCGAGCGTGAGGACGACGAACACCGCGCCGAAGTCGATGAGGTTCGGCGGGGCGCGAAGCGAGAAGCCGTTGATCCAGCGCAGGATGAGGACCGACGACCCGGCCGCGGCGAGCGCATAGCCGACGGCCAGCGGCCAGGAGAGCTGCCAGGCGATGAGCCCCGCAACGGTGAGACGCCTGGCGCCGAAGAGCTTGCGCAACGCCATCTCCCGTCGCCGGGAGGCGACGATGCTGCCCGAGAGCGCCGCCACGCCCATCAGCGCAATCGCGAGCACGAGCGCGCTGCCGGAGAGGAAGACCGTGCGCAGACGCACCTCCCCCTCGTAATGCTTCGCGATGTCCCCGGAGAGGGCGGAGACGACCGGCGCCGTCTCGGGGAACTCCCTCCTCAGCCTGTCCTCGACGCCCATCCGCGCCGTGTCGATGCCGCCCGCCGCGCGAACATAGAGGATCGTCTCCTGCTCGGGCTGATGGAAATAGAGATAGGGCTTCGGCCCTTCCCGCAGCGAGGCGTGGGGGACGTTGGGTAAGACGCCGGCGATCACGAAGGCGGGACTCCAGCCGACGTCGAGGCTCGCGGTCAGGGTCTTGCCGACGGCGTCCGCAGGGCGGGCATAGCCGAGCGTTCGCGCGGCAGCCTCGTTGACCAGCGCCGGCGTGGCGGCCGCGGCAGCGCCCCCGGGCCCGGTGCTGCGCGTCAAACGGTCTCCCTCGCGCCCGTCGAGCAGCCGTCCGGCGGTGGGCGTGACGCCCATCAGCTGGAAGAAGCTCGGCCCCGCGGCCATGTAGTCCATCGAGATCTCGCGCGGGAGGCTCGCGGCCTGAACGTTCGCCTGCGCCCGGACGAGGCCGACGCCGACTTCGTCCTGAGCCGCCGCGGCGCCGGCCGCTCCCGACACGCGGCCGAGCTCGCGCACGAGAGTCTCGAGCTGCGCGGGCGGCGCCGAAGGGGGAATGGAGCGCACGACGAGGACCGGCCTGGGGTCGAAGCCGAGCGGCGCGGCGTTCAGCAGCGCCACTTGCTTGCTGATGGCCAGCGCGCCGAGCATGAGCGCGGTCGCGAGGGCGATCTGGATGCTCATCAGCGGCGCGACGAGACGCGCGCGCACGGCCGACGCCGCCGCGCGGTTGCGGAGCGTCTCGGCCGGCCTGACCGACCGCGCCAGCGCGAACGGGAACAGCGCCACCGCCGCGGAGACCGGCAGGAGCAACCCGTAAATGAACGGCGCGTGCGCCGAGGCGGCAACGTCGCCGAAGCCGGGATCTCCTTCCGCGAAGTTCGACCACCAGGGCCGAGCCACCTCCACGGCGGCGAGCGCCAGCCCGAGCGCCAGAAGGGTCGACAGGAGAGCCTCGCCCGCGAAGAGGCGGAAGATCCGCGCCGGCGTGGCGCCGAGAAACTGCCGCAGGGCCAGTTCGCGGGTCCGCAACGAGACCGACATGGCGAGGTAGAATGCATAGTTGAACGCGGCGAGAAGCAGGAGGATGTGGGCGACCGCGAGCACGATCAGCACGCGCGAATAGTCGATCAGGGGCTTGAACCCGCCGATGGGCAGCGCGTCGGCGGGCGCGTCCCGTACGTGCAGGGCCTTGAGAGGATAAGCGCGGATAGTCACCGCGAGCCCGGCATCCTTCAGCATCGGTGCCTGCGCGGCCAGAATCCGCGTCGCCGCCCGGGACAGTTCCTCGGCCGAGGCCTTGCCGCTCGTCCTCGCGTAGAAGTAGCCGCCGAGATCGAGCCAGTCCTTCTCCCTTGCCGCGACGTCCAGGAACAGCGGCGATTGGAGGGAAGCGAGTGCCTCGAGCTCGAGGTGCGAGTTGCGCGGGAGGTCCTGGAACACCGCGGCGACGGCCAGGCTGCGGCCACCGGGCAGCTTGACAGTCTGACCGACGGGATCCGCGCGCCCGAACAGCCGGATCGCAGTCGAGCGGCTCAGCGCAACGCGGTCGGGCCGGGTCACCGCTTCGGCGATATTTCCGCCAACTGGCTGTAGGGGGAAGAGCGCCAGGAAACCCGGCTCCGCGAGCACCAGTTTCTGGCTGAAGTGGCGATCGCCGACGGTCATCGCGGCGGTGGACGCAAAGACCCGCGACGTCGTGTCGAGCCCCGCCAGATGGGAGGCGAGGGCGCTCCCGGCGCGGGCACTCAGGCTCACGGTCCGGACGGGCGGCGCGCCGGGCGAAGCGATGGTCGTTTCGAACCGGAAGATCCGCGCACGCGCCGGCACCCAGCGGTCGTAGGAGAGCTCGTGGTCCGCGATCCCGGCGAGGACCAGGAATCCCGCGAGGCCGATGGCAAGGCTGACGAGGGGCAGGGAGGTTCCCCAGGGATTGCGGACCATCCGGCGCAGGAGCATCTTCGCGCCGGCGAGGAGGTCACGCATCGCGCCGCCCCGTGAGCCCGTCGCGGAGAGAAGCGCCGGGGCAAGGGCGGCGGCCGCGCACCGCTTCGCGCCAGCCCCGGCGCCTCATCGGCCGGCGCTCTGCTGCTGGCGGTGCTTGACGGCGATGGCGAAGCAGCCCGTCCAGCCGCCGGGTCCCACGTTCGAGCAGGAGCCGATTCCCGTCTCCCCTCCCTCCATGAGGCGGTTGCGCTCCCGCGCCACGCTCTCCAGCGGTCCGTTCGGATCGAAGCCCTCGTCGCGCAGCGGCAGGCGGTAACGGTCGGGGTCCCTGCGGCCGCAGACGACGATCGCGCTGTTATCCTCCGCCTCGCACCGGGGCACGATCCGGATGGCCCTCACGGTCGCCGGCGGCCGCTCCGTCGTCACCGGGTCGGGCGGCGGCTGCAGCAGCGCGAGCAGGGATGCGGTGAGTGGAAGGAGCGCAGAACCCACGAGTCGGCCCTTACGAAGCGGCGGCGGCCCGCTCCGCCTCCTCGCGTATGAACGCGGCGTAGCCCGCCAATCCGCTCGCCAGCCTGTCGCGCATCAAGGGGTCGCCGGAAAGCAGCTCGTTGAGGATCGTGGCGGTACTCAAGACGTGCCTCTTCTCGTCGCCGATCACTCGCGCGAGTCCAGCCTGAATCTTGTGCTGCGCGAGCACGTCCGGATGATGGATGTTTTCGGAAAGCGTGGAAAGATAGAAAACATTGCGCACTTCGGCAAAATGCGTGTCGCACAGGAAGCTCGGCAGGTCGCCGTCATATTGGTCGACGAACGCATCGGGCGCCGGCGAGGGGGCGGGCGAGATCCCGCACGTCCCGTCCGCGACGTCCGCCATGGCGCTGAAGATGCGGCAGTGCCGTCGCTCGTCCGCGGCGTGGCGGCTCATGGTGCGGCGATGCCGCTCATCCGCGATCGTCGAGGCGACGAAGCCGATCACCTCGGCCCCGACGCCTTCCGTCTCGGCATGATGGCGAAAGATACGGGCAAGGGCCTGCGGGTTCGACTGCGGCCGGATGGTGGCCGCAAAGGCGCCGACCGAGTCGGCGAACGTCTCCCAGTCGAGGCCGCGGACGATCTGGGCAAAGCCGGGCGCGACGCTCGCGCCCGCCTCCTCGAACAGGTTCAGCACGAACGCCGCCGAAGGCCGGCCGGGATGCGTCCGGACGGCGCTCATGCGTCGGGCTCCCGCGCCAGATCGGCCAGGTAGGCCTCCCTCCAGCGGCGCGACTCCGCACCGGATTGCCGTTCGACCGGAGGAATGGGGAGGCGCGGCTGGGGAGCGAGTGCGACCCCGAGGTGGCCGGCGACCGCGGCAAGTGCTTCCTGCGGCTGCGCGACGACGTCTTCGTAGACCAGGTGCAGCGGCTCGACGCCGAGCGCGTCGAACAGGCGGCTCCAGCGCTCGTTCTGGGCGACGATCCAGCCCTTGGCGCGCTCCACCGCGTCGCGCGAATAGGGGACCTGCTCGTTGGTCCCGATCGATTGCTCCTTGCACCAGACACCGGTCAGGTGCGCCCGCGCGTAGGAGACCGACTGGGCGGTCTGGTCGCGCCGATCGAGGAAGACGATGTGCGTCGGCATCAGCGCTTCGAGCAGCGCCTCGTTCGACTCGCCGAGCGCGCGCAGGTGCATGAGGAAGCATTTGAACCCGAACACGCCGTTGGGGGACGTGCGCGTCGCCAGCGCCTCCTCCCACCGCCGCCGCTGTGACGCCGCACGGTCCGCCTCCGGCTCCCCTTCCGCGTGGGGAGCGAAGTCGAGATATTCGAGCGGGGCGCCGAGGCAGCCGGTCTGCCACAGCAGATGGCTCAAATAGGTGCTGCCGCTGCGCGGCGTCGTCGCGATCATGTAGCGCACCGCGGGCGGGGCGGATCGCCGCGGAAAATCGAACTTGGCTTCGTAGCCGCTGTCGAACTCGGGCGCCGAGATGGTTCGCGGCGGCAAGGGCGACGCGGCCGGGGCGATCGGGGCGGCATGATCCTCAGGCATTCGCCCTCACTTCCTGGACCGGCTGGACCGGGCCGACCCGGATCGTCCGGTCCGCGGCGGCGACGGCTTCCGGACGGTGGCTGACGAGGATGACGGTGATGCCGAGGCGGCGGAGCTCGCGGTGGATGGCCCGCTCGTTGCCGACGTCGAGCTGGCTGGTCGCTTCATCGAGCAGGAGCAGCTGCGGCCGGTGATAGAGTGCACGGGCGATGAGAAGCCGTTGCCGCTGCCCGCCCGAGAGCGCCGTGCCCCGTTCGCCGACCATGGTCAGAAGCTGCATCGGCATGGCGCGGACCTCGGCCTCGATGCAGGCGCTCGCGCAGGCCTGCCACGCGCGCTCCACGTCGGGTTCCGCCTCGAACAGGGTGATGTTGCCGAGGATGTCGCCCTCGAGCAGTTCGTCGTCCTGGAAGACGCAGGCGCGCGCGCGATCGAGCGACGCCGGATCGAGCAGATCGGCGTCGACGCCGGACCAGAGGATGGAGCCGCTCGTCCGGGGGAGGAGCCCGGCGACGATCTTCAACAACGTGGTCTTGCCGCTTCCGGAGGGGCCGGCGACCGCCACGAACTCGCCCTGCGCGACCTCGAGCGCGACGTCGCGCAGCAGCGGGGCACCGCCGCCATAGTCGAAGCTGAGACCGGAGATCCGCAGGCTTTCGAACGGCGGCGCGGCGGCGCGCCTTGCCGCTTCGGCGGGCTCCTCTTCGACGATATCGGCAAGATGCTCCAGCTGCACCTTCACGGCGGCGATCTCGGCGACCTTGCCGGACAGGAGCGAGGCGCGGTCCATCAGCATGCGGACGTAGAAGATGAGTGCGAGGATGCTGGCGCCGCGCCCGTGCACGGCGCCCGGCGCCAGGACGAGGTAGAGGGTGAGGCCGATCCACGCGCAGTCGCTGACGAAGGCGGAGGCGGCGTCGAACAGGCCGCGGTGCCAGGCGTAATTGCCCTGGAAGGTGACGGAATTGTCCACCCGCAGGCCGTAGCTGGCCAGCCGCTGGGACGTCTTGCCGAACAGCTTGAGCGCGCGGATCGCGCGCACCGATTCCATGAGGTGGAGTCGCTCCAGCGACCGCGCATGGACCACCTCGTCCATCAACTCCCGCGACGTGACGCCGCTGACGAAGCGGATGGCGCCGACCAGCGTCGCGGCGGCCGCGGTGAGCAGCATCACCAGCGGGCTCAGCGTCCCGATCGCGACGAGCAGGACGATGAGCATGATGACGTCGATCGAGGCGTTGAGATAATCCTCGCTGAGCAGCGTGCGCAGCCGGTCGGTCCCTTCGAACCGCGAGACGATGTAGGTCGAGTATCGTTGCTCGAAGAAGGACGGAGGCTTGTCGAGAAGGCGTCGGAAGGCGGTCGCCATGATGCCGCGCTGGGTCGCGCCGCTGAGGTGGACGACGAGGGCGCTGCGAACGATCCTCGTCCCCATCAGCACGGCGAGGACCAGCAGCCCCATCATCGCCAGCTGCACCGGAGCGTTCGCCGCGAGAGAGGATCGATCGAGCATCCGCGCGACCAGCCACGGCGTCAGCACGAGGAGCAGCTCGAGGCACAGCGACACCGCCAGGCCGAGCGACGCGGGCAAGAGCAAGGCGCGCTTGCGGGGAAGCAGGTCGCCGAACCGCAGCGGCTTGACCGCCTCGAGGAAGCCGGTGGGCGGCGTGTTCCGGACGAATTCGATCGCGACGCCGGTCACCAGCGGCGCCGCCTGCTCGAGCGAGACCCGCCGCCGCCCGTAGGAGGGGTCGAGGATGGTGAGGTTGCGGCCGTCGAAGGCGGACAGCACGACATAATGGCTGAAGCCCCAGTGCAGGACGGCCGGGAGCTCCAGTTCGGCGAGCGCGGCAAGGTTGATCGCGACCGGCACGGGTTCCAGCCCGAGCTGCTTCGCCACTTCGACCAGGCCGTTGAGCGTCATGCCGCGCGCCGAGGGCGGACACATCTTGCGGACGCCGGCCAGCGAGACGTCGGACCCCATCGCGCGCGACACCATCACCAGGCAGGCGAGGCCGCACTCGAAATAGGTCGCCTGCCGGACCAGGCGGAGGCGGCGCCCGCTAGATGTGCGCATAGACATAAGCGAACACCGCCGCATCGACCACGACGAGGAGCAGAACCAGCCATGCCGGCGGCAGCTTCGCCCGCGGGCGCGCCAGCAGAAGATCCTCGGGCCGCAGCGGCCGCGCCTGTGGCAGGAACAAGGCGCGCCACCGGTCGTGCGACGCCCCGGTCGGTCCTGGCACGGGCGTTTCGCTCATGCGCAGGCCGCCATCGCCGCCGGCTCGGCTCCGCCATTTTCCACGACATAGGCGCGCAGCCGCGCGTAGACTCGCTTGAGGGCCTCGCAATAGACGGTCTCACGCCACGCGTGCCCCGCCGGATCGTACCGGTGCGCCCCTTCTCCGCTCCGGCAATGCGCGGACCAGGCGCACGCCGTGCACACGCCGGGCTTCGAGGCGCTGAGGCCCGGCAGCGGGCCGTCGCCATAGCGCGTCCTGAAGTCGCCGAGCTCCGAGTTCCAGACGGTGAGCGCCGCCGCATCGGGACGGAACACGTCCGGCATCGTCATCCGGTAGGAATCGTCGGGAGCAAGGCTTCCGTCGCTGGCGACCCCGAGCACGAGCGTCTCGCCGAGCGCGCGCCAGGCCGCAAGCCCGGGGGCGCGCGCGAAGGCCAGCATGCCGGTGAAAGGCCGCACCGCGATCGACGGATCGTCGTCGGACAGCCATTCTTCCAGGGCCGCGCCGAGGAAGTCGCCCATGCGCGCAACGGTTTCGGGAGCGGTGTTGCCCCAGTCCGCGTCCGGAAAGTTGAACGCGACGGTGCGAAAGCCGAGCTCGTCGACGATGTGGCGGTAGACCCGGCGCGCGTCCCGCGTCGGATCGACGACGCAGATCGCGCCGAGCGATTTCAGTCGCCCGGCGTCGCGAGCCTCCCGCAGCCGCCGCACGCCGGCGGCGGTCCGCGCGTGCGTGCCGCGACCGCGATGATCGACGCGAAACGCGTCATGATAATCGGCGGGGCCGTCGACGGAGACGCCGACGTCGATGCCGAAGCGGGCGAAGATCTCGATCCACTCGTCGTCGACGAGCATCGCGTTGGTCTGGACGGAGAGGCCGGTCCGCGCCGCACAGTCCCCGATGTGGAGGCGTTCGCACAGCTCCGTGAACCGGCGCTTGCCGAGCATGAGCGGCTCGCCCCCGTGAAGGACGAGACGCACGGCGTCGAGTTGCGTCTCCCCTGCCGCGCGGCGGATGTAATCGGCCACCCCGCCCGCCGTGCGCAGGCTCATCAGCTTGGGATGGGCCTGGAACGACTTGTCCGGACCGTTGAAGAAATAACAGTAGCTGCAGTTGATGTTGCAGACTTCCGTGACTTTCAGCACGAGCTCGAGTGCTAGACCCACTGCGCTACTCCTCGGTCAGGCGGGGGCGACGTCCGCGCGGCGGCCAGCGAGTTGATACGCGGTTTCCCGGTGGGGCTGGGGCGTCGATCGTCGCCCGCGCCGCTTCGGCACGAACCGCAAGCACTGGAAGGGGCAGCGCCGGACTTGGCCCGCCGCTGCCCCGCCGAGATCAGGCGTGCCAGGTCCAAATGGCTTTCGCGAAGCTCGCGCCTGTCGCCGGGACGTCAAGGTCACCGCTCACAAGCTTCTTCTTCAGCGGGATCTGCTTCTGAGCTTGACTGGTCTCATTCTTCATGACTCGACCTCCATGTGCCACCATTGGCGAGTCGTTTTGTGGCGACGCGTGAGATGGGTGTCAATCCGAGCGCTGGCTTAGTCGATGCTATTAACGCGTTCTCACGATAGCCGGCGTGTATATCGACGCCGCTCGCGCGTTTTTTCGCCCAGAGAAGTCGAGTTCGCGCACAGACGACTTATCGGCATGGCGAGACCAGCGTCAGAAACGTGCCCTAGGCTCGGCTTCGTTTTCAGCCTAGCCCATAAGTACTTTTTCACTCCATGTGCCAAGTACTGCGCTTTGCCAAACGATATTCCAGATTTATCGAGCCAACATGGGCTCCGGCGAGCAGCTCAGTCAAACGCGCTCCGCCCACGGAACGCAACCCGTCATTCCGTTTTGCTGGGAGGCAATCTTGCCCATCGCGCAAGGTATACTGGATATGTTTGACAGACTGGAATGGATTTTCGGTGGCCAAGGGTGCCGCGCAAGGTGAAGACGCAGCCCGCACACGAGAATGCCAAAGAATCCGTCGACAAGCAGGAGTGGGCAATACCGGATCGGATCGTGTCCGAAACGCTCTATCCTCTCCACGGTTTGACCAAAATGAAAGTTTCTGCTCCCGCCTGAGGGAGAAATGCCTTCGCGAACTGCAGTCGAGTTGCATGATTCGGTCGGCCCCTCTAGCGTTTCGTATCAACCGATTCGCTTTTGCCGCCGGAGACGCCGTGTCGCCGTGGACGTCGACTTCCAAACCCGACGGGTGGATAGATCATCTTGCATCCTGTCTTGGAGCGTGGCGGCCGGCGTTGCTTGACGCTCCCGCGGCCGCGGCGTTCAAGGCGGCCGTCGCCGACTGCGCACGGGCCCGCGAGGCGTGGCTCTACCATCCGTTCGTCGCGGCCATCACCGCCCGTGCGGAGCCGCCCCTTGCGGGCGAGCTGAACCTTTTCGCCTGGGCCGCCTTCCAGGAGAGGATGCCCGACCTCGAGCTGGCGGTCGCGCCCGGTGCGCAGCTCCTGGACCTTGGCGGAGACTATCGGGCGCTGGCCGGCCGGCGCTCCTGCGCGCAGCTGGCAGCGACGCTGTCCTCCATGCGGCGGCGCGACGTCGCGCTCGTGGTGCCGCCGGGCACTGCGCCCCCGTCCGCGGGCGCGCGCATGACGTTCGAACGGCATCGGGAGCAGATCAGGACGAGGATGCCGCAGCTGTGGGCCTGGATTGCCGCTGCGACCACCTTCGCCGCGGCGCTGCCGCCCGCCGCGACCGGCTCCTTTTCGAGCCGCTCCTCGCCGGACGAGCCGGGCGTGGTCTATCTTACGCTCGGCGGAGACATATTGCAGACGCTGGAGGCGCTGGTCCACGAGACCGCGCACCTTCATTTGTTTCGCGAAGAGCGCGTCGCCTCGCTGACGAACTCGGCGGAGGCGCGGTTCCGCTCACCCCTGCGCGCCGATCCGCGTCCGCTGCGCGGCGTGCTGCTGGCGATGCATGCCTGCGCCCATATCGCCGCGGCGTTCCGCGAGGCGGAAGCGTGCGGTCTCGATCATCCGCTGCGCTGCCGCGCCCAGCGGATGGAGATGCTCGACCTGTTCCGCGAGGCTCGTGAGGTGGTGGAGAGCGCGCGGCGGCACCTCACCGATGCCGGCGCGGCGTTCGTCGAGCGGACCGCCGCGGTCGCCGAGCACGCCGCGACGCCGGCACTGTCGGCGGCATGACCGCCGGCGACTTCTCGCTGCCGCCCGTCGCGGGAGAGCCGGCAATGCCGGAGGTCGCGAGACCCGCGAGCGGCGCCGACCAGCCGCACAGGCGGCCCTCCGCTTTGGGGGAAACGTTCCGCGATCCGGTCCCGCACAGCGCCCCATATCGCTTCGTCATGGCGCGCGCCGACGACCTCGACCGACTCCGCCGCCTGCGCCGGCGGCTGCAGCGGTGCCGGGAGTGGGTCCATTGCCGGCAGCCTTTCTTCGAGCATTGGGAAGCCGATCTCTCGACGTGCGCGATCGACGAGGCCGGCCCACTCCTGCCGGAGGCCTGCCTCGCATCGGTGGCGAAGGCGGCGGAGCGTTGGTTCGGACAGCCGCTCTCGTCGCGCGTGAAGTTGCTCGCGCACCGCATGGAGGCGGGTCATCACAGCGAGCTTCACAACGACAATCCCCGCTTCGGCCACGAGACCCACCGCCTGAATCTCTACCTCAACGACGACTGGCACGACGGCGTGGGCGGCCGGCTTCGCGTCGCCGCGTCGAACGAGCCGCATACGGACGACATCGCCATACGGCCGACGATCGGCACCGTCATGGTCTTCGAAGCGTCGCCCCACTCCTTTCATGGCGTCGACCGCGTGGCCGGCGGCCAACGCTATTCGATCCTGTTCTACCTGTGGCATGCGGGAAACACGCCGGAGGTGCGGACCGCGGTGGCGGACAGTCTCGCCCGCGCCGCCCCCGCCCGGGAGCGGGTGTGCAGCCGCGCCGCCGGCCTGATCGAGCTGCTGCGCAGCGCCGGGGCGGGCGAGGTCGGGTTCGGGGCGTCCACGCTTCTCGAACAGGCCGTCCGCTCCGCCGCGCTGCTGGCGAGCTGGGGAGCGCCCGAACCGGCCTGGCTCGCAGCCTTGCTCCAGCTGGTCGACGACGAGGTGCTGGCCGATGCCGGATCGGCGCTTCCCGGCGCCGACATCGACGCCGGCACCCTCGCGGCCGCCGCGGCGATCGCCCTGAGCCTCGGGCAGGCGTCCCCCGCGGGCGGGGATCCGCGCCTCGCCGCGGCCGCCGCGGGGCTGCGCTTCTCGAACATCGTCGCCGGGCTGCCGGCGCTCGATTTCTCGCACGCCGCCTGGCTGGCCCACAGAGGCGCGTTCGTGCGCGACCGCGCGGCGCTGCCGTCGCCGGCACGGTCCCTCGGCGCAGCGCTGTTCGATCACCCGCTGCCGGCCACCGAATTGCCGGGCGAGGCGGGTGTCGGGTGACGGCCCCGGAACGTGGGGACGGCGGGGGCCGCTCGGCGATCGTGGGGAAACTGGCTGGCGGCGCCTCGACCATCGCGCCAAATAAAATCCGGCGTAACGTGCGGGGGCAGCTCACGCCACGTATCCGCCCGACCCGTTCCTTTAGAGCCAAAATGGTCGCGTCCCGGCTGCATGGTCCCGGCAGGCGAACGACTGGGCGCACGCGGACTTTTCCGCTCCGGTCGTTCAAGCTACGAACGGCGGATCGGTCGATTCGGAGCAGCACCATAGTGGTCGAGACGGAGGCCTACAGGGCCAATGGCTATGTCTGCCTGCCAGGTTTGTTTCCCGTTCCGGTGATGCATGCTTTCTATCGCCGCATGCAGGCCGATCTGCAGGCCTCGGGCGATTCCCTCGCCACGTTCGCGGCGCGCGGGCCGCTTCTCCGCCACGAAGCGATCGAGATCTACGCATATCAGTACCCGCCCCTGCTCGGCTTTCTCTGGGGGCTGACGCCGCGCATCGCCGCGGCGGCGGGAGTCGACTTGCTGCCGACCTATGCCTATTTCCGCCTCTACCAGCACGGCGACGTCTGCCGGGTCCATTCCGACCGGCTGGCCTGCGAGCACAGCCTGTCGCTGACGCTCGCTTATGCCGACGATCTTCCCTGGGAATTCTCGGTCGCGACGGAGCAGACCGACGCGCTCGATCCGGCCATCGCGGAGGATTTCGGCGCGCTGTCATTCGGGTCCGTCGCGATGCGGGCGGGCGACGGCGTCCTCTATCAGGGCATCCGCCACCGGCACGGACGGCTTCGCGCCAATCCCAATGCGTGGTCGGCCCATCTGTTTCTGCACTGGGTGGACCGCGACGGCCCCTACAAGGAGCAGGCGTTCGACCAGCCGACGGTGGCGCATAATTCCCGCGGAGGCGCGGCCTGGCTGCGCGCGATCTAGGATGAACGGCAGGCGCGACGTGGGCGGGCGACCGTTGCGAGGGGTGGAACCAACTGCATGGCCGCTATCGACGCCGAGATCTGGCTTCAGGAGTCAGTAGAGCAGAGTCTTGATAGAGAAAGTCACTTGCTTGGCATAATCTCGCGCCGTATGAGAGCACAAGTCAGCAATTATTCTGATTCATGCTGACGTAAGGAGAACGAAAATGACAAAGCTTAGTCCTTTTGCTTCCGAGCCTCAGAAGGTGGAAATGTCGCAGCTGAATCAGTTTATCAGCCAGGGACGGATGCCCACTCTTCCCGGACCTTCGAAGTCCGAGGCATCAAACGACTTCGCGAACAAGAACCACAACTAAGTAGCTGCAACGCCAGATAAGCTACAATGAAACTCGAGCCTGTCGTATGACAGGCTCTTTTTTTGAGGTGTCCAGTGATTGATGCTGAGTTGCATCTCGGTGATGATCCGGCCGGATCGACTGTCGAAGGCAAGCGGCTTGCATTTGGCAAGAGCATCATTGCGGCGTTTCCCTCGCCTCTGATCGGCATGGCCGTCGATGCCGGGCCCTCCCGGAGCGAGGTGTGGATCGGCGAAGCGCATGCGGCGCCCGCCCGTTCCGCCGGTCCGCCGCCGGCGGTCGCCGAGCGGATCCGGGCGCACCGCCAGGGTGTGGAGGGAGATGCCGTCCTCGTCCTGATGTCGGGGGATTCCGCGAACCGCACGATCACGGTGGCGAGAAGCAGCGCCGGCGCCTGTCCGATCTACGTGGCGACGAACGATGACCGCCTGGTGGTCTCCTGGCGGTACGAGGCGGCAGTCGCCATCCTGCCGCGCGTGAAGCCCGACCTCGCGGCCTGCCGCCTCTACCTCAAGAAGGCGGTGACCCATACGCGCAACCAGGTCATCGAGGGTACGTTCATCCTGTGGCCCGGCGAAGCCGTCGAATTCTCGCGAGCGGGTCTGGCATTCCAGGAGATCGAGCCGCTGCCCGTGGTGCGACCCGCCATGCTGAGGGCCGATGCCTGCGTCACCGGAGCGTTCCTGGAGACGGTCGCCGAGGGCTGCCGGCCGATGGTGACGGCCGCCGTACGTCCCCTCCTCGAGATAAGCGGCGGCTACGACTCGTCCTGCGTCGCCCTGGCGGTCGCCGGCCTGCGAGCGGACATGCTCTCCTATGGGGTCATTCAGGACGGCGCCGCCGGCGAGCAGCAACGCGCCCGGCGGGCCCAGCTCCTGTCGCTGATCAAGACGCGGGACGTCGAATATCCCGCCTACGGCGATTCGTCCTTCGACTTCCCGCTCGAGGAGGAGCAGCACACCACCTGCATGGACGACATATATCGTTCGTATACGGCACGGGCCTTCGCCAACTTTCCGTGCGAACTTCCCGATCTCGTGATTACGGGGATCGGCGGCGACGAGCTGACGCGGGAAGAAACCTTTCGGAGGGAGCCAGGAGAGCTACGGGGAAATTATTCCAGCTCGGCGATCTCCGGCGCGATGTGCCGCTATGACGTATTCCTCAGGCGCGGAATCTGGCTGTCCAATCCCCTGATCGCCCAGGACGTCATCGACTTCTGCCGGGCCCTGCCGCCGGAGATCCGCAAGGACCGGCTCCTGAACGTTCTGACCCTGGCCAGAGGGGGCCTGAGCGACGGATTCATCTTTCCCTACTATGCCGAGCATTTCGGCAACGTTCTCCTTCGCTACGCGGTCGTCACCGACTTCAACGCGATGTTCAGGTCCTCGATCGTCGGCGATTATGGAATCGTCGATGTGGCCAGCATGCTCCAGTCCGCCCGCGACGCGTTGCGCGACGGCTTCACCTTTCGACAGGCGTCCGACTTCCTGTTCCTGCGGAAGCTCGAGATGGTGCTCCGCCGCTATCTGCCAAACTGAATCGCCGTCGATGAGCCCCGTTCCGCCCAGCGCTCCCGCCTCGCCCCGCCCGGCCGGCGCGGGGGCCGCATCCGATCGGCTCTATGACCGGATCACGGACGCCAACCTGAACGCGCTCTGCACCTTCCTGCGCGCCAGCGGCTATGACGTGGCGCGGTCCGTGGTGCTGGATCTGCAGGAGATGGTCCTCGACGGCGGTTCGATGTCGCTGGGCACGGTCGCGTCCGTCCTGGAGGCGATGGGGGTGCCGTTCCACGCTTGCCGCTACGCGAAGACGCCGGGCATTCCCGCCGGGGAGGTGGCGCTCGTCCCGTTGCGCGCCCGGAGGGGAACGGCCTCGCGTAAGACCGAATATGCCTTCGCCATTGCCGTCTCCGCCGGGCCGGGCGCAATCCCTTACTGCACGAACGGCCATGGCGAAGCGCTCGTCCTCTCCGCCGACCAGTGGCGGCGGCAATGGAGCGGCGTCGCGATCCACGTTTCGCGACCGCCGCCGGACGGCTGGACCACCGACCCATCGCGTATCGAGGCCGAGCGGCGATCCGCGGCGGCGTATCGGCGCGAGATCCGGTACGTCGAGAACCTGATCGACCCCGAGCTCTGCGACGACATCGTCGCCGTTTGCGAGCGTCGCAGGACGTTCCGGAGAAGCGGCGTTTCCACCGCGAACATCGCCTCTTCGGTGCGGACCAGCCACAGCAGCGACTTGCGGGGCGAGATTGCGCGCCGGCTGGAGGCGCGGCTCAGGATGCACGCGCTGTTCGAGTCGCGCGTCTTCGAGACGTTCCAGGTCGTGCGCTACCGGCCCGGCGAGCAGTTCCTGGCCCATATCGACGTCTCGCCCGACGTCCCCCGCCCGCTGACCGCCATCCTCTATCTCAACGAGGATTTCGACGGCGGCGCGACGAGCTTTCCCAATCTCGGCCTCGAATGGCATCCGCGCAAAGGCTGCGCCCTCATCTTCCCCAATCTCGACGCCCTGGGTCAGCCGATCGAGTGGTCGTTGCACAAAGCGGAACGGGTGAATGCCGGCCGCAAGTATGCCTGCAACATCTGGACGCGATGACGCTCCCGTCGGAGCGGCTCACCGGGCGAAAGGCAAAGGCGTCGAGAAGGTCGGACCCGATCGCGCGAAACCACGCATCAGACAGGCGCTAGGGGTGGCGACCGGCGGCATCCGGTTCCGCCCCGTCCGGGAGACCCGCTTCCCGGCTCTCCAGCAACATCCCGTCGATGAGGTGCAACACCCTTTGGGCCGATGCGATCGTGCCGTGGCGGTGCGCCACGATCACCCGGGTCATCCCCAGCCCGGCGATCGCCTGGCTTACCGAGCGCTCGCAGGCCTCGTCGAGCTGCGACGTGCCCTCGTCGACGACGAGTAGCCGCGGCTTGCGATAGAGGGCGCGCGCCAGCAGCAGGCGCTGGCGCTGGCCGCCCGAAAGAGGCGCTCCCACTTCGTCGATCCGCGAATGATAGCCCGTCGGCATCGCGGCGACGTCGTCCGCGATGAACGCGAGGCGGGCGGCCTCCTCGACGCGATCCATGTCGGCGGGATCGGCGAACATCGATATGTTCTCGGCGATCGAGCCGGCGAAGAAATTGTCGTCCTGCAGCACCACCCCGAGATGGTGATAATAGTTGCGGTGCCCAAACGCCCGCAGCGGCATGCCGTCGATCAGCACCTCCCCGCTGGTCGGGACGAGCACTCCGAGGATGATCTGCAACAGGGTCGTCTTGCCGCCGCCCGACGGGCCGGTGATCACGACCGATTCCCCGGGCTCGATGGTCAGATCCACCCCCTTCAGCACGAATGGAAGGTCGTCGGCGTAGCGATGGCGGATGCCGCGCAGCTCGATTCTCCCCTTCGGGATGCGGGCCTCGAGCTGCGGCCGCGAAAAGGGGCTGTCGTCGGCCTCGAGGGCGATGTCGGCGAGCTGATCGAGCGTTGGCCTCACCAGCCGGACGGAGAACACCTTCTCCATCGCCGATCCCGCCGTCGCCAGAAACTGCGTCTTGTAGGCGAGATAGGCAACCACCATGCCGAGCGTCAGGCGCCCCTCGGTCACCAGGTAGACCGAGATCCAGACGACCAGGATGTTCTCCAGGCTGAAGATCGTCCTCTGCGCCGCCGCCTGCAGGTTGGCGAGATTCTGGAAGCGCAGGTCGGCCTTCAGCAACCCGGCGGCCTTGGCCTGCCAGACGCCTTGCCGCCTCACCTCCTTGTTCGCGAGCCGGATGGTTCGCACGCCCCTGATATTCTCGAGCAGGATCGAATGCTCGTGGCCGCTCAGGAGCAGATATTCTTCCCTCGCCTGCCGCTGGGCGCGCGCCACGAAGGCGCGGAAGCCGACATCGACGAGGAACGCGCCCACCGAGACGAGCGCCAGGACCGGCGCGTAGAGGGTCATCAGGACGAGCGTCAGCAGGGCCAGCGCACCGTCGACCAGACCGGCGGCGAGATCGTCGCTCAGCAGCTGCTTCACGAGGGCGATCGACCTGAAGCGCGTGAGGGTCTCGCCGAGGGATCGCGATCCGAACCAGCCGATCGGCAGCCGGTAGAGCTTGCGCGAGAGATCGGCCGCCAGTCGGAACAGGATGGCAGTGCTGAAGGTCGACAGCACCGCGCTCCGCAAATACAGCGCCACGCCGTTCAGGATCGTGAACAGGCCGAAGCCGAGGGCGAGCGCCGCCATGATGCCGATATTCTGGCCGATCAGCGCGTTATCGATGGCGATCTGGAGGTAATAGGGCGTCGCGAGGATCACGACCTGCGAGAAGACCGACAGGATCAAGGTCTGGCTGATCGCCCGCTTCAGGCCGTTCACGTCGGCGAGCAGCGTGCCGAGTTTCAGCTCCCCCTTGCCGTCGCGCCGGTGGAAGTTCGTCGGACGCCTGATCTCCAGGGCTTTTCCGGTGGACCGGCGACCGATCCGATCCAGCGTCTCCCAGTAGATCTGTCCGTCCGGCGCATGAAGCAGTACCTTGCGACGCGAGAATTTCTCGGCGACGACATAGTCATCGCCGTCGAGCTGCAGGATCGCGGGGGTCGGGAGGCTCGACAGGTCGCCGTCCGTGGCCCTGAGGAGCCGGCCGGTGAGGTCCAGGCTCTCGGCCAGCTCGAGCAACCCTTCGGGACCGGCGGCGTTGCGCGCGACCTCCAGCCCCGCCGCTGCGGCGGGTTCGATCTTCCTGCCGAGCATCCGCGCCGCGATCACCACGCACGCAATGCCCGATCGCGAATCGCTGAGCGGCGGATGCGGCGCGTCGCGGGCTTCGGAGCCGTCGATGCGGGGAGAGTCCATCTAATCGGCGGCGGCGAGCAGCGGATCCAGCAGCCAGGCGGCGGCCGACCGGCGTTCGACGATGATCCGGGCGGTAAACGTCATGCCCGGACGCAGCGGCTGCACTTGGCCGTAGGCCCGGAAGCCGGCGCGATCGAGCCGCGCATGGGCCAGGAACACGCTCGCCGCGCCTGCCCCGCCGGCGCCGACCGAAGGTGCCAGCGACACCGAGTCTATCGTCGCCGGGATCGTTCCGAAGCGGGCGTGGGGAAATGCATCGAAGGCGAGGCGCACCTTCTGCCCCGACCGTACGAACGCGATCGCATTTCCCGGCACGTTGAGGCGGGCAACCATCACCCTCCCGGGCGGAACGATCATCATCAGCGGAGCCTGGGCGCCGACCGCATCGCCGGGGTGCAGGGTCATGCCGGTGACGCGGCCCGACGCCGGCGCGGCAATTGTGTAGCCGCCTTGCGCGGTCGTGGTGGCCACTTCCTTGGTCAGTTGGGCGCGGCTGCTTTCGCGCGATTCATGCGAGGCCGACGCTTCGAGCGCGGCCTGCCGGCTGAGGTCGCGCAATTGTCGGATGCTGGCAAGCTTCGCGCCCCTCGACTGCTCGAATCCGGCGAGCTGCTGGCGCTTGAGCAGCAGGTCTTCCTCCCGCGCATTGACATCGTGCTGGCTGACGAAGCCGCGCTTCGAGATGCGGGCCGCCAGCGCCAGCTTCGCATCGGCCAGCGCCACCAGGCGCTGCATGATCGCGATCTGGCGATCGATCGAGGCCAGTTCCGTCGTCGCCCCGTCGAGCTGCGCCTGATACTGCTTCTGCAGCGCGGCGGAGGCCTTCTCGCCGAGGGCCGACTGGGATTGCAGACGCGCATCCTGCGCCCGCAGCGCATCGAGCACCGTCCGCTGGGGGCTGCCGCCCGTCTGGTCCATGTCCTCTACGGCGACGGTCGCCAGCGCCTGTCCCTTCGCAACCCACTGGCCCTCGCGCACCATCACCGCCGAAGCCCTGCCGGGCCGCGACGCGACGACCTGGAGGATGCCGCCATCCGGCTGCACGACTCCGGTCGCGGTCTCGACCCGGGGGAAGGAGGCGGTTGCCAGGAACAGGATCGTCACGACGAGGGCGGCCAGAAGCAGCGTTGCGATCACGTGCCAGTGAAGCGGCAACCTGAAATGAGTCGGGCTGAACAGGTCTTCGTGGGCGGCGTGGGACAATCACTCGCCTCCATCGCGGGTCGACGGCGACCTGCCACCCGGCCGGTCGTCCTCGATGCCGCCGGCCTCGGCCGCGCGAGACCGGATCACAGGCCGCCCTCCCGCTTTCGCGCCAGGAACACGCCGACATAGGGAAGGGCGTGCGCATGGTCGTCGGTCGCACCGTCGCGCTCGAGGCCGACGCTCCGCATCATCTCCGACAGTTCCCGCTCGTCGAAGATCCGGATGTGCTCCGAGGGCAGGCGCTGGGACATATAGTCCTGGCGGAGGGTCATCCAGCGCGCGTCGTCGGAGATGTCGACCTGCGTGGTGACGTACCCTCCCGCCTCCCGCACGGACGGGCTGTAGAAGGTGCCGACGCGGCGGAGCGCGGCCTCGAGGCTGAGGTAGCATAGCAGAAAGAGGCCCCCCGGGCGGAGCGCCTCGGCCACGCCCCGCACGTAGCTGCTGTCGCCTTCGGCTCCGAGCGAGCCGAGGCTGGAATTGAATGCCGTCACGAGGTAGAACCCGCCGGCATCGACGTCGGCGATGTCGCAGCAGGCGACCGACACCGGCAATCCGCGACACCGCCGCAGCGCGATCTCCGCCGCCTCGCGACTGATGTCGATGCCGCGGAGGTTGCGGTAGCCCGCGGCGGCCAGCTCGATGAGATGCTGGCCCTCGCCGCAACCCAGATCAAGAATAGCGTTGTCGGGCCGCGGACAGACCCTGCGGACTATTGCGACGGCTTGACGAACGTCGGCGAGATGCTCTTCCGGGTCGAACAGGCCTGCGCGGGCGTCATAAAGATGAGCGACGGCTTCCGGGCTCAGCAAAGACGGCTGGTGTCGCGCGGATTCCATGGACTTGGGAATGGCGCCTGGGCGCTGCGGCGGCAAGGGCCTTGACGGCCATTCGCCGCCGCTCGTCTATTTAATTTCAGGGACATCGACCTTCTTGTCATCGGCATTCGGGCGGTCTCGCAATCGACCGCGCCGTCGCGACTCGCTATTCGACGAGATACTCGGCGACGATTCTCGCCGCGCGGCCGCCCGGTTGCGCATTTGGCGTGGCCCGGGAGCCGCCGGAGCCCTATTGCGGCTCAACCGTCCGCTCCCGCTTCCTCCCGATCGCGAGGCATACGCTGCCGATATCCCGCCAGATCTTCCGTACGACCCGCGCCGTGGCGGCGCTCCTTGCCCTCGTCGCGTGCGCACCCTCGTTCGGACGGCAGGCCGGCGGGGCGGCCGCGGCTCCGGCCGCGGCGAAACACCCGCTCACCATCGACGACGTCCTCGCCACCGAGCATCTCGACCGGGCAACCCTGTCGCCGGACGGAGCCTGGGTGGCGGCGGTGGTCCAGCGGTCCGCCGGCCCGGGCGAGGTCTATGGCCGCACCGCCTATGAAATCGATCCGGCCCGCGACGACGTCTGGCTGATCTCGACCGCGACCGGCGTGCGACGCAACCTGACCCGCGGCACCAGCCGAGCCAGCGGTGCCTGGTGCGCGACCTGGTCGCCCGACGGGTCCCGGCTCGCCCTGCTGTCGACACGGGCGGAGGGGAAGGAGCCGCGCGGCGGCGACAATGTCCGGCTCTACGTGTGGGACCGGAGGTCGGACGCGATGACGCGAATGAGCGACGACGCGGTCATGACCCAGACGCGCTACGGCAGCGGCCTCGACAAGCTCGATCTGCGCGGCGGCGCGGACGGCGGCACGGTCGCGCACGACTGCAATGGCAGCGAGGAGCACGCGCCCTTCCTCTGGCTCGACGACCACCGGCTGCTCGTCGCCACGCTCCCGGCCGGCGAGACCTCGGGGCTCCTCGACCAGTATCAGCGCCCCTTTCGCACCGCCGCCCGCGACGCCGCCCGGCTTCGCGCCGGGATCGTGCCCACGGTGAGCGCGGTCGGCAGCGGCGAGGCTGCCGGCCTGGAGCGGCCGGATCGCGGCGTCGCCATCCTGCGGATCGTCGACGTGCGGACACGTGCGGCGAGCACCGTCGCGACGGTTCCGGCTTACCCGTTCCGCGGCAGCCTCACCGTCTCGGTCTCCCCCGACGGCAAGCGCCTGGCGCTGCTGGCAACGCTCGGCGCCCTGCCGCCGCAGGCCGGCCGTCGCTTCCCGAACCCTGCGGACGATGCGTGGACGGTCGAGCGGCGGCTGGGGTTCGTCGATCTCGCCGCGCGGGCGGAGGTCTATTGGCCGACCATGCCGGCGGCCGCCCGTCATCCGCTGGAGCTTTATGGCTGGTCCCCCGACAGCCAAAGGATCGCGCTGCGGGCCCGCGCCGACGCCTTCGCCACGGCGACGCCCCTGTTCGTCGCCGAGCCCGGGCGCGGCGCAGTCGCGCCGCTCGCCTCCGTCTCGATCGGCGCGGCGGCGGCGACGGCGGACCGTTCCCGCCCCCCGGCCGTGTTGTGGGCGGGGCCGCGCCGGCTGGTCGCCCGATCGTCCGGCGGCGGCGGCGCGCCGGGCTCCTGGTGGGTGCTGGGCACGGACGGCTCAGCGGTCGACCTCGGCCGGACGGGCGTCGCGGCGCCCGACGCGTTCGCGCTCGGCGGCGACGGCACGCCGGTCGCGTTGGCGGGCAAGTCGGTGTTGCGCCTGGATGCGGAGGCCGGCCGCCTGATCGCGGCGGCCGAGCTCCCCGGCGAAGCCTCGTTCCTGCCTCAGCAGGACATCGGCAGGCCGAGCGCGCGCTTCGTGATCCTGATGGACGACCGCGACGGCGCGACCGGCTTCACGACGCTCGATGCCGCCACCCTCCGGACCGGGCCGCTCGCCAGGCGGGCGATCGGCGACTTGCTCGAGCTGGATCCGGCGGGTGGGGCGGTGCTGTACAGCCAGCGCGACCGCAGCGGCCTGTTCCTGCGCCGGCTGACGCTGGCGGACGCGCGGGTCCGCGACCTGCTCGCGCTCGACACGTTCCTGCGCCGGGTCGACCTCGGCGAAACCCGCCTGATCGACTACCAAGGGGCGGACGGGAAGGCGCTGAAGGCGGCGGTGATCCTGCCGCCGGGCTACCGGCCCGACCGCCGCTACCCGACCCTGGTCTGGGTCTATGCCGGCTACCGGGTGCAGTCGCTGGAAGGCGATTTCTGGCTCGATCCCTTCCTTCCCGGCATCTACAATCTTCGTCTCTACGCGGCGCGGGGCTATGTGGTGCTGATCCCCTCGATCCCGCTGCCGCCGCGGCAGGGGCGGCGCGACGTCTACGCGCGCATTCCGGAAGGGGTGATACCGGCGGTCGACCGGCTGGTGGCGCTCGGCATCGCCGATCCCGATCGCCTCGGCGTGTTCGGACAGAGCATGGGCGGCTACAGCGTCTACGCGCTGGTGACCCAGACCGACCGCTTCCGGGCGGCGGTGGCGATGGCGGGCGTGACCAGCCTGACCGCGCATTTCGGCGAGTTCGATCCGACCGCCCGCGGCTATCCCGGCATCGAGCACGAGAAGAGCGACAATTGGGCGGAGCTGGACCTGTTCGGGGCGTCGAAGCCGCCTTGGGAGGATGCCGGCGATTACGCGCGCAACTCGCCGCTCACCTACGTCGACCGTGTCCGGACGCCGCTGCTGATGATTCACGGCAGCGCCGACGTTCGCGGCGCGCAGACGCAAGCCGAGCAATTCTTCTACAGCCTCTACACGCAGGGGAGGACGGCGATGCTGCTGCGATATGGGGGCGAGACGCACGGCCTCTCCCAATCGCCGGCGAACATCCGCGACATGCTCGCCCGCACGCTCGCCTGGTTCGACCGTTACCTGCAGGCGCCGGCGCCTCGGCGGGCGATCCCGCCGGTTTCGCCTGCCGCCCCCGCCACGCCGGCGCCGCGCTAAGCGGCGATGAGGCCGCCGATGCACGCCGTGAGGGCGGCGGCCTTGAGGGGCTTTTCCAGCACCGCGTGGCGATGTCCGCCATCAGCCGGTCGGCACATCGTAGCGGGCGAGCAGCGCGCGGATGGCGCCGGCGCGGCGGGCGAGGACGGCGTCGATCCCGCGCAGCAGGGCGCCATCGTCCTTCCGGACGCCGACCGAGATGTCGTAGGCCATCGGCCATTGCGCGTCGTCGAGCCACGGCGTCACCTTCTCGAGCCGCAGCGGCACCGGCGAGGACTTGGCGAAATAGCCGGCGAGGGGACCCCAGACGAGGGCGACGTCGACATCGCCCTTCGCCACCGCCGCGACGATCGCGGCCGGCGGGTTGGGCTGCGCATAGTCGCCGTAGAGCATGTAGCCGCGGACGTTGCCGACGATGCCGCGGCGGGCGAGGGCGTGGGCGGGCGGCGTGTTCATCGCGTCGTTGCCCACCATCTGCACGCCGATGCGCAGCCGCTTCAGGCGCGGATCGTCGAGCGTGAGGCCGGCAAGGCCGTCCCTGGCTCGCGTCACGAACATGTAGGAGGAGCGGTAATAAGGCCGGCTCGTGGCGACCGTCTCGACGGTGCTGGCGACGCCGGGCCAGAAGTCGCATTTGCCCTCGCCGAGCGTGTTGCGGACATAACCGCGCCGCTGCGCCCACCAGACGTAGGAGAGGTCGGCGTGGAGTTCGGCGGCGATCAGGGCCGCGAGCTTGTTCTCGAACCCCGCGCCCGCGCGGTTCGAGAAGGGCAGGTTGTTGGGATCGGCGCAGGCGACGAGGTGGCGGCGCGGCGACGCGCCCACGCATCCGGCGAGGATCAGGACGAGGAGGAGCGCGGCGCCCTTCATCGCCGCGCCGCGATCGCGCCCCACGGCTTGCCGCCGAGGCGGACGGTGCGGACGACGCGGTTGGCGGCGAGGTCGATGACGGTCACCGTGCCGGCGAGCCCCGCGGCGGCGTAAAGGCGGGTCTCGTCGGGCGAAAGGGCGATGCCCCAGGTGCGCTCGCCGGTGGGGAAGCTGCGCACCAGCTTGCCGCTCGCCGGCTCGAGCTCGGCGACGCGGTTGCCGCGCCCCATGGCGACGAAGACGCGCTTCTCGTCCCGGGTCGCGCGCATCTCGACCGCCTGGACCGGCTCGGGCCCGGGAAAGTCGGGGGCGAGGTCGATGGTGCGGACGATCTGCCGCGCCCCGGTGTCGAAGACGCTGATCGTCCCCCTCTGCTCGGACGAGACCCACAACGTCCGGCCGCCGTCGAGGAACAGCACGAAGCGCGGCCGGTTGCCGACCGGGATGCTGTCCAGCAGCCGGCCGCTCGCGGCGTCGATGAAATGGGCGGTGCTCGCCGCTTCGGACGTCGCCACGACGAGGCCGCCGTCCGGGCTGACGCCGATCCCCTCCGGCTCCGGCCCGACCTTCACCTCGCGCAGGATGGCGCCGCTGGCGAGGTCGAGGAAGGAAATGGCGCTATGGTCTTCGTTGGCGACGTAGAGCCGCCTGCCGTCCGGGCTGACCGCGAAGCGCTCAGGGTCGGTGCCGCTCGCATAATCGCGCAGGTGGCGGCGCGTGGCGACGTCCCAGGCTTCAATGCGGTTGGCGTTGCTGGCGGCGACGTAGAGGGTGCGGCCGTCCGGCGAGAGTGCCATGCCGCGCGGCCGCTGCCCGGTCGCGAGCGGCGCTTCCAGCATGCCCGACGCGCCGTCGACCAGCTCGACCTGGTTCGAGCCCTCGTTGGAGACGAAGACGGTGTCCGTCGACTTCGGCGCCTCGGCGCGGCAACCGGCGAGGAGGAGCGCCGCGAGTCCCGACCACCAAAGCTCTTTGCGCCGCGCCCGTGTCACGCTGCCGAGATACCGCGCGTCCCGCCGCCGGTCCACTGGGCCGCACCGAGGCTTGCGCTTTCGCAATCTCCGCTTAATGTTCTGCGTGCACATGCAGGAGCGGCCCCTTCGCGGGGCCGTGCTTGCACGAGCGCCGGCCGGGGGGCCGGGTCCACTTCAACGGGCGGGGGGAGAGACGCTTCGAAGGAGTAGCCCCGAGTGAACGCCATCCCCCCGCGCGAGTCCCTCGATCGCCGCAGCCTCGTCACCGCGCTCCGCAGCCTGCGCCGCGGCGACTTCACCGTCCGCCTCCCCGAGGACCGCGACGGCGTCGACAGCGAGATCGCCGCCCTCTTCAACGAGGTCGTGTCGCTCAACCAGGACATGACGCGCGAGTTCGAGCGCCTGTCCCAGGTCGTCGGCAAGGAAGGCAAGATCGGCCAGCGCGGCCGGGTCAAGAGCGCGACCGGCGGCTGGGAGACGGCGATCCGCTCGGTCAACGAGCTGATCGAGGACATGGTCCAGCCGACCGCCGAGGTGGCACGCGTCATCGGCGCGGTGGCGAAGGGCGACCTGTCCCAGTCGATGACCGTCGAGATCGACGGCCGCCCGCTGCGCGGCGAGTTCCTGCGCATCGGCAAGGTCGTCAACACGATGGTCGAGCAGCTCGCCTCCTTCGCCTCCGAAGTGACGCGCGTGGCGCGCGAGGTCGGCACGGAAGGCAAATTGGGCGGCCAGGCGAACGTGAAGGGCGTCGCCGGCACCTGGAAGGACCTGACCGACAACGTCAACGCGATGGCGACCAACTTGACCTCGCAGGTGCGCAACATCGCCGAGGTGACCACCGCCGTGGCGTCGGGCGACTTGTCGAAGAAGATCACCGTCGAGGTGAAGGGCGAGATCCTCGAGTTGAAGAACACCATCAACACGATGGTGGACCAGCTCAATTCCTTCGCGAGCGAGGTGACGCGCGTCGCCCGCGAGGTCGGCACCGAAGGCAAATTGGGCGGCCAGGCGCGGGTCGAGGGCGTCGCCGGCACGTGGAAGGATCTGACCGACAACGTCAACCTGATGGCCGACAACCTCACCGGCCAGGTTCGCAACATCGCCGAGGTCACCACCGCGGTGGCCTCGGGCGACCTTTCGAAGAAGATCACGGTCGACGTGAAGGGCGAGATCCTCGAGCTCAAGAACACCATCAACGTCATGGTCGACCAGCTGAACGGCTTCGCCTCGGAAGTGACCCGCGTCGCCCGCGAGGTGGGCACCGAAGGCAAGCTGGGCGGTCAGGCCCAGGTGCCCGGCGTCGCCGGCACGTGGAAGGACCTGACCGACAACGTCAACCTGATGGCCGACAATCTGACCGGCCAGGTCCGCAACATCGCCGAGGTCACCACCGCCGTCGCCTCGGGCGACCTTTCCAAGAAGATCACGGTCGACGTGAAGGGCGAGATTCTCGAGCTCAAGAACACCATCAACGTCATGGTCGACCAGTTGAACTCGTTCGCTTCGGAGGTGACGCGCGTGGCGAGGGAGGTCGGCACCGAAGGCAAGCTCGGCGGCCAGGCGCAGGTGCCGGGAGTCGCGGGGACCTGGGCGGACCTGACCGACAACGTGAACCTGATGGCCGCGAACCTCACCGGCCAGGTACGCAACATCGCCGACGTGACGACCGCCGTGGCGAAGGGCGACCTGTCGAAAAAGATCACCGTCGAGGTGAAGGGCGAGATCCTGGAGCTCAAGAACACCATCAACACGATGGTGGACCAGCTCAACGGCTTCGCCTCGGAGGTGACGCGCGTGGCCCGCGAGGTGGGCTCGGAAGGCAAATTGGGCGGCCAGGCGAAGGTGGAAGGCGTCGCCGGCACCTGGGCCGATTTGACCGACTCGGTGAACCTGATGGCCGGCAACCTCACCGCGCAGGTCCGCAACATCGCCGACGTGACCACCGCCGTCGCGCGCGGCGACTTGTCGAAGAAGATCACCGTCGACGTGCGCGGCGAGATTCTCGAGCTGAAGGACACGATCAACGTCATGGTCGACCAGCTCAACGGCTTCGCCTCCGAGGTGACGCGCGTGGCCCGCGAGGTCGGCTCGGAAGGCAAATTGGGCGGCCAGGCGCAGGTGCCGGGCGTCGGCGGCACGTGGAAGGATCTGACCGACAATGTCAACGCGATGGCGGCGAACCTCACCGGCCAGGTCCGCAACATCGCCGAGGTGACGACCGCGGTGGCGTCGGGCGACCTTTCCAAGAAGATCACCGTCGACGTGAAGGGCGAGATCCTCGAGCTCAAGAACACCATCAACACGATGGTCGATCAGCTCAATTCGTTCGCCTCGGAAGTGACGCGTGTGGCGAGGGAGGTCGGCACCGAAGGCAAGCTCGGCGGCCAGGCGCAGGTGCGCGGCGTCGCCGGCACGTGGAAGGATCTGACCGACAACGTCAACCTGATGGCGGCCAACCTCACCGGCCAGGTCCGCAACATCGCCGACGTGACCACCGCCGTGGCGCGGGGCGATTTGTCGAAGAAGATTACCGTCGACGTGAAGGGCGAGATCCTCGCCCTGAAGGACACGATCAACGTCATGGTCGACCAGCTCAACGGCTTCGCCTCGGAGGTGACGCGCGTCGCCCGCGAGGTCGGCACCGAGGGCAAATTGGGCGGCCAGGCGCAGGTGCCCGGGGTCGGCGGCACGTGGAAGGACCTCACCGACAACGTCAACCTGATGGCAACGAACCTAACCAATCAGGTGCGCGGCATCGCCGAGGTCGTGACCGCGGTGGCGCAGGGGAACCTGAAGCGCAAGCTGACGGTGGACGCAAAGGGCGAGATCGCCGCCCTCGCCGAGACGATCAATTTCATGATCGAGACGCTCGCGACCTTTGCCGATCAGGTCACCAACATGGCCCGCGAGGTCGGCATCGAAGGGAAGCTCGGCGGCCAGGCGCGCGTGCCGGGCGCCGCCGGCCTGTGGCGCGACCTCACCGACAACGTGAACCAGCTGGCGGCGAACCTCACCAACCAGGTGCGCTCGATCGCCGACGTGGCGACCGCCGTCACCAAGGGCGACCTCACCCGCTCGATCGCCGTCGAGGCGTCGGGCGAGATGGCGGCGCTCAAGGACAATATCAACGAGATGATCCGCAACCTGAAGGATCAGACGCTCAAGAATGCCGAGCAGGACTGGCTCAAGACCAACCTCGCCCGGTTCAGCCGCATGCTGCAGGGCGAGCGCGACCTCGCCACCGTCTCCAACCTCATCATGTCGGAGCTCGCGCCGCTGGTGAACGCGCAGTATGGCGTCTTCTACGTCACCCGCCGCGAGGAGAATGAGACCGTCCTCGACCTCGTCGCCAGCTACGGCGCCGAAGGCAAGGACGAGCTGAAGCCGACCTTCAAGCTGCGCGAGGGCCTGGTCGGCCAATGCGCCGCCGACAAGCGGCCGATGCTGCTCCAGGAGGTGCCGGCCGACTTCATCCGCATCGGCTCCGGCCTCGGCCACGCCAAGCCGGCCAACATCTCGATCCTGCCGGCCCTGTTCGAGGACGACGTCAAGGCGGTGATCGAGCTCGCCTCGTTCAGCCGCTTCAACGAGACCCACCAGACCTTCCTCGACCAGCTGATGGAATCGGTCGGCATCGTCTTGAACACGATCGCCGCGACGATGCGCACCGAGGGCCTGCTGAAGCAGTCCCAGCTCCTTACCCAGGAGCTGCAGGCGCGCCAGACCGAGCTCACCACCAAGCAGGAGGAGCTCCACAACACCAACGAGGAGCTGCAGGAGAAGGCGCAGCTGCTCGAGAACGAGAAGAAGCAGGTCGAGGCGAAGAATATCGAGATCGAGATGGCGCGCCGCGCCGTCGAGGAGAAGGCCGAGCAGCTCGCCCTCACCTCCAAGTACAAGTCCGAGTTCCTCGCCAACATGAGCCACGAGCTGCGCACGCCATTGAACTCGCTGCTCATCCTGTCGAAGCTGCTCGCCGACAACCCGCAGGGCAATTTGAACGACAAGCAGACGGAGTTCGCCCGCACCATCCACTCGGCGGGCTCGGACCTCCTCTCCCTCATCAACGACATCCTCGATCTGTCGAAGATCGAATCGGGCACCGTCTCGATCGAGGTCGGCGAGATGCCGATGAGCGTCTTGAAGCAGCATATGGAGCGGACCTTCCGCCAGCTCGCCGCCGACAAGAATCTCGACTTCAACGTCCAGTTCGCCGACAGCCTGCCGACCGCGATCCGCACCGACGAGAAGCGGCTCCAGCAGATCGTCCTCAACCTGCTCTCCAACGCGTTCAAGTTCACCTCGCACGGCGGCGTCACGCTGGAGGTCAAGACGGCGACCAAGGGCTGGAGCCCCAGCCACCCGGTGCTGCGCGGGGCCGAGCAGGCGATCGAGATCGCCGTCACCGACACCGGCATCGGCATCCCCGAGGACAAGCAGAAGCTGATCTTCGAGGCCTTCCAGCAGGCCGACGGCACCACCAGCCGCAAATATGGCGGCACCGGCCTCGGCCTTTCGATCAGCCGCGAGATCGCGCGCCTCCTGGGCGGCGAGCTGCAGGTGAGGTCGCGGCCGGGCGAAGGCTCGACCTTCACCCTGTTCGTGCCGCTCGAAGCGGCGGCGGTCGCCGCGCCGTCCAGCTCGGCGACGCCGGCGCGTTACGAGAATAGCGGCGCCGCGGTGCCGTCGGCGCTGCCGGCGACGCTGGAAGTCAGCGACGACCGCGACAAGCTCGGCAACGACCCGTTCGTGCTGATCGTGGAGGACGACGTCACCTTCGCCTCGATCCTGCTCGACCTCGCCCGCGGCGCCGGGCTCAAGGGCGTGGTCTCCACGGCGGGCGCGGGGACGCTGGCCCTGGCCCGCAAGCTGCAGCCGCACGCGATCACGCTCGACCTCGGGCTCGACGACATCAACGGCTTCGTCCTGCTCGATCTCCTGAAGCACGATCCCGAGACCGGCCAGATCCCGATCCACGTCATCTCGGGCGCGGATGAAGTGTCCTCGGTCAC
>JAFAZW010000055.1 GCA_019239415.1 Alphaproteobacteria bacterium
AAGCTCTTGATGATGCCCGAGTCCATCGCCATCGCGACGGTGAACGGCTTGAAGGTCGAGCCGAGCTCGTAGACGCCGAGCGTCGCCCGGTTGAAGCCGGCGTCGATCGCTCCCTGGCCGGGCTTGTTGGGGTTGAGCTGCGGCAGCGAGGTCATCGCCAGCACTTCGCCGGTCTGGAGGTCGAGCACGACGCCGGCGGCGCCGATCGCGCTGAACTTCTGCATCGCGGCGAGGAGCTCGCTCTCCATCGCCGCCTGGACACGGGTGTCGATCGACAGCTCGACGGGCGCCCCGCGCGTGGCGGGGTTGGTGAGGCGCTGGTCGAGCACCTTCTCCATGCCGGCGACGCCATGGCCCTCGCTGTCGGTCCAGCCGAGGACGTGGGCGGCGAGGCCGGTCTGCGGGTAGAGGCGCTCAGGCTCGCGGCTGAACTCGATCGCCGGCTCGCCGAGGGCGTTCACCGCGGAGACCAGCTCGGGCAGGGCGCGCCGGCTGAGATAGGCGAAGCTCTTTCCCGATTTCAGCAGCTTGAGATAATCGTCCGCGCTGTGCTCCGGCATCAGCTCGGCGAGCTTGACGGCGAGCTCCCGGGGATTGCCGAGCAGCCGGTCGGGATGGACGGCGATGGTCCAGGCGTCGATCGAGCGGGCGAGCGGCACGCCGTTGCGGTCGACGATGTCGCCGCGCGCAGGAATCAGCGGGTTGAGCCCGGCGTCGCCTATCGAGCGGTCGGTCGCCACCTGGAGGTAGAGCAGGCGCGAGGCGATCAGCATGGTCACGCCCGCGAAGACGAGCATGATGAGCATCAGCCGGTGGTAGGTGAGGGCGAGGCCTTCGGGCCGGGGCGCGGGGGCGGCGAGGCGCGGCTCGATCGCGACGTAGGCGGTCATCAGTCGGCGTCGCTTTCCTGGGCCGCGGCCGGGTGGTGGACGGGCTTCGCATGGGCGGCGAGCCTCTTCGGCGGAATCGGCTTCGGAGCGAGCGCCAGCGTCTTGGCCGCCGGCTTCCTGTCCGCCAGCTTCGCGGTCGGGGCCGCCTTCTTGTCGGCCGGCTTCGCGGTCGGCGCCGCCTTCGCTTGCCGCTCCGGCTTCTTCGGCTTCTCGGGCTTCGGCGCCTCGGCGAGCGCGGTCTTGGCCGGCGGCGTGTAGCTCGCCTGATGGAGCGCCGGATGGGCCGGCGGCGCGGGGTGCGCGACGGCGGCGACGACCTGGGGCGGCTTGGGCGCCTGCGCCTGCGGCTGTGCAGGGACGGCGGCCGCACCGGTTTCGGCCGACGCCATGCGAACTTCGGCCGCCGCGCGGTCGGCGGCCATCGCGTCGTGCCGCTCGAGGCGGGCGAGCGTCACGTTGTCATGGACGAACTGCGCCGAGGTCGGCGCGGAGAGTGCGAGGACGTTGGCGTTCCAGTCCTCGAGCTGGGTCATCCGCCCGCGCGTGCCGAGCTCGGTCTGAAGCATGCGGATGTCGCGCTTGGCGGCGAGGATCTGGCGCTCGACCTTGGCGAGGTCCGCCCGCTCGGTCGCGACCCGGAGCGATACCATGTAGCAGGACAAGGCGGCGCCGCCGACCGTCGCCACCCAGATGACCGACTTGAAGCTTCTCGCGATCATGCCGGAGCCCCTTCCTTCCAGGGAGATGCCGATGTGCGCCGGGCGACCCTGAGGGTCGCCGAACGGGCGCGGGGATTGATGCGGATCTCGTCGTCGCCGGCGCGGACCGGCCTGGCCACCGCCTCGAAGCTCGGCGCGGGTCCCGCCGGGGCCTGCGCGGGAAGGTGGCGCGAACCGCCGGGCACGTCGCCGCTGCGTTCCTTCAGGAAGCGCTTGACCATGCGGTCCTCGAGGCTGTGGAAGGTGACGACCGCGAGCCTGCCGCCCGGCTTCAGCACCTGCTCGGCGGCTTCCAGGCCGCCTTCGAGCTCGTCCAGCTCCTCGTTCAGATGGATGCGGATCGCCTGGAAGGTGCGGGTCGCCGGGTCCTTCTTCATGTGCGGCTTCCAGCCGACCGCCTTGCGCACGACCTCCGCCAGCTCGCTTGTCCGGGCCAGCGGCCGCGCCGCGACGATGGCGCGGGCGATGCGGCGGGACTTGGGCTCCTCGCCGAAGCGGTAGACGACGTCGGCGATCTCCTCTTCCGGGGCATGGTTGAGGAAATCGCCGGCGCTCCGGCCGTCGCGGCCCATCCGCATGTCGAGGGGCCCGTCGGCCTGGAAGGAGAAGCCGCGCTCGGCGCGGTCGAGCTGCATCGAGGAGACGCCGATGTCGAGGGTGACGCCGTCGACGGCATCGACACCGCGGTCGGCAAGCGCCTGACGCATCCGGGAAAAACGCTCCGGAACAAGCGTCAGGCGCCCCCCGCTCGAGGCCGCCAGCGCCTCGCCTTCCTCTATCGCATCGGGGTCGCGATCGAAGGCGTAGACGCGGGCGGCCCCACACTCGAGAATGGCGCGCGTATAGCCGCCGGCGCCGAAGGTGCCGTCGACATGGGTTTCGCCGGCGCCCGGGCCGAGGCCGGCGATGACTTCCTCGAGAAGCACGGGGACGTGGGGCGCGGCCTCGCTCACGGCGCGATCCCCTTCTCCTCGAGCCGCCAGGCGGCGATTTCCTTGAGGTCGCGGTCGCCGTGCTGCAGCGCCGCGCGCGGGTTCCAGATTTCGACGGTGCCGCCGACGCCGACGAACAGGGCGAGATCCTCGATGCCGCCCTTGCGGCGCATCATCGGCGGCAGGACGATGCGGCCGCTCGTGTCGTATGGCACGTCCTCGGTCATGCCGAAGGCGCGCCGGGCGCGGGCATAATGGTCCTCCGGCGCGGCGCCTTTCTCCTCGTCGGCGAGGCGGCGGCGCTCCATGTCGTCATAGAGCTTGCGGGCGTAATTTCGGCCGTAGGCGGTGAGGCAGGGCGAGACCTCGTGCACGCCGACGACGATGGCGCGCGCGTCGGACCGGCGCTCGATCACGGAGCGGACGAAGGCCGGCACGGACAGGCGCCCCTTGGCGTCGACCGCATTCAGCGCATTGCCCTGGAAGAAGTCGTCGATCTCCACGACCCGATCCGCTCCACCAACACGGACCTCCCCCGTTCGCGAAGGTGCGTCATCCGCGCCCCGCGTGACCATCTGTCAGCTGGAGAAGTGCCCCGAAACTCTAGGAGGGCGTGGATAACATCGCCGGCACAGCGATGGAAGGGGATTTCATGCCTTTTTTGGGGATTTCATACCTACAAGTGCCGAATAGCTTGTTATTCGCGGTCTGTTCTTGACCTTGTTCGATGCGCGTTCACTGCACGAGGCTGTGGATAAGTATGTTGGCAGTAACCAGCCTGAGCCGCGAGGGGAAAACGGCAGACGGAGTCGCGGCGGCGCCGAAACGATCCGGGCCGATCCGTCCGACCGGCCGCGCGAGTCGCACGCTCTCCTCGCCTTGCCGGCGTCACCCTGAACTTGGTTCAGATCTGGATGCTGAAACAAGTTCAGCATGACGTTGGTGGAGCGGCTGCGTCGGAGCGTCGCGGTCGGACCTCAGCGGCGCGGCGCGGACGCCGGGGCGGCCGGGGCGGCGGCGTTCTCATCGGCATTGCCCGGGGCGACGCCGAGCTTGGCGAGCGGCTCCGTGGGCAGCGCTTCGTTGCCCGGCGCCGGCGGCGGCGGGGCGCCGCCCAGCTGGCGCTTCACGGCGTTGGCGGCCGATTCCTCGGCGCTCGGGCTGGTGAAGACCGCGCCGAGCAGCACCAGGATGAATACGAAGGCAAGGCCGGTCAGGCCGATGCGGACACGCTGCACGCGAAGGTCGCTCTCTCATCCCACAGGCACGGGAAGTGAAAATTTAACCGATCCCGACGGCTTTGTCGAACCGCTTGCATGATAACGGCGGGCGCGGCCGGCCTGCTTTACATCAAAGCCCTTGACGGCCGGTTCCGCACTTACGAAGTGGAGTCTCATGCACAAGTCCCCCTCCCCCGCCCCCTTCGCCCTCGCTGCCCTGGTCGCCCTGGCCGCCTGCAACAACAAGCCCCAGACGATCACCGCGGGTCCCGACGATCCCCAGGCCGCGCAGCTGAAGGACGCCAAGCCGGTGGCGCCGCCGCCGATGATCCAGGCGAGCCACACCTATCGCTGCGCCGACAACAGCCTCGTCTATGTCGACTTCTACACGAACAACACCGCCGCCGTCCGCACCCAGAAGGGCGGCACGCCGACCACCCTCACCGCCGAGGGCGGCAAGCCGCCGTACAAGGCGACCGGCTATTCGCTCTCCGGCAGCGGCACCAAAGTCAGCTTCCAGGCGCCGGGAAAGAAGGCGCAGAGCTGCGACGCCTGAAGTTCGACGCCTTTAAATTTCAAAACGAAACCTTATCTCCGGTGCGGCCGCTTCCTCCCTTTGGCGGCCGGGCCGGACAGGTCCCCCTCTCCGGTCGCAACGGCCCCGCCGCGTGCCCCCCTTGCGCGGCGGGGTTTCGTTTGCCGGCACGCGGCGCGGTTCAGGTCTCGTCCCGCTCCAGCCGCTGCATCGCCTTCTCCCAGTCGCCGAGGCTGGCGCGCGCTTCCTGCACGAAGCGCGAGCGGCGGACGGCGCCGAGGAAGATCGATCCGACCGCGCGGCCGAGCCAGCGCGTCGGGCGGCGGAACTGGAGGAGCAGGATCACCCGCATCTCGTCGGTGTCGTTCCAGACCTCGTGATAATCGGTGTCGTCGAAGACGAGCACCTTTCCCTCTTCCCACGTCAGCATCTCGTCGGCGACCTGCATCCGGCAGGCCTCGCGGCGGGTCGGCACGACGAGGCCGAGGTGGGCGGTGAGGATCGCCTTGGTGACGCCGCGGTGGCGCGGGATGTGGGCGCCGGGGGCGAGGATCGAGAAGAAGGCGCTGTTGAGGCCGGGAATGTCGGCGACGGCGGCGGCGGTGACCGGACAGCGCCGGCAATTCTCTTCGAGCCGATAGCCGTAGCCGATGAGGAAGAAGCTCTTCCACTTGCCCGGCGGCGCGATGCGGCGATGGTCGGGCGAGATGTCGGCGAGCGGCGGGATGCCCGCCTCGTGGGCGAGCAGGCGTCCCACCTCGTCGCGGATCGCCTCCCACCGCGCCTCGAGCGGCGCCACCCAGCGGAAGAGCTTCGGATCGTAGACGGGTGTGTCGCCCACGGTGGAGGAGCGGGCGATGAGCGCGCTGATCCGGTGCCGCAGCCGCTTGCCGACGCGGTAGAGCGGCGGCAGCGGCGGGATCTGGCGTTCGGCGGTGGAGCGGGCATCGGACATTGCCCCCGCGCTAGGACCCCTGAGCCGCCGCCGCAACCTCAGTCGGGGAGAGGGAGTGCCAGGATCGCGTCCAGGGCGGCATCCCGCTTCGCCCGATAGTCCGCGAAGGTCGGAGGCACGTAGAGCAAGGGTGCGATCCAGGTGCGGCGGTCCTGCGGATAGCTGCTCTGCCAGCGCAGCCGCGACACGTTCACGGTCAGCTTCGAATAAGGGAGCACGAACGGCCGCTCCTCGCCGACGAAGTTCGGGCTGGAGCCGGTCGGCTCGCCGACGAAGGTTGCGTTGGTGAAGCGCTCGATCAACGACGCCGCATTCTGCGCCGCCGAGAAAGTGCGGCGGCCGACGATCACGAACAGCCGGCCGCGCCGGTTCACCCGCTCGGCCGCGAGAATCGCGCCGAGGACCGGCGCGACGAGCTGCGTGTTCCCGCCATTGTTCCACCGCAGGTCGATGATCAGCCGCTGGACGCTCGGGTCGGCGAGCGCCTTTCCAAGGCGGGCGGAAAATGCCGCCAGCGGCTCAGCCTGGTCGTCGCGCAGCGTGTTGAAGGCGAAATAAAGGGTGCGTCGATCGGGCAGAGTGTCGAACCAATAGTTCCTGCCGGTATCGCGCCACGACACTGGCGCCGCTCCCGGCAGCGCGTCGGCGAGGCTCGCCCAGTCGGACGGGTTCGGCTTCTGGTTCCAGATGTCCGGATGCGACATGTCCGCGGCGATGGCCGCGCTCCGCTCCCGTCCGTCGAGGTCCCTGACGCGCAGCGTCGGCGCCGCACCGTCGGCGATGAGGCCCGCGGCCGCGAACAGCCCGGTGTAGCGCAGCCGCGACGAGGCCTGGAGCTGCACCCACGGCCCCTCATTGTCGCGGCTGACGGTCTCCGCCGCGGCCGCCATCAAAGTCTCGACCGGCCGGCCGCCGATCGCGAGCAGCCGGGCGCCCAGCAGGTCGCGATATTTAGGATCCGCCGCGGTTACGTAGACGCCGTCGTCGAAGGCGGTGAACTGGAGCGGAAGGCTGAGCGCCCATTCCGCCGTCGCCCCGCGCATGACGCCGCTGTGGCCGTCGCCGAGCGCCCACATCACGGAGGCGAGCGCGAAAGCCAGCTGCGCGTCGGTCTTCGAAGCCGCAGAGGCGGCGAGCGAGTCGAACTGCTGCTCGAACCAGGCGCGGCGCTTCACGCGATAGGGATCCGCGCCGAGCCGGTCGATCTGCCAGAGGAGGAAGCGAAGGTCGCTGCGCCAACCGTCGACGCGCGTCGCCGGCGCCGCCGACGGCAGCGGCACCAGCCGCGCGAAGCGGGGATCGCTCCTGAGCGACGCCAAGTCGGCGTCCGTGCGCAGCGCCGCGAGATCCTCGAACCCCATCGCGAGGGCGCGCGCCAAGGCGTCCAAGGCGCGATCGGCATCGCCCAGCAGCGCATAGGAACAGGCGATGTTGTAGACGTTGTTCTCCGGCGCGCCGAAGCCGATCTCCACGGCTTTCTGGTAGGCGGGGATGGCACCGCGATAGTCGCGCGCGGCGTAGCGGGCGGTCGCCAGCGCGTTCCAGAAACGGCCTTCGACGGGGTTGGCGGCGACCACGCGCTCCCACAACGGAACCGCGCCGGTCCAGTCCTTCGCGGCGGTGCGCGCGTTCGCCTGCCCGAGCAGCGCGACGAAGGCGGGCGCCGGCATCGGCGCCTCCGCCTGCGCCTGCGCCGCGGACACTGCCACGGCCAGGACGGCGCCAAATGCCAACCCTCTCGAAACCTTGACCGTTCCGCTTGTCACCAGAGCCTCCCTCGTCGATGATGGAAAGGTTAGAAAGACGGGGAGCGAGGGCCAGCGGCGATGCGTGAAACGCCACTTTTGCTTCGTGAACCGACACGGGTCCGGGCGGCCCCCGGGCTCAGGCGCGAACCGTTCGTGCGCCGGCACCGCATTGCGTGGATGCTCGCCGCCGGCGGCGCCGTGCTCCTGGCCGGGGTCGGGGCATTCGGGACCGGGTCGGCGGCGCCATGGACGCTCTATCCCTACTGGTTCTTCCTTGCCTTCACCGGCGGCGCGCTCGGCGGCTGGGCGGTCGATCGTTTCAACGCGGTCGAGGTGGCGACGGAGCGGCTCGCGGCGCGGGCAGCGGCAATCATTCTCGTCGTCTCACTCCTGATGACGCCGATCATCTGGGTCGCTGCGGGCGTGGCCGTCCACGGTTCCTGGCGGCCTGCGAAAATGCTTCACCTGTTCCCGCAGGCGCTGCTCGTCGTCAGCATCTTCGTTGCGCTGCAGCTGGTGCTAGAGCGCGGGCTGCGCACCGCTTCGCCGCAGCCCGCGCCGCTGCCCTGGCCCCGTCCGCCGGAAGCGGCGGAGCCGGCGCTGCTCGCCCGCCTGCTGGAAAGGCTGAAGGGCGCCCGGCTCTGCGCGGTGGAGGCGGAGGACCATTATCTGCGGGTCCACACCGACGCCGGCTCGAGCCTGATCCTGATGCGCCTGACCGACGCGGTCGACGAACTGGCCGGCGTCGAAGGGGCGCGGACCCACCGCTCCTGGTGGGTGGCGCGCGGCGCCGTGACCGCGGCCGAACGCGGCGGTGGACGGGCGACGCTCCGGCTCGTCGGCGGGCTCACCGTGCCGGTCAGCCGGAGCTATGCGCGGGAGCTCCGGCGCGCCGGCTGGTTCTAGCCGGTGATCTTCGCGCCGAGCGACTGCGTCGCCGGGCCGTGGATCACTTCGCCGTCGAGGGCGAAGCGGGAGCCGTGGCAGGGGCAGTCCCAGGTCTTGTCGGTGCGGTTCCAGCCGACGATGCAGCCCATGTGGGTGCAGACGGCCGAGACGGCGTGCACCGTGCCGGCGTCGTCGCGATAGGCCGCGACATTGTCGCCGTCGATCTTGAGGATCGCGGCGTCGCCCGGAGCGAGCTCGTCGAAGCTCCTCGGCTTGCGGGAAAGGTAGCCGCTGACGAGGTGGGCGGCGACCTCGGCATTCTCCTTGACGAACTCGCCCGCGCCGGCGACCGGCTTGATGCGCGTCGCATCGAACATTTCCGTCCAGCGATTCTCCTTGCCGGTGGCGAGGTCGGCGATGATCATCGCCGCCGCCGTGCCGTTGGAGATGCCCCAGGCCGCGAAGCCGGTGGCAACGAGATAGGCATCCCCGGCGCTCGACGACCAGCCGATGAACGGCGCCGAGTCCATCGCGCTGTAATCCTCGTTGACCCAGCGATACCGGATCGGCCCCGCCTCGAAATGCTCGGTCAGCCAGCGCTCGATGTCGGCGATGTAGCGCTGCTCGTCGTCGACATGGCCCGGCTTGTAATGGCTGCCGGCGACGATGCCCCAGACCTGCCCGTCGGCGCCCTGGTGGGTGCGGATCGAGCGGCCGGGCTGCTCGGCATTCTTGTACATGCCGGGCGGGACCCGGCGGATCGGCGCGGCGACGACCGGCTCGGCCATCGGATAGGCCAGGGCATAGTACATGCCGATCTGGCCGAGCGGCAGGTGCGTCGCCATGACGACGTGGCGAGCCGCGATCGTTCCCGCGTCGGTGACGACCCGCGTCGGCTCGTAATCGATGGCGCGGCTGTTCTCGAAGACGTGGCAGCCGTCGCCGGGAATTGTCGCGGCGAGGCCGGCGACATATTTCGTGGGGTGGAATTGCGCCTGATCGTCCCAGCGCATCGCCTGCAGCACGTCGAAGGGCAGGCCGGTGTCGCGGGTGAGGCTGGCGGGTAGGCCGAGCCGCCTTGCCACCTCCACCTCCTTCTCGATCTCCTCAACATAGCTTTCGTCGTTGGTGTAGACGAAGGCGGGCCGCGGCTCGATGTCGGCGTCGATGCCATGGCGCTGCGCCAGCCGCGCGATCTCGCGGATGCCCGCCTCCTGCGCCTCGGCATAGAGGCGCGCCTTGTCCTCGCCGAACTTGCGGACGAGCGTCCGGTAGAGGATGCCGTGCTGCGAGCTGATCTTGGCGGTCGACTTGCCGGTGACCTGACGCCCGACCCGCCGCGCCTCGATGAGCGCCACCTTGAGCCCGCGGTCCTTGAGCAGCCGCGCCGACGTGACGCCGACGATCCCGCCGCCGACGATCGCGACGTCGACTTCAAGATCGCCGTGCAAGGTCGGGAAGCTTGGCCCCTCCCCTGCGGTGGCATTCCAATAGCTGTGGTCCTGGCCCTGCTCCGCCATGTCGGCCTCCGTCCTGATGCGTTCGATGAACCGCGCGCCGTGCCGCCTGTTCCCGCATCCGTCGGAGGCGGCGGCAAAGTTCAGCCAAGAGTCAGGATCGCCTCCGTAACGAGGAGACGCTCTGGAGGGAGGCAAACATGAAGAAGATCGTCGCCGCCGCGGCTGCCGCGGCGCTGCTCGTCGCCGCTACGACGCCCGCGCAGGCGCGCTGGCACCACCGTCATCCCCATGACGGCTTCGGCGGCTTCCTCACCGGCGCGCTCATCGTCGGCGGGATCGCGGCGATCGCGTCCTCCGGCAGCCGGGCCGGCTCGAGCCAGCAGGATTATGCCGTCCGCGCCTGCACGAGCGAGGCGGAAAGCCGCACCGGCGGGCGCCTGCTCGACGTCGGCCGCATCTCGAAGCGGGACGGCTATTTCACCGTCGAGGGGCTTCTGGAGAACGGCCGCGAAGCGCCGCGCGAGAGCTTCGCCTGCACAGTGCGCGACGGCACGATCTACAGCTTCCGCTCCGCGCCTGCGGCCGACTGACCACAGCCTTTTCGGTGGGTTGGCGCTGCCCCCAAGCTCCTGTAGGCTTCCGATTCGGCCTTGGGGGAAGTAGAACTCGGCGCCTACGCATCCTCTCTCGGCCCGCGCGAGTGACGGCGGCGGCACAACGCCGCGCCGCCTGCGCCACGAGGGGAGCGATCAATGGCGACGTTCAACGGCGGACCCGGACCTGACAGCTATGCCGGCACCACCGGCAGCGACCAGATCAACGGCAATGGCGGCGACGATACGCTGCAGGGCCGCGGCGGCGACGACGCGATCGACGGCGGCGACGACAACGACACCCTCTACGGCGACGGCTCCGCTCCCGCGGTCGACGACGGCAACGACATCGTCCACGGCGGCAACGGCCACGATTATATCCGCGGCGGCGGCGGGAACGACCAGCTCTTCGGCGACGCCGGCGACGACTATCTCGACGGCGGCACCGGCGACGACCTGATCGACGGCGGCGCCGGCATCGACCGCGCCGCCTTCCATTCCTCGCCGGTCGGCGTCCATGTCGACCTCAACCTGCAGGGCGTCGCCCAGAACACCAACCAGGGCCTGGACACGCTCATCGGCATCGAGAACCTGTCCGGCACGCAGTATGACGACGTGCTGATCGGCGATGCCGGCGACAACTGGATCTGGGGCGAAGGCGGCAACGACATGATCTCGGGGGGCGACGGCAACGACCTCATCGAGGTCGGGCCCGGCAACGCCACGATCGACGGCGGCAACGGCAACGACACCGCCTCCTTCCTCGACCAGATCAGCGCCGTCGCGGCCGGCGTCACCGTCTCGCTCGCGGCGCAGGGTTCGGCGCAGAATAGCGGCGAGGGGACGATGACCCTCACCGGCTTCGAGAACCTCTCCGGCGGCGTCGCCAACGACACGCTGACCGGCGACGGCGGCGCGAATGTGCTGGCCGGCGACAGCGGCAACGACACGCTCGTCGGCGGCGCGGGCGACGACGTGCTTTACGGCGACGGCCGCGTCACCATCGACAGCCACAACACCGGCACGTCCGGCCCCATCATCACTGTCGCGGATGTCGCGTCGCTTGGCGATCCGGCCTCCCCGGACGGAAACGACACCCTCGAGGGCGGCCTCGGCGACGACGTGCTGTGGGGCGGCGGCGGCAGCGACACGGCGAGCTACGCCCATGCCTCCGGCGCGGTCACCGTCGTCCTCGGCAACGGCGCGGCGGCGGGCGCCTCGGAAGGCGCCGACGGCAACGACACCCTCCACGACATCGAGAACATCACCGGCTCGGCCTATAACGACCAGTTGCTCGGCAATAATGGCGACAACATCCTCTCCGGCGGCGATGGGCACGACTTCCTGCGCGGCGGGGCGGGCAACGATACCCTGCTCGGGGGGAATGGCGACGACTTCCTGAACGGCGGCATCGGCGACGACACGATCGACGGCGGCGCCGGCTGGGACCGCGCCACCTTCGCCACCGGCGCGACTGCGGGCGTCACGGTCGATCTCAACCTCCAGGGCACGGCGCAGAATACCGGCCAGGGCAACGACACGCTCAGCAACATCGAGCATGTCTCCGGCACCAGCTTCGGCGACACGCTGACCGGCGACGGCGGCGACAATTGGATCTGGGGCGAGGGCGGCAGCGACACGCTCGCCGGCAATGGCGGCAACGACCTCATCCAGACCGGGTTCGCGGGCGACGTCACCGCCGACGGCGGCGCCGGCACCGACACTTTCTCCGTCAACGACAACGGCGCCGGCAGCCCCGGCCTCGCCGTGTCGCTCGCCCTGCAAGGCCTGACCCAGGCGACCGCGTGGGGGAATTACACTTTGAGCGGCTTCGAGAACCTCAGCGGCTCGAGCGGCAACGACACCCTCACGGGCGACGGCGGCGCCAACGTCCTTGCCGGCGACCAGGGCAACGACACCCTCGTCGGCGGCGCCGGCAACGACACGCTCTACGGCGACGGCCAGATCGCCCCCGACACGCACGGCACCGGCTTCTCCGGGCCTATCACGACCTTCGCGGACGTCGCGACGCAGGGCGGCATCGACGGCGACGACGTGCTCGAAGGCGGCCTCGGCGACGACGTGCTGTGGGGCGGCGGCGGCAATGACACCGCTTCCTACGCGCATGCGTCCGCTGCGGTGCAGGTGACCCTCACCGCAACGGGCGGCGCCTCGTCGGGCGCGGACGGCAACGACACGCTCCACGATATCGAGAACGTCACCGGCTCCGCGTTCAACGACCAGCTGATCGGTAATTCGGGCGACAACGTCCTCTCCGGCGGCGACGGGCACGATTTCCTGCGCGGCGGGGCGGGGAACGACACCCTGCTGGGCGGCAACGGGGACGACTTCCTGAACGGCGGGATCGGCAACGACATCATCGACGGCGGCGCGGGCTGGGATCGCGCGACCTTCGCGACGGGCGCCACGGCCGGCGTCACCGTCGACCTCAATCTTCAGGGCGCGGCGCAGAATACCGGCCAGGGCATGGATACGCTGATCAACATCGAGCACGTGTCCGGCACCAGCTTCGGCGACACGCTGACCGGCGACGGCGGCGACAACTGGATCTGGGGCCAGGGCGGCGCCGACGTGCTGACCGGCAATGGCGGCAACGACCTCATCCAGACCGGCGCCGCCGGCAACGTCACCGCCGACGGCGGCTCGGGCACCGACACCTTCTCGGTCAACGACAACGGCGCCGGCAGCCCGGGTCTCGGCATCTCGCTCGCACTGCAGGGCGCGGCGCAGGCGACCGCGTGGGGGAGCTACACGCTCTCCGGCTTCGAGAATCTCAGCGGCTCGAGCGGCAACGACATGCTGACCGGCGACGGCGGCGCCAACGTGCTCGCCGGCGACCAGGGCAACGACACCCTCGTCGGCGGGGCGGGGAACGACACGCTCTACGGCGACGGCCAGATCATGGCCGACACGCACGGCACGGGCTTCTCGGGACCCATCACGACCTTCGGCGACGTCGCGGCGCTCGGCGGAGTCGATGGGGACGACGTGCTTGAAGGCGGCCTCGGTGACGACGTGCTGTGGGGGGGAGGCGGCACCGACACCGCCTCCTACGCCCACGCTTCCGGCGCCGTGCAGGTTTCGCTCGGCACGACCGTCGGCTCTTCGACCGGGGCGGATGGCAACGATACCCTTCACGACATCGAGAACATCACCGGCTCGGCGTTCGACGACGACCTGTTCGGCAACAGCGGCGCCAACGTGATTTCCGGAGGCGACGGGCACGATCAGATCCGCGGCCTCGGCGGCGACGACACGCTGCTCGGCGGCAATGGCGACGACTTCCTGAACGGCGGGCTCGGCAACGACACGATCGACGGCGGGGGCGGATGGGACCGCGCCGCCTTTGCCAGCGGCGCGACGGCGGGCGTCACCGTCAATCTCAACCTTCAGGGCGTCGCGCAGAATACCGGCCAGGGCATGGATACGCTGATCGGGATCGAGCACGTTTCCGGCACCAGCTTCGGCGACGTGCTGACCGGCGACGGCGGCGACAATTGGCTGTGGGGCGAAGGCGGCAGCGACACGCTCTCGGCCGGCGCCGGCAACGACCTGGTGCAGACCGGCGCGGCCGGCAACGTCACCGCCGACGGCGGCGCCGGGGTCGACACCTTCTCGGTGTTCGACAACGGCCTCGGCAGCCCCGGCCTCAGCGTCTCGCTCGCCCTCCAGGGGAGCGGCCAGGCGACCGCCTGGGGCACCTACACGCTCACCGGCTTCGAGAACCTCTCCGGGTCGGCGGGCAATGACACTCTCGCCGGCGACGCAGGGAACAACGTCCTCGCCGGCGATGCGGGCGCCGACACGCTGAGCGGCGGCGACGGCGACGACACCCTCTACGGCGACGGCCGCATCCAGATCGACAATCACGGCACGGCGGGATCGGGTCCGATCACGACGTTCGCCGACGTGTTCGCCCTGGACGGCGAGGCCGACGGCAACGACGTGCTGAGCGGCGGCAAGGGCAACGACACGCTCTACGGCGGCGGCGGCGACGACGTGCTGACCGGCGGCCAGGGCAGCGATAGCTTCGTTTTCGGCGCCCATTCCGGCCACGACACGATCACCGATTTCGCCAAGAAGGACTTGATCGAGTTCGACGCCACGTCGGGCGTGCACAGCTTCTCCGACCTGACGCTCACCGCGAGCGGCAAGGACACGCTGATCAGCTGGGGGACCGGCGATTCGATCCTGGTCCAAGGGATGAAGCCCAAGCAGCTCTCGGCGTCCGACTTCCAGTTCGACGCGCCGGCGGCGGCTCCGCACTTCGCGGCGGCCGACGCGGGGTCGCTCGACCACGCGGGGTTCGTCGCGGGCATCCACATCGCCTGACCCGCGCTGGACAGGGATGCGCACGGGCCGTACGGCACCGGCGCATCCCCTCTCCCGCGAGCCGAGGCCGATGACCGTCCAGCCCTCTGACTCCATCCTCATCGTCGATTTCGGAAGCCAGGTGACGCAGCTCATCGCCCGCCGGGTGCGGGAGGCCGGCGTCTACAGCGAAATCGCGCCGTTCAGCCGCGCGCTCGAGGCGTTCGAGCGCCTCGAGCCGCGCGGGATCATCCTCTCCGGCGGCCCCGCCTCGCTGACGCTCGAGGAAAGCCCGCGCGCGCCGCAGGCCCTGTTCGAGACCGGCGTGCCCCTCCTCGGCATCTGCTACGGCCAGCAGCTCATCGCCGACCAATTGGGCGGGCGCGTCGTCGCCGGCGATCACAGCGAGTTCGGCCGCGCCTTCGTCACCGTCGAGGACGAATGCGCGCTGTTCGAGGGCCTGTGGAAGACGGGCGAGACCCACCAGGTCTGGATGAGCCACGGCGACAAGGTCGAGGCGCTGCCGCCGGGCTTCCGCATCGTCGGCCAGTCGCCCGGCGCGCCCTTCGCCGCCACCGCCGACGACGACAGGCGCATCTACGGCGTCCAGTTCCACCCGGAGGTCGCTCATACGCCGGACGGGGCGAAGCTGATCGCGAACTTCGTCCGCCACGTCTGCGGCCTCGCCGGCGACTGGACGATGGCCGAGTTCCGGGCGACCAAGATCGCCGAGATCCGGGCGCAGGTGGGAAGCGGCCGCGTGCTCTGCGGCCTGTCGGGCGGAGTCGACAGCGCCGTCGCCGCGGTGCTCATCCACGAGGCGATCGGGCACCAGCTGACCTGCGTCTTCGTCGATCACGGCCTGATGCGCGCGGGCGAGGCGGAGCAGGTGGTCTCGCTGTTCCGCGGCCATTACAACATCCCGCTCGTCCACGTCGATGCGGAGGACCTCTTCCTGTCGGGCCTCGCCGGCCTCGACGAGCCGGAGGCGAAGCGCAAGTTCATCGGCAAGACCTTCATCGACGTGTTCGAGGCGGAGGCGAAGAAGGCCGGCGGCGCCGACTTCCTCGCCCAGGGCACGCTCTATCCGGACGTGATCGAAAGCGTCAGCTTCACCGGCGGCCCATCGGTCACGATCAAGAGCCACCACAATGTCGGGGGGTTGCCCGAACGGATGAACATGCGGCTGGTCGAGCCGCTGAGGGAGCTGTTCAAGGACGAGGTGCGGGCGCTCGGCCGCGAGCTGGGCCTTCCGCAAGCGTTCGTCGGCCGCCACCCCTTCCCCGGCCCCGGCCTCGCCATCCGCATCCCCGGGGAGGTGACCAAGGAGCGCTGCGACATCCTCCGCAAGGCCGACGCCATCTATCTCGAGGAGATCCGCGTCGCCGGCCTCTACGACGCAATCTGGCAGGCCTTCGCCGTTTTGCTGCCGGTGCGCACGGTCGGCGTGATGGGCGACGCGCGCACCTATGACAGCGTATGCGGCCTGCGCGCCGTCACCTCAACCGACGGCATGACGGCGGACGTCTTCCCTTTCGACGCAACCTTCCTCAGCCGCGTCGCCACCCGCATCATCAACGAAGTGCGCGGCATCAACCGCGTCGTCTACGA
>JAFAZW010000057.1 GCA_019239415.1 Alphaproteobacteria bacterium
CTGGTCGCTGCGCCCGGCGATGAAGCCCGAAATTCCGACATGCCCGAAGGCCAGATACGGATAGCCGAGCAACGCAGCCGAGATCGACAGGCCGGCGAGGGGTACGACGAGGCCGATCGCGAGCGCGTGCCTTGCCAAGGTGAGACGGCCTTCCGGGAAGGCGGGCAGTTCGCGCCAGGCGGCGAGGAGGCAACCGGCTGCGAAGACAAGCGGCCTGTCATCCTCGATCGCGGTGTAGAGCTCGGCCTCCATCGCCTCCGACCAGACGCGGCGGCTCGGGCCGAGCGATCGTCCGGCCAGAGCGACAAGCGCGCGGGACAGTTTCACGCTCATACCGGAAGCATCCTTTGCCCCGCGGGTCGCTGGGCCGCGGACGCGGGCGCCAGGGCAAGCCCTTTCGCCGTCAGCCGGTAGGCGTGCCGTGCCGGCCGTCCGGGCTGAGCCGGCGGGAGCCACTCGGCTTCGACCAGCCCTTGCTCGGACATACGCATCAGGAGCGGGTACAGCGTGCCGGACAGCAGTCCGGCTTCCTTCATCAGATCGTAGCCGTGGCGCCATCGCGGGGCGCTCGCCCACATTACCTCCAACAGCTTGAGCATCTGCTTTGAAGGTCGCCGATCGCGTGCCATTCGCTTTTCAAAACATATGTAGATTTATGAGTCAAGGAGGGCGTATCTTGGGGAAGGTAACGGCATCGAATGACCGCTTTCCACCCCATCACCCTTGGCGGACATTCATCCCGCGCAAGTCAGCGCCAATGGCGGTCGATACAGTCGGATGGCACGACCCGGCGCCGTGGGGGCGGATGGAGCGGGCCCGCGACGCCCTCCTCGACACGCTCGACTTGAGGACTCGCGCGGACCGGCACCGGTCCTCCCAGGCGCCGAGGGCGGGACCTGTCGCACGTGTAACTGGCGGAGCTGCGCCGATCGAAGTTAAGGGCGCTTCTGCCTTCCCTCCCGCCCGCAGGCGGCCGGCGGGCGCGAGGTAGGAGTGAAGCTGCTGCGCGAGCCGTTCAACCAGACCCGCCTCGGCCGCCGCTTCCGCTCCATCGCCCTCGTCGAGCAGCTCGGGCCGGGGCTCGTCACCGGCGCGGCGGACGACGATCCGAGCGGCATCGCCACTTACTCGCAGGCGGGGGCGCAGTTCGGCTACGGGATATTGTGGACGGCGGTGCTCACCTATCCGCTAATGTCGTCGATCCAGCTGGTCAGCGCCCAGATCGGCCGGGTCACCGGCTGCGGCCTCGCCAAGAACATGGGCGAGACCCTGTGGCGGCCGGCGGTGCTGGCGCTGGTCGCCCTGCTCTTCGTCGCCAACACGATCAACATCGGCGCGGATCTTTCCGCCATGGCCGCCGCGGCGGAGCTGGTCGCGGGGCGGAGCGACGCGCATCACCTCTTGCTGATCGGCTTCGCGCTCGTCAGCCTCCTCCTCCAGCTCTTCGTCCCCTACCGCCGCTATGCCCGCTACCTGAAATGGCTGACGCTCAGCCTGTTCAGCTACGTCGCCGTGCTGCTCGTCGTGAACGTGCCGTGGGGTGAGGCGCTCGCCGGCATGGTCTGGCCGAACCTGCCGTGGCAGGCGGCGGTCACCACGATCGTCGCGGTGTTCGGCACGACGATCAGCCCCTATCTCTTCTTCTGGCAGAGCGCGCAGGAGGTGGAGGAGGTCGCCGCCAAGGGTGAGCGGCCGCTCGCCCGGGCGCCGCGGGAGGCGCCGCACGAGTTGAGGCGGATGCGCCTCGACACCTTCACCGGCATGGCCTTTTCGAACCTCATCGCGCTGGCGATCATGATCGCGACCGCCGCCACGCTCCACGCCCACGGCAAGACGGACATCGCCACCGCCGCCGAAGCGGCCGAGGCGCTGCGGCCGGTGGCGGGCGACTTCGCCTTCCTGCTGTTCGCCCTCGGCATCGTCGGGACGGGGCTGCTCGCCGTGCCGGTCCTCGCCGGCTCCGCGGCCTTCGCGATCGGCGAGGCGAACGGCTGGAAGTGCGGCCTGGAATACAAGCCGTGGGAAGCGGCCGGCTTCTACGCCGTGATCGGGGTCGCCACCCTGCTCGGCATCGCCTTCCACTGGGCCGGGATCAGCGCGGTCAAAGCACTCTACTGGAGCGCCGTTCTCAACGGCGTCGTCGCGGTGCCGATCATGGCGGCGATGATGGTCGTCGTCTCGCGCCATCGCGTCATGGGCCGCTTCGCCGGCAAGGGCGCCCTCCTCGCCTTCGGATGGACCGCAACCGCCGTCATGGCCGCCGCGACGCTGGCAATGTTCGCGACATGGGGAAGCTGAGCCTCCCGTTCGTCGCGACGGCGGCCGTCGTCGCGGCGCCGGCGCACGCGCAGGAGACGCCGGCGAAGGACGAGGCCTATGCCGTCCACGTCCAGTCGACCTTCACCCTCCAGTCCGTCCTCCCGTTCCACGCGGCCTACGCAGGGCCGAACAGCCTGCCCTCGCGCGGCCAGACCCGCGAGACGTTCGACCTCACCCTCTACGGCGGCGTGCGGCCCTGGCGTGGGGCGGAGCTCTGGGCGAACGGCGAGATCGACCAGGGCTTCGGCATCGGCAACACGCTCGGCGCCGCGGGCTTCCCCTCCGGCGAGGCCTATAAGGTCGGCAAGGCCGAGCCCTATGCGCGGCTCCAGCGCCTGCTCCTGCGCCAGACGATCGGGCTCGGCGGCGGCGACGAGGCGGTCGCGCCGGACCAGAACCAGCTCGGCGGCCGCCGCGCCGCCGACCGGCTCGTCGTCACGCTCGGCAAGATCAGCGTCGTCGACATCTTCGACGCCAATGGTTTCGCGCATGACCCGCGCGGCGACTTCCTCAACTGGGCGCTCGTCGATACGGCCGCCTTCGACTATGCCGCCGAAGCCTGGGGCTACACGCTCGGCGGCGCCGCCGAGCTGTGGAAGGGCCCGTGGACCGGCCGGGCCGGCTTCTTCAACCTGTCCAAGGTTCCCAACGGCGAGGTGCCGGGCCGCGACTTCAGCCAGTATCAGGCGATCGGCGAGATCGAGCACCGCCACAGCCTCGGCGGCCATCCGGGCGCGGTCCGCCTCGGGGCCTGGCGCAACCGCGGCCGGTTCAGCAGCTTCGCCGACGCCCTCGCCCGCGCCGCCGCGACCGGCGCCCCGCCGGACCCCGGGCCGACGCGCCGCATGCGCAGCCGCAGCGGATTCTACGTCAACGCCGAGCAGGAGGCGAGCCGGGACCTCGGCCTGTTCCTTCGCGCCGGCGTCGCCGACGGCGCGATCGAACCCTATGACTTCACCGACGTCGACCGCGGCCTCTCCTTGGGGGGCAGCCTCAAGGGTCGGGGCTGGGGCCGCCGCGGCGACCGCGTCGGCATCGGCCTGGCCGTCAACGGCATCTCCGCCGTCCACCGCCGCTACCTCGCCGCCGGCGGCCTCGGCATCCTGGTCGGCGACGGGCGGCTCGACCGGTACGGCACCGAGCAGGTCGCCGAGGCCTGGTACGATCTCGGCCTCGGCAAGGCGCATCTGACGCTCGACGGCCAGCTGCTGCGCCACCCGGCCTACAACCGGGACCGAGGCCCCGCCGCCGTCGTCGCGCTCCGGGCGCACGCCGGCTTCTGACGGCGGGAAACACACGGTGGGGACACGTACTTTTCCCGCGAAAAAGTACGTGTCCCTGTTCCCCCTACGCCTCGTCGGGGCTCCAGAAGATGTCGACCGGGGACTCGATCGAGGCGAGGAGCCGGCCGATGGGCAAGGGGGAGAGCGGGCCGTCCTTGATCGCCCGTTCCAGCACCGCCCGCTTCTTCGCGCCGGCGATGACGATCATGACGGTGCGCGCCTCGGTGAGCGTCGGCGCGGTCAGGGTGACGAGATCGCCTTCGGGCGTCTTCACGCCGACGGCGCGGCGACCGCGGGGGGCGTCGAGGATGCGCTGGAGGTCGGCGCCGGCGACGAGACCGGCGGTGCCGCCCGCCTCGTCCATGCCGAGGCAGACGAAGTCGAGCGGCCAGCGCAGCAGCGACAGGCGGGCGTCGGCGAGACGGGCCGCTTCCACCGGGTTGCCGAGGGCGCTTTCATCGACCAGCGAGAGGATCTCCGCGCCCTGGGCCGCGAACCAGCCTTCGAGCATCCGGTAGCGGCTGTCGGGCGCGGCGAGCGGCACGAGGCGGTCGGCCGTCGGGAGCAGCGACACCTTGCTCCAGTCGAAGCCCTTCGACTTCGCCAGCGCCGAGAAGAGCGCGTCGAGCCCCGTCTCCCCCGGCAGCGCGAGGCGGGCGCCGCCATGCGCCTCGATCGCGCTTTCGACGACGAAGCCGATGTCGCCGGCCGCCTGTTCGGCCAGCTCCGCCGCCGTGTCGAATTCCCACCATTCCAGCTCGTCCATCTCTCGCCCTTCGTTTCGGAACCGCTCCCAGCGGACGCGGGTTCGTGGCCTTTGCGGGGGCGTTAGAGGAGTTGAGCCATGCCTGCCAAATCGAAAGCGCAGCAAAAGGCCGCGGGGGCCGCCCTTTCGGCCAAGCGCGGCGACACGCCGAAGAGCAAGCTGAAGGGCGCGTCCAAGTCGATGGCCGAGTCGATGAGCGAGAAGGAGCTCGAGAAGATGGCGTCGACGAAGCGCAAGGGAAAGCCGGAGCACGTCGGGGATTGAGCGGCGCCCCAACGCAGGCTGCGGCCCCGGCGGGTGAAGAACGCCAAACCCTTCACCCGCCGAGATCCCAGCCTGCGCTGGGATGACGGGTGGCGAATCGCGCCACGCGGCCTATCTTCGCCCCCGTGGACATCGCAGAGCATGAGCGGCGCCTCGCGCGCGGCCTCGTCGAGGCGCTGCCGGAGCCGATCCTGATCGTCGCCGACGGGCGCATCGTCGTCAGCAACGACGCGGCCCGGGCGGTGCTGGCGGGCGCCACCGAAGGTGCCGATGTGCGGCTGGCGATCCGTCACCCGGCGGCGCTGGAGCGGCTGCTCGGCGAGGATACGGCGGCGGACGAGGTGGCGCTGGTCGGCGTCGGCGGGCCGGAGCGGCGCTGGGCGTTGCGGGTAAGCCCGCTTTCCGGCGGTTTGCGCCTGGTCCGCCTCGCCGACCGCAGCGACGCGCATGCCGCCGAGCAGATGCGGGTCGATTTCGTCGCCAATGCCAGCCACGAGCTGCGCACGCCCCTCGCCACCCTGGTGGGTTATGCCGAGACGCTGCGCGAGGCCGGCGACGAGGTCGATGCCGCGACGCGCGCGCGCTTCACGGCGATCATCCACGACGAGGCGCGGCGGATGCAGCGGCTGGTCGAGGATCTCATCTCGCTGTCGCGGATCGAGGGGGAGAAGTTCAGCCCGCCGGGCGACGCGGTCGATCTCGCCGCCTTGCTGGAGGAAACGGGGCGCGCCGCGGCCAACGCCGCCGCCCAGCGTGGGTGCCGCATCGCGATCGAGGCGCCGGCCGGCCTGCCGCCGGTCGCCGGGGACCGGGCGCAGCTGCTCCAGCTCTACGACAACCTCGTCGCCAACGCCCTGCGCTACGGCCGGAGCGGCGGCACGGTGCGGATCAGCGCGGCGGCGCATGGCGAGGAGGTGCGCACCGCCGTCGCCGACGACGGCGAGGGCATCGCCAAGGAGCATATTCCGCGCCTCACCGAGCGCTTCTACCGCGTCGACGCGACCCGCAGCCGCTCCGCCGGCGGCACCGGTCTCGGCCTCGCCATCGTCAAGCATATCGTCGAACGCCACCGCGGCCGCCTCGTCATCGAAAGCGAGCCGGGCCGGGGAACGATCGTCACCGTCACCCTCCCCGCCGCCGCCGCGGCCGGGGCGCCGTCATGAAGCTGTAACAGCCGTGTCGCAAAGCGGGCAGCGGGTCCCCTCGGGGACGCAGCGGCCTCGCCCTCGCGAGGCGGAGGACGGATGTGAGAGCAGCCCTGAGGTCCCTCGCCGTGGCTGAGGAGGCGCACCGCCCCGCCGGTTTCGGCGCCGAGCGCGACGAGCTGCGCGCGCTGATCAGCCAGATGGGCGGCCTCGCCGAGCACGCGATCCGCGAATCGATGCGCTGCCTGATGCACCGCGACAGCGCCGGCGCCCGCGCGGTCGTCGAGGCCGATGCCCGGCTCGACGCGCTCGAGGCCGAGGCGGAAGCGCGCATCGTCGCCTTCATCGCCCGCCACCCGCCGAGCGACGAGGATTTGCGCGAGGCGGTGGCGGCGCTGAAGATCGTCGGCGTCGTCGAACGGATCGGCGACTATGCCAAGAACATCGCCAAGCGGGTGCCGCAGGTGGATGCGGGACGCAGCGACATCGAGCCGCTCTCGCTGCTCCCCGCCATGGCGCGCATCGCCGCCGAGATGGTCGGCGATGTGCTCGACGCCTTCGTCGCGCGCGACGCCGCGGCCGCCGAGCAGGTCTGCGCCCGCGACCGCAGCGTCGACGATTTCTACGATTCGATCTTCCGGGCCCTGCTCACCTTCATGATCGAGGATCCGGCGAGCGTCGGCCGCGCCGCCCACCTGCTCTTCGTCGCCAAGAATCTCGAGCGGATCGGCGACCATGCCACCAACATCGCCGAGATGGTCTATTTCGCCGCGACCGGCGCGCGCATGCCCGAGCGGCAGCGCGGCGACGACGGGATCGGCGGCCGGTGAGCGTGCCGCGCATGCTGCTCGTCGAGGACGACCGGGTGCTCGCCGACCTCCTCGTCTGGCATTTCGAGCGCGAGCAGTTCGTCATCCGTCAGACCGGCGACGGGGACGAGGCCCTGCTGCTGGCGGAGGAATTCGCCCCGGACATCGTCCTCCTCGACTGGATGATCGACGGCGTCTCGGGCATCGAAGTGTGTCGGAGGCTGCGCCGCAGCCCGGCGACCGCCAACGTGCCGATCATCATGCTCACCGCGCGCGGCGAGGAATCCGACCGGGTGCGAGGCCTCGAAACCGGCGCCGACGATTACCTCACCAAGCCGTTCAGCCCGCGCGAGCTGATCGCCCGGGTGGGCGCCGTGCTCCGCCGGGTGCGCCCGGCGCTGGCGGGAGAGGCGTTGCGCTATGCCGACGTGGAGATGGACGTCGTCGCGCACAAGGTACGGCGCGGCGGCAAGGCGGTGCCGCTCGGCCCGACGGAGTTCCGCCTGCTGCGCCACCTGCTCGAGCATCCCGGCCGGGTCTTCTCGCGCGAGCGGCTGCTCGACGCGGTGTGGGCGCACGACGCCGAGATCGAGCTCAGGACCGTCGACGTCCACGTCCGCCGGCTGCGCAAGGCCTTGAACGAAGGCGGCCGCGGCGACCTCATCCGCACCGTCCGGTCGGCCGGCTACGCGCTCGACGCCAACGCCGACTGACGGCGCGCTTGCCGGGCGGGGCGATATCGGTCATCCTCGGCGCCGTCAGGGAGACGAACCATGCTCAGCCTCGTCGTTGCCGGCCTGCTCGCCGCGCCGTCCGCCGCCGCCGCCAAGCCGCCGAAGGACCCGAACAAGATCGTCTGCCAGTCGCGCGCGCCGGTCGGCTCGCGCCTCGCCACGGTCCGCGAATGCCACACCGCGCAGGAATGGGACGAGATGCGCCGCTCCGAACGGCTCGGCCTGCTGCGCAAGCAGGTCAACGGCGACCATGGCTGCAACGACGACCCGATGGGCCCGACCTGCGGCGGCGGCCTGAAGGGCGGGCGCGACACGCCCTGGTAGGCGCCGCGACGCTCTCGAAGCCGACCGATCGGGAGAATGGCGCGCCCGGAAGGATTCGAACCTCCGGCCCTCAGATTCGTAGTCTGATGCTCTATCCAGCTGAGCTACGGGCGCGCGGGAGTGGGCGACATAGGGGCAAGATTCGGCGCGCGCAACCCCGTTGCGGGGGCGCGGCGCTGCCGATAGGGCATCGGCGATGATCCGCTTCCCGCTCCTTGCCGCGGCCCTGGCGCTGGGCGTCGCGGGCTGCGCGTCGAACGAGGGGGATTTCCCGTCGCTCGCGCAGCGCCCGGCGGAGCGCGAATTCGCCGCCGAGCAGACGGCGCCGCCGAAGGTGCGCCCGCCCCTCCCCGCCGATGCGTCGGTCGCGGCCCGGTCCGACCGGTTCGTCGCCGAAGCGCGCGCCGCGGAGGGCGCCTTCGCGCGCGCCTATGAGGCGGCCGCGGCGGCGGTGGCGAAGGCCGGCCCCACCGGTTCCGACAGCTGGGTCGTGGCGCAGGAGGCGGTGTCGCGCGCGGTCGCCGCCCAGGCACCGCTGACGAAGATCGCCGGCGCGTTCGACGATTATGCCGCCGCCCGGGCCCGCGAGACGCCGCTCGCCCCCGCCGACGTGGCCCGGATCCGCGCCGCTACCGAAGCGGTCGAGCAGCTGGTGGCGGAGCAGACCGCGCGCATCCGGCGGCTCGAGGCCAGCCTCACCCGCTAGACCAGGATCGTTTCAGCTGAATCAGCCTGAAATGTTGGTCTAGCTTATGATCGGAAGCCTGAGTCACGCCGTCGGCCGAAGCGCGAAGCGCTTCGACCTCGGACGATCAGGCTCCGAGCGCCGCGCGGTGCGCCCTGGCGAGCTCGACATAGTGGAACACTCCGGCGAGGTTCGCCTCCCGCTCCGCCGGGGTCAGGTCGCGGACATATTTGGCGGGCCGACCCGCCCACAGCTGCCCCGCCGGGATACGCTTGCCGGGCGTCAGCAGCGCCCCGGCGGCGAGCATGCCGAAGCTCTCGATCTCGCACCCGTCCATGACGATCGCGCCGAGGCCGACGAAGGCGCGGTCGTGGAGGACGCAGCCGTGGACCATCGCGAGGTGGCCGATCAGCACCTCCTCGCCGATGAGGGTCGGGTGTCCCGCCGCGGCGCCGGGGTGGGGCGAGTCGACGTGGAGGACGCTGCCGTCCTGGATGTTGGTGCGCGCACCGATGCGGATGCGGTTGACGTCGCCCCTCAGCACGCAATTGTACCAGACGCTCGCCTCGGCGCCGATCTCGATGTCGCCGATCAGCACCGCGCCGGGGGCGACGAACGCCTCGGCGTCGACGCGCGGCGCGCGGCCGCCGAACGGGATCAACGTCGCTCCAGCCATGCCCGTGCCTCGATTTCGTAGACGATGGTGGGATTGAGCCCGGGCCCGAAGCGCGGATCCTCATAATCGAGATCCTCGCGGCGGCGCAGGCCGAGACGGCGCATCAATCCCCAGCTTGCGCTGTTGCCGGGCACCGTGATCGCCACCACGCGCGGCGCGCCCAGCGTCTCGAACGCGAAATCGAGGCAGGCGCTCGCCGCCTCCTTCGCATAGCCGTGCCCCCAGGCGTCTTCGCGCAGGCGCCAGCCGATCTCGTGGACTCCCTCGATCGCGCCGCTGCCCGGTGCGTCGATGAGCTTGAGCCCGCAAAAGCCGAGGAGGTCGCCGTCGGCCTTGCGCTCCACCGCCCAGAAGGTGAAGCCGCGCGTCTCCTGCCAGACCATGACCCGTTCGCGCCAGCGCGCCTTCAATTCCTCGGGGTCCTGGACGCCGCCGAGCCAGCGCATCACGGCCGGCGTGTTGGTGTGGCGGACGAAGGGATCGAGATCCTCCTCGACCCAGTCGCGGATGATGAGGCGTGGCGTCTCGATGGTCATCTCGGCACCCAGCTGCGCCAGCTCTCGAGCACGGGGAGGATGCTGGCATGGTCGTCGGTCCAGCCCTCGAAGCCGGGGCGGGGGCGCAGCGGCTCCCATTTCGCCCGGTCGGGGCCGCTCGCATCCTCGAGCCGCCGCAGCGCGGCCGGGTCCGGCGCCATGGCGATCCAGATCGAGATGCTGAGATTGTGGGCGAAGCCCTCGATGCTCGGCGCGTAGCTGAGGCCCGCCGCCGCCCAGCGGTCCCTCTGGGCCGCGGCCGCGAGGACGGGCGCCAGGTTCAGATAGCGGTTCGAGATGTGAACGAGGAGCAGCCCGTTCGGCGCCAGGGCGCGGCGATAGACGGCGAGCGCCTCGCGTGTGAGGAGGTGCATCGGCACCGCGTCCGAGGAGAAGGCGTCGAGCGCGAGGATGTCGAGGCTGTGGGGCGCGGCCCGCGCCAGGCTCAGGCGCGCGTCGCCGAGGACGATCCTCGCCTGCGGCGCGCAGCGGCTGAGGAAGCTGAAGCGGGTGCGCGCGATCCGCACCATCGCCGGGTCGATCTCGAACACCCGCCAATCCTGGCCCGGCAGCGCGTAGCAGGTGAGCGTCCCCGCGCCGAGGCCGACGACGCCGATCCGGGCATTCGGTCCGTAAAGCACCGGCGCGGATGCGAGCGCGTTCCCGACGCCGGAGCCGCGGGCATAATAAGAGGTCGGCACCAGCGCCTCGCCCGGCAGCAGGCTCTGGACGCCGTGGAGCGTTGTGCCGTGGGTGAGGATCCGCGCCGGCGGCAGGCGGCGCGTCGTCACCGTGTAGATGCCGAAATAGGAGCGGGTGCGCAGGCCCTGCTCCGACTGGTAGAGCTTCTGCCAGCCGCCGAAACTCAGCATCAAGGCGAGGAAGGCGAGCGCGAAGAGGATGCGGCGGCCGACGAACAGCAGGGCAAGAAGCGCGATGGCGACGCTGAAGATCGCCGCCCAATGCCGGTCGATCCAATCGGCGATGCGCATGTCGCCGGCGTAGGAAAGGGCGAAGGCGACCACGAGGAGACCCCAGCCGAGCGCCTTCGGGATCGACGCGGCCCAGCCGAACAGCGGCCGCTGCGCGAGGAGCAGGGCGGCCGCGAGCATCAGGATCGGGTGCTCGTACGCCCAATCGTAGATCAGCGGCGCGACGATGGCGCAGAAGATGCCGCCCATCATCCCGCCCGCGGACATGGCGAGGTAGAAGCCGGTCAGCCGGTCCGGCGCCGGCCGCAGCCGATACAGGCAGGTGTGGAGCGCGACGGCGGTCACCAGCAGGACCAGCAGGCCGATGGTGGCATTGAACAGGGGCTGGGCGGCGCCTTCGGTGAAGGCGAAGCCGCCGCCGATCAGGAGGACGATCGGCGCCACGCGGGTGATGCCGTCGGCGAGGCGGCGGCGATCGGCGAACGCGATGACGAAGCTCAGCAGATAGAGACCAAGCGGCACGACCCACAGCATCGGCACCGCGACGATATCGGTGGTGAGGTGGGTGGTCGTCGACAGCATGAGCCCGGACGGCACCGCCGCCACGGCCATCCACAGCAGCACGCGCCGGAGCGGCGCCGGCGGCGAGGCGGTCCTAGGCTTCTCCTCGACCACATCGGCGGGAATGGTGAGCGCGCAAAGGCCGACGAGCAGGACCAGCAGCGCGTAGCCCGCCGTCCACAGCAGGCTTTGCTGGCGCAGGGTCAGCAGCGGCTCGACCAGCAACGGGTAGGAGAGCAGGCCCGCGAAGCTGCCGAGGTTCGACGCGGCGTAGAGCGCCCAGGGTTCGCCGCGCCGGGTTTCCAGCGCGTACCAGCGCTGCATCAGCGGCGCCTGGGCGGACGTGATGAAGAAGAGCGGCCCGATCGAGGCGAACAGGAACCAGGGCGCCCAGACGGCCGGCGAGGCACCGGCCGGCAGCGTCTCGTCGAGCAGGCCGATCGGCAGCCAGATCGCGGCCAGCGCGAACAGGCCGAGGTGAATACCGGCCTGGAGGCGCGGCCGGACCCGGATCACCAGATGCGCGTAGGCGTAGCCGGCGAGCAGCAGCGCCTGGAAGACGACCATCGCGCTGTTCCACACCGCCGGCGCCCCCCCGAGCCGCGGCAGCGCCATGCGCGCCACCATCGGCTGGACGAGGAAGAGGAGAAACGAGCCGGTGACGATCGTCAGGACGAAGAGAGGCTTGGCCAGGCGCTCCGAGACCAGGGGAGCCGAGACGGCAGCGCCCTCCATCAGCCCTGCTCCGCCAGCAGCGCCTCTGCGTTACGCTGCAGCGCCTCGAGGGCGTCGTCGATGTGGGCGAGGTGGGTGCGGAACGAGAGCACCGCGCAGCGCAGATAGGAGGCGCCGCCGATGCGCGTGCCGCTGAGGAACACCCGCCCCTCTTCCTGGACGCGGCGGAGCAGCACGTCGTTGAACGCGTCGGCGTCGCCGCGCGGCGGCAGGTAGCGGAAGGCGACGACCGACAGGTCGGGCGGCGGGCCGGCATCCCAGCCCGCCATGTCCGACAGGCGGGCGTGGAAGTCGCGGGCGAGCGCGATCTTCTCCGACTGGGCGGCGCGGAAGGCACCGACGCCCGCCAGCTGCAGCGGCAGCCACAGCCTCAGGCCGCGGAAGTGCCGGGTCAGCTCCACCGACATGTCCGCCGGCTCGGGCCCCACCGAGCTCGGCCCGAGCGGTTCGAGATAGGCGGCGCTGGCGCTGAACGCGTCCTTCAGCCGCTGCCCGTCGCGCACCAGCGCGGCACCGGTGCCGTAGGGCAGGAACATGGTCTTGTGGGGATCGAGGGCGAGGCTGTCGGCGCGCTCGATCCCGGCGAGCTTCTCCCGCCCCTCCGGACACAGCATGAATAGGCCCCCATAGGCGCCGTCGACGTGGAGCCACGCGCCGTGACGGGCGCACAGGTCGGCGATCTCGGGAAGCGGATCGACGGCCCCGGTATCGACCGTGCCGGCGGAGGCGACGACGAGCCAGGGCCGTACGCCGCCGGCCACGTCCCTGGCCAACGCCTCTGCCAGGGCGTCCGCGCACATGCGGTGGCGGTCGTCCGTGGCGATGCGCCGATGCGGGGCCCCGCTCCTCCCGGCGATGTGCAGCGCCTTGTCGACGCAATGGTGGACGAACGGCGTCGTGTAGACCGCGCCGCCGCCTTGCGGATCGCGCGCGTCGCGGGCGGCGACGATCGCCGTGAGGTTGGCGAGGCTGCCACCCGAGGTGAGGGTGCCCGCCGCCGTGGCGGGGTAGCCGACGACTTCGCTCAGCCACGCGACGAGCGCATTCTCCATCCGCACCGCCCCCGGCGCGGCGGAGGCGAAGCCGGCATATTTGTTGGCCGCCGCGGCAAGGAAGTCGCCGATCGCCGCGTGGACGAGCCCGCCGCCCGGTATGTAGCCCATGAAGCGCGGCGAGGCGGTGGCGATGCCGGGCGCGTCGACGCAGGCGGCGAGGTAGGCCAGCGCTTCCCCAGGCGCCCGTCCCGCCTCGGGGAATTCAGGGTCGAGGCGCTGGGCGAAGGCCTCGTCGCGGCCCCTGTAGGAGGGCCCGTTGGAAAGGCCGCTCCAGAAATCCTCGGCGTGGGCGAATACCTGGTCGAGCAGATCGGCGCGCGCCTCCGGCCCCGGCTCGAGCGGCGCCGCCGCCGCCGCGAGGGCCTCCAGCGCCGCGCGCGCCTCCATCAGCCGGCGAGCAGCCGCGCGGCGTGCGGCGCGTGATAGGTGAGCACGCCCGAGCAGCCGGCGCGGCGGAAGGCGGTCAGCGTCTCCAGCACCAGCGCGTCGCGATCCCCCGCCCCGGCCGCCGCCGAGGCCTCGATCATCGCGTATTCCCCCGAGACCTGGTAGGCGAAAACAGGGACTTCGAACCTTTCCTTCACGCGCCGGACGATGTCGAGATACGGCAGGCCGGGCTTCACCATGACGGTATCGGCGCCTTCCGCGAGGTCCATCGCGACCTCGCGCAGCGCCTCCTCGGCATTGGCATAGTCCATCTGATAGGCCTTCTTGTCGCCCTTCAGCAGCCCGCGCGAGCCGACCGCGTCGCGGAACGGACCGTAGAAGGCCGAGGCATATTTGGCGGCATAGGCCATGATCTGGACGTTGTGATGGCCGCGCTGCTCCAGCGCCTGGCGGATCGCGCCGACCCGGCCGTCCATCATATCGGACGGCGCGACGATGTCCGCTCCGGCCTCCGCCTGGACCAGCGCCTGCTCGACGAGGATGGCGGATGTGACGTCGTTGAGCACATAGCCTTTGTCGTCGACGATGCCGTCATGGCCGTGCGCCGTATAGGGATCGAGGGCGACGTCGGTGAGGATGCCGATTTCCGGCACCGCGTCCTTCACGGCGCGCACGGCGCGGCAGATAAGGTTGTCCGGATTCAGCGCCTCCCCCGCGTCGTCCGTGCGCAGCGCGCGCGGCGTGTTCTGGAAGAGGGCGACGCAGGGGATGCCGAGCGCGCGCGCCTCCCGCGCCCGCGCAACGATATGGTCGACCGACCAGCGGGAGACGCCGGGGAGGCTGGCGATCGGTTCCTCCACCCCCTCCCCTTCGGCGATAAACAAAGGCCAGATGAGGTTGGCGGGCGTCAGCACGGTCTCGGCGACCATCGCCCGGCTCCATGCGAAGGCGCGGGTGCGGCGGAGGCGGGCGGCGGGGAAGGAAGCGGACATGGCTGCACGGCTGTAGCGCGGCGGCGGGGCGGCGCAAAGCCGGCCTCGCTTGTTTCGCTCCCGCTTCGGTGGCATTCTCGCGTCCGTACGGAGCACGGCCGCCGCGCCGCATGTCGTCGATCCGGCGGTCCTGGTCCCGAACAGGGGGAGACATCCATGAGACCGCGCCTTGCCGCCTTCGTCCTTGCCGCGAGCTTCGCCTTGGCGACCGCCGCGCAAGCACTGCCCAACCCGATCCTCTATATGACCGGCAACGAATATTATTCCGCCGGCGGCAAGAACTGGGTCCGCCACCGCTACGACGTGCTCAACAAGGCGTCCTATCCGGATACCCTGTTCGCGCAGGCGCCGGCGCTGCCGCCCTGCGGCCTCAACACGAAGAGCGCGCGGACCTGGGTGGAGATTTACGACAGCACCGGCAAACGCCTCTACGGCTTCTGTGCGCTTGGTAAGGCCTCCGACCTGGGCAGCATCTGGTTCTCCACCGAGGACGGGGTGGTGCCGCCGAGCTACATCTACATCGAGCTGCACGATCGCCAGACCAACACGGTGTACAAGTCGAACCTGGCAGACACGACGCTGTAGCGCTGAACGGGGGGCACGTGTGCACACCTGTCCCCTCCCTGCGGCTCACCCCGCCGGGTTGAGCCGTCCGCCCGGTTCGGCGTCCGCGAGCGCTTCCTCGACGCACTCCGCCTCGCTCGCCGGCTGGGGCGCCGTCGGCGGGGCGCCGCCGATCTGCATGCGGCTCTTCCGCCAGCCGCCATGGAGGTAGAAGGCGATGGCCAGCGCCATGTTCGAGAAGGAGCTGACCGGGAAGCTGATCCACAGCGCGTCCGCCTTCAGCCACGGATAGGCGCCGAGCGCGAAGCCGAGCCGCACCGGGACGAGGCCGACGAACAGGATGACCAGCGGGCCGATAACCGATCCGTTCGCCCGCACCGTCCCGAAGAGGACCAAGGTCACGCCGAACATCAGGAAGCTCCAGGTCGCGAGGATCTGGATGTGGCGCGCGATCGGCAGTGCCGGGCTGTGGCCGCCGAGGAACAGCGCCAGCGCCGGCCGGTCGGCGAGCGCGAGCAGCACGACCAGGCCGGCGGTGATGGCAAGGGCGAAGGCGATGCCGGAGCGGGTGACGGCGCTCACCCGGTCCCACTTGCCGGCGCCGATATTCTGCGCGGCCATCGCGCTCACCGCCGCCCCCAGGGCCATGGCGGGCATCTGGAGGTAGGTCCACAGCTGCATGGCGACCCCGAACGCGGCGGTGGTGGCGACGCCCTCGCGGTTGACGAGGCCGACCAGCGCGAGGGCGGAGGCGGAGATGACGATCATCTGCAGGCCCATCGGCAGCCCCTTGACGACGATCGTCCGGAGGATGGCCGGGTCGGGCCTCAGATAGGCGAGCTCGCGCCCCCGCAGCCTGAGCGGCAGGTCGCGGGCGTACAGATAGACGAGCAAGGCCGCGAGGCTGACATAGTTGGCGATCACCGTCGCCGTCGCCGACCCGGCGATGCCGAGCTTCGGGGCCGGGCCGAGACCGAGGATCAGGACCGGGTTGAGGCCGCTGTCGAGGATCACCGCGAGGATCATGAACCAGAGCGGCGTCATGGCGTCCCCCGCTCCGCGCATCGCCATCATCAGCATGATGAGCACCAGCGAGGAGGGAATGGCGATGAAGATGACGCGCAGATAGGCGAGCGCGAGCGGCGCCGCGCCCGCCGGAGTCGCGAGCAGCTTCAGGAGGTTCGGCGCCCAGATCCAGCCGGCGACGCCGATCGCGGCGGCGACGAGGATGAAGCCGCCCATGGCGGTGCCCAGCACCCGCCGTGCCTGGTCGACGTCGCGGCGCCCGAAGGCCTGACCGATGAGGATGGTCGAGGCCATGCCGAAGCCGAACACGAAGGCCATCAGCAGGAACATGACGATGTTGGCGTTCGACGTGGCGGCGAGCGCGTCCTCGCCGAGGAAGCGCCCGACCCAGACGGCGTTGATCGAGCCGTTCAGCGACTGGAGGATCGATGAGCCCAGCGTCGGCAGCGCGAAGGCGAGCAAGGTCGGCGCGATCCGGCCCTGGGTAAGGTCGCGCCCGCCGTGGGCGCCGCGCGGGGGCGCTGGGCGCTGTGCTGCGGGTGGTGCGGAATCGTCGGCCATGTACCCCCCTTACCGTCATTCCGGCGAAAGCCGGAATCCACCTTCTTCCCGTCTTCGGCAGTGAGAAGGTGGATCCCGGATCGGGGCACCCATCAAAGTAGTACTTTGATGGGACCCCTGTCCGGGATGACGGCCTAGCCGAGCCGCGCCAAGGCCGCGCGGTACCGTTCCGCATCCCCTGCCTTCTCCGCATGATCCGCCCGCGCCTTGTCCACCGCCTCCGACTTCGCCCGCTCGACGAAGCTGGGATTGGCGAGGCGCGCCGCGAGCGCGTCCCGCTCCTTCTCCGCCGCCTGCGCCGCCTTCTCGAGCCGCGCCTTCTCGGCGGCGATGTCGATCACGCCGTCGAGCGGGAGGACGAAGGTGATCCCGTCCATCACGATCTGTGCGGCGTTGGCGTGGCGGGCACCCATCGCCGGCTCCACGCCCGACAAGCGCGCCAGGCGCGTCAGCGAGGCATAGTTGCGGTTGATCCTGTCGGCCGTCTCCGCGGGAAGCTCATCGTGGACGAAGCGAACCTTCGTCGCCGGCGGCACATTGAGTTCGACCCGGGTGGCGCGAACCGCGTTGATCAATCGGATCAGCCAGCTGATCTCGTCGCCAGCGGCAGGGTCCAAGGCCCGGGCATCCGGCATCGGCCATTTGGCGACGATCAGGGGGTAGGGCCGCGGGTTCGCGTTCCACAGCTCCTCCGTGATGAAGGGCATGAAGGGGTGGAGCATCACGAGGATCTGGTCGAGCACCCATGCGGCTACCGCCCGTGTCTCGGCCTTCGCGGCTTCGTCGCTGCGATACGCGATCCCGTCCGGAAGCGGCTGGAGCACCGGCTTGATCAGCTCCAGATACCAGTCGCAGAAATTGTCCCAGACGAAGTGGTAGAGGGCGTTCGCGCTCTCGTCGTAGCGCAGCTCGGCGAGGCTGAGGTCGAGCGCCTGGACCGCTTTCACCGTCTCGCCGACGATCCAGCGGTTGACCGGCAGCGCCGCCGGCGGCGGCTCGATGGAGGCGGAGGCGCCGATGCCGTTGGCCTGGCAGAAGCGGGCGGCGTTCCATAGCTTGGTGGCGAAGTTGCGATAGCCCTCGACCCGCTTCTCATCCAGTTTGATGTCGCGGCCCTGACTTTCCATCGCCGCGAGGGTGAAGCGGAGGGCATCGGCGCCGTAGCGGTCGATGAGACCGAGCGGATCCACCGTGTTGCCCTTGGACTTCGACATCTTCTGGCCCTTGGCGTCGCGGACGAGGCCGTGGAGGTAGAGCGTCTTCCACGGCTTCTCGCCGAGGAAATGCAGTCCCTGCATCGCCATCCGCGCGTCCCAGAAGAAGATGATGTCGAAGCCCGAGATGAGCACGTCGTTGGGGTAGTGGCGGGCGAGAGCCGTGCCGGGACGCGGCTTCCAAAGCCCCTCCCCTTCAGGGGAGGGGTGAAAGTCCGCATCGTCCGGCCACCCCAACGTGGCGAAGGGCCAAAGCGCCGAGGAGAACCAGGTGTCGAGCACGTCCGCGTCCCGGCGCAGCGGGCGGTCGCCAGCCTCGCGCCGCGCCTCGACCTCGGTCTCGGCGACGAAGACACGGCCTTGGTCGTCGTACCAGGCAGGGATCTGGTGGCCCCACCAGAGCTGGCGCGAGACGCACCAGGGCTGGATGTTCTCGAGCCAGTTGAACCAGGTCTTCTTCCACGTCTCGGGCACCACGCGGACGTCGCCGGAGCGCACCGCCTCGATCGCCGGCTTGGCGAGCGTCGCCGCGTCGACATACCATTGATCGGTGAGCCACGGCTCGATCACCGCGCCGGAGCGGTCGCCGTGCGGGACCTGGATCATGCGGTCCTCGACCCGCTCGAGAAAGCCCTCCGCCTCCAGCCGCTCGACCACCTGCTGGCGGGCGTCGAACCGGTCGAGGCCGAGCAGGTCGTCGGGGATCAGCCCGTCGCCGGTCTGGACGACGCGCGCCTCAGCGTCGAACATGTTGAGCATGTCCGCCGCCTTGAAGCCGGCGCGCCTGCCCACCTCGAAGTCGTTGAAGTCGTGGCCCGGCGTGATCTTGACCGCGCCGGAGCCGAGCTCGGGGTCGGCATGCTCGTCGGCGATGACGGGGATCAGGCGGCCGGTGATCGGGTGCATCAGGCGCTTGCCGACGGCCGCGCGATAGCGGGCGTCGTCGGGATGCACGGCAACCGCCATGTCGGCGAGCATCGTCTCGGGCCGGGTCGTCGCGACCTGGATGAAGCCCGAGGCGTCCTCGAACGGATAGCGAAGGTGCCAGAACTTGCCCTGCACCTCCCGCGTCTCGACCTCGAGATCGGAGATGGCGCTCTGGAACTTGGGATCCCAGTTGACGAGGCGCTTGTCGCGATAGAGCAGGCCCTCGCGGTAGAGCTGGACGAACACCTTGAGCACGGCGCGGCTGAAGCCTTCGTCCATCGTGAAGCGCTCGTTCGACCAGTCGCACGAGGCGCCGAGGCGGCGCAGCTGGCGGGTGATGGCGCCGCCCGATTGCGCCTTCCACTCCCAGACATGCTCGACGAAGGCCTCGCGGCTCATGTCGGTGCGGCGGACGCCCTGGCCTGCCAGGTTCCTCTCCACGACCATCTGCGTCGCGATGCCGGCATGGTCGGTGCCGACCACCCACAGCGCGTCCTTCCCTTGCAGGCGCGCGTGGCGGATCAGCACGTCCTGCAGCGTCACGTCGAGGGCGTGGCCGATGTGGAGCGAGCCGGTGACGTTGGGCGGCGGGATGACGATCGTGAACGGCTCCCGGTCCCCGCGCTCGGGACGGAAGAGGCCCTCCCCTTCCCAGCGCGCATACCAGCGCGCCTCGATCTCGGCAGGGTCGAAGGTCTTGGGAAGTTCGCTCATGCGGGGCCGCTTAGACGAAGGCGGCCCGCGCCGCCAAGCCGCAGCTTCGCCGCAGGTGGGCCCTGGCGCATTTGCAATTCGGCCCTCCTGCTCCTACATCGCTGCTGCTGACGTCGGCTGCGACGGAATCTGACAGCCTGGCGCCGAACGGCGCCGCCTCTCACCTTCCCTTACCCCCCTCCTTGGCCACTCGCGGCGCGATCGTGCGGCCGCGAAACGGCGCGGCGACGCGCAAGGAGCCGGCTTGGCCAAGGAAGATTTGCTGACCCTCGAAGGGTTCATCGACGAGATCTACCCCGACGGGCGCTTCGGCGTCCGCCTCGACAACGACCATCGCGTGATCGTCTACACCGCCGGCAAGATGCGGCGTTTCCGCATCCGCACCGTGGTGGGCGACCGCGTCCATGTCGAGATGACGCCCTACGACCTTACCAAGGGTCGCCTCGTCTACCGCGAGAAGACTCCCGGCGCCGCCCCCGGCGGCCCCCGCCGCGGCGGCTTCCGGCGGCGCTAGGCCCGCGCCAGCGCCCATTATCAACACGGGCGGCCGCCAGCAGGCGGCGCCGAAGGACTGAAGACCATGACGATCGATTCGAACCGGCCGCATCGGCGGCCCAAACTCTACCTCCCGCTCTTCCTGGAGCGGGAAATGCGCGATGCGCAACCCGCGGGAAGCCCTTTTCCGATGACCCCCGAGCAGCTCCGGCGCAGCGTCGCCGAGATGATCGGCTAAAGCAGAGACAGGACAGAAAGCATGAACGGAACTCCGGACCATAGCCGCGCCGCGGTGAAACCCTTTCTGCTGGAGAAGGAGGGTGACGGCGCCTTCCGGCTCACCGTGCGCGACACGCGCTACAACGGCCAGGGCTATCCGATCGTGACCGCGACGCGGCTCGACGAGGTTTTCCCCACCGCGACGGCGGCGCGGGCCCACGCCCAGGCGCAGTTCGGCGCCCAGGCCGGGCAATTCGCCACCAAGTAGAGGCGTTGGGCAGTCGCAAGCGCCGCGCCTTGCCGGCGCCAGGGCGGCGCCTAGAAGCTCTTCCCCGTGATCCGCGCGATCTCGCGCGCGACGAGCTGCTCGATGATCTCGGGCAGGTTCGCGTCGAGCCATTCCTTGAGCATCGGCTTCAGCATCTCCCGCACGACCGCCTCGAGCGGGCCGTCGCCGACGGGGACCGTTTCGCTCTTCTCGGCGACAGCCGAAAGGGCGGCGAGCGCTTTCTGGCTGGCGGCGGCGGCGTCCTCCGAGACGAGCCCGTCGCCGTCGGTGACGGGATCGGAGAGCTCGAGCACGTCATCCTCGATCGACGGGGCGCGGGGCGCCTCGATCGGCCGCGAGCCGCGCGCGGGCCGCGCCGTCGCGGCACGGCCGTCCTCGGCGATGACGCGCTTGATGGAGGCGAGTATCTCCTCCATCGACGGCTCCTGGCGAATATCCCCCATGGCGAGAGACTTATCGCTCATTGCCGCGGCGGTGTCACGGGGGTGTTTGGCGGGCCGTAGGTACGGGTGGCGACCGGCCTGGGCGCAGGATCGTCCGACCAGTCGCTCGTCCGCCTGACCGCGCGCTGATAGTGGGGCAGCGGGTCGTAGAGCGGCCCGCCGTCGAGATTGAGGTCCTTGGCCTCCGCCTCGCCCATCGCGTTCAGCAGGTTGAAGCCGGCGACATAGGCGTCGCGCCGCGCCGTCACCAGCGCGACCTGGCTGTTCAAAAGCTCCTGCTCGGCATTGAGCACGTCGAGGACGTTGCGCGTGCCGACCGTCTGCTCGGCCCGCACGCCTTCGAGCGCCAGCGTGTTCGCCGCGACCGCCACCTCGTTCGACTGGATCGCCTGCTGGGCCGCCTGCCACGTCGCGAAGGCGGCGCGGGTGTTGGCGACGATCAGCCGCTCGGTCTCGACGCCACGCTCCAGCAGCTGGCTCTCGATCGCCTGGGCCTGCCGGACCTCGGCGCCGATCAGGCCGCCCTGATAGATGGGGATGCGCGCCTGCACGCCGACACCGCTGGACACCGTATTCTCGGGGGCCAGCGGGGAGCCGAACTGGCGCGCGGCGGTGCCGAGATAATTGGTCTCGCGGCCCGAGCCGATCGCCGAGACGGTCGGCAGGCGGCCCGAGCGCGCGACGGCGACGTCGCGGCCGGCGGCGCGGATCTGGGCGGTGATCGAAGCGATGTCCGGATTGTTGGCGATGGCGATCTCCACCGCCTCGTCGGCCGTCTTCGGCAGCGCCGGCAGCGTCGGCGGCGGCGCGAGGTCCGCCGGCGACGCGCCGATGACCCGCCGGTAGGTCTCCTCGCTCGACTGCAGGCGGCCCTCCGCGGTGGACAGGCTGGACCGCGCCAGGGCGAGGCGCGCCTCGGACTGGGCGACGTCGGTGCGGGTGAGGTCCCCCACTTCGAAACGGTCGCGAGTCGCCTGGAGATTGGTCTCCAGCACCTTCACCTGGTTGCGGTTGAGGTCGACGATCGAACGGTCGCGTATCACGTCCATGTAGGCGCCGACGGCGGCGGTGAACACGTCCCCCTCGGTCGCGCGCAGCGCGGCGCGGCCGGCCGCGACGCGCTCGTTCGCGGCGCCGATCTGGTTGCGCACCCGGCCGCCGTTGAACAGCGGATAGCTGACATCGATGCCGGCCGACAGGTTGCGGCCGTTGCCGCCGCCGGTGCGGGTCAAGTCCTGGTTGACGCCGGCCGTGGCCGAGACCTGGGGCCGGTTGCCGGCCCGCGCGATCGCCACCGACTCGTCGAGCGAGCGCAACTGCGCGCGCTGCGCCATGATCGTCGGATTGGTGCGGTAGGTCTCCGACAGCGCGTCGCGCAGCGTCTGGGCGTCCGCGGCCCCTCCCGCGATCAATGCCGCGGCCCCCGCCGCCGCCAGTAACCCACCCCGCATCAACTCTACTCCGAAATTAGAAAGTAAACGTCTTCGGCTTCGCGAATTGCGGCAGGACCGCCGCCGCCGCATCGGCGAACGCGGCGATGCCGAACCCCTCCCCCGCCTTGCGTCCGAGCGCGAGCCGGGTCACCCCGCTCTCGACGATCCCGGTCGCGATCTTGCCCTCGTCCTTCAGCTGGTCGATCAGCGCCTGCGGCACGAACTCGACGGCGCCGTCGATGAGGATGAGGTCGTAGGGTGCGCCGGCGGCGTGGCCCGCCGTCAACGGCCCTTCGACCAACGCCACGTTCGTGTCGGCGAGCGCCGCGCGCGCCGCCGCGACGAGCTCCGGATCCTCTTCCAGCGCGACGACGGAGGGGACCAGCTTCGCCACGACCGCGGCGGCATAGCCGGTGGCGGCGCCCACGACGAGCGCGCTCTCGGCATGCTCCGGCGCCGCCTCGGTCAGCAGGCGGCCGAGCGCCATCGGGTTGTTGAGGGCGCGGCCGGGCGTCAGTGGGACCAGCGCATCGGCATAAGCCACGGCGACTCGCGCCGGCGGGACGAACCGCTCGCGCGCCACTTCGCCCATCGCCGCGAGCACGGCGGGGTCGTTGGTTCCGGTGGTCCTGAGCTGGCTGGCGATCATCGCCCGGCGCATGTGCTCGAAATTATGCTCGGTCATCGCCCCTCAATCGCACAACTGTCTTACTAATGCAATACACCCGCTGGGGCGTCTCGCGCTTTTATCGGCATGGCCGTGGCCCGCCAAGCACTTAACGCCGCCCGCTTCGTCGACAGGCGTCGGAGCAAGCGGCGTGCCACCTCGCCCCGGCCTCCGCGCCCAAGGCGAAGGCCGCCCGCTCCTGTACGTATCCGAACACCGAGCTGTTCGAAAATGGACGATGCGGCAGCGAAGCAGTGCGCAACGATTTCGTCCCGCCGACGTAACAAAAGCTTTCATTTCGAAAAGACGAAGATTAGTAGCCGTTTCGACTCGTATCGAGGAGGAGTCACGTGGAACAAGATTCTCGCCTGCTCGAATTGACGGCCGATATCGTCGCCGCGCATGTCGCCAATAACAATGTCGCGGTCGGCGACGTGGCCGGGCTGGTGCAGCGGGTCCACGACGCGCTGGCCGCGCTCGGGACTGTCGAGGAGAAGCCGCAAGCCGAGGCGAAGCCGGCGGTGTCGGTGCGTTCGTCGGTCAAGCCGGATTACCTCGTCTGCCTCGTCTGCGGGAGCCGCCAGAAAACCCTGCGGCGCCACATCGGCGTTGCGCACGAGCTGACGCCGCAGGACTATCGCGCCCGCTTCAACTTGCCCGCGTCTTATCCGATGGTCGCGCCCGATTACACCAACCGGCGCCGCGAAATCGCGCATGCGCTCGGCCTCGGCCGCAGCCGCAAGGGCAGGGGCAAGGGCGGCTCGACCGCGCCGGCTGCCACCCCCGGCGGCGAGGCCGAGGCGCCCAAGCCGCGCCGCGGCCGCCGCAAGAGCTGAGCCCCGCCGCCGGCCGGACTGCGGCCGGACTGCGCGTGCGCGCGGATTGACTTTCCCTGGCCGCCCCCGCATTTGCGCCGCGCGGGCCCGATGGCGGAGTGGTTACGCAGAGGACTGCAAATCCTTGCACGCCGGTTCGATTCCGGCTCGGGCCTCCACTCTCCCCTGAAACCAGCCGGAATGGCCGCGTCGCCGCCGCGCTTTTCGCGTTGCCATGGACGGCGTCCGCTCGGTAATAGAGCCTCAGACGCCTTCCAGAGCGTTGGTCAACAGGGAGACCTCCTTATGTCATTCGAGAAGAGCCTCGTGCGCATCGGCGCGCTTGCCACGGTCGGCACGTTCGCGATGATCGCCAGCCAGGGCGCACAGGCGCAAGGCGCGACCTGCGGCACCTATAACGCCGGCACCATCGTCAACCCCGCCCAGGGCACCGCCACCGGCACCAGGTCGACAGCCTGCGGCAATCTCGCCAGCGCGACCGCCACCTCCTCGACCGCCGTCGGCGACCGTGCCTTCGCCAGCGCCAACTTCTCGACCGCCCTCGGCGACTTCGCCGCCGCGACCGCCGTCTCCTCGACCGCCGTCGGCGACGCTGCCAGCGCCCTGGCGCAGAACGCGACAGCGACCGGCGCCAACGCCAATGCGACCGCCGTCGACGCGTCCGCCTACGGTGCCGGCTCCCAGGCCACCGGCATCGCCTCGACCGCGATGGGCAGCAGCGGCGCCGTCGCCGGCGGCACCCGCCAGAACATCGCCGCGGGCGGCTACAGCACCGCTGTCGGCACCGGCAACCAGGTGGCGGTCGGCGCCACCGGCGGCACGGCCGTCGGCGATAACAATACGATCGCCGCCACCGGCACCTTCTCCTCCGCCTTCGGCCAGTTCAACACGGTGAGCGGCGCGAACTCGATCGCGCTCGGCGTGAGCAACATCGCCAGCGGCGCCAACACCATGGCGGGCGGCAACCTCGCCCTCGCTTCCGGCGCGCAGGGCACGGCGCTCGGCTTCCGCACCACCGCGAGCGGCACCTCCTCGACCGCGCTCGGCGACCGCGCCTTCGCCTCGGGCAACTTCTCGACCGCGCTCGGCGATTTCGCCGCCGCCACCGCGACCTCGTCGACCGCCATCGGCGACGCGGCCAGCGCGCTTGCGACCAATGCCAGCGCCATCGGCCGCAACGCCAACGTGACGGTCGCCGGCACCAACGGCACCGCGCTCGGCAACGCCTCGATCGTCTCCGCCGCCAACGGCACCGCGGTCGGCAACACCGCTCTCGCCTCGGGCGTCAACGGCACCGCGCTCGGCAACACCACGACGGCGAGCGGCCAGTCCTCGACCGCGGTCGGCGACCGCGCCGTTGCGTCCGGCGCCTTCTCGACGGCGCTCGGCGACTTCGCGGCCGCGACCGCGACCTCGTCGACGGCGGTCGGCGATGCCGCGAGCGCGCTCGCGACCAACGCCAGCTCCTATGGACGCAACGCCAACGTCACCGCCGCCGGCACCAACGGCACCGCGCTCGGCAATGCGTCGGTCGTCTCGGCCGCCAACGGCACCGCCGTCGGCAACACCGCCGTCGCCTCCGCCGCCAACGGCACGGCCGTCGGCAACACGACGACGGCGAGCGGCACCTCGGCAACGGCGGTCGGCGACCGCGCCGTCGCCTCGGGCAATTTCGGCACCGCGCTGGGCGACTTCGCCGCGGCGACCGGCACCCAGTCGACCGCGACCGGCGATGCGGCGAGCGCTCTCTCGACCAATTCGTCGTCCTACGGCAGCAACGCCAACGTCGCGCTGGCGGCGACCAACGGCACCGCGCTCGGCGCGCAGTCCGCCGTCACCGCGGTCAACGGCACCGCCGTCGGCTGGCGTACCGCCGCCACCGGCACCTCGTCGACCGCGCTCGGCGACCGCGCCGCGGCTTCCGGCGCCGGCGCGAATGCGATCGGCCTCACCGCCGTCGCGTCCGCGGCCAACGCCAATGCGATCGGCACGAACGCCCGGGCGACCGGCACCAACGCCATCGCGATCGGCACCAACGCCCTCGCCACCGGCTCGGTCGCGGTCGGCGCCAATTCGACGGCGTCGAACGGCGGCGCGGCCTATGGCGACAACAGCACGGCGACCGGCGTCAACGCGACGGCGATCGGCCCGACGGCGTCGGCCACCGGGCAGTCGGCGAGCGCGTTCGGCGACCGCTCGGTCGCGTCCGCCAATTTCGCGACCGCGATCGGCGACTTCGCCGCCGCCACCGGCGTCCAGTCGACGGCGGTCGGCGACTCGTCGAGCGCCCTCGCCCAGAACGCCACCGCGCTCGGCCGCAACGCCAATGTCGGCGCGGCGGGCACCAATGCGACGGCGGTCGGCGCCAACTCGACGGCGAACTTCGCCAACTCGACGGCGATCGGCACCGGCGCCACGACGACGGCGGCCAACCAGGTGACGATCGGCGGCGCCGGCTCGTCGGTCCGCTTCGGCGGCTACACCACCGCCGGCGTGCTGGTGAACGACGTCAACGGCAACATCACCACCAACACGACCCTGCTGGGCCAGGTGGCGACCAACACGGCCAACATCACTACCCTCCAGGGCCAGGTCGGCACGCTCAACACCAACGTGGCGGCGCTGCAGAGCACGGTGACCACCCAAGGCAGCGCCATCGCCGCGCTGCAGGGCCAGACCTCGACCCTGTTCAGCCTCACCGACGCCAACCGGCGCGATATCCGCAAGGCCAATGAGGGCGTCGCCATGGCGCTCGCGATGGACACGCCTTTCATTCCGTCGGACGCCAGCTTCGCCGTGTCCGGCGGGGTCGGCTATTATCGCGACCGGCTCGCCGGCACGGCCGCGTTCGCGGCCCGGGTCGGACCGATGACGTCCTTCTCGGCCGGCGTCGGCGTCGGCTTCGACAGCGGCTCGGTCGGCGCCCGCGCGGGCTTCCAGCACGCGTGGTAAGACAGGGACCGATCGCGATGGGAGGGCCGGGGCGCTTCGCTCCGGCCCGCCTTTTCGTCGCGGCCTGCCTCGCCGCCGCGCCGGCCGTCGCTGCGGCGCAGCCGGCGCCTGCGCCCGCCGCGCCGGCGCCGGCGCCCGGCGTTCCCGAAAGCCTCGTACTCCACAAGCTGGTCTGGTCGGCGATGGCCGCCCTCGACCATGCCAACCAGACCGGCAATTATTCGGTGCTCCGGGACCTTGGCGCGCCGGCCTTCCAGGCTAACAATTCGGCAGCCACGCTGGGCGGGATCTTCGCCGCGATCCGCAGCCAGAATATCGACCTCGGCTTCACCCTGGTGACGACGCCGGTGTTCCAATTCCCCCCGGCGATCGTCCAGGGCGGGCTGCTCCGCATCCGCGGTGTGTTCCCGCTGCGGCCGAACCCGATCGGATTTGACCTTTTGTTTCAGAATGTTGGCGGGCAGTGGCGGATCTTCGGCATGGCCGTGGTGCCGCTTGTTGCCCAGACGCAACAGTCTGCCCCTCCCAAGCGTTGAGGCTTGGCAGTAATCGCGGGCAGGCTTGAATCTTTCGACGCTTTCGATAGAGACGCGACAGCAGGGAGAGTTTTTCATGAAGGACCAGACGATGCAGAAGGCGGTCAAGCGCTCGTGGGAGCGCCCCGAATTCCGGCGTCTTCGCGCAGGGGCGGCGGAGAGCACGCACAATGCGAATTCCGACGGCGGCGGCGGCAACCAGGGTTCGTAACGCGCCTCCGATCGAGTTTGAAGGGCCCTCCGCCGTGAGGCGGGGGGTTTTTCTATGAGCGCGATCGCGGGTTTGTGGACCTTCGGCGCGGACGCCGGCCCCGAGAGCGAGCGCGCCTGCGAGGCGATGCTCGCGGCGCAACGGGCGTTCGGCCCCGACGATACGGCGACGCTCGGGCACGGCGGCCTTCACCTGGGCCGCAACCTGTTCCGCCTCGTGCCCGAAGATCGGTTCGACCGCCAGCCACTCCTCTCCGCCGCCCGGACTACCGCTCTCGTCGCCGACCTGCGACTCGACAACCGGGAGGAGATCGCGACCGCGCTCGGCCTCGGCGCCGGCGACAGCCGCGGCCTCGCCGATGCCGAGCTTCTCCTCGCGGCGCTCGAACGCTGGGACGTGGACGCCATCCCCCGCCTTCTCGGCGACTTCGCCTTCGCCTGGTTCGACGCGGCGCGGCAGCGGCTCGTGCTCGCCCGGGATCCGCTCGGGCAGCGGCCGCTCTTCTGGCACCGCGGCAACGGCGCCCTCGCCTTCGCCTCGATGCCGGTCGGGCTGCACGCGCTCGACGCCGTCCCGCGCGACGCCGATGGCGACAGCCTCGCCCGCTACCTCGGCAGCCTGCCGCTCGCCGGCGCCGCCAGCTTCTACCGCGGCATCCACCGGGTCGAGCCCGGCCATGTCGTCGAGGCGACGCCGGGAGGGGTGACGGGCCGCCGCTGGTGGACGCCGTCTCCGCCGAAGCTGCGCCTCCGGCGCTTCGAAGACTATGTCGCGGCGTTCCGGGACGAGCTCGACGCGGCGGTGGGACGACGTCTGCGCGGCGTCGAGACGGTGGTCGCGTCCCACCTCAGCGGCGGGTGGGACAGCAGCGCGGTGACCGCCACCGCCGCCCGCCTCGCCCCCGCCACGCGCATCGTCGCGCTCACCGCCGTCCCCCGCCGCCCGCAGCAGGCGCCGCCGAACCGCTTCGCCGACGAGGCGCCGCTCGCCGCCGCCACCGCGGCCCTCTATCCCAACGTCGACCATATCGTGGTCCCGCACCCGGACCGCTCCCCCCTTGCCGACATGGACCGGAACCGGGCGGCATTCGACCGCCCGAGCTTCAACCCCTGCAACCACGTCTGGCTGGCCGCGCTGCGCGACCGCGCGCGCGAGGCGGGTGCGCGCGTGCTGCTGACCGGCGAAATCGGCAATTGGACGATGAGCGCTTCGCCCAATACGCTGCTGGCCGACTATCTGCGCGAGGGCCGGTGGCGCGACTGGCTGCGCGAGGCCGCGGCGATGAAACGGGCCCGGCGCGCAAGGCTGCGGGGGGTGCTCGCCAGCTCGTTCGGCCCCTGGGTCCCGGATGCGCTGTGGCGGCTGCTCCAGCCCTTCTCATCGGCGCCGGACCCGGCCGAGGTCACGGCGCTGCACCCGGCGTTGCGCGCCGCTCTGGCCGAGGAGCAGCGGTCGCTCGGGGTCGGCGCGGCGCGGCGGCCGAACGACTATTTCGCCTACGCGCGGCAGGCCTTCCTCACCGAAATGGACTTCGGCCAGTATCGCAAGGGCATCCTCGGCGGATGGGGCATCGACAAGCGCGACGCGACGGCCGATCGCAGGCTGGTCGAATTCTGTCTGTCCCTGCCGCTCGAGATGCTGCTCAGCGACGGGCAGCGGCGCCCGCTCGCCCGCGTCGCCCTCGCCGACCGCCTGCCCGCCGCCGTGCTCGACGCCCGCGGCAAGGGCTACCAGGCGGCGGACTGGCACGAGGCGCTCACCCGCGACCGCCCGGCCATCGCCGCCCTGGTCGATGCGATCGCCGCGGACCCGAAGGCGTCTTCGATCGTCGACCTGGACTGGCTTCGCGCCGCCCTCGCCGCGTGGCCGGCGGGCGGCTGGGAGGACCGCGCGATCATCGTGCGCTACCGCATCGCCCTGCTGATGGCGCTGTCGGCGGGTCACTTCGCCTTGTCGGCGACCGCGCGCGACCGCTAAGGCGCCGGCGATGACCTCCGCTGCCCCCGGCCACATCTACGCGCTGTTCGGCCTCATCGTCCGCTCCCAGATCCCGCTGCCGATGGGGGAGGTCGCCGCCGCCGGGCCGGCCGACGTGGACGTCGCTTACGGCCGCATCGACCTGCCGGCGCAGCCGCGCTGGGGCTATGCCGAGGTCGACGGGGGGACCTTGCTCTCGGTCGAAGATGTCGGCCGGTTCCTGATCCGCGACGGCGCGCGCATCCTCGTCGATCCCGACCCGGCGGGGTCGGAGCGCAACATCCGGCTGTTTCTGCTCGGCTCGGCCTTCGGCGCACTGCTCCACCAGCGCGGGCTGATGCCGCTCCACGCCAACGCCGTGGTCCTGGGCGGCCGCGCCTTCGCCTTTTGCGGCCATTCGGGCGCCGGCAAGTCCACCATGGCGGCCTGGTTCCACGACCAGGGCCATCCGATTCTCGCCGACGACGTCTGCGTGCTCGGCTTCGACGCGGCCGGCGCCCCCCTCGCGTATCCCGGCGTTCCGCGTCTCAGGCTGTGGCGCGAGGCGCTGGAGGAATTCGGGCGCCGCGCCGACGACTATCAACGTTCGTTCGACGACATGGACAAATATGACGTGCCGATCGCCGGCGAAGGCGGCGCCGCCGAGCCCGTCCCGCTCGCCGCCGTCTACCTGCTCGCGAAGGCCGAGGAGGGCGCGGCGGCGGGAAGCATCCAGCGCCTGACGGGAATCGCCGCCGTCGACGCGCTCGTCGCCAACACCTATCGCGGCTTCTACCTGGAGGCGATCGGAGGGACCGGTCCGCACCTCGCCACCTGCGTGCGGCTCGCCAGGACCGTCCCCGTCTTCCGGGCCGCGCGCGTCTGGGGGTTCGACTCCTTCGCCGCCGAGGCGGCGCGGCTCGACGCCCACGCGCGCGACCTCGGTCAGGGCGCGCGGTAGACGGTCCCGCCCTTCATCACGAACCGCACCGCGCGTACGGCGGATATGGCGCGGGTCGGATCGCCGTCCACCGCGACGAGGTCGGCGAGCAGGCCGGGCTTCACCGCGCCGATCCGGTCGGCGAGGCCGAAAATGCGGGCATTGCCGGCGGTGGCGGCGATCAGCACGTCCGCCGGACGCATGCCGTAGGCCGCCATGAGCTCCATCTCGCGGGCATTGTCGCCGTGCGCGAAGACGCCGACGTCGCCGCCCATGCACATCGTCACGCCGGCGGCGAGGGCGGCGGCGAAGCTCTCCCGCTTTTCGCGAATTCCCGCCGGCTCGGGCCCCTGGCCGTTCCAGCCGCGATAGCGGGCGATGGCATCGCCCGCGGCCACCGTGGGGCACAGCGCCACCCCCCGCTCCTTCATCAGCCGGAAGATCTCCGGCGTCCCGGCGTCGCCATGCTCGATCGTATCGACCCCGGCGAGGATGGCCCGCCGCATCCCCTCGGGCGTGCCGGCATGGACGGCGACCTTGCGGCCGGCGCCGTGCGCGGCTTCGACCGCCATCTTCATCTCGTCGAGGGTGAAGGTCGGGCGGCTCGCCTCGCCCGGCCGCCAGCGATAGTCGCCGTACAGCTTCACCCAGTCGGCGCCGGCGCCGATCTGGCGCCGCACCGCCGTCAGCAGGCCCGGGCCGTCCGCTTCCTCGGCGCCGCGCGCGACGAATTCAGGCTCGGCATTCTTGGGTCCGTAGGCGCCGGTGGCGACGATGGCGCGGGTCACGACCAGCATCCGCGGCCCGGGCACGATGCCCTGCTCGATCGCCTGCTTCAGGCCCACATCGGCGTAGCCGGCGCCTTCGGTGCCGAGGTCGCGCGTGGTGGTGAACCCCGCCATCAGGGTCGCGCGGGCGTGGTTGACGGCGCGGGCGGTGCGCAGCGCCAGCGGCTCCTTCAGCACCTGATCGTCCCACGGCGTTTCGTCATAGGGGTGGAGGAAGAGGTGCGAATGGCCTTCGATCATGCCGGGCATCAGCGTCGCCCCGGGCAGCTCGATGACCCGGGCACCGGCCGGCGCGGCGAGGTTGGGGCCGGCCGCCTCGATCCTGTCGCCGCGCACCAGCACCGACCAGCCTTCGTGCGGGCGCGGATCGACGCCGTCGAACACCCGCGCCGGCCTCAGCAACACGGCCGCCGGTTGGGCGGCCGCCGGCCAGGGCAGGAGCAGGAGCAGCAGGGCGAGGACGAGGCGCATGCGAGTCTCCCGGGCAGCGGCGGGCGCACCATAAGCGGCACGATGCGCCGTGCAACGGCTCACAGGCGGGGACGCCGCTCCAGGATCGCGCGCAGGCGGGTCTTGGCGCGCTGGCAACGCAGCATCACCGCATTGGCGGAAATGCCGAGGATCGCGGCCATCTCGCCATAGCTGAAGCCCTCGAAGCAGAGCACGATGGCCTCCCGCTGCGGCACCGGCAGGAGCTGGATCGAGGCGTCGAGCCGCCGCCTCTGGTCGTTCCTCAGCGCGAGCTCGTCGGGTGGCGGCGCCGCGCAGGCGAGGTCCGGCGGCAGCGCCACCTGCCGCGGCTCACGCGCCCGCCGCGCGACGTGGGACAGGCAGCGCTTCTGCGCCACCGACGTCACGAACGTCTTGAGCGACGCGGAGCCCCGATAGGCGTCGAGCGCGATCCACAAGGCGAGCAGGATGTCCTGGACCAGCTCGCGCCGCAGCACCGGATCCGATTCATGCGTGAAGGCGATGCGGGTGATGACGCGCCGGCACGAGGCGCTCACCTCCTCGAACAGTTGCTCTTTGGCCGCGTTCGTGCCCATCTGCCCTCAGCCGCCACCCTGCAAGCGACCCATCCCACGCGCCGAACCTGCCCCAGCCGATCCGCAAAAGCAATTCGTCCAGCGAAAAAGGAGCGACGTGAATCCATGGAAAGGACGGAGCAGAACAGTGGAACCATGGATGTCCGCAGCAGCCATCGCTTCGACATTGCCGCCCTGGCAATATGGATGGAGGAAAATGTCGCGGGATTTGGCGGGCCGCTTGGCGTCGAGCAGTTCCGAGGCGGCCAGTCCAACCCGACCTACAAGTTGAGCGCCGGCGGCCGTGCCTATGTGCTGCGGCGCAAGCCTCCCGGCAGGCTGCTCCCCGGCGCGCATGCCGTCGACCGGGAATATCGCGTTCTTGCCGCGCTCGGCGCCCAAGCTTTCCCGGTCCCGCGGGTTCACGGCCTTTGCCTTGACGAGACGGTGATCGGCACGCCCTTCTACGTCATGGACATGGTGGAAGGGCGCATCTTCTGGGACGCCGAGCTGCCGCAGGTGCCGCGCGCGGAACGGGCCGCCCATTTCGATGCCATGAACGCCACCATCGCCGCGCTCCACGCGATCGATCCGGACGCCGCGGGGCTGGGCGATTACGGCAAGCCGGGCAATTATTTCGAGCGCCAGATCAGCCGCTGGTCGAAGCAATATCTCGGCGACGTCGAAGCCGGGCGGGTGAAGGCGATGGACCGGCTGGTCGAATGGCTGCCCGCTCACATTCCCGCCGCGGCCGGCGACGAAAGCCGCGTCATCCACGGCGACTTCCGCTGCGACAACATGATCTTCCACCCCACCGAGCCGCGAGTCGTCGCGGTGCTGGACTGGGAGCTGTCGACGCTCGGCCACCCGCTCGCCGACTTCACCTACCATCTGATGATGTACCGGATGCCGGCCGGCGCGACGACGGGCCTGGCCGGGCTCGACCTCGCGGCCCTCGGCATCCCCTCCGAGGCGGACTATATCGCCGCTTATTGCCGCCGCACCGGGCGCGACGGCCTTGCCGACGTCGATTTCTACATGGCCTTCAACATGTTCCGGCTCGCGGCGATCGTCCACGGCATCAAGGGCCGGCTCGCCCGCGGCACCGCCAGCTCCGCCCATGCCGACCGTATGGCCGGGAGCCTCGAGCCGCTCGCCGAGCTCGCCTGGTCCCAGGCCGAGCGCGCCGGGGCCTGAGGCTCCTCCGTATCGGAGTTGACTTGGTCCATTCCGGAGTGTTTGCTTCGCCCCCGTGGAGAAGCACGAAACCGTGGCAGGCGCGGAGCGTCGGCATGGCTGAGCGGCGGCGGATCGTGTCGATCGTCGGCACCCGCCCCGAGGCGATCAAGATGGCGCCGGTCGCGGCCGCGCTGGGCGAACGGCGCGACATCGATCATCGGCTGATCCTCACCGGCCAGCATGGCGGCCTCGCTTGCGTGCTCGGTCCGGTCGAGACCGAGCTGCCGCACGATCCGACCCCGCGCACGCCGGCGAGGCTGCGCGAGCGGCTGCACCGCCTCCTGGTGCCGCACCTCCGGCGCCTCGCTCCGCAGCTGGTGCTGGTCCACGGCGACACCAGCAGCGCGCTTGCCGGCGCGCTCGCCGCGCGCGACTGCGGAGCCGCGATCGCCCATGTCGAGGCCGGGCTGCGCTCCTTCGACCTGCGCCAGCCCTGGCCGGAAGAAGGCAACCGCATGGCGATCGACGCCCTCGCGCAGCTGCTCTTCGCACCCACCGAACATGCCGCGCGCAACCTGGAGCGGGACTGGCGCGTGGGCGGGGAAATCCACGTCACCGGCAATACCGGCATCGACGCGGTGCTCCGGGAAGCGGCACGAATCCCGCCGGAAGCCCGCGTGCGGCGGGACGGCGCGCCGCTGATCGTCGTCACCTGCCACAGGAAGGAAAATCAGGGACGCGAGACGGAGGCGGTCTGCCGCGCGGTGCGGCTGATCGTGCGCTGCCTGCCGGCCGAAATCGCCTTCGTGCTGCACTCGAACCCGCTGGTCCGCGCGCCCGTCGAGGCGATGCTGGCGGGGGAGCCGGGCGTCCGGCTGCTCGATCCGCTCGGTTATCCGGAGATGGTCCGGCTCATCGCCCGGTCGACCCTGCTCCTCACCGACAGCGGCGGACTGCAGGAGGAGGGCCCGGCGCTCGGCAAGCCGGTCCTCGTGCTGCGCAACGTCACCGAGCGGCCGGAGGCGCTCGGCGGCACCCATCTCGAGCTGGTCGGCACCGACCCGACGGCGATCTTCACCGCGGTCGCGGCCCTGCTCTCCGACCCGCAGCGACGCGCCCGGCTCGCGGTGCCGAGCGCGGCGTTCGGCGACGGTCGGGCGGCACCGCGGATCGCCGCCGCCATCGCGCACTGGTTCGACGCCCGCGAACGGCGCCCGTTCATGCTGCGGCGCGTCGCAGCCGCTCCAGCAGCCGCTCGCGCGACGCCAGCACCTCGCCTTGCCGCTCGATGAGCAGGTCGCGGGCGAGGAAGTGGCCGGTGATCCGCAGCCCGTCGAACACCTCCGCCCAGCTCGCCGAGCCGCCTTCGAGGAGAAAGGGCGGCAGCGCCATCAGCCGGTCGGCATAGGCGCCGGCGCCCGCCCGGCTCACGGCGCGGCCGCTCCTGGGGCTGACGAAGGCGAGATCGTCCCGCGCGCCCGTCGCCGCGCATTCGGAGAGATCGAGGCCGTAGCCGAGCTCCGAGAGCAGCAGCAGCTCGTAGCGCACCAGCGCCGCCGCCCAGCCGCGCGCCGCCGGCGCCGCCGCGACCGCTTCGAGCAGGCCCCTGAGCGCTGCGTAGAGCCGCGGATAGGGCTGGCCCTCGGGCAGCGCCGTCGCCGTCAGCGCCGTCGCCCAGTCGATCGCCGCCGCCGCCAGCGGCTCGGACAGCAAGACGCCGCGGCTCTCGGCCAGCTCGACCGACAGCTGAGCGAGCTGCTCCTCGGTCCGCGACCGATATTCGGCCTGGACGAGGTTGCCCGGCACCAGCACCGGCCTGAGGCGCCGCGACCGCCCGCCGCGCACGAAGCCCGGCTGGACGCCGTCCGTCGGGGTCAGCGCGCGGACGATGGCGCCATGCTCGCCATGCGCCCTGACCGCGCAGACGATCGCTTCGGTGACGAGCCGCATCCTCTCCCCCTCAGGCCGAGGGGTGGAAATAATCGTAGATGCCGCGGGCCATCGCCTTCGAGATGCCGGGCGCCTTTTCGAGGTCCTCGAGCGCCGCGCCGCGCACCGCCTTGGCGGTGCCGAAGTGCATCAGCAGGGCCCGCTTGCGCGCCGGGCCGATGCCGGGGACGTCGTCGAGCGGGCTCTTGGTGAAATTGGCGGCGCGACGGGTGCGGTGGGCACCGATCGCGAAGCGGTGGGCCTCGTCGCGCAGGCGCTGGAGATGGAACAGCAAGGGCGAATTGAGCGGCAGCATCGACTCGCGACCACCGGGCAGATGGAAATGCTCGCGGCCGGCGTTGCGGTCCGGGCCCTTGGAGATGCCGACGACGGGAACGTCCTGAACGCCCATTTCCTCG
>JAFAZW010000077.1 GCA_019239415.1 Alphaproteobacteria bacterium
TGTCCGAGCTGATCGACGTCTGCGCCGGCCACGGCGTCGGCCATGTCGTCCTGGCGGGCGGGCTGCCGCCGCCGGGCGCGATCGAGCGGATCAAGGGGAGCGGGGCGAAGCTGATCTGCTTCGCGCCGGCGCTGGCGCTGGCGAAGAAGCTGATCCGCTCGGGCGTCGACGCGCTCGTCATCGAGGGCATGGAGGCGGGCGGCCATATCGGGCCGGTGTCGACCTCGGTGCTCGCCCAGGAGATCCTGCCGCCGCTCGCCGCGCAGGTGCCGATCTTCGTCGCCGGCGGCATCGGCCATGGCGGGCTCATCGCCGGCTATCTGGAGATGGGCGCGGCGGGCGTGCAGCTCGGCACCCGCTTCGTCTGCGCCACCGAATGCATCGCCCATCCCAATTTCAAGAAGGCCTTCATCCGCGCCTCCGCGCGCGATGCGGTGACGAGCGTCCAGATCGACCCGCGGCTGCCGGTCATCCCGGTCCGCGCGCTCAGGAACCGGGAGATGGAGAGCTTCGCCGCCAAGCAGCGCGAGGTCGCGCAGGCGCTCGACGAGGCGAAGGTCGAGATGGCCGAGGCGCAGCTCCAGATCGAGCATTACTGGGCCGGCGCGCTGCGCCGCGCGGTGATCGAAGGCGACGTCGAGACCGGCTCGGTGATGGCGGGCCAGTCGGTCGGCATGGTGAAGGAGGAAGCGCCGGTGGCGGACATCCTGAAGCAGCTCACCGACGAAGCGGCGCACGCGCTCGCGCGGCGCTCGGTCCACGCCTGAGGGAGACGACGAGGTGAACCTGTTGGACCGCCGTGCCTTTCTCCAGACGAGCGCCGCCTCGGCGGCGGCGCTGGCCCTGCCCGTCCCGCTGCTCGCCCAGCCGGCGCCGGGCCGCTCGCCGGCGCTCGCGCGGCTGTTCGACGCGCTGTTCCAGGAGCAGCTGCGCCTGCGGCCGGAATCGGCGACGCAGCTCGGGCTCGACAAGGGGCCCAACGCGGACCTGAGGGCGAAGCTCAGCGACGCGAGCCCGGCCGGTCGCGCGGCCGCCAAGGCGCAGACGCAGGACCAGCTTAGGCGGCTCGTCGCGATCGACCCGGGCACGCTCTCGCCGGCGGATCGCCTCGATTGGGAGACCGTCGTCTATACCCGCCGCGCGTCCGCCGAAGTGCAGAGGTTCGACTTCGGCGGCTTCGGCTACGGCCCCAGCCCGTATGTCGTCAGCCAGCTGACCGGCGCCTATCAGTCGGTGCCGGACTTCCTCGACACCAAGCACCCGATCGAGACCCGCGCCGACGCGGAGGCCTTCCTGGCCCGGCTCGCCGCCTTCGCCGACCAGCTCGACGCCGAGACCGCGCAGATGCGGCACGACGCGGGCCTCGGCGTGATCCCGCCGGACTTCCTCCTCGACACGGCGCTGGAGCAAATGGTGAAGACCCGCGTCGCAGCGGCCGAGGCGACGCCGGTGAGGTCGATCGCCCGCCGCGCGGCGGCGAAGGGGCTCGGCGAGGGCTATGCGAAGGACGCGGCGCGGCTGTGGGACGGCAAGGTCCTCCCGGCGCTCGACCGCCAGATCGCCCTGGCGCGGCAATTGCGCGCGCGGGCCGTGCACGACGCCGGCATCTGGCGCTTCCGCGAAGGCCCCGCCTTCTACGAAGTGGCGCTCCACAACACGACGACGACTCGCCTCAGCCCGGCCGAGGTGCACAGGTTCGGGCTCGACCAGGCGCGCGCCATTTCGGCGCGCCTCGACGCTCTGCTCAAGGCGCAGGGAATGACGCGCGGCACGGTCGGCGAGCGGATGGCGGCGCTCTACAAGGACCCGCGCCAGCTCTACCCGAACAGCGACGAGGGCAAGGCGCGGGCGATCGCCTATTGCAACCAGCGGCTCGCGGCGATCCGCAATCGGCTGCCGACCATGTTCAGCCGCATGCCGCCCTACCAATTCGAGGTCCGCCGCGTGCCGGTGCAAACCGAGGCGGGCGCGGCGTCCGCCTTCTCGCAGCCGCCGGCGATCGACGGCTCGCGGCCCGGCCTCGTCTATTTCAACCTCCACGACACAGCGGAATGGCCGAAATTCTGCCTCGCGACGACCGTCTACCACGAGGGCCTGCCCGGCCATCAGTTCGAGGGTGGCCTCGCTTTGTCGAACCAGGGGCTGCCGATGATCCGCAAGATCGGCGGATTCTCCGGCTATGGCGAGGGCTGGGCGCTGTACGCGGAGCAGCTCGCCGACGAGATGGGCATGTACGAGGACGATCCGCTCGGGCGGCTCGGTTACCTCAAGTTCCAGCTGTTCCGCGCCAATCGCTGCGTCGTCGACACCGGCATCCACCACCTTCGCTGGAGCCGCGAACAGGCGATCCGCTACTTCGTCGTCGAGGACGGCGAGGCGCCCGGCTTCGCGACCCGGGAGGTGGAGCGCTATTGCGCGACCCCCGGCCAGGCGTGCAGCTACAAGCTCGGCCATTCCGTCTTCGTGCGGCTGCGGGACAAGGCGAAGGCGGCGCTCGGCGCCCGCTTCGACATCAAGGCGTTCCACGACGCGGTCCTCGGCACCGGGCGCGTGCCGCTCGACATCCTCGAGGCCGAGGGCAATCGCTGGATCGCAGAGCAGAGGACCTAGTCGTCACCCCCTGCGAAAGAACGCAGCATAAAGTCGGTGCCGCGGCGGAACCCGGCGCTCGCCGGGCCGTTTGTCGGCTACTCGACATTCGCTCCTCCTGCGGGGAGGATGGGGCGCGAGCGGGCTGAGGGCGCATCATTTGACGACCGAAATCACCAGGGACGATTCGCGCTTTCGGCTGCTCGTCGACGCCGTCACCGACTACGCCATCTACATGCTCGACCGGACCGGCACGATTGTCAGCTGGAATCCGGGTGCGCAGAAGTTCAAGGGCTATACCGAGGACGAAATCCTCGGCGAGCATTTCTCGCGCTTCTACACCGAGGAGGACAAGGCCACCGAGCTTCCCCGCCGCGCGCTGACGACGGCCGCCGAGGAAGGGCGGTTCGAGGCCGAAGGCTGGCGGGTCCGCAAGGACGGCTCGCGCTTCTGGGCGCACGTCATCATCGACGCCATCCGGTCCCCCGCGGGCGAGCTGATCGGCTTCGCCAAAATCACCCGCGACGTCAGCGAGCGGCACGAGGCCGAACGGGCGCTGCGCGACAGCGAGGAACGGTTCCGGCTGCTGGTCGAGAGCGTCGCCGACTACGCCATCTACATGCTCGACCCGAACGGGATCATCTCGAGCTGGAACCTCGGGGCGCAGCGCTTCAAGGGCTACGGCCAGGAGGAGATCCTGGGCCAGCATTTCTCGCGCTTCTACACCGAAGAGGACAAGGCGACCGACCTTCCCCGCCGCGCCCTCGCGACGGCGGAGCGGGAAGGCAAGTTCGAGGCGGAGGGGTGGCGGGTGCGCAAGGACGGCACCCGTTTCTGGGCCCATGTCATCATCGACTCGATCCGCGACGACGACGGCAAGCTGCTCGGCTTCGCCAAGATCACGCGGGATCTGACGGAGCGGCGCGAAGCGCAGCGCGAGCTGGAGAAAGCCCGCGAGGCCTTCTTCCAGGCGCAGAAGATCGAAGCCGTCGGCCAGCTGACCGGGGGGGTCGCCCACGACTTCAACAACCTGCTGATGGCGATCCTCGGCAGCCTCGAGCTGGTGCGCAAGCGGGTGCCCGAAGACCCGCGTATCACCCGTCTCATTGACAATGCCTATCAGGCCGCGCAGCGGGGCGCGTCGCTGACCCAGCGCATGCTCGCCTTCGCGCGGCGGCAGGAGCTCAAGCTCGACGCCGTCCACATTCCCGATCTGGTGCGCGGCATGGCCGACCTCCTCGACCGCTCGCTCGGCCCCACCATCGCCATCGACACGCGCTTTCCGTTGTCGATCAGCCCGGTGCTTGCCGACGCGAACCAGCTCGAGCTCGCGATCCTCAACCTGTCGATGAACGCCCGCGACGCGATGCCGGAGGGCGGCACGATCACCATCTCGGCGCGCGAGGAATCGATCGTCGATGCCCATCCGACGCAGCTGCCGCCGGGCGAGTATGTCGTCGTCTGCGTCGCGGACAGCGGCGAGGGCATGGACGCGGAGACTTTGGCGCGGGCGACCGAGCCCTTCTTCACCACCAAGGGCGTCGGCAAGGGGACCGGACTCGGCCTGTCGATGGTCGACGGGCTTGCCGGCCAGTCCGGCGGCAAGCTGATCGTCGAAAGCAAGAAGGACGAGGGGACCGAGATCAGCCTCTGGCTGCCGGTCGCGCAGGTGAACCGCGAGGCGGAACGGACCTTCCGCCGCAGTCCCCAGGAAACCGAGCCCGCGCAGACCAGGCCGATCGCCATCCTCGCGGTCGACGACGACGCCCTCGTCCTCCTCAACACGGCCGCGATGCTGGAGGATCTGGGGCACGTCGTGCACCAGGCCTCCTCGGCCGAGGAAGCCCTGGCGCAGCTCGACCGGCATCCGGTCGATCTGCTGCTCACCGATTTCGCGATGCCGCAGATGAACGGCCTCGAGCTTGCCGAGAGGGTGCGCGCCGACCGTCCGGACCTGCCGGTCCTCCTCGCCACCGGCTTCGCCGAGCTCGGCGACTCGGCAGCACCGCAATTTCCCCGTCTGGCGAAGCCGTTCACCCAGGAGGAGCTCGGCCGCGCCGTCGCCGGCGCCGTCGATCCCGAGCAGGCCGGCAAGGTGGTATCGCTGCGCGCCCGCTAGAGGGTCGAGCGACTTGGTTGCATCGTCACCCCGGACATGATCCGGGGTCCACCTTCTTCCAACCACCTGATTCCGAAGAAGAAAGGTGGATGCCGGACCAAGGTTCCCATCAAAGTCGTACTTGATGGGGTCCCGCCGGGTTCCCATCAAAGTAGTAGTTTGATGGGGTCCCTCCGTCCGGCATGACGAAGCTGCGGCCAACCAATCGCCCAAGGCGCTAGACGGCCCGCCGCAAATGCGAGGATGCCGCCGGCGCTCCCTACGCCGACGGCACCCCCCACAACGCGCGGCCGAAACGGCGCGCGCCCTATGGCATGAGCGGCAGGGCCGCTCCCGAGAGAAATTGCGCGACGAACAATATCGTCGTGACGACGAGGAGGCCGGTCATGCCGGTGGCGACGCGCAGGCTGTGCATGGTCCGTCTCCTCCCCGTTGCGAAGCGTTGATCTCGATCAGGATCATGGGCCGGCGGGCGGCGGCGCTCTACGGGAAGGCGCGGCAAATGTCCGCCGCCGCGGGCCGAAACTGCCTCCCCGGCATTACGCAGAGTTGACGAAATGTGCGGTTTTGTGCGCACATGCTCGAACATGTCGTCCGAACTTCATCCCGATCTGCATCCCGAGGGCAGCGACGCCGTCGCGATGACCGTGCGCGAAGAGCTGGCGCGCCGCCGCCTGTCGCGCCAGTGGCTCGCCGATTCGGCCCGAATCAGCCTCTCCACGCTGGAGAAGGCCCTGTCGGGCCGCCGGCCCTTCACGCTCGCGACGGTGGTGAGGATGGAGGAGGCGCTCGGCATCCCGCTGCGCAACGGCGCCCTCGCCCGGCCCGCCGAGCCGGCCGCCGCGTCGGGATTCGCCCCCGAGGAGATGGGCGCCTATGCCCGCCCCGCCGTGCGGTGGCTGGAAGGCGAATATCTCACCGTGCGCCCCTCGTTCAGCGAACCCGGCGCGCTCTACGCCTACCGGACCCTCATCGCCTGGGACGAGGCGAAGGGCCACCTCGCCTTCAGCGAGACCAACCGGCTCGACCAGGATTTCGAGCAGAAGGGCTTCGTCTCCTTCCCCCACCTGTCCGGCCACATCTACCTGGTAACGGGCAGCGCCGGCCAATACCGCGTCGCCATCCTCAACCGTCCGTCGGGCGGCGGCGCCCTCAACGGCGTCCTCGCCACCCTCGTCGCCGGCGCCGGCGCGCAGCTCATCCCCGCCGCCGCCCCGATCGCCCTCGTCCCCGCCGCGCGCACCGCGGACCCGGAATATGGCGTCATCCGCCCCGGCACCCGCTGCTTCGAGGAATTCCGCGGCTGCGTCGACCGCATCACGGAGCGCGACTACGCGCTGTTCCCGCGCTAGTGTCCCCTTATTCCCTCTCCCCGGCGGCGAGAAGGTGGGGAGAGGGGGCTCGGCGCTCGATGCTCATTCCCGACCGCAGAACCCCCTCACCCCAGCCCGCTCCGCCCCGGGGACAGCAGGCTTCGATGCACCTCAGCCTGTAGAGGCCGCCGTTCCTTTCTGTTAGCGCTGCGCCCATGCCGACCTCCTCCGCCACCTCCGCCACGTCCGCGCGCGAGATCCTGACGGGGCTGCACGAGGTGATGGCGTCGCGGCTCGGGGCGCAGGCGAAGCTCAACAAAGTGGTCAAGATCATCGCCGACGCGATGGCGAGCGAAGTCTGCTCGATCTACCTGCTGCGCGACGGCGTGCTCGAGCTCTTCGCCACCGTCGGGCTCAACCAGAGCGCCGTCCACGTCACCAAGCTCGCGCTCGGCGAGGGCCTGGTCGGGACGATCGCCAAGGACGTCGCCGTGCTGAACCTCGCCGAGGCGACCAGCCACCCCGAATTCGCCTACCGTCCCGAGACCGGCGAGGAGCTGTTCCACAGCTTCGCCGGCGTCCCCATCGTCCGCCGCGAGCGGGCGATCGGCGTGCTCGGCGTCCAGCATGCCGACCCGCGCGCCTACGACACGCTCGAGATCGAGGCGCTGCAGACGGTGGCGATGGTGCTCTCCGAGCTGATCGCCAATGCCGGCCTCGCCGACAAGGCGGCCGCCACCGCGGGGGCCGCGCGGGAGCAGGGCTCCGTCCGCCTGCAGGGCCTGCGGCTCGTCACCGGCATGGCGAGGGGCCTCGCCGTCTACCACCAGCCGCGCATCCTCATCGAGCATACCGTCGCCGACGACACCGAGGCCGAGCGGGCGCGCGTCTATTCGGCGTTCCGCAAGATGCGCGAGCAGATCGACAACATGACGACGCTCGCCGAATTCGGCACCGCCGGCGAGCATCACGAGGTGCTCGAGACCTACAAGATGTTCGCCTATGACGAGGGCTGGTCGCGGCGGATCAACGAGGCGATCGATTCGGGCCTCACCGCCGAGGCGGCGATCGAGCGCGTCCGCCAGCGCATGCAGCAGCGGATGCGCGAGATCGACGACCCCTTGCTGCGCGACCGGATGCACGATCTCGACGATCTGTCGAACCGGCTGCTGCGCATCGTCTCGGGCCGGCTCGGCACCGCCGCGCAGATGGGCCTCCACGAGGACACGATCCTCGTCGCGCGCAACCTCGGCCCGGCCGAGCTGCTCGAATATGACCGGCGGCGCCTCAAGGGCGTCATCCTCCAGGAAGGGTCGCTGACCGCGCACGTCACCATCGTCGCGCGGGCGATGGGCGTGCCCATGCTCGGCCGCGTCGGCGACGTCCGCCAGGCCATCTCGGAAGGCGACGAGGTGCTGCTCGACGGCGGCGACGCCGTCGCCTTCGTGCGGCCGACCCAGGCGGTCGAGGACGCATTCAAGGCCAAGCTGGTCGTCACCCAGAAACGGCGCGCCCAACTCGCCGCGTTGCGCGACCTGCCGCCGGTGACGAAGGACGGCTGCCGGGTGACGGTGATGGTCAATGCCGGGCTGCGCGACGACGTCGAGGCGCTCGACGTCACCGGCGCCGACGGCATCGGCCTGTTCCGCACCGAGTTCCAGTTCCTCGTCTCCGCCGCCCTTCCCCGCCGCGAAAGCCAGCAGCGGCTGTACAAGGCGGTGCTCGACGCAGCCGGGGACAAGCCGGTCACCTTCCGCACGGTCGACGTCGGCGGCGACAAGGCCCTGTCCTACATGGACACGAGCGACGGCGAGATCGAGGAGAATCCCGCCATGGGCTGGCGGGCGCTGCGCCTCGCCCTCGACCGCGACGGGCTGATGAAGGCGCAGGCGCGGGCCCTGCTCGAAGCCGCGGCGGGGCGCGAGCTCGAGGTGATGTTCCCGATGGTCTCGGAGCCCTGGGAGTTCGACGCCGCCCGCGACATCGTCGAGCAGCAGCGCCTGTTCCTCGTCGAGCGCAAGAAGCTGCTGCCGACCAAGATCCGTTACGGCGCGATGCTCGAGGTGCCGGCGCTGGCCGAGACGCTCGACATGCTGCTGCCGAAGATCGACTTCCTCTCGATCGGCACCAACGACCTCACCCAGTTCCTGTTCGCCGCCGACCGCGCCAACCCCAAGCTCGCCGAGCGCTACGACTGGCTGTCGCCGGCGATCCTGAGATTCCTGCGCCGCGTCGTCCGCCAGGCGCAGGAGGCGGGCGTCAGGGTCGGCATTTGCGGCGAGATGGGCGGCCGCACGCTCGAGGCGATGGCGCTGATCGGCATCGGCCTCGAGCGCTTCTCGATCACGCCGGTCGCGGTCGGCTCGATCAAGGCGATGATCCGCTCGCTCGACCGCTCGGCGGTGGTGCCGGCGGTGGAGAAGATGCTCGCCGAGCCGGTCGCGAGCATCCGCCCGGCGCTGACGCGGTGGGCGGAGGAGAATGAGGTGGCGCTGGGCTGAGCGCTCCTCCCCGGAACGGGGAGGGGGACCGCGACGCGAAGCGGCGTGGTGGAGGGGGCCCCGACTCCGGTGCGGCGTGGAGCTGGGCCCCCTCCACCAGCCTGCGGCTGGTCCCCCTCCCCGTTCCGGGGAGGAGCCGAACCGATCGACACTGGGACCGCCGACGCGCCGGAACCCGTGCCGGTGAAGGAGTATCGGCTGGCCTCGGAAAAGCAGCCGCGCACCGGCCGCAAGGGCGGCGACGCGTGGCGCCGCTCTTCCCCGTTCCGGGAAGGAGCGCGACCGTTGCGACGGCCGGAGGCGCCGCTTGTTGACAGGGGCGTACCCATCAAGCGACATGGCCGCCCTCGACACGCTGCACAGGGCCGGGAACGATTGATGGCGGATTTGCTTGCGGAGCAGGGTCACTCGAATCCGGTCGGCGAGCGGTTGCGCGCCGCGCGGGAGGAGAAGGGCCTCAGCCTCGACGACGTCGCCCGCCAGACCCGCATCCCGATCCGCCACCTCGAGCATATCGAGCGGGGCGAATGGGACGCGCTGCCGGCGATCACCTACAGCGTCGGTTTCGCCCGCTCCTACGCCAACACGGTCGGCCTCGACGGCCCGGCGGTGGGCGCGGAGCTGCGCGAGCAATTGGGCGGCGCCCGCAGCAACGTCGCCGGTCCGGCGGCTTATTACGAGCCGACCGACCCGGCGCGCGTGCCGCCGCGCTCGATCGTCCTCGTCGCGGCCATCCTCGCCGTGCTGCTCGTCGCCGGCTATCTCGTCTGGCGCAAGCAGGCGGTGGGCAACGCCCCCGACGAGGCGCAGATCGCCGACCGCACCACGCCCGCCGATCAGCCGCAGGCCGCGCCCGCCGGGCCGAGGCCCGCGCCCGCGTCTCAGCCCCAGCCGCCGGCCGCGCCGGCGACGGGACCGGTCGCGCTGAGCGCCACGCAGGACGTGTGGATGCGGGTCAGCGACGGTGCGAACCCCAAGGCGCTCTACATGGGGACGCTGAAGGCGGGGCAGCAATATCAGGTGCCGGCGACCGCCCAGGCGCCGACGGTGCGCACCGGCCGCGCCGACGCCGTCACCGTCACCGTCGGCGGCAAGCCGATCGGGCCGCTCGGCCCGCCCAACAAGACGATCTCGGTCAGCCTGAAGCCGGCCGACCTGGCCGGCCGGCCCGCCGCCGGCGCCGCGCCTGCGCCGAACGGACCCGCAGCCGCGCCCAGCGCCGCGCACTGAGCCGAAAAGCCACTTCATTCCAGCGTCTTGCCGCTCTAGGCTCCGGCCCGGGAGTTTAGCGGGGAGTAATTATGCGCGTTCCGTTCGTGGCGGCCCTGATGGCCGCGAGCATCGCCGTGCCGGCCGCGGCCCAGCGGCCCGAGACGCCGGAGAAGAGGCTCGAGCGGATCGAGCAGCAGCTGCGCGCCGTCCAGCGCAAGGTCTTTCCCAGCGGCGCCCCGGAGGAGGTGACGCCGGAGATCACCCCCGGCAGCCCCGCCGCGGCGCCCGGCGGCGTGCCGGCGACGGCGCCGGTCGCCGACCTCACCGCGCGCATCGACGCGCTCGAGGCGCAGCTGCGCCAGCTCACCGGCCAGGCCGAGGAGAACGGCCACCGCCTCGCCCTCACCGAGGAGGCGCTGAAGCAGCTTCGCGAGACGACCGCCTCGCGCCTCGCGGCCGTCGAGCAGGCCCAGACCGCAGCGCAGCAGCAGGCGCAGGCGACGACGCCGCCCCGGCTCCCGGAGGCGGTGCCGGAGGACAAGCCGGTCCGCCGCGCCGCCGCCTCCGCAACCAGGAAGAAGGCCGCGGCCGCGGATCCGGAATGGGTCCCCGCCGAGCGCGCCGAGGCCGAGCCGGCCGCGACCGCCGGCTCGACCGCCGAGGCCGCCTACAACGAAGGCTTCCACCTGTGGGAGCAGAAGAATTATCGGGCGGCGATTCCCAAGCTCCAGGCGGTGACCCGGACCTGGCCGAACGACCGCTTCGCCAGCTGGGCCGGCAATCTCGTCGGCCGCGCCTATCTCGACGACGGCAACCCGGCCGCCGCGGCCAAGGCCCTGCTCGCCAATTACGAGGCCAACCCCAAGGGCGAGCGCGCCGCCGACAGCCTGTTCTTCCTCGGCCAGGCGCTGGTCGCGCTGAAGAAGCCGTCGGACGCCTGCAAGGCCTATGACGAGCTGAAGGACGTCTACGGCGCGACGATGCGCGACTGGCTGAAGCAGCGCCTCCCCGCCGCGCGGGCGGCGGCCAAGTGCGGATAAGACCGCTCTCAGATCGCCGCTAGCTTCGACGTCATGCCGGACGGAGGAACCCCATCAAAGTAGTACTTTGATGGGAACCCTGATCCGGCATCCACCTTTCCTGATTGGCCCTGAGGAGAGAAAGGTGGACCCCGGATCAAGTCCGGGGTGACGACTCAGCCTGAGCGCTCCTGGCCTTCGCCCCCCTTCCCCTCCCGCCGCGCCGCGCGTTCCTCATATTCGCGGGCCATCTGGAGCAATGTGTCGGCGACGTCGGTCGCGGTGACGCGGGCGGCGAGCCAGCGGCACTTCTCCGCCTGGGCCCGCAGGAATGCTGCATCTTCCGGCATCGGCAACCCGGCCGGGCCTTCGCGTTCGGCCACGTGCCGCTCCTCTCCTTGATCCACGTCAAGAACCTGTACTTAGCACCTGCTGTTGCGATCGTTTCTGAAGCGTAGCGGCAAGTGGTGGGCCTGCCGCGACCTGCCGTGCCCGGTTTTGCGCCGGCGCGTTCTCCTCTAGGCTGGCCAACCATGGCGATCCTCCTCCCCGACGGCGCCCTGCTGGAGCGGTTTCGCGGCGATCTCGCGGCCCTGACGGACACGGAGCGCGTGGCGGTCGCCGTGTCGGGCGGGCCGGACAGCCTCGCCCTGCTCCTCCTTGCCGCCGCGGCGCGGCCCGGCGCGGTGGAAGCCGCGACCGTCGATCACGGACTCCGGCCGGAAAGCGCCGCCGAGGCGGCGTCCGTCGCCGGCATCTGCGCGGATCTCAGCGTCCCCCACGCGATCCTTCGCTGCGGCGTGGGCGATGGGCCGGCCGGGCTTCAGGCGGAGGCGCGCAAGGTCCGCTACGCCACGCTCGGAGACTGGATGGGACGGGAAGGATTGCAGGTCCTGCTCACCGCCCACCATGCCGACGACCAGGCCGAGACGTTGCTGATGCGCCTTCAGCGCGGCGCGGGAGTCGGCGGCCTGGCCGGGGTGCGGGCACGCGGGCCGCTGCCGGAGAGCGGCGGCCGCCTCGCCGTCTGCCGGCCGCTGCTCGCCTGGCGCCGCGCCGAGCTGGCCGCGATCGTCGCCGCGGCGGGGCTGACGCCTGTCGACGATCCGAGCAACGCCGACCCCTCGTTCGACCGCGCGCGGATCCGCCGGCGGATGGCCGAGGCGCCCTGGCTCGATGTCCCCGCCCTCGCCCGCAGCGCCGCCGCGCTGGCGCAGGCGGACGCGGCGCTGGATGCCGCGGCGGCGCGGCTGTTCGACGAGCGCGTGCGGCAGCCAGGGGGCGCGCAGGTGCGGCTCGACCCGCGCGGCGTCCCGGACGAACTGGTGCGCCGGCTCGTCCTGCGCTGCCTGCGCGCTGTCTCGCCGGCCGCGGCCCCGCGCGGCGAGCAGGTCAGCGGCCTGATCGCCGCACTGGCCGAAGGCGGCACCGCGACCCTCGCCGGCGTGAAGTGCCGCGGCGGCGAGACCTGGCATTTCGCGCCCGCGCCGCCGCGCCGGGCAAGGGCTGTGGCGGGCGCGAACCAACCGCGTTAGGCTCCGGGCGAACCACCGGAGGACCCGCATGCGCCCAGCCCTCGCCGCCGCTCTCGCCCTCGTCGCCATCGCCGCGCCCGCGCGCGCCGCCCCGGCCGACGACCTCCACCGGCTGATGGACGAACATTATGCCTGGCTGCTGCGCGAGAGCCCGACCTATGCGACCTCGCTCGGCGTCCACGACTACGACCGGCAGATCGAGGACCTCAGCCTCGCCGCGGCCGACCGCCGCGTCCGCGAGGCCGGCGCCTTCCTCGCCCGGCTCGATGCCATCCCCGCCGACGCGCTGTCGCCGGCGGACCGGGTGAACCGCGCCATCCTGCGCCGTAGCCTGGCCGAGGGGATCGAAGGCAACCGGTTCGGACAGCGGATGATGCTGTTCACGACCTATGCCGGCTGGCACCAGAATTTCGCCGGCCTCGCCGACAATCTGCCGTTCCGCAGCCGCGGCGACTATGACAGCTACCTCGCCCGGCTCGAACAATATCCGAAGATGAACGACACCGCGCTCGACATCACGGCGCGCGCCGTGCGCGAGGGCTACGTGCTGCCCTGCTCGGTGCTCGGCAACACCGAGAAGAGCATCGCCGGCGTGATCGCCGAGGATCCGGCCAGGTCGCGCTTCTACGAGCCGTTCGCGCGGCCCCGCCCGGCCGACATGAGCGAAGCGGACTGGGCGGCGATGCAGGCGCGCGCGCGGCGGGTCATCGTCGACGTGCTCAACCCGGCTTATGCCAAGCATCTCGCTTTCTACCGCACCCAATATGCGCCGCGTTGCGCGAAGGTGGACAGCGTGTCGGCCGAGCCCGGCGGGCGCGATTATTATGCCTTCCGCGTCCGCCAGGAGACGACGACGGACCTCACGCCGGACCAGATCCACGACATCGGCCTCAAGGAGGCGGCGCGCATCCGGGCGGACATGGACCGCGTGGCGCGGGAGGCGGGGTTCGCGAGCCGCGAGGCCTTCATCCGCGACCTCCACACCAACCCGAGATATTTCGTGACGACGCCGGAGGCGCTGCTCAAGGAGACCGCCTTCGTCAACAAGACCGTCGACGGCAAGATGCCGCACTATTTCGGCCGGCTGCCGCGCCTGCCCTACGGCATCCGGCCGATCCCGGCGGAGACCGCGGAGGGGACCACGACCGCTTATTACCAGCCGGGGTCGCCGGCGAGCGGGGTGGCGGGGACCTATTATGTCAACACGTCCAAGCTCGACCAGCGGCCGCTGTGGGAGATACCGGCGCTCAGCCTCCACGAGAGCGTGCCCGGGCACCATAACCAGATCGCGCTCCAGCAGGAGCTCGACCTCGCCCCGTTCCGCCGCCACTTCACCTCGTTCACCGCCTTCACCGAGGGCTGGGGCCTCTATGCCGAGAGCCTCGGCGAGGAGATGGGGCTCTACGACACGCCGGCGAAGAAGATGGGCCAGCTCTCCTACCAGGCGTGGCGGGCGGCGCGGCTGGTCGTCGACACGGGCATCCACGCCAAGGGCTGGACCAAGGCGCAGGCGGTCGCCTTCATGCGCGAGAATACCGCGCTGACCGACGCGAACATCGACGCGGAGGTCAACCGCTACATCAGCTGGCCCGGCCAGGCGCTGGGCTACAAGATCGGCGAGCTCAAGATCCGCGAGCTGAGGACGCGGGCCGAGCGGGCGCTGGGGCCGAAGTTCGACATCCGCCGCTTCCACGACGCGGTGCTGGGGCAAGGCTCGGTCCCGCTCGACGTGCTCGAGGCGCAGATCGACTCGTGGATCGCCGCCGAGAAGGCGCGGTGAGCGTCGACCGACGCGACTTCCTCGCCGGCGCGCTCGGCGGTGCGGCGGCGGGCGGCGACGCCTGGCAGGACCTGTTCGAGCGGGGGCTGCTCAAGGATCCCGCCGGCCTCGAGCGCTACCGCGGCGACAATGCGCGCCTGCGGGCGAGCGGCGAACGCGTCGACATCGTGTTCCTCGGCGATTCGATCACGGAAGGGTGGAAGGCGAAGCAGCCGGGCTTCTTCCGCGCCGGTCGCGTCTGCCGCGGCATCAGCGGCCAGACCACGCCGCAGATGCTGCTGCGCTTCATGGCCGACGTCGTCGACCTGAAGCCGCGCGCGGTGCACATCATGGCCGGGACCAACGACGTCGCCGGCAATACCGGCCCGATGACGCCGGAGATGAGTGAGGACAATATCCGGGCGATGGCGGCGATCGCCCGGCAGTTCGGGATCACGCTGCTGCTCGCCTCGATCCCGCCCGCCGCGGGCTTCCCCTGGCGGCCGGGGCTGGAGACGCGGCGGCCGATCGCCGGGCTCAATGCGTGGCTCCGCCGCTTCGCGGCCGGGAGCGGCGCGACCTGGGTCGATTACGGCCGCGTCCTCGACGACGGCACCGGCGCGATGCGGCCGGGTCTCGCGCAGGACGGCGTGCATCCGACCGAGGCCGGCTACGCGGCGATGGCGACGGTGATCGAGCCGCTCCTCGCGCGGCTGCAGCTTCATTCGCGGGCGAGATCCTGACGCGCGAACAGGAAAGCGGCGAGACCGTAGCTCAGCACCGACCACAGGCCGAGGACGGCGGCCCCGATCGCCGCCGCCGCCGACGACGCGCCCGGCGCATCCGGCGTGGCGGCAAGCCAGCTGCGCACCGCGTCGGCCGCGAGGGTCGGCAGCGGGATCGCCGCGAGGGCGTTGCCGGAGAGGTTGAGCACCGCCTCGGCTCCGGCGGCGAAGAAGGCGAGGAGGAAGACGGGGAGCAGGGTGCCGAGTTGCGAGCGCGTCAGGACGGCGAGCAGAGCGGCCGTGCCGCCGAGCGCAACCAGCTCGGCGAGCGAGACGGCGCAGGCGAGGCCGAGATGCGCCAGCGTCGCCGGCGGCGCGTCGGTCACCGCCACCTTGCGCACCAGCGGCACGGCAAGGCTCGCGGCGAGGTCGCCGGCGAGGAGCAGCAGGAGGCTCGCGGCCGCCAGCAGGCAGAAGCCGAGCGCCTTGGCGCCGAACAAGGCGCCGCGCGGCGCCCGCGGGACAATCAGCCGCCAGGTGGCGTGGCGGTACTCGACGGTGAAGAAGGCGGCGGCGCCGACGGCGTAGAAGAGCTGCGCGACCGGGTTGCCCGCCAGCGAGACGGCGCGGATCGCCGAGCGGACCGGGTGGACCGCCGTCCCGACCCCGGCCGTGGAGGGAATGGCGAGCTCGAGGACGAAAGCGGCGAAGGTGCTGAACAACGGCACCGCCGCGAATCCCCACACCAGGCTGCCGCGCTGGCGGAGTTGCTTGCGGAGCTCGGCGCGGAGCGGGAGGCTCATGCCTCGCCCCCGAAGTAGCGCTCGAGCCCGGGCCGCACCCAGCGCGCTTCGTAGACGGCGACGCCGTCGTCGGCGAGCGCCTTGAGCAACGCCGGCACGTCCGCGCGCCGGACCCCCACCGCGATGCCGCCGCGATCGGGCGTGCCGCGGTCGCCGACGCGGGCGAGGGCGCGGTCCACCGGGGCGACGTCGAGCCACAGCCGCTCGCCGGCGGCGAGCAGCGTGTCGAGCGTGCCCTCGGCGGCGAGCCGGCCCTGGTCGAGGATTGCGACGCGGTCGCACAGGCGCTCGACCTCGTCGAGCAGGTGGCTCGAGAAGAGGATCGTCATCCCCTCCCCCGCCAGCGCCCGCAGCAGCCGCCGCAGCTCCGCGGTCCCCGGCGGATCGAGGCCGTTGGCCGGCTCGTCGAGCAGCAGCAGGTCCGGCGCGCCGATCAACGCGGCGGCGATGCCCAGGCGCTGCTTCATGCCGAGCGAAAAATCGCCGACCGGCCGATCCGCGGCTTCCGACAGGCCGACGCGCTCGAGCAGCCCGCCCGCGTCGATGGCGACGCCGGAGGTATCGGCGAGGATCAGCAGCGTCTCCACCGCCGTCAGGAACGGATAGAAGCTCGCGCTCTCGACGAGCGCGCCGAGGCGTCGCCGGCCGGCCGGCGATGCCGGCGCTCCGAACAGTCGCACCGATCCGGCGTCGGCGAAGACGAGGCCGGCGACGATCCGCATCAGCGTGCTCTTGCCGGCCCCGTTCGCGCCGAGCAGGCCGTAGATCCCGCCCCCGGGAACGGTCAGCGACAGCCCGTCGAGCGCCCGGACGCCGCCGTAGCGCTTCGACACGCCCTCGATCTCGATCGCCCCCATGGGCGCAGCATCGCCCGCGGCGGAGGGTCAGCGCAAGTGAAGATGGGTGCGGGGGCGCCCGCATAGACGCGCGAGCCGGTGCCTTCCTGCCTCCCTACCGCGCAGCGGCGGGGAGGGGGACCAGCGAAGCTGGTGGAGGGGTAGCGGCCCGCTGCCGTCGCCGTCGTGCGTGAGAGCCGCGGATTCCGCGGCAATTACCCCTCCACCACCTTCGGTGGTCCCCCTCCCCATCTGGCGATGGGGAGGCCGAAAGGATCGCTCTCGCACCCGGATTCAGCCTACCGTCCCGGCTCCGCGCTGGCCTTGGCGCGCTCGCCGCGGGCGGTGCGGACGAGGTCGGCCCAGCAGCCGGTGAAGCCGCCGGGGCCGACGGTCGAGCAGCTCTGGATGCCGGTGCGGCCGACATATTCGAGGCTCTGCGCCCGCTCGGCCCAGCTGGTGCTCGCCGGATCGTCGGTCGCCTCGCGGTCGCGTATCTCCTTCGGGATGCGATAGCGCTCGTTGTCGGGCCGTCGGGCGCAGATGACGATCTCCCCGGCCGAGCCCGCGGTCGGGCAGCGCTCGGTGCCGTAGACGGTGACGCGGGTGATCCGCTCGGTCGGCGCCTGGGCGGACCCGGCGGTCGGCACCAGGCAGGCGGCGGCGCCGCCGACGAGGATGGGAAGATACAGCGCGGCTCTCATGCTCCGCCTCCTTCAGCTGCCCAAAGAAGGTGCGGAAAGCCGCTTTGTTCCCGTCACTTGGGCGGCGGCGTGCCCTCGTCCTCGGCGCGCGCGGCGGCGTCGATCTTCGACAGGCGCTCGCGCCGCGCTTCCTCGATCAGCCGGTTCCAGTTGACCTCGTCGCGGGACGCCCGCTCGGCCCGGGCGGCGCGGACCATGTCGCTGAAGCAGCCGGTCCAGCCGCCCGCCCCGGACGGGCTGCAGCTGCCGATGCCGCTGCGGCCGACATATTCGAGCGCCTGCGCGTTGTTCGCCCAGCTCTGGTTCCTCGGGTCGTTGGGATCGTCGCGCAGCCGCTCGGGGATGCGGTAGCGCTCGCGCTCCGGCTTGCGGACGCAGATGACGATCTCGTCGTCGCTGCTCTTCTTGCAGGGATCGTTACCGTAGACGATGAGCTGGTTGACCTTCTCGTCGCCGGGCCTGGGCGCGGCGGCGGCCCGAGCCGGGGCCGCGCCGAGGGCGCCGGCGAGCAACGCGGCGGCGAGCATAATCTTCATCGGGTCAGATCCTCTTCGAAAGCGCGATGGCGAGACGACAGCCCGCCCGGATCGCGCCGGACAATAAGGGATAGCCGAAGGTCTCCTCGGCGCCGCTCGCGATGGCCGTGTCGCGGTGCTCGAGCTCCTCCGCCTGGAAGCGCGTGATCGTCGCGACAAGGTCCGGCTGGCCCGCCCCCAGCGCCGCGACCTGGCCGCCATAATGCCGGTCGATCTCGGTCTCGACCGCGGCGGTGCAGGCCATCGCCGCGCCGGGGCTCATCAGCGCCGTCGCCGCGCCCAGGGCGTGACCCGCGACCCGCCACAGCGGCTGGAGCAGGGTCGGCCGCACGCCCCGCTCGACCATCATCTCGTCGAACGTCCGGAGGTGCCTCTCCTCCTGGCTCTGCATCCGGGCGATGGTGCCGGCGCTCTTGTGCTGCGCGCCGAGCACCGCGAGCTGGCCGCAATAGATGCGGGTCGCGCCATATTCGCCCGCCTGGTCGACCCGCACCATCGAGGCGATGTCCGGCCGCTCGTCGCCCGGCCGCCAGCGCGGCCCCGTCGCCTGGGGGGCCGTCCCGCTCATGCCGCCGCGAGGCTCCGGGGTCGCTTGAGGCTCAGCCATAGGATCAGGACAGCCGACGCGGTGGAGATGAGGAAGTTCCATCCGGCGAGCGAGATGCCCAGCAGCGACCATTGGACCTCGTCGCAGCGGAAGAGCGGCGCATCCATGATCTGGCGGAGCATCTCCTCCGGGCTGCCCTCCGCGCTGGCCGAGCAGCTGGTGATCCCGGGGAAGATCTTCATCTCGACCCCGGCATGGTAGAAGCCGATGCCGCCGGAAACGAGGATGGCGAGCGCCGCCAGCCAGACGAGGCTCCGCCCGCGGTCGGGAAAGCCCCTCAGCGCATAAGCAAGGATCGCGGCGGCGAGCGCGGCGAAATGGGCGTAACGCTGCCACCAGCACATGTGGCACGGGAACAGGTGCCCCAGGTATTGCGAACCATAGGCGCCGGCGAGCAAAGCGGCCGGCACGAGGAGCGCCAGCGCCTTGGCGCGGTCGAGGTTGGTCACGCTGTTGCCTCCCCGCGAGCGGCAGCTCGTCTTGGATGGGGAGGCATCCTAGCGCCGCGAGACCGACTTGCCGCCGGCCGGCGCGACGGCGGCGTTGCGGGTGTTGAGCCGCGCCAGCGTCTGCACCGCATAATATAGCTGGAAGTCGTCGATGCCCTTCTTCTTGAGCTCGTCCGGCGTGCCGGCGAAGCGCGGATCGGGCTTGGCGTCGTCCTCGATGACGTCGGTCTTGACGCTCGCCTCGTTGATGAGGTGGCGTCGCAAATCCGCCTCGCGCAGCCGCGGCCGGTCCTTGTAATCGGGATCGGTCAGCTGCGGCACCTCGATATCGGGGGCGATGCCGCCCTCCTGCACCGAGCGCCCCGACGGCGTGTAGTAACGCGCCGTGGTGAGGCGCAGGGCGGTGTCGCGGGTGAGCGGCAGCAGGGTCTGGACCGAGCCCTTGCCGAAGCTGCGCTGGCCCATCACCACCGCGCGGTGATGGTCCTGGAGCGCGCCGGCGACGATCTCGGCGGCCGAGGCGCTGCCGGCGTCGACCAGCACGATCATCGGCGCGCCGTGGGTCGCGTCGCCCGGCTTGGCGTAGTAGCGCTCGATGTCGCTCTTGCTGCGGCCGCGCTGGCTGACGATCTCGCCGCCTTCGAGGAACACGTCGGAGAGGCCGACCGCCTGGTCGAGCAGCCCGCCGGGATTGGAGCGCAGGTCGAGGATGTAGCCGGCCGGCGCATGGCCGAGCGCCTTGTTGATGCTGGTGATCGCCGCCAGCGTCTCCTGGGTGGTGGTGCGGCTGAAGGTGTTGACGTTGATGATGCCGACGTCGTCCTTGACCTTCCACTTGACCGCCGGGAGCTCGATCTTGGCGCGGGTCAGCGTCACGTCGAACGGCTTGTCCCGGCCCGGCCGGACGATGGTGATGCGGATGCTGGAGCCCGGTGGCCCGCGCATCTGGTCGACCGCCTCGTCGAGCGTGCCGCCGTAGATGAGCTTGCCGTTGAGGTGGGTGATGTAGTCGCCCGACTTGAGGCCGGCCTTGGCGCCGGGGCTGTCCTCGATCGGCGCGACGATCTTCACCGCGCCGTCCTCCATGGTGACGTTGAGGCCGAGACCGCCATATTCGCCGTCGGTGGTCGTCATCAGCGAGCGGTAGCCGCGCTCGTCCAGGTAGGAGCTGTGCGGGTCGAGGCTCGCGAGCATGCCGTCGATGGCCCCGCGGATCAGCTTCTGGTCGTCGACCTGGTCGACATAATCGGCGCGGACGCGTTCGAACACGGCGAGGAACTGGTCCATCTCGCGATAGGTCTTGACGTCGACCGCGGCGAAGCCGGCGGAGGCGGCGGGGATGATCGCGACGGCGGTGACCAGGACGAGCGAGCGGATGAGGTTGCGGGCGGGCATAGGGGAATCCTGTAACGGCGTTCGCCTCGGGGCTTAGCCTGTTTCTTAGCCGCCGAAAAGAAACCGCAGGTGAACGGGCGATGCCGCGCCGCGCGCCTGAATCGTCACCCGGACTTGATCCGGGGTCCACCTCCTTCGTCGGCATCGGAGAAGAGAAGGTGGATGCCGGATCAGGTCCGGCATGACGATGAGGGACGGGTCCTGACCGCTCAGAGGAGCGGCGCGATCGCGACGGGCCGGCCGTCCTTGCGCAATTCGATCGAGACGCCGGTTGGACCCCGCCCGGTGCGGCCGAGGCGGGCGCCGCGGGCGACGCGGTCGCCGGGGCGGACGGCGAGCGAGGCGAGGGACGTGATGGTGGTGGTGAGGCCGCCGCCATGGTCGAGGATCACCACCTGCCCGTAAGTGCGGAACGGCGCGGCGAAGGCGACGCGCCCGGCGGCCGGGGCGATCACCTCGCTGTCCGCCGGCGCCTCGAGCGTGACGCCGCGGGCGTGGACCCCGGCATCGGAGAGCTCGCCTTCGCCGGTAACAAGCCGCCCGCGCACCGGCAGCGTGTACGAGCCCTCCCCCGCCTCGGGGGCGCTCCCCGGCCGCGCCGGCGGCTCCGGCAGCTCGGCGAGGCGGGCGGCGAGCTGCGCCTGCGCGGCGCGGGTACCCTGCAGGTCCGCCAGCGCGCGCGCCTGCTCGCCGAAGGCCAGCGCCTTGTCCGATTCGGCGATCGCCGACTGCGCGAGCCCCTCGGAGCGCGCCCGCTGCCGCGCCTCGAGCTGGGCGAAGGCGGCGCGGCGGCCGCGCAAATCCTCCTGGCTGCGGCGCAGCGACGCGACGGCGATTGCCGCCTGACGGCGCAGGCGGTCGCCCTCGGCGATCTCGGCGCGCACCCCGGCGGTGCGGGCGCGGATCACCGGAAGGCTCGACGCGAGGAGGGCGCGGACGTGGACGATCTCGCCGAGCGAGCCCGGCTGGGCGAGCGCCAGGGCCGGCGGCCGCTGCGCGAGGGTCTGCAGCGCGCCGGCGAGCCGGATCAGCGAACCCTGCTGCTCGGCGAGTCGGGCACGCTGCGCGCGGCGGAGGCCCTCGATCAGCCGCAAGCGCGCCTGGCCGGCCGTGATGTCGGCTTCGGCAGCCTCGATCCGGGCGGCGACGGCCTCGGCTTCGGCCCGCGCCCTGGCGGCGGCATCGGTGGCGGCCCGCGCCGAGGCTTCGAGCCGTTCGGAGCGCCGGCGGGCTTCCTCCGCCTCCCGCTTGGCGGTGGCGAGGTCCTGCGGCGCCGTCGCCTCCTGTCCCGCCGCCGCCGCCCACGCGCCGGCGAGGGCGACGGCGAGGGCGACGGCGAGGATCGGAAGGACGGCGAGGCGGCGCATGCCCTATCCTTCGCGATGATAGGGGTGGTTCGCAAGGATCGACGTGGCGCGAAACAATTGCTCGGCCAGCATCGCGCGGGCGAGGAGGTGCGGCCAGGTCGCCCTGCCGAAGGCGAGGAGCAGGTCGGCTCCGGCCCGCTCGGCCTCACCGAAGCCGTCGGCGCCGCCGATCAGGAAGCGCGCCTCGCGCCTGCCGCCGTCGCGCCACCGTTCGAGCCGCCGCGCCAGCTCCAGGCTCGGCAGCTGCTCGCCTTTCTCGTCGAGAAGGATGGTGACGGCACCTTCCGCGTGCGGCGGGGCTTTGCCGCCACGCTCCGGCAGTTCGGTCACCTTCACCGGCCAGGCGATGCGTTTCAGGTAACGCTCGACCAGTTCGGCCTCGGGTCCGTGCCCGATCCTTCCGCGCGCGACGATGTGGAGGAGCATCCTCTATCCGTCACCCCGGACTTGGTCCGGGGTCCACCTTCACTTGGGGGGCGCCGTGGAAAGAAGGTGGATGCCGGATCAAGTCCGGCATGACGTCGTTACCCGCCACTTTGGCTTCATCACCGCGCCGCCGTGGCCGGCGCCGCCTGCTCCTCGAAGCCCCACATCCGCTCCAGATTGTAGAAGCTCCTGACCTCCGGACGGAAGATGTGGACGATGACGTCGTCGGCATCGATCAGCACCCAGTCCGCGACCGGCAGGCCCTCGACCCGCACGTGGCGGCCCAGATCCTGCTTGATGCGCTCCTGGAGCTTCTGCGCCATCGACGCGACCTGGCGGGTCGACCGGCCGGAGGCGATCACCATATGGTCCGCGATGTTCGACTTGCCCGTCAGGGGGATGGAGACGACGTCCTGGGCCTGGTCGTCGTCGAGCGAGCGAAGCACCAGATCGTGCAGGGCTTCGGCCTCGGCGGTTGCTCCGGATGCGCTCGGAGCGGGGTCGGGTGTGGGCAATGTGCCTCCTTATCCTATCGCCTTGCGCGTCACGCCGTCGCGCAGGGCCTTCGGTTTGAACGAATAAAATGGGGATTCGTGCCAGCGGGGCAAGGCGGCGCGGAGGGCCGTGGCGGAGGTCGGATCGGGCGGCAGGCTCAGGAACACGAGCGCCGGCGGTCTCCACTCCGTCCAATGCCTTGCCCCGGCTGCGGGCCGGACGGAGCGCCGCAGCCAGCCCATGGCGCGAGCCGCCCGGGCGCCCGCATCATATCCCGGCCGCGTAACGACCGCAATCGGAAGAGTTTGCGCGATCCGCCGCCAGTCGCGCCAGCGGTGGAACTGGGCGAGATTGTCCTCGCCCATGATCCAGACGAAGCGGCGGCTCGGGAAACGGCGCGCGAGCGCGGCCACGGTCTCGGCCGTGTAGGGCGAGCCCAGTTCGCGCTCGATCGCCGTCACGCGGATCGGCAGCCCCCGCGCCGCCCGCCGCGCCGACGCGAACCGCGCGGCAAGGGGGGCCATGCCGGCGGGGTCCTTCAGCGGATTGCCGGGCGACACCAGCCACCACATTTCGTCGAGGCCGAGGGCCGCCATCGCGCGCGCGCTGATCGAGCGATGCCCTCGATGCGCCGGGTTGAACGAGCCGCCGAGAAGACCTGTCCTGATCACGCGCCGCGGCCTAGCATGGCGGGGCCGGGGCAGGAACGCTCTCGACGCGCCGCCACCGCTCCGGCATCATCGGCGCATGGACCCGGCAGGCATGGAGGCGGTCGGCGACGCGGTCACGGGCGGGCTCATCGCCCGCTCGGTCGAGCCCGAGGCGGGCGAAGGCCGCGCCGGGGAGGGCGGCGTCTGCCTCAACTGCCGCACGGTGCTGGTCGGCCCTCACTGCCACCAATGCGGCCAGGCGGAGCATATCCACCGCACCGTCGGTGCCTGGTGGCACGACCTCGCGCACGGCGTCCTCCACCTCGACGGCAAGATCTGGCGCACCCTGCCATTGCTGGCGTGGCGACCCGGCGAGCTCACCCGCCGCTATGTCCGCGGCGAACGGGCGAAGTTCGTCTCTCCTCTCGCGATCTTCCTCTTCTCGGTGTTCCTGATGTTCGCCTTCTTCAGCGCGCTCGGCATCACGGCCCTCGGCGTCGACAATGTCGACGATTCCCGCCGCGACCTCAGCGCCGAGCTGGTCGGCGCCGGCGGCAAGATCCACGCGCTGGAGGCGCGCCGGGACGCGGAGGCACGTGCGGGCAAGGCTACGGGCGCTCTCGACCGGCAGATCGCGAACGAGAAGAGCCAGCTCGAGACGATGTCCGCCCTCGTCAGCAAAGGCGGCACGATGCACAAGCCCGACATCCATACGGGGTGGACCCGGCTCGACCACGGCATCGCCAAGGCGAGCGCCAACCCCGCTTTGCTCTTCTACAAGCTGCAATCGAGCGCGTACAAATACAGCTGGGCCCTCATCCCGATCTCGCTGCCCTTCGTGTGGCTGCTCTTCCTCCACCGCCGCCGTTATCGCCGCGAGTACAAGGCCTACGACCATCTGGTGTTCGTGACCTACTCGATCGCCTTCATGAGCCTGTTCCTGATCGCGTTCGTGCTGCTGCGCGAGATCGGGCTGCGCGGCGGCGTCTTCAACCTCGCCTTCATCCTGGTGCCGCCGCTCCACATGTATCGCCAGCTGCGCGGCGCTTATTGCCTGTCGCGCTTCAGCGCGGCGTGGTGCGCCGCCGCCTTGCTCGTGTGCAGCGGCGTCGCGATGACGCTGTTCGCGCTGCTGCTGCTCGGTCTCGGCCTGCTCGGCTGATCAGCGGCAGGGAAACCGCCGCGCGAGGATGGTGCGCATGCCGTCCTTCACGTCCATGCGCGCCCGCTGCGCCGGCGGAATCTGCCGCAGCGCCGCGAGCAGCTCGTCGCTGTTCATCGCTCCCGAATCCTGCGGCGGGCAATAGGCCTGGGGCCTGCCCGCCCGCTTCGCCGCGAGCCGCTCGGCGCGCAGGCTCTCCATCGCCGCGCGCACCTCGTTCTTCAGCGTCGAGAGATCGCTCGAGAAGAGCGCCAGCATCCCCTTCCTCTGCAGCGCCTCGGCCTTGTCGAGGAAGACCGGGAGCGGCATCGCCGACGCGGCGCTCCCGCCGATCGCCAGCGCTGCCGCCACGACGGCCAGTCCGATCCGCATCCTCAAACCTTCCCTCCACGTCATGACGCGGAGGAGAGCGTCTCGCCGGTGAACGCCGATTGAACGGCCCCCGGATCCCCATCGAAGGACCACTTCGATGGGCTCGGCTCAGGCCCCCTGCGGCGCCGGATCGCCGAACGGGCCGCGCGGCCTCCGCGTCGAGGGGATCGACGTCCCCGCCGTCGGCACCAGCGGGCGGCGGTTGGCCGGATCCTCGCGGCCGATATCCTCGCCGCGGATCGCCTTCTTCGATTCCTCGCCGTTCAGCGTCTCATATTCGAGCAACGCGCCGGCCAGCCGGTGCAGCTCCTCGATATGCTCGGTGAGGACGCCGCGCGCGGTCGCCTCGGCCTCCTCGATCAGCCTCCGCACTTCCTGGTCGATCAGCTGGGCGGTCTGCTCGGAGACGCTCTGGCTCCTCGAGACGCTGTGGCCGAGGAACACTTCCTCCTGATTGTCCTTGTACCTGAGCCAGCCGAGCTTGTCCGACATGCCATATTCCATGACCATCGCCCGGGCCATGTCGGTCGCCTGCTGGATGTCGTTCGACGCGCCGGTGTTCAATTCGTCGGCACCGTAGATGAGCTGCTCGGCGATGCGCCCGCCGAAGCAGAGCGCCAGCCGCGCCTTCATCTGCTTCATCGTCATCGAATAACGGTCCCGCTCGGGGAGGTTCCAGGTGACGCCCAGCGCCCGCCCGCGCGGAATGATCGTCACCTTGTGCAGCGGGTCGCAGCCCGGCACCTGCAGCGAGACGAGGGCGTGGCCGGCCTCGTGATAGGCGGTCGCCTTCTTCTCGTCCTCGGTCATGACCATGGACTTGCGCTCGGCGCCCATCATCACCTTGTCCTTGGCGAGCTCGAACTCGCTCATCGCGACCAGGCGCTTGCCCTTGCGCGCGGCGAGCAGGGCCGCCTCGTTGACGAGGTTGGCGAGGTCCGCGCCGGAGAAGCCCGGCGTCCCCCGCGCGATCGTCCGCGCGTCGACGTCGGGGGCCAGCGGCACCTTTTTCATGTGCACGGCGAGGATCTTCTCGCGCCCGTCGATGTCCGGCCGCGGCACCACCACCTGGCGATCGAACCGGCCGGGCCTCAAGAGCGCCGGGTCGAGCACGTCGGGCCGGTTCGTCGCGGCGATGATGATGATCCCTTCGTTCGCCTCGAACCCGTCCATCTCGACGAGCAACTGATTGAGCGTCTGCTCCCGCTCGTCATTGCCGTTGCCCAGCCCCGCCCCGCGATGCCGCCCGACCGCATCGATCTCGTCGATGAAGACGATGCAGGGGGCGTTCTTCTTGGCCTGCTCGAACATGTCCCGGACGCGGCTCGCGCCGACGCCGACGAACATCTCGACGAAATCCGAGCCCGAGATGGTGAAGAAGGGCACGTTCGCCTCGCCGGCGATGGCCCGCGCGAGCAGCGTCTTGCCGGTGCCCGGCGGGCCGACGAGCAAAGCCCCCTTCGGGATCTTGCCGCCCAGCCGCGCGAACTTGGTCGGGTCCTTCAGGAAGTCGACGATCTCCTGCAGTTCCTCGCGCGCCTCGTCGATGCCGGCGACGTCGTCGAACGTCACCCGCCCGTGCTTCTCGGTCAGCAGCTTGGCCTTCGACCGCCCGAACCCCATCGCCCCCGAGCCCGCATTCTTCTGCATCTGGCGCATGATGAAGAAGGCGATGCCGAGGATCAGCAGGAAGGGCAGCGACTGCATCAGGAGGTAGATCCAGATCGACGTCTGCTGCTCGGGCTGGCCGGCGAACTGGACGTTGTGGTCCCGGAGCCGCTTGGTCAGCTCCGCATCCGGCACCGCATTGGTCCTGAACGCCTCGCCCGACGTATAATGGCCCGAGATCGTCTCCTTGCCGATCGCGACGTCGCGCACCGACCCGTCGTCGACCTTCGACAAAAACTCCGAATACGGCACCGCCTGCCCCGCCGCCGCGCGCCCGCCCCCGTCGACGATCTGCACGAACAGCACGAGCGCGAGCAGGATCCCCGCCCAGATGAACAGCGACTTCATCCACGGATTGGCGGAGCCGTTCGGATCCTTGGGGGGCATCTGGTTGGGGTCGTTGGCCATACACACTTCCCACGAAAGTGGTACTTTCGCGGGGACCCTCGGGGCAGGAGGGGCGAGCGCGGCGTACCTGTCGTGCCTTTCTTGCCCCCTAAATAGGATTTCGCGGGGCCTTGGCAATGTACGACCGGTCTAGGCCGGTCGGATGAACGGAAGGTGGATAACCGCCCGGCGGCACCGGCCTCGGACGGCGGCAAGGAGGGGGGAAGAGGATGGCCAGCAAGGACTCTACGGCGGCGGCGAAGGCGGCGACGGGAGCTGCAGCGGCGGCGGGAGCGGGGGCGGCAAGCGGCGTCGACGTCCCCGCCGTCGCCGCCTTGTTCGTCCAGCAGAGCGGGCTGATGCACAGCCTGTGGGCGATCTACGTCGTGGCAACCTTCGCCGCGGCCGGCCTCGCCGCCTCGGCGCACACGCTGCCGGCCTGGGTGGCGGCGCTGGCGACGCTGGGCTTCTGGCTCTTCACGCTCGGCCACATGTCGCTGCTGAAGCAGGCGCTGGCGATGCTCGAGGCCACGCGCGCCGACCTCGCCCTGCTCGCCGCGAAGCCCGGCGCGGCGGCGCGGGAGGCGGGGCTCGGCGGCACGGTGGCCACGATGCGCGACATCCGCGACCCCTACTGGATCGCGCTCGTCGCCCATCTCGGCATCGATCTGTGCGTGACCGGGATCCTGTGGTACGCGGTCTACCACACGCTCGGCAAATGATGAGCCGGCCCCGCCGCCTCGTCCCGACGACCCGCGCGCTCGCCCTCCTCCTGTTGCTGGCCGGCGCGGCCCCCGCGCCCGCACCGGCCCCGCCGAATCCGCATACGGCAGTGCGGGGCGCCGTGCCGCTGCCGGCGGGCTGGACGAGCGAGAATGGCGACGAAGGCCGCGACGATTATTCCCCGCCGCCGCCGGTGAAGGGCATTTACGCCCACGGCCACGCCGGCGCCGCCCTCGACGACCCGCACGCCGAGCTCTGCAAGGGCGACGAGGCGGCCCAGGCGCGGGTCGCGGCCGCACTGGACAAGGGCGAGACCGAATTCTGGTTCTACGCCACGGCGGCCGAGGGCGTGCTGTTCGCGCGGACGGCGAGCGTCGCCCAGGACAGACCGTGCGCCGAGGCCCTCACCTACGACGCCACCGTCTCGCGCGCCTACGTCGCCGACGGCCGCGTCCACAGCTTCGAGGTGACCGAGCGCGGCGACCTCTCCCCCGACTGGTCGAAGCCCCTCGCCTACAGCTCGGGCGTCTATGCCGGCTCCTTCAACCTCCTCCACAACCTCATGGCCCGCCGCGCCATCCCCGGCAAAGGCCGCCTCACCCACCGCCGCGTCGCCGGCGTCGCGGCGACCTGCGCGACGCTGGGCGGCCTCGTCTGGAGCAGCCTCTGCATCGCCGACGGCCCCCGCCCGATCGCCGGCATGATCGTCTCCGCCCACGCCGGCGACGACGAGCGCGAGAGCTTCACGCTCGAGGTGGAGCGGGTGAAGGCGGGGGCGGTGTTGGACGCGCGGGTGTTCGAGCCGGGGCGGCGGTGGTGGGTGCGCTAAACGGGGTGCCGGTCCGGTAGCGGCGGTGCGAGCGCGGGGGCTGTCCTAATTTCACGCGGAGGGCGCGGGGAGAGCGGAGGCGCGGAGAGGCTGCGGCCGATGGAATTTCCGCTGCTACATAATTGCGGCTGGCGCGTTATGCTGCTACGGAATCGTGGATGAAGGTTAGCTTCGATCCGGCGAAGCGGAAGGCGAACCTCGTCAAGCACGGGCTCGACCTCGCCGATGCAGCGCAGGTGCTCGAGCGGCCGACGCTCGATCTCGTCGACGATCGCGAGGACTATGGCGAGGTACGGTGGGTGTCGGTCGGCTCGCTGCGGGGCGACGTGGTGGTCTGCGTGTGGGCGGAAAGGGAAGAGGAGGCGAGGATGAGGCGCCCGGTTCATCCCCCGGATGAACCCAAGTCGGCACCTCATTTCCTTGCGAAAGGCGAACCAGGATGAGCAGGAAGACTATTTCCAAGCCTTCTTCGGCTGAGGCCGAGGAAGCCCGCCGCGCCGCCTTCGAGGGCGAGGTCCCGCCGCTCGGCAAGGACTTCTTCGAACGCGCCCGCATCCGCATCGGCAACCGCATCATCCGCGAGGCGGACGGCACCTTCACCAAGCGCGGCCGCCCACCGAAGGGGGAGCGGGCGAAGGTGCAGCAATCGCTACGGCTGTCGCCGGAGGTGCTGGAGCATTTCCGGGCGGGAGGGCCGGGGTGGCAGGCGCGGATCGACGAGGTGCTGCGGCGGCATGTGGCGGAGGCGGCGCCGCAGGCGAAGGTGGCGGAGGAGCGGGAAGGCTACGACGCGGAGAAGGGGAAATGATGCTTGCGCCGACGGCGCGGGTACATAGCGAGGGCGGAGGTGGTCGAGGTAGGGGGAGCGAACGGTTCCATGGCGGGGGCCAGCCTGAGACAGCCTCAGTATACTGTGAGTGTTCAAGCCATATGAGACGAACTAGTCCCGCTATCCTTGTAAACTGCTCTGGCCGTCCGGATGAAGCGTACTCTCCTTCGGCGGTGCTCCCGTATGATGACCTATTAGCGCGGCATCCAATATCACGGCCAAGACACCCAAGACAAAGGCAGCAAACGCAATGATCCCTGCCCATTCAAAGAACACGGCGACAGGATCACCCAGCGTCTCACTTACTACATGCCCGAGTTCCATGTCTCGTATGTGTCGCGGACCCATTATTGCCTCTCGTGAGTCAAGAGGCGCGACCCCAAGGAGATGTGGATCGCCAACGGGTGCACGAAAGACCTTCGTTGCCGGGGGGCTATCGTACTCGACCGTAGCATGGTCAGGATGCTGCAAGATATCGTTCCGCACAACTTCGACGGCTTGGCGTGCAAATATCGCAGGTATGTAACCCCAAGCCAGTGAAGCAGCAATAATAGCCAATAACACCGCCGGCAGAAATAGCAGAACGACCTTCCTAAGAGCAATTATTATATTTCGGACTCGCGACACTTCAGCCCGGTGGGCGTCTGGAACGGTGCCGATATCAAGCGCTACAAAATGCGATGGGATACTGAGAAACGAAACGACTCCGACCATACTGGTGACGGCTAGGGCCGCGAACTGCCAACGAAGGAAAGTAAATGCTCCAACGGCCACGGCGAGGAAGGCTCCGACCCCCCGGATGATGTCCCAGAACTTTTTGTAGTCGAGGCTCATGCTCTATCGGGACCGAACCGCAGGTAGCGTCAAGTACCCAATAGCCACAGGAACAAAGACAGCCGAAAGTGTAAAATAGAAATTTAGCGCCGGCTTAGCGAATCCGATCCCAATCATTATCAAATACCCCGTCACTGATGTCGCCAGTACCGCGAACCGAACGTTCTTTCCGTAGCGAAAGTGGAGGAACGCGGGAAACAGTACGGTACAGAACGGGACGACAGCGAAGATGATTTTCTCCAGAGGGATGTTCAAGGCCCGAACGCCGGCGTAAGCACCTGCGAACAGCAATGATAACGAGAGAGACCAACGAAGAGACCGCTGAGGCGTAATCTGCGCATCCGCCAACGTTCCCGACACGGGATCAAACCGGCTTACGAGCAATGCTGAGTAGATTTGGGTGTCAGTGGTTGAAAACAGTGCGGCCGTGGCACCCATCCAGAAGATGAACCCAATGATGACGCTCATGTTCGGAAATGCTGTCAAAAGGGCCGCAACCGTCGGCTCGCCAGGCGCACCCGGCGGAGGAGTCAGCAGGACGGCGAGAAAGCCAATCGGCAGCATCACTAGCCAGAGGCCTGCCGTCGTGCCTGCGGCCGAAGGTTGCCGCCGCAACTCCTTCTTCCCCAAAAGCCAAAGGCGGAACCAGTGATGTTCGGAGCAAACGACTTGCGTACTATTAAGAACCAACACATGAGCCGCGAAGAGCCACGGACTCGCGTAATTGATTCCAAGTGCTGCGTCGTTGAGCAAAGGTCGCGTGAGTGATGGTATTTCCCTGAAAGTCCACATTCCCCATGTAGCCCACAATGAGGTAAACAGCAAAACTAACGCAGCAATTCCAATCAACGGAGAATGAAGGAGCTCCGCGAACACAAAACCTCTAATTCCGTAACGAAATACAAAAAATATCACCCCAAATGCGAGGCGAATAGGAGGCCAAAACGCGCAACCAATACTATAGGCGTGTGAGCCTGCGCCTTGCCGAGTAGCCAAAATGTCAAATCTACAAAGGCGGTGCACTCCAGCCATATTATAGAAAATATAACCGCTAGGCTGGTCCACTTTACCAGCCACGATAACCATCTTCCTCCCGCTGTTGGACTCCAGAACAAGGTAGCGATGACACTGGCCACTTGATCTTGGCGAAAGAGAAGCTTGGCAATACGTCTGTTTAACATCAGCGGCTTCGTCAATCGCATTGTGACGAAGGCACCACAGCAAATCGTCACAGATGTTGCCAAAGCCATCCATCCAAATAGCTTCGCGCTACCAATCAGGAAGAGATAGGTTGCGAAAGATGTGAGGACGCCGCAGATCCCGGTGATCACCAGCCAGTCGCCCAGACGCGCCCTGAGACCCTCGTTCCAAGCGCGCTTTTCAGCGCGCGTAAAAAACAGCTTTTCGTCCCTTGGTCCAATACCATAATAGAAAAGGTATGTGACGGCAAAGGTAAATAGAATAGATGAAATTTCTGCGACGATTTTCATTAGCAGACCGGACCGCGGGGAAATGACAGACGGCGTATGTCGCGGAAGACGTTCAGTTGTTCACGTTGCTGCACGTGTTGCGACGTGTATTTGCCATCAAAGGTAATATACCGGAACTGCGTGTACGGTATGGTCGCATTATGTGTCAGCCGGTAAGTGCTTGATACCTCGGCGTGAAAATGCCGGCCCTGCCCGGTTCGCCAGACCATTTCAAACCTGCTATCAATGACACCGGGCCCTCCCGGGAAAAACGACTCGATTGTCGGCTCACACGCGATCAGGTCTGGGAGGTCGGCCTCGGCTTCTAAGACCTCGAAGTCTCCGCGTAAGTAGTCGCCGAGGTATTCAACTCGGTGGGTTGACCGCATCGTCCCCCCGTTCTCGAACCTAAATTGGCGATCATAAGTGTAGCCGTCTGATAGCTTGAACAAGTCGAACGCGCCAGGGTGGTAGGTGCTGAAGGTCGGGTATCCCATGATCAGGACGGGCGCCAAGACAGCCGGAGGGAACGGCAAGGGGATGGCGGTCGTGAGATCGGTATCCACCAGCCCATCGAATGGGCGCCCGACTCCCCCACCCGTGAGTTCGAAACGCTGGCCGCGAAACACTCCGTGACAGCGCGTCTCCTGGCGGAGTTCGTCTAAAATTGGAATCATCAGAGGGCCCCCACCTCCTATGACCTGAAAACGACTGCCGCGTCTTACTGCAAGTTCAACAACCGGAAAAGCCTGAACGTCACGGCCGGCACTTCGTCCGCCCGTTCGAAAAACGTTCTTGACAGCGTCACGCTGGTGTGCCATGTTTGTGCCAGCGTCGGCAGGTGCGAGTCGCTCCCGGCGGTGTAGGAATTCCCCTCTGAGATTGCGGGCCGATTCGGGCTGGCGGGGTCAGGTTTTCGGGATTCTCGGAAAAATTTGAAGCGCGGGTTTTGGGTGCCGTTCCTGTCGGGGCTGCGCTCCCGGCGCGTGCGGCTGACGAAGGCTTGGCAGGGCGGGCCGGCGACAAGGGCATCAATCCTTCTGCCGCACGCCTGGCAGCTGAGGCGGCCTGAAGCTTGGGTTCATTGGATGGCAGCGGCGGGCCCAGGTGATGAGGGTGAGACCCAGACAGATGGCGAGGACCAGCCAGCCTAGCGAGCCGATGATCGCAGCGATTCCGAACAGGATGCTCATCATTCTCGCCTCAGCTGAAACGTAGCGCCGCCGAACCCGCAGAACGGATCGAGGAGCGACGCATCCTCATCGTGAGTAGCACTCGCACTCGCTGCGCCACGGAGTTTGTGTACGCGCAAATCATACACTCACCAGGTGTCTGTGGGCGGACACTAGGCTCCTTTGGTCGCCAGCGCTTTTGAACCTTATGGCGGCCGGTTGAATCGCTCTTGCGGCTGTACCGCATCCCGAAGCCGAGATGGTTAGCGTGTTGGGCCGGGAGCGCTGGCACGCCGTTGGGGGTCTACTGAACAGGCAGAACTGAGCGGGTCTCGGGGCCCCCTCCACCGCACTTCGTGCGGTCCCCCTCCCCGTCCCGGGGAGGAGCAACATCGGCGGCCGCTTCGGTTCGACCGGGGCGGCTTTTTTCATTTTGCAGCGGGAGAGGTGAAATGGACGTGGGTGGAAAGACGGATGGATTGTCGCGCGAGGAGATTGCGCAGGGTGCGGGCGACGGGGCCCGTTCGACGGGCTCAGGACAGGGCGCCCCTGCCCTGCCGCGGATCATCCCGAACAAAAACCGGCGGCTGCAGGTGGCGCCGACGCGGCGGCGGCTGTTCGACAAGGGGGCGCGGAAGGTGTTTCTGGAATGGTTCGCGGGGACGGGGAACCTCTCCTTGTCGGCGCGCAAGGCCGGGTTTCATTACCGGACGGTGCTGCGGCATCGGGCGGAGGATGATGTGTTCCGGGAGGAGTTCGATCTGGCGCTTTCGCAGAGCGAGGCGCGGATCGAGGCGTGGCTGACCGAGGCGAAGGACAAGGGGCTCGATGCGTCGGAGCCTTCGGGGTTCGATCCTGGGGGCGTGGATCTGGAGGCTTTGGGGCTGGACGGTTCCGGGCCGGGGGACGGCGAGGCCGAGGAGGATGGGCATGCGCCGGCGCACCTGACGCCGGAGATGGCGATGCAATGGCTGAAGGCGAACCGGCAGCGCGCCGCGCATGCGGCGGCGGTGGCCGCGGGCGACGGCTCAGGACGAGGGCTGAAGGTCGGGCGGGCGCCGGCGCGGGCTTCGAACGAGGAGGTGTTCGAGGCGTTGCTGAGGAGCCTCCATTCGCTCGGGGTGCGGATGGAGGCCGACGAGGCGCGGCGGCTGGCGCGGGAGGAGATGGAGGGACCCCATCGAAGTGATGGAGGCGGCGCGGGTCTCGGGGAGATCCCGGCTTCCGCCGGGACGACGAGTGAAGGCCGCAACGGGGAGGACGCGCGATGAGCCAGGGGAAGGTGCGCGCGGCGGTGGCGCTGCGCGATGTCTCCGACACCGAGGTGGCGGGGATGGTGCGGATGGCGCGGGCGGCGTCCAACGACAACGAGGCGGCGGCGCGGCTGTTCGGGCGGCTGACGACGCCGGAGCGGCGGACGATCGCCGAGAACTGGCTGTGGCAGCGGCATGACGGGCAGGTGCCGCCGGATGCGTGGGTACGCGGCCGGGCGGCGCGGGACGACTGGCGGACCTGGGTGCTGATGGCGGGGCGCGGGTTCGGCAAGACGCGGGCGGGGGCCGAGTGGGCCAGCGCGCTGGCGCGGGCTGAGCCGCGGGCGCGGATCGCGCTCGTCGGCGCGTCGGCGGAGGAGGCGGCGCGGGTGATGGTCGAGGGGGTGAGCGGGCTGCTCGCCGTCGCGCGGACGGGCGAGGCGCCGCTGTGGCTGCGGAGCGAGGGGCAGCTGGTGTTCGCGTCCGGGGCGCGGGCCTATGTCTATTCGGGGGCGAACCCGGACGGGCTGCGCGGGCCCGAGCACCATTTCGCCTGGTGCGACGAGCTGGCGAAATGGGCGCATCCGCAAGCCGCGTGGGACAATCTGCGGCTGGGGCTGAGGCTCGGCGCGGCGCCGCGGGCGCTGGTGACGACGACGCCGCGGCCGGTGGCAGCTTTGCGGGCGATCCTCGCGCATGGCGGCACGGCCCTGACGCGCGGGCGGACGGCGGACAACGCGGCGCATCTCGGCGGCGGGTTCGTCGAGGATATGGTGGAGACCTACGGCGGCACGCGGCTCGGGCGGCAGGAGCTGGACGGGGAGCTGCTCGAGGACGTCGCGGGGGCGCTGTGGCCGCGCGACGTGATCGAGAAGGCGCGGCAAAGTAGTACTTTGCCGCGGGAAGAGTTGAGGAGAGTGGTGGTCGGGGTCGATCCGCCGGGTTCGGTGGACGGCGATGCCTGCGGGATCGTCGTGTGCGGGGACGATCGCGACGAGCGGCTCTACGTGCTCGCGGACGCGTCGGTCGCGGGGCTGAGGCCCGAGGGCTGGGCGCGGGCGGTCGCGAAGGCGGCCGAGGCGTGGGGCGCGGACCGGGTGATCGCCGAGAAGAACAACGGCGGCGACATGGTCGAGAGCGTGCTGCGCTCGGTCGACGCGAATATGCCGGTAACGCTGGTCAGCGCCACGCACGGCAAGGTCTCGCGGGCGGCGCCGGTGGCGGCGCGGTTCGAGGCGGGGAAGGCGTTCCTCGCCGGGCGCTTCCCACAGCTGGAGGACGAGATGGCGGGGTTGAGCTGGGGCGGCGACTATGAGGGACCGGGGCGCTCGCCGGACCGGGTCGACGCGATGGTGTGGGCGATGACGGCGCTGATGAAGCCGCCGCGCGAATATCGATTCGCCTTCATCGGATCTTGAGCGCCAGCGCCGCCGCGACCACCGCCAGCAGGAAGGCGAGGACCTGGAGGAGGTGCCAGGGCATCAGGCCGGGCTTGTCGAGGTCGCGGCGGCGGGCGCGGCGGCGCTCCAGGACGGCGGCGAGGACGGCGAAGCCGGCCAGCGCGGCGGCGGCGGTCCACAGAATCGCGGCGGGGGTGGGGTCCATCGATCGTCCTGTGTCAGTGCGGTCTCGGGGCCCCCTCCACCGCGCTTCGCGCGGTCCCCCTCCCCGTCCCGGGGAGGAACTACCTCGCGAGCTTGTCGACCTTGGCCTGGAGGGCGGCGAGCTCCTCGCGGAGGCGCTTGAGCTCTTCGTCGCGGCCGGGCTCGGCGCCGCTGCCCGAGGACGAGGCCGCGGACTTCGCGGTCGCACCGCCCGCCGCGGCCTGGAACATCTCCAGGTTCCGCCTGGCGAGGTCGGCGAACGGGTTGGCGGTGAAGGCGCCGGCGAGCGTCTCGCGGAGCTGCGCCTGGTTGCGCTGGAAGGTCTCGAGGCTCGCTTCGAGATAGTGCGGCACCATGTTCTGGGCGGCGCCGCCGTAGAGGCCGATCAGCTGCCGCAGGAAATTGACCGGCAGCATCGTCGCGCCGCGCGATTCCTCGTCCATGATGATCTGGGTGAGGACCTGGCGGGTGATGTCGTCGCCGCTCTTCGCGTCGACCACCTTGAACTCGCGCTTCTGGCGGACGAACTCGGCGAGCCGCTCCAACGTGATGTAGGACGAGCTTTCGGTGTCGTAGAGCCGCCGGTTCGCGTATTTCTTGATGATGATCGGATCACCGCCCGAGCCCGACGCCGCCATCGATCGTCCTCCCGTCGAAGAGAGGACTGCCCTAGCAGCAAAGCTTGCCGCACCGCAACACAGGCCGCGGCCGCTGCCGCTGTTCCTCTCTATGCTGCGCAGCGAAACCGAAGCGGAGCCGGCGCGGATGGCGCGGGCGCTGGCGGGGCTGAGGCGCTACCAGGAGGCCGCGCGCGAGGCGGGGCCGGCGCCGCCCCCGGCCGTCGCGGAGGCGTTCGGGGCGAGGCTCAGGGACTATGGCGGGCGCGGCGCGGCGACCGTCTTCGTGCCGTCGCTGATCAACCCGCCCTCGATCCTCGACCTCGCCGCGGACAATTCGCTGCTGAGGTGGCTCGCGGCCGAGGGCGGCGTCCGGCCGCTGCTCCTCGACTGGGGCTGGGACGTGGCGGCGCGGCGCGACCTCGATGTCGGGGGCCATGTCGAGGCGATCCTGCTGCCGCTGCTCGAGGCGCTGGGGGAGCCGGCGGCGCTCGTCGGCTACTGCCTCGGCGGCACGATGGCGCTCGGCGCCGCGGCGCGCCTGATGGGGCGGGTGCCGGACCGCGTGACCGGCGTCGCGACGATCGCCGCGCCGTGGCGCTTCGCCGGCTTTCCGGACGACTCGCGCCGGCTGCTCGCGGGCCTGTGGGAGGCGACGCGCGGCACGGCGGAGCGGCTCGGCCTGCTGCCGATGGAGGCGCTGCAGAGCGCCTTCTGGAGCCTCGACCCCGCCCGCACCGTCGCCAAGTTCGAGGCGTTCGCCGCGATGCCGCCGGACAGCGCCGAAGCGCGCGCCTTCGTCCGCCTCGAAGACTGGGCGAACGACGGCCCGCCCCTCCCCTTCGCCGCCGCCCGCGAGCTGTTCGAGGGCTTCTTCCACGCCGACACCCCCGGGCGCGGCGGATGGCTCCTCCCCGACCCCGCCGCCCTCGCCTGCCCGCTGCTGGAGATCGTCTCGACCACCGACCGCATCGTCCCCGCCGCGACCGCCGCCGGCGCGGGCGCGCGGATCGAGACGGCGCGCGGCCATGTCGGGATGGTAGTGGGCGGGTCGGCGAAGGAGGTGCTGTGGGGGCCGCTGGCGGGGTGGCTCAGGGGGGTTGGGGGTTAGGGGTTGGGGGTGGCGCGAGAGCAGTTTATCGGGCGCGCCGCGACTTGATCAGTCCCCGAATGGCGCGAGCCTGATCGCTGGCGACTTCGTAGAGAAACGGGATCGAGCAGGGTGCCTGCAGCAGCGCGAGGGCGTGCTTGTCCGGCGCCGGGAAGATCGTGCCGCTCGGCCCGCGCAACGGCGGGACCGGGGAGCCGGGCCGGCGAAGCGCGATGAGGTAGGGACCGGCCGGCATGGTGTCGGGTTCGCTGAAAGTGGAATTGTCCCATGTCACCGACAGCGTCCTACCGGCCCGGCCGGCTAGCACCTCGTCGACGCGGACATCGAAGCGGGCATAGTCCGGCAACAGCTTTCCGCGCGGATCCTGGTAGAACTTGCGCATATCCGCGGGCAATTTGGGCGAGGCCAGCATCCTGTCGCGAAACGCCTGGTCGCGGATGATGCGGTAGTTCGCGACGCGGCCCACGACGACCACGTCGGCAAAGCGCACATCGTCGAGGTTGGGCCTCACGAAGATCCGACACGCATCGGCGGCGGCGGGCAACACGGACGCCGATGCCGCGGCCGCGATGAGAATCCAGGGACGGCAGAGAATCTTGACGTTTGCGCGCATGGCGGCTCGACCCGTCGATGATGGGACGCCCAGCCTAAGGTGCAGATGCTAACTTCCTCTTTCAGCGGCCGGTCGGCGCGTCGCGGTGCGCGATGCCCCGGCCTCGAGGCGTCCCGCCTTCCCGCCCGTTGCGCAGACGGGGCCTCTGCGCGATGCTCCCGCCATGGACGGGAAGAGGCTGCTGCACCCGCGCGAGCTGCAGAAACGGGCCGCCGCCCTCGCGGCCCTGCTGGGGCACACCGACTTTGCGCTCGGCTGCGAGCCGAGGCACGACGGATCGGCGCATCTCGAAATCGGCGAGGCTTACGATTGGGTCGTCACCGAACGGGGGCAGGAACTCGAGCGGCGTCGAACGACGGACCCCGACGAGCTGCTCTACTGGTTCCTCTGCGGGCTGACCTCTTCGATGGCCTCAGATCACGAGGTGCGGCAGCGCCGCAGCGGCGAGGACCCACGCCGGCAGCTGTTCGCCAAGGAGGTCGCGCTGCTCGAAAAGCTTTCTCCCGGATGGGCGGCGCGGAGGCGGCGCGAACAGGCGGAAACCCTCGCCCGGTATCCGTTCGCGGACCGATGAGGGTCGTTCCGTCGCGGGCGCGCCGCCAGGTTTTCTCTTCCAACCGCCGACTTCCGCGGCGGTGGCGTCCGACGTAGGAAGGTCCTTCGAAAGCGCGAGGAGAGTGACGAATGCGCGTCATGGTGATGGTCAAGGCGACGGCGGACAGCGAGGCGGGTGCGATGCCCTCCACCGCCATGCTGGCGGAGATGGGCCGCTACAACGAGGAGCTGGTGGCGGCCGGGATCATGCAGGCCGGCGAGGGGCTGAAGCCGTCCTCGGCGGGCAAGCGCATCGCCTTCGACGGCGCGAGCCGGACGGTAACCGACGGCCCCTTCGCGCGCGCGGGCGAGCTCGTCGCCGGCTTCTGGATCTGGCGGGTCAAGGACATGGACGAGGCGGTCGAATGGGCGAAACGCTGCCCCAATCCGATGCCGGGCCCCAGCGTGCTGGAGCTCCGGCCGCTCATGGAGATGGAGGATTTCGGCGACGCGCTGACGCCGGAGCTGGCGGAGCAGGAAGCGCGGCTGCGGGAGGAGACTGCGGCGCGCTGAGCGAGAAGCGTGGGTCCATTCCCAGAGCGGCGCCGCGGGGTCCCGCCACGTTCGCCGGCCTGGCGAGGATCGGCCCACGCCGCCGGAGATGCGAATCGGGAAGCAGAAGCTGAAGGATCCGAACGGGCGGCCGATCATTGCGGCCCGGCGCGTCAAAAGCGCAGCGACAGGCCGAAATAGGTTTCGACGTCGGGCATCGGGCGGGTGAGACCGAAATTGGCGCCCCCGTCGATCTGCACGTCCTTCGAAAGCGCATAGGCCAGAGCCGCGTCGGCCGAGGCCTGCTTGACCGTCTCGCCCCGTTGGAAGTCGAGGCCGGCCCACAACTCGCCGGTGGCGGTGAGACGCGCGGCCACCGGCACCGAGAGATTGACGACGTTCGCAAGGGCGAAGTGACGGCCGCCGCCGCGGGCATCGGCGAGAACGTCCATTTCCGGCCCGAGCGTCATCGTCGCCCGTCCAACGAATGCGAAGCTGATCGGCAGGGCGGCGCCCCCCTCGACCCTGCCATTGCCAAGGCCGCGGCCGGCGGTCGGCAGCTTGAGGAACGGGATCACGGCCGCCTGGACGCTCGCATCGGCACGGGTCAGCCGCCGCTTGTAGCGTATCACCATATCGCCAACGCCGGAGAGGCGCCGGGCGGAGCTATCGCGCGTCGTCAGCTCGGCATAGGGCGTGAGGCCGATCTGCAGGTCGGAACGCTCGGTCAAGCCCAGCTTCAGGACGGACGCGCCGATCGTCACCAGCTCGGTGCGGGTCCGCTGCGCGTCTTTCAGCGTCCAGCCGAGCGCCGCCGTTTCGAGCTGGAGCCTTCCGGGCGGTACGGTGCAGACGGCATTCGCCTTGCCGGGGCGGTCGGTGCAGATCGGCGCGTCCTCGGCCTGCGCGGCTCCCGCGGCAAAGGCCGCCAGCATCAGTGCGGCAAGGCGGATCATATTCTCAGCTGGCTGCCCAGCTCGATCACCCGGTTGGTCGGGAGCTTGAAGAATTCCATCGCGCTTTCAGAGCTCTTCATCATCCAGGCGAACAGCCGCTCGCGCCATAGCGCCATGCCGGGCTGCTCGCGGCTGGCGATGAGCTTCTGCCGGCCCAGAAAGAAGCTCGTGCGCATCATGTCGAAGCCGCCGCCGCACGTTTCGATGCGGGCGAGGTCGGCGGGTACGTCGATCTCGTCGATGAAGCCGTAGTGGAGGATGACACGATAGAAGCCCCGGCCGGCGCCATGGACCTCCAGCCGTTCCTCCGGCGGGACGCGCGGGATATCCTCGATCTTGACGGTGAGGATCAGGACGCGCTCGTGCAGCACCTGGTTGTGCTTGAGGTTGTGCAGGAGCGCCGACGGCACGGTGTCGGGCGCGGTCGCGAGGAAGACCGCCGTGCCCTTTGCGCGATGCGCGGAGGCCGTCGCCGACGTGATGAAGAGGTCCAGCGGCATCGCCTCCTCCTGAAGCCGCTCCCGCATCAGCCGGCGCCCGGTCGCCCAGGTGGTCAGCACCGTGAAGAGGATGAGGCCGACGAGGATCGGGAACCAGGCGCCTTCGAACAGCTTGGCGAGGCCCGAGGCGAGAAATGCGAGGTCGACGGCGACAAACAGGAGGAACCCCGTCCCGCCTTGCCACAGCGGGCGCTTCCAGATCCGGAACACCACCACATATTGCATCAGCGTCGTGATCAGCATGGTGCCGACCACCGCCAGCCCGTAGGCCGGCAGCATCGCCGCCGACTGGCGGAACGCGACGACGAGCAGCGCGACCATCGTCGCGAGCGCCCAATTGACCGCCGGGAGGTAGATCTGCCCCTTGGCGTGCGAGGAGGTGTGCAGGATGCGCATCCGCGGCAGGAAGCCGAGCTGGATCGCCTGCTGCGTCACCGAAAAGGCGCCGGAGATGACCGCCTGGCTCGCGATGATCGTCGCCAGCGTCGCGACGACGAGCAGGGGGATGGTGAGCGCCGGCGAGACCATGTGGAAGAACGGGTTGTCGACGAATTGCGGATGCTCGAGCAGCATCGCCGCCTGTCCCATGTAGTTGATCATCAGCGCGGGCAGCACGACCGCCAGCCAGGCCATGGTGATCGGCCGGCGGCCGAAATGCCCCATGTCGGCGTAGAGCGCCTCGGTGCCGGTCACCGCGTAGACTACCGCGCCGAGCGAGAGGAACGAGAAGAGGGGATGGGCGGCGAAGAAGCCCCAGATATGGACCGGGCTCAGTGCGGCAAGGACCTCGGGCCGCCTCCAGATATGGTGCAGGCCCATCGCGGCGATGACGAGGAAATAGACGAGCATCACCGGGCCGAACATCTTGCCGACCCGATCCGTCCCATGCCGCTGGATCGCGAACAGTCCGGTCAGGATCGCGAGCGCGATCCACACGATGTAGGGCTGGAAGGCGGCGCTGACGACCCCGAGCCCCTCGACGGCCGAGACGACCGAGATGGCCGGCGTCAGCATCGCGTCCGCGTAGAAGAGGGCCGTCGCGAACAGGGCGGCCGCGAGCAGCCATCGCCCCGGTGCCGCCGCGCCGAGCCGCCGCTGGATCAGCGCGTAGAGAGCCATGCTGCCGCCTTCGCCGCGATTGTCGCAGCGCATGACGATGAACACATACTTCACCGTCACCACGAAGACGAAGCTCCAGAAGATCAGGCTGACAATGCCGTAGAGATCGGTGAGGCCGGTTTGCAGATGGTAGCGCGGGTCGAGCGTCGCCTGGAGCGCGTAGAGCGGACTGGTGCCGATGTCGCCGAACACGACTCCGAGCGCGCCGAGCGCGAGCGCGGCCTGTCGGCCGTGGACGGGGGATGCGGCTTCGGCAGGCGCGACCGCAGCGGAACGAGCGAGTGTGGACATAAAGGTTCAGGTGGGCCCGGCCGGCATAAAGATTCCATGTGGATCAGGGCTGCACCAGGCGCGTTCGCGCGATTCACCCTCGACGCGGCCGGAGTGCCGCGCGATCTTCGGCGACGTGACGAAGACCCCCCTCCTCCGGCCCCGCGGCACGGCGTGGGACGTGCCGGCCCGCGCGGCGGCGCTGACCGCGATGATCGCCGCCGTCACGGTCGCGGGGCTGCTGATAGCGCCGCGCTGGGGCACCACGCCGGTGGTGCTGCTCTACATTGCGCCCGTCCTCGCCGCCGGCGTCTATTTCGGCTTCTGGCCGGCGCTCGCCGCCGCGGTCGCCTCCCCGCTCGTCTACAATTTCTTCTTCACCGAGCCTTATCATACGCTGCTGATCAGCAGCCCCGCCGACGTCGTGAGCGTCCTCGTGCTGTTCCTGGTCGCGCTGGTGACCAGCCGCCTCGCCGGCTCCGTGCGGGAGCAGGCGCGGCTCGCCCAGGCGCACGCCGCGCGCAACGCGACCATCGCCGGTCTGGCGCGGCGCCTGCTCACCTGCACCTCCGAGCAGGAGATCGCCGACGTCGCGGCGGACGAACTCGCGCAGGTCTTCGGCTGCAACGCGGTGGTGGTGGGTGCCGCAGCCGGGCAGCCCGTCTCCGCCGCCGCGCCGGCGACCGTCCAGCTCACGCCGGCCGACCGCGCCGTCGCCGCCTTCGTCGTCGAGAAGGGGGAGCGTGCCGGCCGCGGCGTCGACCGCTCCATCCCGACCGAGTGGCAGTTCCATCCGGTGCGGGCCGGCGCCGCCGTGATCGCGGCCGCCGGCCTCGCCCGCGACGACGGCGCCCCCGCGGTGGCGAGAAGCCAATTGCCGCTCCTCGACAATCTGCTCGATCAGGTGGCGCTCGCACTCGAGCGCGGGCGGCTCGAAGCGGAGGCGCGCGAATTCGCGCGCGCCCGCGCGCGCGACACGGTCCGTGCGACCCTCCTGTCGTCGATCGGCCAGGACCTGAAGCCGCGGCTGATCGCGATCGCCGGGGCCGTCCGCCAATTGCGGCGCAGCGGCTCCGCGGAGAAGGAGCCGCTGTCGTTGATCGGCTCGGAGACGGCGCAACTCGACCGATACCTCGCCAACCTTCTGGAGCTGGATCCCGAATCCGACCAGCGGCCCCTTCAGATCGATGGCGTGACGATCGACCTCTTCCGCCGCGCGGTGACTCGGGACGGCGAAGCCGTGCACCTGTCCCCCAAGGAATATGCGGTGCTTGCGGAGCTCGCCAGGCATCCCGGGCGTGTCCTCACCCACGCACATTTGCTCCGCAGCGCCTGGGGCCCCGCGCACGAGAGCCAGATCGACTACCTCCGCGTCGCGGTCCGCGGCCTTCGCCAGAAGCTCGAACACAGCCCGTCCGACCCTCAACTCATCGTCAATGAGCCCGCGGTCGGATATCGGCTGAAGGTGGCGCAATAGCAGCGAGGGCGAGCCCCCTCACTGCCCGTCGTCGAACCGCCGGCGCTGCGGGCCGCCGGCGAGCGGCAGGCGGGATTCGTCGACGATGCTTCCCGCCTTCATGACGAGGGCAATGGCCTTCGCGTTGCCGATGTCCGCCGCCGGGTCCGCGTTCAGGAGGACCGCGTCGGCGAGCTTGCCCTCGGCGATGCTGCCCATCTCGTCCTCGCGGCCGAGCAGGCGGGCGCCGTTCAAGGTGGCGATCCTGAGGATGTGCAGATTGGGGATGCCGGCCTCGGCGAGCAGCTCGAGCTCGCGGTGGGTGGCGGCGCCGCTGGTCGCGTCGGTGCCGAGCGCGACGAGGCCGCCGGCGGCGTCGATGCGGCGGAGGTTGTCCTGGAGGATCGGCGTCTGCGTCTGCCAATATTGGCGCCAGGCGCGGCGGTAGAGGTCTGGGCTCCCTCTGAGCGCGGTCTCGCCGCCCGCGGCGGCGATGCGCTTCAATTCCGCGCGCTGAGCCGGCGACATGGTGGCGACGTAGAGGGGCTGGTCGAGATAGTCGGGATGGTCGTGGAGGCGGCCGTAATTGTCGCCGATCGTCACGGTGCTCGCCACCGGGATGCGCTTGGCGGCGAGCAGCTTCACGAAGGCGTCGGTGACGGGGCCCTGGGCGGGCGTATGGGCGAGGCTGTCGACGCCGGAGAAGATCGCCTCGCGCGCCCGCGCCTCGTTCGAGATGTGGACGGTCGTGCGGACGCCGTGGTCGTTGTAATATTCGACGATGTGCTGGAGGAGGTCCTTCGGCAGGATCGGGATGAGCGGCCGGGCGCCCCAGCCCTCCTCATCATAGGTGATCTTCTGGACGTCCGGGTGCTGGCTGTCGAGCTGCGCCTGGAGGGCGGCGCGCCCCTCGGGCCAGTGCTCGATGGTGACGGCCATGCCGGCGCCGTGGCTGCCGGGATAGGTGACGAGGTTGCCGGTGGCGAAGATGCGCGGGGCGAGGATGCGGCCGGCGCGCTCGTCGGCGCGCAGCGGCAGGATGTTGGCCGGGTCGTTGCCGACGTCGAGCACGGTGGTGACGCCGGCATAGAGATAGCTCGCCAGCGCCTGGAGCGCGGCATTGCGGTCGACCGTCGCCCCGCCCCCCGGCACGGCCCCGGCGACCGATCCGGCGAGGTGGATGTGGATATCGATGAGCCCGGGGATGAGGAACTTGCCGCGGCCGTCGATGACGCGGCCCTGCGGCGGCCCGGCGCGGCCGCTCGGGAGGATCGCGACGAAGCGGCCGCCGTCGACGACGACGCTCATGTCCGGCCGCGGCGGCGCGCCCGTGCCGTCGATCAGCGTGACGTGCTGGAAGGTCCAGCGCTCGGCGGCGGCGGGGCCGGACAGGAGCGCGAGCGCGGCCGCGACGAGGGCGCCGAGGCGCTTGGCGGTGGTCATGGTCGGTTTCCCCCGATGCGGCGTCCTGCCGCGCCTACCTTGTCGAGGGAGCGCACCGGGATCAACCGCCGCGGCGCGGCTTTCCCGGCCGCAATGCGAATGCTAGGGGCCCACCACATCCACCGTTCGGGCTGAGCCTGTCGAAGCCCCGTCCTTCCTCTCTGCGCCGCAAGCGAAGGACAGCCCTTCGACAAGCTCAGGGCGAACGGCTTTGACCTCGAAGGAGTTTCGATCATGACCGCAGCCGCCGACGACGTCGTCATCACCGCCGCCAAGCGCACGCCCGTCGGCAGCTTCCTGGGCGCCTTCGCCGCCGTGCCGGCGCACGAGCTGGGGCGGACCGCGATCGCCGCCGCCCTCGAACAGGCGGGCGTGGCGCCCGAGGAGGTGAGCGAGGTCATCCTCGGCCAGGTGCTCACCGCCGCGCAGGGGCAGAATCCGGCGCGCCAGGCGTCGATGGCGGCGGGCGTGCCGAAGGAGGTGCCGGCGTGGGGAGTCAACCAGGTGTGCGGCTCGGGGCTGCGCGCGGTCGCGCTGGCGAGCCAGATGATCCGCACCGGCGATGCCTCGGTGGTGGTCGCCGGCGGGCAGGAGTCGATGAGCCTGTCGACTCACGCCCAGGCGCTCAGGGCGGGGACGAAGATGGGCGGCCTCGAGCTCATCGACACGATGATCAAGGACGGGCTCACCGACGCCTTCAACGGCTACCATATGGGTATCACCGCCGAGAACCTCGCCGAGCGCTACCAGATCACCCGCGACGAACAGGACGCCTTCGCCACCGCGTCGCAGAACAAGGCTTCCGCCGCCCGCGCCGAGGGCCGGTTCTCCGACGAGATCGCGCCGGTCACGGTGAAGGGCCGCAAGGGCGACACGGTTGTCGACCGCGACGAATATATCCGCGACGGGGTGGAGCAGGCGGGGCTCGCCGGGCTGCGGCCGGCGTTCCGCAAGGACGGCACGGTGACGGCGGGGAACGCCTCCGGCCTCAACGACGGCGCGGCGGCGCTCGTCGTCATGCGGCGCGACGAGGCGGAACGGCGCGGCGCGACGGTGCTGGGCCGCATCGCGAGCTGGGCGTCGGCCGGGGTCGACCCGTCGATCATGGGCATCGGCCCGGTGCCGGCGAGCCGCCGCGCGCTCGAAAAGGCCGGCTGGAGCGTCGGCGACCTCGACCTCATCGAGGCCAACGAGGCGTTCGCGGCGCAGGCGCTGGCGGTCGGCAAGGAGCTCGGCTGGGACGCTGGGAAGGTCAACGTCAACGGCGGCGCCATCGCCATCGGCCACCCGATCGGCGCCTCGGGGGCGCGGGTGCTGACCACCCTCCTCTACGAAATGGGCCGCCGCGACGCGAAGAAGGGCCTCGCCACCCTGTGCATCGGCGGCGGCATGGGCATTGCGCTCTGCGTCGAACGTTAGGCGTCGGTCCTCAGCGCCAGGAGCCGCTCTCCGCGGCGATGCCAGCCGTCGGCGGCAGCCTCAACACGACGTTCGCCAACTTTTCGACGTCGATGGGGTCGCAAGAGCCGGGCACGGGGCGGCGGTCGCGGGGCCTTTGCCGGGCCGGCGGCGCGCGCTACCGCAGCGCGATGTCCGCCGCGCCGACCGTCTACATCATCAGCTGGTGCCGCGATCCGGCGCTCCTCTACGGCGCGACGATGGTGTTCGCGAC
>JAFAZW010000024.1 GCA_019239415.1 Alphaproteobacteria bacterium
TCCTCGTGGAGCAGGCGGATCAGCACCCGGGCGACGATCACCATGTAGATGATCGCGATCGCCAGGCAGGCGATGATCCCGAACTCCTCGCCGATCACCGAGAAGATATAGTCGGTATGCGGCTCGGGGAGGCCGAACTTCCGGGTGCCGGCGCCCGGCCCGGCGCCGAACAGCCCGCCGGCGGTCAGCGTGCGAAGCGCGGACTCGGTCTGGTAATTGTCGCCATGCTCGAACAGGAAGCCGTCGATGCGGGTGTGGGCGACGGGGTAGAAGAAGTAGGCGAGGACGACGACCGCCACGGCGCCGAGGCCGAGGAAGGCGAGGAAGCGCATCGGCGCGCCCGACAGGGTCAGCAGCATCACCCAGGCGGAGGCGAAGAGCACCGTCTCGCCGAAATTGGGCTGCTTCATGAGGAGGAGGGCGATGAGGCCGGTGATGATGCCGGTCAGCGGCACCATCGGCAGGTCCGGCGCTTCCTTCTTGAGAGAGAGCAGCCAGGCGATCGAGACGATGTAGAGCGGCTTCAGGAACTCGGACGGCTGGAACTGCATGAACCCGCCGCCGATCCACCGGCGCGCGCCGTTGTGCTGCGGCCCGATGATCGGGACGAGGAACAGCAAAGCGGTGAACAGGACGGCGCCGATCAGGCACAGCCGCCGCGCCTTCAGCCGCGGCAGCATCGAGATACCGATCATGACGGGGAGGCTGACCGCCATCCACACGAGCTGGCGGTAGAAATAGTAAAGCGGCGGGAAGGTGACCCCGTTGCCCGAATAACGCTGCCCCGCGGCCGGCGAGGCGGCGGCGACGGCGATCAGGCCGATCGCGATCAGCACCGCGACGAAGAGGAGGAGGACGCGGTCGATCTCCCAGAACCAGCGGCCGAGCGCGCTCCTGTCCGACCGCCCCAGCCGGCTCGCGCCCCGCGCCTTCAACTGCCCCATCACGCTCATGGCAACGCCTCCACCGCCGCGCGGAACGCCGCGCCGCGCGCCTCATAATCCCTGAACTGGTCGAACGAGGCGCAGGCCGGCGACAGCAGGACAACTTCGCCTACTTCCGCGGCCCCCGCGGCCTCGCTGACGGCCGCCTCCAGCACCCCGCATTCGGCGACCGGAACCCGCTTGCGCAGCAACTTCGCGAACATCGGCCCCGCCTCGCCGATCGTGTAGGCCGCCCGGACATGGTCGAGCTGATCTTCGCACGGGCCGAGGTCCTCGCCCTTGGCACGGCCGCCGAGGATCCAGTGCACCGCCGGATAGGCCGCCAGCGCCGGCGCGGCGGCTTCCGGATTGGTCGCCTTCGAATCGTTGACGAAGAGCACGCCGTCCTTGTCGCGGACCCGCTCCATGCGGTGCGGCAGGCCCGGATAGGTTTCGAGGCCGCGGGCGATGGCGGCGTCCGACACGCCCAGCTCGCGCGCCACCGCCACCGCGGCGGCGACGTTCTGCGCATTGTGCGGCCCCTGCAACGAAGGCCAGCGCGACTGGTCCTTCACCTGAGCCGACGAGACGAGAAGCTTCCGCCCCTCGACCTGGCCGGCGACGGCGCGCGTGTAATCGTCCTCCGCCGCGATCACCGCCGCATGGTCCGGCGACTGCATCGTGAACAGCCGCGCCTTGGAGGCGGCATAATCGTCCATGTCCTCATAGCGGTCGAGGTGGTCCGGCGTGACGTTGAGGAGCACCGCGACGTTGCAGTCGAGGCTCTGGGTCAGGTCGATCTGGTAGGAGGAGAGCTCGAGCACGTAGACGCCGACGCCGCGATCATTCGGGGTCAGCGGGTCCTGGGCGAGGATGGGGAGGCCGATATTGCCCCCCATCGTCGTCGGGATGCCGGCCGTCTTCAGGATGTGGTGGACGAGCGCGGTAGTGGTCGACTTGCCGTTGGTGCCGGTGATGCCGACCACCTTGTGCGGCGGCAGGCTGGCGCGCGCCTGGGCGAACAATTCGATGTCGCCGATCAGCGGCACCTTCGCCTCCCGGGCGCGGCGCGCGATGGGGTGGCGGTTGATCGGGACGCCGGGGGACACGACGAGGCCGGCAAAGCCGTAAAGCGAGGTGGAGAGCGGGTCGGCGATCCTTAGTGCCTCCCCATCGTCAGATGGGGAGGGGGACCAGGCGGAGCCTGGTGGAGGGGTAACTGGCGAGGCCGCGTCACTTACCCCTCCACCACCTTCGGTGGTCCCCCTCCCCACGCGCTCCGCGCGCAGGGAGGCAAGTTGGGCCCGCGCCTCTTCCTTCTCGTCCCACGCCATCACGCTCGCGCCGCTCGCGAGCAAAGCCTCCACCGTCGCCAGGCCGGAGCGGGCGAGGCCGTAGACGGCGTAGCGCTTGCCGAAAAAGGCGCTGGACGTGATCATCTGAGCTTCAGCGTCGACAGGCCGGCGAGCGCCAGCACGAAGGCGATGATCCAGAAGCGGATGACGACGGTCGCCTCGGCCCAGCCCATCTGCTCGAAATGGTGGTGGATCGGCGCCATCTTGAACACGCGCTTGCCGGTCCTTTTGTAGAAGAAGACCTGGATGATGACGCTCATCGCCTCGACCACGAACAGGCCGCCGATGATGCCGAGGACGATCTCGTGCTGGGTCGCCACCGCGATCGCCCCCAAGGCGCCGCCGAGCGCGAGGCTCCCGGTGTCGCCCATGAAGACCGCAGCGGGCGGGGCGTTGAACCAGAGGAAGGCGAGGCCGGCGCCGACGATCGCCGAGCAGAGCACGGTGAGGTCGCCCACCCCGGGCACGTGCGGGATGCCGAGATAGGTCGCGAACTTGGCGTTGCCGACGAGGTAGGAGATGACGAGGAAGGCGAGCGCGGCGATGATCACGGGCATCGACGCGAGGCCGTCGAGGCCGTCGGTGAGGTTCACCGCATTGCCGAACGCCACCACCACGAAGGCGGCGAAGAAGGGATAGACGAGGCCGAGGTCGACGACGGGGCCCTTGTAGAAGGGGATGTAAAGCTGGGTGCCGGCGCCGTAGGTGATGATCCCGCAGCCGATGCCGGCGACGAGGAACTCGGCGAGCAGGCGCGTGCGCGCCGAAACGCCCTTGTGGCTGCGCTTCGTCACCTTGTCGTAATCGTCGAGGAAGCCGATCAGGCCGAAGCCCACGGTGATCAGCATGCAGGCCCAGAGGTAGCGGTTGGAGAAGTCCATCCACAGCAGCATCGCCACGCACAGCGAGGTGAGGATCATCAGCCCGCCCATGGTCGGCGTGCCGCGCTTGGCGAGGTGGGACTGGGGGCCGTCGTCGCGGATCGGCTGGCCCTTGCCCTGGCGCACGCGCAGCCAGCCGATGAACTTCGGGCCGATCAGCAGGCCGAGGAAGAGCGCGGTGGCGGTTGCCGCGCCGGCGCGGAAGGTGATGTAGCGGAACAGGTTCAAGATGCCCGGAAAGTGCAGCTGCTGGGCAATCCACAGAAACATCAGCTTTTCCCGCCTGCCAGCGCCTCGACGAGGGCGGCAAGTCCGACCGAGTTGGATCCCTTGACGAGTATCGCGTCGCCGGGCCGGACCTCGCTTGACACGAGCTCGATCGCCGCCGCCGTCGACCCGACATGCGCGATTTTAACCTTTTGGCCAAGCGCTTTCGCGAGCGGCGCCATCTCTTCTCCGACCAGAATGGCATAATCGACACAGGCGGCTTCGACCGGACCGGCGAGGCCGGCGTGGAAGGCCTCCGCCTCGGCGCCGAGCTCCTTCATGCCGCCGAGCACGGCGATGCGGCGGCCTGCGGGATTGACGGTGCCGAACGTCCTCAGCGTCGCCGCCATCGAGGCGGGATTGGCGTTGTAGCTCTCGTCGATGAGCAGCGCCTCGCCCCCGGCCACCGCGATGGCGTGGCGCTCGCCCCTGCCCTTCAGGCCGGCCATGTCGGCGAGCGCGAGGCCGGCGGCTGCGAGGTCGCCGCCGAGCGCCTCGACGGCGCCGAGCACGGCGAGCGCGTTCGACACCCAATGCTCGCCGGGCTGCGAAATGGTGAAGGTGAGCTCGGCCTCCGGAAGCACCGCCGTCACCAGCGAGCCGCCGTCCGGCGCCGCCACGACTTCGCGGGCGCGGACGTCGGCGCCCTTGCCGAGGCCGAAGCTGAGGACGGTCTCGGCATGGCGGCGGGCGCGGTCGGCGAGGAGGTCGCGATAGGGGCTGTCGAACGGCACCAGCGCCGTCCCGCCCGGCTCCAGTCCCTCGAAAATCTCCGCCTTGGCCTCCGCGATCTCCTCCTCGCTCGCGAAGAATTCTCGGTGGGCCGAGGCGATGGCGGTGACGATGGCGACGTCGGGCCGCACGAGCCGGGTGAGCTGGGCGAGCTCGCCGGCATGGTTCATGCCCATCTCGAACACGCCGAAGCGCGTCTCGCGCGGCATGCGCGCGAGCGACAGCGGCACGCCGGTGTGGTTGTTGTAGCTCTTGACGGAGCGGTGGGCCTCGCCCGGCGCGCCGCGGTCGAGGGCGGCGTAGAGCGCCTCCTTCGTGCCCGTCTTGCCGACCGAGCCGGTGACGCCGCAGATGCGGGCGGTCGTCCGGGCGCGGGCGGCGCGGGCGAGGTCGTCCAGGGCGGCGTTCGTGTCGGGCACGAGGACGTGCGGCTGAGCGATCGCTTCGGAGACCAGTGCCCCTGCCGCGCCGGCCGCGAACGCCTTGTCGAGGAAGCGATGCCCGTCCGTCGCCGCGCCCTTCATCGCGATGAAGAGGTGGCCGGGCTCGACCTCGCGGGAATCGAAGGTGACGCCGGAGGCTGCGAAGGGCGCGGCGGCGGTGCCGGCGGTCGCGGTCGCGATGTCCTGTGAGGTCCAGAGAGGGCTCACAACGCCTTCTCCCTCGACGGGAGAAGGATACGGAGCCTTAGCGAAGCGTAGCTGAGCTTAGGCGAAGTTGGATGAGGGTGACAGCGCCCGATGTGAAGGCGCCGATATTCCCTCACCCTCCCACGCGACTGCGCCGCGCGGGTCCCTCCCTCTCCCGTAAAGGAAGAGGGGCTCCCGATGGCCCTGTCCCTCACGCCGCGCACTCCCGGGCGACCGTCACGTCGTCGAACGGCAGCACCTGGTCGCCGACCACCTGCCCCTGCTCGTGGCCCTTGCCGGCGAGGAGGATGATGTCGTCGGCGCCGGCTTCGGCGACGGCGGCGGCGATCGCTTCGCGGCGGCCGCCGACCTCGCGGGCGCCGGGGGCGCCGTCGAGGATAGCGCGACGGATGGCCGCGGGATCCTCGCTGCGGGGATTGTCGTCCGTGACGATCGCAAGGTCCGCCAGCCGCGCCGCGACGGCGCCCATTTCGGCGCGCTTGCCGACATCGCGGTCGCCGCCGGCGCCGAAGACGATGATCAGCCGCCCCCTGGCATGCGGGCGGAGCGCGGCGATCGCCGCCTCGATGGCGTCGGGGGTGTGGGCATAGTCGACGTAGAGAGGCGCACCGGCGCGAGTGATGACCGCGCGCTCGAGGCGGCCGCGGACCGGCTGGACGCGGCCGAGATGCGACAGCGTCTGCGCGAGCTCGCCGCCGGTCGCGAGGACGAGGCCCGCGGCAGTGAGCGCGTTGGCCGCCTGGTAGGCGCCGATCAGCGGCAGGCTCACCTCGTGGGTCTTGCCCTCCGCCTCGATGAGGAGAGTCTGGCCGAGCTGGGTAGGCCGGCGCTCGACGAGACGCAGCGTCTCGCCTTGCGTGCCGACCGTGATCGCCTTCAACCCCCGCGCCTCCACGCGGCGGAGAACTTCGGCGGATTTCGGGTCGTCCATCCAGAGGACCGCCGTCCCATCCGGCGCCAGGACCTCCGAGAAGAGCCGCATCTTCGCCTCGAAATAGGCGTCCATCGTGCCGTGATAGTCGAGATGGTCGCGGCTGAAGTTCGTGAAAGCCGCCGCCCGTACCGGCAGCCCCTCCGTGCGATATTGGGCGAGGCCGTGGCTCGAGGCCTCGAAAGCCGCATGGGTCACCCCCTCGCGGGCGAGGCCGGCCATGTTGGAGAGGAAGGTGACGATGTCGGGGGTGGTGAGGCCGGTCGTCACCTGGTCGTCCGCGGTGGTGACGCCGAGCGTGCCGATCGACGCGGCATGGTAGCCTGCCATCCGCCACAGCTGGCGGGTCAGCTCGACGTTCGACGTCTTGCCGTTGGTGCCGGTGACGGCGACGACATGGGCCGGGAAGGGCGCGAAGAACCTGGCGGCGAGCTCGGCGAAGGCGCGGCGCGGCTCCTCGGCTGCGATCTTGGCGGCGCCCTCGACCGGCACTTCCGGCCGGGTCACGACGGCGGCCGCCCCCGCGTCGACGGCGGCGGGGATGAAGTCCTCACCGTTGAACAGGGTGCCGCGGAAGGCGCCGAACACGGTTCCGGGCGCGACCTTGCGGTGGTCGATGGCGAAGCCCGTCACCCGAGAATCGCTGTCGATCCCGGCGAGGTCGCGAAGGCGCATCGATCAGTGCGCCGCTTCGCGCTTGACGTAGGGGAGGACCTCGGAAAGGTCGGCCTCGCGGCTCGGATCGGGGGCGACGCCGAGCAGGGCGCCGACGCGGCTTACCACCCGCGAGACGACCGGCGCGACGTTCCAGCCGGCGGTGTGGAAACCGTAAGTGTCGGGGGTGGCCTTGGGATCGTCGAGCATGGCGACGACCACATAGCGGGGCGCGTCCATCGGGAAAACGCCGGCGAAGGTCGTCACCACCGCCGACCCCGAATAATGACCGCCCTGCAGCTTCTCCGCAGTGCCGGTCTTGCCGCCCACCCGGTAGCCGGGGGCCTCCGCCTTCTTGCCGGTCCCGTCGAGGACGACGAGGCGCAGCAGCCCGCGCATCCGGCGGGAGGTCTCCTCGGTGAAGACGCGGGTGCCTTCGGCGACCGGGTGGCCCGGTCCGATCTTGACGAGAGTGGCGGGCCGCCGGATGCCGCCGTTGAACAGGGTCGCATAGCCGAGCGCGAGGTGGAGCGGGGTGACGGCGATGCCGTGGCCGTAGCCGACGGTCATCGTCGCGATGTCGCCCCAGTTCGCGCCGGGGGTGAGGGTGCGGCCGCGCTCGTGCAGCTCGATCTGGACCGGCTCGAGGAAGCCCATGCGGCGCAGGAAGTCCTGCTGCCGCTGCGACCCGACCTGCGCCGCGATCTGCGCGGTGCCGATGTTCGAGCTTTCCTTCATGATCTCCGCGACCGAGCAGGACCGGCCGAACGGATGGGTGTCGGTGATGGTGAAGCCGCCGCCGACGGGGAGGGCGTTCGGGCAATTGTAGATCTGGCCGAAGCTCTTGATGATGCCCGAGTCCATCGCCATCGCGACGGTGAACGGCTTGAAGGTCGATCCCAACTCGTAGACGCCAAGCGTCGCGCGATTGAAGCGCGCGTCCATCGGCGCGGTGCCAGGATTGTTCGGGTTGATCTGCGGCAGCG
>JAFAZW010000002.1 GCA_019239415.1 Alphaproteobacteria bacterium
GTTCCGCCGCCGCCGTCGACATGGTCGTTCTGGTCGAACTTGCCGGGCCCGAAATAGAAGCCGTCGCTGTTGGCGCCGCCGGTGAGGTCGTCGTCGCCGAGACCGCCATACATGACGAAATAGCCGTGGGTCTCCGCCGAGCCGTCGAAGACGACGTTTTCGCCCGAGGCGAGGTTGCCGGCGTAGATCGTCATCTTCTGGCCGTCGGCGAGATTGCCGTTGTCCCAGGTGATCTCGTAGCCGACCGTCCCGCCGGTCGACGTCATCAGGTTCAGCACCTCGACCCCCGTCATCGCGCCCGCGACGATGGTCGCCGCATTGGCGCCGGTATAATCGCCGCGCAGGCCGACCGTGTCGGTGCCGGTGCCGCCGTCGACGCTGTCGCCGGCGCCGAACGCCGCGCCGAAATAGACGGCGTCGTTGCCGGCGCCGCCGATCGCCCGGTCGGTGCCGCCCGCCGACAGGTCGAGGAAGTCGTTGCCGCCGGCGCCGTCGAGCACGTCGTCGCCGGCGCCGCCGGTGATCGTGTCGGCATTGCCGCCGCCGGTGCCGTGGAAGTCGCCCGTGCCGACATAGGTCAGCTTCTCGACGTTCGCGGTCGTGAGCGTGTAGCTGGCGAGGGTGGTGCGGATCTCGTCGGTGCCTTCGCCGGCATTCTCGACCACCACGTCGCCGGCATTGTCGACATAATAGACGTCGTCGCCGGTGCCGCCGGTCATCGTGTCCGCGCCCGCGCCGCCGTCGATGACGTCGTCGCCGGCACCGGTGGCGATGACGTCGTCGCCGCCGCCGGCGGTGATCGAATCGTTGCCGCTGCCGGTGGTGATGTCGAGCTTCTCGACGCCGTCGAAGAAGATGCTGACGGTATCGCCGGCACCTCTCAGCTCGCCGGTATAGCCGCCGTCGGGGTCCTCGGACGGCGCCCCGAGCGTGATGTCGTCGCTCTGGTCGCCGAGCTGGACGACCATCGTGTCGGTGCCGCCGCCGCCATGGACGATCGAGTTGAGGCCGGTCGAGACAACCAGCCGGTCGTCGCCGGCGCCGCCGTCCAGATAGTCGCCGCCGCTCGAGCCCCCGCCGGTGAGCACGTCGTCGCCGCCGCCGCCCGTGATGACATTGTCCTTGTCGTCGCCGGTGAGCGCCTGGCCGGTGTCGAGCAGGCCGGTCAGCGCCTCGACGTTGGCACTCTGCGCGGTCACCCCCAGGGTGAAGCTGGCGAGGGTCGTGCGGATCTCGTCGGAGCCCTGGCCGGCAAGCTCGAAGACCCCGTCCCCGGTTGAATCGACGTAATAGACGTCGTCGCCGGTGCCGCCGATCAGCGTGTCGTTGCCGGCGCCGCCGTCGAGCACGTCGTCGCCGCCATTGCCGGCAAGGGCGTTGGCGCCGGAATCGCCGGTCAGGACGTCATCGTGGGCGGAGCCGCGGATATTCTCGATCCCGATGAGCGTGTCGGTATCGCCGAATGAGTCCGTCGCGGTGCCGGTGGCGAGATTGGCGGTGACGCCGATCGGGCCGCCTTCGCCATTGTATCCGGCCGTGTCGCTGCCGCTGCCGCCGTCGAGCACGTCGTTGCCCGCCCCGCCAACGAGGAAATCGTCGCCCCCGGCGCCCTTGAGGGTATCGGCGCCGCCATTGCCGTGAGCTGGTCGTTACCCGCACCGGCGGTGATCACGTTGTCGCCCCCGTTGCCGATGCCGACGAAGTTGCCCGTCCCGGTGAAGGTCAGGTTCTCGAGATTGGCGGTCGCGAAGTAATTGTAGGAATTGAGCGCCGTCCTGACCTCGTCAATGCCCGCGTTGGCGGCCTCGCTGATCGTATCGCCGGCGTCGTCGACGATGTAGACGTCGTTGCCCGCCCCGCCGGCCATCGCGTCCGCGCCGGCGCCGCCGTCGATCAGATTGTCGGACGCATTGCCGGTCAGGTGATCGTCGTACGCGGACCCGGTGAGGTTTTCGAAATTGCTGATCGTATCGAGGCCGGCGCCGATCGTGTCCTGCTGGGCCGTCTTCGACAGGTCGACCGTGACCGCCGACGTGGCCGACTGGTAGGAGAGCATGTCGATGCCGCTGCCGCCGTCGAGCGTGTCGTTGCCCGCCCCGCCGTCAACCCAGTCGTCGCCTCCGCCCGCATGGACATTGTCGTCGCCGGCGCCGGTCAGGATGAGGTCGCCACCGTCGGCGGTGGTGATGTCGTCGTTGCCGCTGCCGGTGAGGATCTGGAACCGGTCGACCGAGGTATAGTCGACATGGCTGTTGTCGGTGGTGTTCCAATATTGGCCGTTCCAGCCGCCGTCGATCGCATTGGCGCTCGGGCCGTTGATCGTCTGCACCGCCTGGGTCGCCGCGCTGTAGTCGATGATCAAGGTATCGGTACCGGTGCCGGCATTCACCTGGTCGGCGCCGTCGACCACCTTGATCCTGTCGTTGCCGGCGCCGGTGTTGATCCTCTCGTTATGGCCGCCCGCCGTTGTGGTGATGACGTCCCAGCCCGAGCCGGTGGTGATCGTGCCGAAATATTCGAAGTTGACGAAGCTGTCCGTGGTGCCGCTGAAGCTGTTGGACTTGAGGTCCCAGGTCACGGCCGTGGTGGCATCGCCGAGGTCGGCCGAGATGCCGTCGATGCCGGCGCCGCCGTCGGCGGTGTCACGGCCGGTGCCCACGTCGACGAAGTCGTCGCCATTGCCGAGCGACACGACGTCGTCGCCGTCCTTGGTGACGATGGTGTCGTTGCCGCTGCCGGTCGTGATGACGAACCGCTCGACGGACGTGTAGTCGACACGGCTGTTGTCGGTGTTGTTGTAGAACTCGCCGTCCCAGCCGCCGTTGGTGGCATTCGCGTTCGGACCGATATTGGTGATCACCGACTGCGTCGCGGCGGAATAGTCGACGACGAGGGTGTCGGTGCCGGTGCCGGCGTTGACGCGATCGGCGCCGTCGACCACGGTCACCGCGTCGTCGCCGCCGCCGGTGTTGATCGTCTCATTGTGGCCGCCGGAGGCGGTGGTGATCGCGTCGTTGCCGCCGGCGGTGGTGATCGTCCCGAGATATTCGAAATTGGTGAAGCTGTCCGGCCCGCCCGCAAAGCTGTTGGTCTGGAGGTTCCAGACGACCGGGCCCTCGGCGTCGGTGAGGTCGGCCGAGATGCCGTCGATGCCCGCGCCGCCGTCGGCGCGATCGGTGCCGGTGCCGACGTCGACGAAGTCGTCGCCGCCGTTCAGCGTCACCACGTCATTGCCGTCCTTGGTGACGATAGTGTCGTTGCCGCTGCCGGTGGTGATGCGGAAATTCTCGACCGAATTGTAGTCGACGCGGCTGTTGTCGGTGTTGTTGTAGAATTCGCCGTCCCAGCCGCCGTCGACGGCATTCGCGTTCGGGCCGATATTGGCGGAAACGCTCTGCGTGGCGGTGTGATAGTCGACGATGAGGGTGTCGGTGCCGACGCCGGCGTTGAACCGGTCCGCGCCGTCCACCACAGTCACCGTGTCGTTGCCGCCGCCGGTGTTGACCGTTTCGTTGTGACCGCCCGCGGCGGTGGTGATGACGTCGTCGCCGCCGGCGGTGGTGACCGTGCCGAGATATTCGAAATTGGTGAAGCTGTCCGGGCCGCCCGTGTTCGAGAAGCTGTTGGTCTGCAGGTTCCAGATCACCGCGCTCGTCGTATCGCGGATGTCCGCCGAGATGCCGTCGATGCCGCTGCCGCCGTCGGCCGTGTCGCCGCCCGTACCGACATCGACGACATCGTCGCCGGCGCCGGCGTGGACGACGTCGTCGCCGTCCTTGGTGACGATGGTGTCGTTGCCGCTGCCGGTGGTGATGTCGAACCGTTCGACCGACGTGTAGTCGACGCGGCTGTTGTCGGTGTTGTTGTAATATTCGCCGTCCCAGCCGCCCTGGGTGCCGTTCGCGTTCGGACCGATGTTGGCGTAGACGCTCTGGGTCGCCGAACCGTAGGCGATGACGAGCGTGTCGCTGCCGATACCCGCGTTGAAGCGGTCGGCGCCGTCCACCACCGTGACGGTGTCGTTGCCGCCGCCGGTGTTGATCGTCTCGTTATGGCCGCCGGACGCCGTGGTGATGACGTCGTCGCCGCCCGCGGTCGTGACCGTGCCGACATATTCGAAATTGGTGAAGCTGTCCGGACCGCCGGGGTTGGAGAAGCTGTTGGTCTGGAGGTTCCAGACGACCGCGCCCGTCGTGTCGAGCATGTTGGCCGAGATGCCGTCGATGCCGCTGCCGCCGTCGGCGACGTCGCCGCCGGTGCCGACATCGACGACATCGTCGCCGCCGCCGGCGTGGACCACGTCGTCACCGTCCTTGGTGACGATCGTATCGCTGCCGCTGCCGGTGGTGATGTCGAATCGCTCGATCGAGGTGTAGTCGACGCGGCTATTGTCGGTGTTGTTGTAATATTCGCCGTCCCAGCCGCCCTGGGTCCCGTTCGCGTTCGGCCCGATGTTCGCATAGACGCTCTGCGTGGCGCTGCCATAGTCGATGACGAGGGTGTCGGTGCCGGTGCCGCCCTGCACATTCTTCGCGCCCGCCGCGTCGATGATGATCCGGTCGTTGCCGCCCTGCGTGTTGACATTGTCGTTGCCGGAACCCGGATTGACGACGTCGTCGCCGTTCGGCGTGAAGAAATTGTCGTCGCCGCTGCCGGTCGTGACGACCAGCTTCTCGACCGAGAAGCCGTCGACGCGGCGGCCGCTCTGGTCCATGAGGACGATGTCGGAGCCGCCGTCGGTCGTGTTGGTGCTGAAGCCCTGGGTGCCGACGCCGGTGGTCGAGCCTCGCCAGTCGACGATCAAAGTGTCGGTGCCGGTCCCCATGTTGACGCTGTCGTTGCCGTTGTAGACGGTGACCTGGTCGTTGCCGGCGCCGGTGGCGATGTTGTCGCCCTTCGCGACGGCGGTGGTGACGACGACGTCGTCGCCCGAGCCGGTGGCGAGGCCCGGCGTCGCGCCATACACCTGGAAATATTCGAAGTTGACGATGCTGCTGCCGGGCGCGCCGGTCAGCGTGCCGGCGCCGAGGTCGATCGCGATCGCGCTCGTGCTGGTCGAGAAATCGACATTGATGCCGTCGGTACCGGCGCCGCCGTCCGCGACGATGGTGCCGGCGCGGGCGAACAGCACGTCATCGCCGGCGCCGAGATCGGCGACGTCGTTGCCGGCGCCCATGACGATGAAGTCGTCGCCCGAGCCGGTCTTGATGTTGAAATTCTCGATGCCGTCCGCGTCGACCCGCACGCCGCCGCCCGCATAGACGACGTAGTTCCCGTCGGGGTTGCCGGCGGAAGGCCCGCCGAGCGTGCCGACGCCGCCCGTCGCGCCGCTCAGATCGGCGACCAGGGTGTCGTTGCCGGTGTCGCCGAACGCCTGCGCGAAGCCGGGATTCGTCACCTTCAGCACGTCGTCGCCGGCGCCGCCGTGCAACGTCGCATTGCCGGGCGCGGCGGTGATGACGTTCGCGTCGCCGTTGCCGTTCAGCGTCTGGCCGGCGACGAGGCCGGTCAGGTTCTCGACGTTGGCGCCGAGCGTGTAGCTCGCCAGCGAGGTGCGGACCTCGTCCGTCCCCTCGCCCGGATTTTCGTTCACCGTGTCGCCGGCATCGTCGACATAATAGACGTCGTCGCCGGTGCCGCCGGTCATCGTGTCGGCGCCGGCGCCCCCGTCGAGCACGTCGTTGCCGCCGCCGCCGTTCAGCGTGTCGCCGCCGCTGCCGCCGGTCAGGTGGTTGTCGCCGCCATTGCCGTTCAGCGTCTGCCCGCCCGAGGAGGTGCCGGTCAGGTTCTCGACATTCGCGCCGAGCGTGTAGGACGCGAGGGCCGTACGCACCTCGTCATTCCCCTCGCCCGCATTCTCGGTGACGACGTCGCCGGCATTGTCGACAAAATAGATGTCGTCGCCGGCGCCGCCGAGCATCGTGTCGGCGCCCCCTCTGCCGTCGAGGACATCGTTACCGAGCCCGCCCTCAAGCCGGTCGACGTCGCTGCCGCCGATCAGCGTGTCGTTGCCGTCGCCGCCCTGGCCGATGCGCGCGCCGAGCACAGAGCCGGTGAAGTCGATGAGGTCATCCCCCGCGCCGGCGTCGATGGTGACGTTGACCCCGAGGTTCGTCGCCGTCCAGAAGATCTGGTCGGCGCCGCCGTTGGTCTGGATGAGGTAATTGCCGGCGTTGCCGGCGGTGAGGTGGACGATGTCGATCTCGCCCCCGAGCTGGTAGGGAAAGCTCGGCGAGAAGAGCCGTCCGGTGAGGTCGATCTCCTCGATATTCGCTTGCGACACGACGTAATTGTTGAGGCTGCTGACGCGAACCTGGATGCGCGCGAAGCCGTTCACCAGCGACATGTCGTTGAACGTGCCGGAGCCGGCGTCGATGATCAGCTTGTCGTAGCCGTTGCCGCCGTCGACGAAGATCGTCGCCTGGCCGGGGGGCGGCGGGTTGATGGTGATCGTGTCGTCACCGCCGAGTGCCTGGACCGTCTCCGCCAGCTTGCTCGTGTCGTTGCTCAACTGGTCGTTGCCTTCGGTGCCGACGGTCATTGGACGCTCCCTTTGGACCCGGCGAGACGCGCGTGCGAGGGTTCCCGCATGGCGACAGCCGGGCAATATTCTTCGTTGTTGGAGAGGCTGTTAGCCCTTTCTCCCCTCGCGGCGTCGCAACATATGGAGATACATGGCTCGCAGACAGGTGTAATTTCTTACAACTGCGACGAAACGAAAGCTACGCGTCCCGATGCAGAGCCTGGGCCGGCGCGCCCAGCGCCGCGGCACGGAGCCGGAGGCTGCGCTCGGCGAGCGGCTTGGGCAGGGCCGCGAATTCGCCGAGCGGCATGTCGAGGAACAGCCGGCAGTCGCGCAGGAAATGCGAATGGTCGTAATAGCCGGCAGCGGCGATCGCCTCCGCCCAGCCGCCACGCTCGACCGCCAGCGCCGCGAGCAAGGCCCGCATGAAGCGCGCGCGGCGGAGCAGCACTTTGGGCGTGAAGCCGAACGCGGTTCGGCTGACGCGGTTGAGCGTCCGCGGCGACGTGCCGATCAGCCGTCCCAGGTCGATCACGCTGTCCGCCGCAACGCCGCCGAGCGCCGAGAAGAGCGCCGCCACCTCCGGCGGCTCCGTCGGCGTCGCGGCGAGACGCGCAAGGAAATAGGAGTCGAGAACGTCGGCGAAGGGCTCCCCCGCGCCGAGCCGCGCCGCGAGCGTCTCCGTGTCGGGACCCAGAAGCCGGTCGAGGGGCGCGATCCGGTCGGCGTGAAGCGAGACGTCGCCGCCGAACAGTCGCGCCCACCCGAGCGGCGTAAGCCCCGCGCCGAGGAGGGTGCCGCGCCCCGCGTCCACATAGCCGGCATGGCGGCTCGGGCCGAACAGAGCGGCCTCCGGGACCGGGAAAGCGCGGCGGCCGAGCCGGACCTGCCACGGCTCCGCCTCGAGGCTGAACCGCAGGTTGATCCAGCCGGGGAAGAAGACGTCACCGTGCCGCTCGCCCGGATCGAGCCGGAGCGCATAGCGATGATAGCCGGATACGTAGGGCGTCAGTCGCGGGTCCGGCTGCACATAGTCGATCGTCAGGCGATCCGTCCCCGCGTCTGCCACCCGTAGCCTGTTCCCTGGTCTGAAGGATGGCGTGTAAGTGATTGCTTCCGCACCGGTCAACGCGGCAGAAGATTAACTTGGGTTAGTTCACTGTGCCGCCTTGGACCTTCAGCACGACGGCGCCGGCGGTCGCGGCGTCAACGCCTTCGACGACAAGCGCCACCGGCTCCTGCCGAAAAGCCAGCGGCCCGCCGCCGACCAGTTCCACCCGCTCGACCGGGCCGGCCTCGTCGCGACCGAGGCTGGCGATGCGCACCCGCCCGTCCGGCGGGGTGTCGAGCACGATCGCGTAAAGGGCGCCGGCGCGGGTGGTGAAGCGTATGTCCGCCGACGTGAACGGCTTCGCCGCCCCCTCGTTCATCATCCCGGCGGCAGGGTTGGTCGGTCCCTCGCCGAAGCGGCGCCACGGGCGCGAGCCGTAGATCGCCTCGCCGTTCCGCCGCAGCCAGGCGCCGATGTCGGCGACGATGCGGCGCTCGTCCGCGTCGATCGTCCCGTCGCCGCGTACCGGTACGCTGAGCAGCAGGTTGCCGTTCTTCGCCACCGTGTCGGCAAGCCGCTGGATGACCGTCCTCGCCGGCACATAATCGTGCCGCTCGAAGCGGGCGCGATTGTAATGCCAGTCGCCGAGGCAGGTGTCCGTCTGCCACGCTTCCGCGCGCAGCCGGTCGCTGAAGCCCCGCTCGACATCCTCGACGATGGCACCCCGCTGCGGCCCGGTCAGCTGCTTGCCCGTGACCACCGCCTCCAGTCGGCCCCGGCGGGCGAGGTTGCGGTTGTAGAAATGCGCCGTCGCCTGCAGCCCGTAAGGTCCGAGCGGCAGTCCGGTATCGTCGAAATAGAGCAGGTCCGGGTCGTAGCGGTCGGTGAGGTCCGTACAGCGCGCCAGCCACCGCGCCGCGAACGCGGCATGGCCGGGCGGCACCGTCTCGAGCCACTGGCCGTCATGCGCATCGTGCCAGGCATTCATCGCGGCGACGCTGCCGATGCCGTCCGGCGCCACCATCGCCGGGCCCCCATACAGGTCCTGCGGGTCGAGTCCCTGCCACCAGCGGCCGCGCCCGTCGGCGGGCCGCAGGCGGAAGGCGTCGTACCGCTCGCCCTTGCGCGGCCCCACCGGATCGTAGCCATAGGCAGTCTGGTACCAGTGCCACGCATGCGCCGAATGGTTGCTGACCCCGAAGCGCAGCCCCGCCCGCCGCGCCGCGCGCGCCCAGCCGCCGATCACGTCTCTCCGCGGCCCCACGCGCAGGCTGTTCCAGCCATGATGGGACGAGGCGTAGCAGTCGAAATTGTCGTGATGGTTGGCGAGCGCGACGAAATAGCGCGCGCCATTCTCCTTGTAGAAGGCGACGAGCGCGTCCGGGTCCCACACTTCCGCCTTCCAGCGGCCGATCACGTCGACGAATCCCGTGTCGGCGGGGTGGCCATAATGGGCGCGGTGGTGCTCGTAGAGCGGGTGGCCCTGCAGGTACATGAGCCGCGCATACCAGTCGCCGGCTTCGGGCACGCATTGCGGGCCCCAATGCGCCCAGATGCCGAACTTGGCGTCGCGGAACCAGTCGGGCGCGGTCCAGCCCCCGGCAAGCGACTCCCAGGAGGGCGCGAAGCGGGCGTGCTCGTTGCGGGTGCGAATCGGTTGAAGGGCGACGGCCGCGGCGGCGCCGGCCATGAAATCGCGGCGCCTCATGCGGGGATTCAGCCGAGGATCAGCTCGCGACTTTCCTCGGGAAGCATCATTTTGGCTTTGATCGCAAAGCTTTCGGCGAGGGCGCGGCGCCGCGCCCGCGCTTCCGGGGTAATCGCCCGGGCCGCTGCGTGAAGTTCTTCGCGCGCCCGCCGGGCGAAATAGCGCTGATTGGATTCCATCAGAATTCCCCGCTCCCGGACGCCATAGCTAACATGGATTTTGAACGAGTCGATGCCGATTCGTCGCACGTCCGGAACGGTCAGGCGAATGGGTCCGATTCGGATGGACAGCCGGCGCCCGTCCAACGCACTACGCAGCCCATGGCCCTCCCCCGCCCGAGCTTCGCCCTGCCGGCGATCCTGTTCGCTTTGTGGCTCGGCATGATGCTGTTCGGCGGCCCGCACGGCGCCGCCGATGCCGCACTCGCCGGCCTCTTCCGCGGGGAGGCGCTCGTGCCGGCGGCGCGGCTGCTCACCCGCCTCGGCGACTGGCCCGTGCTGCTGCCGCTCACCGCCGTCGGGGCCGCCGCCTTGTGCTTCGCCGCGTCGGCCCGCCGTGCGCTCCTGTTTGCCGCCATCGTCCTCAGCGGGCGCCTCCTCGTCGAGCTGCAGAAGATCGAGCTCGCCCGCGCCCGGCCCGACGCGGCGGGGCGGCTGGTCCACGTCTCCAGCCTCTCCTTCCCGAGCGCGCACGCGGCCTATTCGATGATGACCTGGCTCGCCCTGGCGCTGCTGCTCGCGCCGCCGGCGCGCCGCACGCTCGCGGTCGCCGCCGCCCTCCTCCTCGCCTTCGCGGTGGGCCTCACCCGACTCGTCCTCCACGTTCACTGGCCGAGCGACGTGATCGGCGGCTGGGCCTTCGGCGCCGCCTGGACGCTGCTCCTCGTGCGGCTGGCCGCGGGAACGGCGCGACCGCGCGGGCATCGACCAGAGCCCGAGCAGGTGAATGCCCCGCGCTTCAACGAGACGTGACTCGAAGCTCCTTCCCGGAACGGGGAGGAGCGAGGGTTCACTGCTTCCGCAACGCCACCGTCACGTTGTTCGCGGGCATCTCCCACAGCCGCTCGAACAGGAGCCCGTTCCGCTCCGCCTCGGCTTGCACCGCCTCCAGCGCGCGCAAGCCCCATGCCGGATTGCGCGCCCTGAGCGATGCGTCGAACGCCTCGTTGCTCGGCGCGGTCGACACGCCCGCGCGGCGATAGGGGCCGTAGAGGACCAGCGGCGCGCCCGCCGCGAGCAGCCGGCCGGCGCCGCGCATCAGCCCCTCGGTCGCGGCCCACGGGCTGATGTGCACCATGTTGATGCAGACGATCGCATCCGCGGTCGCGACCGGCCAGCCGTCCGCAACGGCGTCAAGGCGGAGCGGAGGCAGCAGATTGGGAAGCGCCGCCTCTTCGCGCCACGCAGCGATCGAGCCGAGCGCCAGCGGATCCGGATCGCTCGGCTGCCAGATCAACCCAGGAAAGGCGCGCGCGAAGGAGACCGCATGCTCGCCGGTGCCGCTCGCCACTTCGAGGACCAGGCCCCGCGGCGGCAGCACCTTCCCGAGCACCTCCGCGATCGGCCCGGCGTTGCGGGCCACATGCGGCGCCGTGCGCCGCGCGGCGCCGCCGCCCTCGAACACGAACGGCTCGGGGGCGCTCAACTCTGCCGCGCCTCCGCCAGCAACCGCCGGGCGCGCAGGAACATCTCGACGCGCTGCATGCCGAGCAGGCCGAGCATCAGCGCAACCAGGATGTCGGTGAGCCCCTGCGGCGACATGTGCAGGAGGCCGTTATTGCCGAAGCCCGGCATCGATCGCATGCCCATCTTCAGCGCGACGAGCACGACGATGAACAGGAAGCCCAGCATCGACTGCTTCATCCGTACCGCCTCGGTCGCGGGATCGACGGCGATGTGGATCAGCCGCCCGCGCTGCCAGCCGACCGCGGCGCCGAGGGCCAGCGCGATCAGGCTGAGCCCCCACTCCAGCGGCCGCGCCGGCGGCGTCATGACGAAGAAGGCAACCGCGACCGCGAGGTAGATTGCGGGGATGATCCACAGCCGGCCGACCTTGAGCGGGCGCTCGCGTCCCACGCTGCGCATGCGCAGGCCGAGGACGATCACCAGCACCACAGCCATGATCACATAGGTGACCAGCGGCTTGGGCGCCCCTGCCGATCCCTGCATGCTCCTGCTCCTATTCCGCCGCTTCGGCCTGCTTGGGCGGCTGCCAGACGAGCACCGGTCGCCGTGCCGCCTGGGTCTCGTCGAGCCGCCGCCGCGGCGCGTGGACGGGCGCCGCCTTGAGGCTCTGGTCGCCCGCCTTGGCCCGCTCCGCCACCGAGCGCAGCGCGCCGATGAACTGGTCGAGCGTCGCCTTCGACTCCGTCTCGGTCGGCTCGACCAGCATCGCGCCGTGGACGACGAGCGGGAAATACATCGTCATCGGGTGATAGCCCTCGTCGATCAGCCCCTTGGCGAGGTCGAGCGTGGTCAGACCCTCGGCGAAGCCTTTGTCGCTGAACAAAGCCTCGTGCATGCACGGCCCACTCGCGCCGAACGGCGCGTCGAGCACGCCGTCGAGCGAGCGCAGGATGTAATTCGCGTTGAGCACCGCGTCGCCCGACACCTGCCGCAGGCCGTCGGCGCCGTGGCTGAGGATGTAGGCGAGCGCGCGGCTGAACATGCCCATCTGGCCGTGAAAGGCCGTCATCCGGCCGAAGCTCTGGCCGTGATGCTCGCCAGCCGTCTCCTCTTCCACGAGGACGTAATGGTCGCCCCGCTTCTCGACGAAGGGCAGCGGCGCGAAGGGCGTCAGCGCCTCCGAGAAGACCACCGGGCCGGAGCCCGGCCCGCCGCCGCCATGGGGCGTCGAGAAGGTCTTGTGGAGGTTGATGTGCATGGCGTCGATGCCAAGGTCGCCCGGGCGTACGCGGCCGACGATCGCGTTGAAGTTGGCGCCGTCGCAATAGACGAGGCCGCCCGCGGCGTGGACCGCCTCGGAAATGGCGATCATGTCCGGCTCGAACAGGCCGCACGTATTGGGGTTGGTGATCATCACCGCCGCCACGTCCGCGCCGAGCCGGCTCGTCAGCGCGTCCAGATCGACGCGGCCCCGGTCGTCGGCCGGGATGCTCTCGACGCGGTAGCCGACGAAGGCGGCGGTCGCCGGATTGGTGCCGTGCGCGCTTTCGGGCACGAGCACGACCTGGCGGGCATCGCCTCGCGCCTCGAGCGCGGCGCGGATCGCGAGCAGCCCGCACAATTCGCCGTGCGCGCCGGCTTTGGGGCTCATCGCCACCGAGTGCATGCCGGTCAATTTCACCAGCCATGTGCCGAGCTCGGCGATCACCTCCAGCGCGCCCTGCACCGTGTCGACCGGCTGCAGCGGATGCACGTCGGCGAAGCCCGGCAGCCGCGCCACTTTCTCGCACAGCCGCGGATTGTGCTTCATCGTGCACGAGCCGAGCGGAAACAGGCCGAGGTCGATCGCGTAATTCTGCCGGCTGAGCCGGGTATAATGCCGCACCGTCTGCGGCTCGGAGAGACCCGGCAGCCCGATCGGGCGGTTGCGGAGGAGGTTCTTCCCTCTCCCTGTAGGGGAGAGGGACAGGCGCGCAGCGCCAGGGTGAGGGCCTGCAGCCGCCGTGCCCTCACCCTCGCTCGCTTCGCTCGCATTACCCTCTCCCCTGGAGGGAGAGGGAAAGGATTCGAAATCGATGCCGCAGCCCTCCGCCTCGTCCATCTCGAAGATGAGCGGTTCCTCGAGCATCAGCGCGCGGTTACCGGTCCAGGTGTGTCCCTCGGGGCCCGCCGCCTCTTCCGGCCGCGTCGGCCGCCCCTCCCGGTTCATGCTCATGCCAAAGCCTCCTCGAGCGCGACGGCGAGCGCCTCGACATCCTCCTCCGTGCCGGTCTCGGTGACGGCGACCACCAGTCCGTTCTCCAGCGCCTCGACGCCCGGATAGAGCCGGCCCAGCGAGACGCCCCCGAGCACCCCCTTCTCGGCCATCGCGCGGACGACCGGCCGCGCCTCCCTGGGCAGGCGCAGCGTGAATTCGTTGAAGAAGGTCTCGTTGACCAGCGCCACGCCCGCCAGCCGCGCCAGCCGGTCCGCGGCGGCGCTCGCTTTGGCATGGTTGACCTCCGCCAGCCGCCGCAGCCCCGTCTCGCCGAGCAGGGTCATGTGGATCGAGAAGGCCAGCGCGCACAGCCCGGAATTGGTGCAGATGTTCGACGTCGCCTTCTCGCGGCGGATATGCTGCTCGCGCGTCGACAATGTAAGGACGAAGCCCCGCTTCCCTTCGGCATCCACCGTCTCGCCGGCGAGGCGTCCGGGCATCTGCCGGACATATTTGTCGCGGGTCGCGAACAGGCCGACATAAGGGCCCCCGAAATTGAGCCCGACGCCGATCGACTGACCTTCGCCGACGACGATGTCCGCTCCCATTTCTCCCGGCGCGCGGATAAGGCCGAGCGCCACCGGCTCCGTCACCACCGCGACGAGCAAGGCGCCGGCGGCGTGACAGCGCTCCGCCAGCTCGGAGAGGTCGCCGATGCGGCCCAATATGTCGGGATATTGGACGACGACACAGCTCGTCTCGCGGTCGACCCGGTCCAGCAGCTTCGCCGTGTCCGGCTCGGACCCGAGCTCCGGCAGGCCGGTGACGAGCGTGTCGCCGGTGAACCGCGCCATCGTCCTGGCAACCGACACGTAATGCGGGTGGAGCCCCGGCGAGATCACCGCCTTGCCGCGCCGCGTGATCCGCCGCGCCATGCCGATCGCCTCCCAGCAAGCCGTCGAGCCGTCGTACATCGACGCGTTGGCGACCTCGCAGCCATACAGGCGCGCGACCTGCGTCTGGAATTCGAACAGGGCCTGCAGCGTCCCCTGCGCGATCTCCGGCTGGTAGGGCGTGTAGCTGGTCAGGAACTCGCCACGCTGGATCAGATGGTCGACGGACGCGGGGATGTGGTGCTTGTACGCGCCGCAGCCGAGGAAGAAAGGCGCCTCGCCCGCCGTGAGGTTGCGCCGCGCCATCGCGGCGAGCCGGCGCTCGACTGCCATCTCGCTGGCGTGCTCGGGGAGACCGTGGATGGCGCCGTCGAGACGTGCCGGCTCCGGCACGTCGGTGAACAGCGCGTCGACGGACGGCGCGCCGACCACGCGCAGCATCGCCTGCCGGTCGCGCTCGGCCAGGGGTAGATATCGCATCAATCGGGCTTTCTCATGGTGAAGCGGAGCCGGACGTAATCGGCGCTCCAGCTACCATCCGGCTGCTGCAGGAACGGCTGGAGGCGCTGCTCGACCGCGGCGGCGACTGCCCGTCGCTCCGGCTCCGGCACGCCGGCCACCTCGAGCATCCCGGCGCGGAAGGTCAGCACCCACTGCGCGATCCCCGCCGGCAGCGGCGTCGGGCGCGGGATCAGCTGCGCCTCGATGCGCGTGAAGCCGGCACAGGCGTAGAGGCGGGTGAATTCCTCCGCCGAGGCATACCATTGCGGGTCGTCGGCGGGCACCGGATAGCCGCGGGCGACGAGCTCCGCCCTCAGCGCGCCGCGCAGCGCGGCGAGATTGCCCTCGCCGCCCATCTCGCCGACGAAGCGGCCGCCCGGCTTCAGCAGCGCGAAGACGCCCGAGGCGACGGCGTCCGGGTCGAGCATCCAGTGCAGCGCCGCGTTCGAGAAAGCCGCGTCGAACTGGCCGAACCGCGCCGCCTGGTTGTCGAGGTCGAGCGCCTGCGCGTCCGCGACGAAGGCGTCGACGCCCCGGGCCCGCGCCGCCTCGACCATCTCGGTCGAGGCGTCGAGTCCGATCACGCGCGCGCCGGAGGCCATGATCTGCAGCGTCAACGCCCCGTCCCCGCACCCGAGATCGACGATCAGCTCGCCGGGCTGCGGGGCGAGCAGCGCCAGCGCCGCGGCGCCGAGCTTCGGCACGAATGCCGCGTTCGAGGCGTAATCAGCGGGCGACCAGCGGGAGGAGGGGTTGAGGGTCACTGGCTGTCGCAGAAGCTCTTGTACGCCGCCGCGTCCATCAGCCCGTCCAGCTCCGACGTGTCGGACAGGCGCAGGCGGAAGAACCAGCCCTCGCCTTCCGGATCGGTGTTGGCGAGCGCGGGGTCGTCGACCAGCGCCTGGTTCGCTCCGGTCACCTCGCCGGACACCGGCGCGTAGACGTCGGACGCGGCCTTGACCGATTCGACCACGGCCGCCTCGCCGCCCTTCGTCACCTCCCGCCCCGCCTCGGGCAGCTCGACGAACACCACGTCGCCGAGCTGGCCCTGGGCGAAATCGGTGATGCCGACCGTCGCCAGGTCCCCCTCGACCCGGATCCACTCATGCTCCTCGGTATAGTATTCGGTCATCCGGCGGCTCCCTTGCGATGATAGCGGTGGGGGACGAAGGGCATGGCGACGACCTTCGCCTGGAAGAGCTTGCCGCGCTGTGCGAGCGTGACGCTCGAGCCGGCTGCGGCCGACGCGACGGGGACGTAGGCCATGGCGATCGGCGCCTCGAGCATCGGCGAGAAGCCACCGCTGGTCACCTTGCCCACCTCGTTGCCGTCCGCGTCGAGGACCATCGCCCCTTCGCGCACCGGCTGCCGGCCGTCGACGGCGAGGCCGACACGGCGCCGGACCGGGCCCTCCTCCAGCTCGCGGGCGATGCGGTGCCAGCCGGCAAAGCCGCCCTCGCCGCGGCGGCGCTTGGAGATCGCGAAGGTGAGATCGGCTTCGACCGGCGTCGTCCCGGTGTCGAGATCGTGGCCGTAGAGCGGCAGCCCCGCCTCCAGCCGCAGCGAATCGCGCGCGCCAAGGCCGATCGGCTTCACCTCCGGCTCGGCGGCGAGCAGGTCGGCCACCTCGGCGACCTTTGCCCCGGGCACCGAAATCTCGAACCCGTCCTCGCCGGTATAACCCGAGCGGCTGATCCACGCGCCGGTGCCGCCGATCTGGAAGGCGCCGCCGGTCATGAAACCGAGCGCCTCGACCCCGGGCACCAGCCGCGACAGGGCGTCGACCGCCTTGGGGCCCTGCAACGCAAGCAACGCCTGCTCCTTCATGTGGTCGAGCACCACGCCCCGCGGCAGGCGCGATTCCAGATAGGCGATGTCGCCCTGCTTGGTGGCGCCGTTGACGACGACGTAGAAATGGTCGCCCCGCCGCGTCGCCATCAGGTCGTCGACGATGCCGCCGTCCTCCGCGAGGAGCAGCGAGTAGCGCAGCCGCCCGTCCTTGAGGATGCCGAGGTCGGCGGGGAGCAGGGTCTCGAGCCCCTTCTCCGCCTCGGGACCCGCGACGACGAGCTGGCCCATGTGGCTGACGTCGAACAGGCCGGCCGACTCGCGCGTCCACTTATGCTCGGCTAGGATCCCTTCATATTGGATGGGCATGGCATAGCCGGCGAACGGCACCATGCGGGCGCCGCGGCCGCGGTGCCACGCATCGAGCGGGAGGGGGCTGGTATCGACGTCGCTCAATTCGGGCTCTCCAGCGCACGGGGTCGCCGGTCAACGCCCCGGGCGGGCGGAGTGTCCGGCATCCCCCTCTGTCACTGGACCTGAGAGCTTTGGCCATCGTCGCCACGGCGACGGCGGATTACCCCTTCGGTGGCCCCGCCACAGCCTTGGCGACGGCGGGACGCTTTCCAGAGTGTCTGTGCGCGTGCGGTCCTTCTGCCTGAGAGATTCCGGGGCGGTTGCTCCTTCGGCGCCCGCCATAGCCCCGAAGGGGCGACGGCGGGTCTCTCCCGCACGCACACCGGCCCGAGGACCGGCGACAGGGCCGCTTTAGGCGACCCTGCCCGCGTGTCAACGCGTCGCGTTATACTTGATCTGGTCGGGGGTGAGCTGGAAGCCGACGAGCAGCTCGAAGCTGGCGGCGCGCACCGCCTCGCGGACCTTCGGATCGGACAGCGGGTCGACGGCCGCGGAGGCGTCTCCGGGCTTGCGCTCGCGGGTGATCTGCTGGCGCACGTCCTCGGGGAGCGCCGCCGCCGCGTGGCTGATCGCGCCGGAGGCGGTGCCGCGGGCGGTGGCGCGCAGCTGCCCGGCGTCGAAATGGACGCCGACCCGGCTCACCGACTTGGAGACGACGTTGCTGCCCCCCTGGACGACCGCGGCGAAATATTCGAGGGTCACGTCGCGCGCCGGCCCGGCGTCGCGACGCCGCGCCTGGACGTCGAAGGTGACGTTGCTGACGATGTTGTCGCCGCTCTCGTCGCAGGTCGAGCGCAGGTTGGTGATGTTGGCGACGACGTCGATCGCCGCCGCATCGCGGCTTGCGGGCGGGTCGAACAGGGTGATGTCGCCGGTCTCGGCGGGGATGGCGACGGCCGGGCAGGCGGAGCGATTGACGACGACGCCGGACTCCCGGATCTGGCCTTCCGTGCTGCAGCCGGCGAGGATCAGCGCGATCGACGCGGCACCGGCCGCCTTGAGCTTGAACACGTGCTTTGGGTCCTCATCTTGTTCGAGGGCGGCCGGGAGGGTCCGGCCGGGTCGGCGCGGATCATAGGAACCGGCTCTGGACGAGGCAACAACGAAGCCTGCACCGCATTTCCACCGCCGCTCCGGTAGACCCGCCCCGCCGTTGCCCGTAAAGGCTCGCCAGACCCGTCATGACCGCTTCGAAGCCGCCCCTCACCCTGCTCATCGCCGCGCCGCGCGGCTTCTGCGCGGGCGTCGATCGCGCCATCCGCATCGTCGAGCTGGCGCTCGAGCGGCACGGCGCGCCGGTCTACGTCCGCCACGAGATCGTCCACAACCAGTTCGTCGTCGACAGCCTGAAGGCGAAGGGCGCCGTCTTCGTCGCCGACCTCGACCAGGTGCCGGACGGGGTGCCGGTCGTCTTCTCCGCCCACGGCGTCCCGAAGACCGTCCCTGCCGCCGCGACCGCGCGCGGACTCGATTATCTCGATGCCACCTGCCCGCTCGTCTCGAAGGTGCACCGCCAGGCCGAACGGCTCGTCGAACAGGGCCGCCACATCCTGTTTATCGGCCATGCCGGGCATCCCGAGGTAATCGGCACCTTCGGACAGGTGCCCGAGGGCCGCATGACCCTGGTCGAGACCGCCGCCGACGCCGAGGCGCTCCACCCGGCCGACCCGGCGCGCCTCGCCTACCTCACCCAGACCACCCTCTCGGTCGACGACACGGCCGGCATCGTCGCCATCCTCGAGCGCCGCTTCCCCGGCATCAAGGCCCCGCGCGCCGACGATATCTGCTACGCCACCTCGAACCGGCAGGCGGCGGTGAAGGAGATCGCCCGCCGCGCGGAGGCCGTGCTGGTGATCGGCGCGCCCAACAGCTCCAATTCGGTCCGCCTCGTCGAGGTTGCCGAACGCGAGGGCGCCCGCGCCCGCCTCGTCGGCCGCGCCGCCGAGCTCGACCTCGCCTGGCTCGACGGCGTCTCCACTCTCGGCCTCACCGCCGGCGCCTCGGCGCCCGAAGTGCTGGTGCGCGAGCTGGTCGAGCGCCTGCGCGAGCGGTTCGACGTCGAGGAGGTCGAGAGCGAAGGGGTGGTCGAGCGGATGGTGTTCAAGCTTCCGCGCGGCCTCGACGCCGCCGCCTGACGCGTTCGTGACCGAAGTCGAGATCTTCACCGACGGCGCCTGCAAAGGCAATCCGGGCCCCGGCGGCTGGGGCGCGATCATGCGCTCGGGCGGGCATGAAAAGGAGCTGTCCGGCGCCGAACCGCTCACCACCAACAACCGCATGGAGCTGCTCGCCGCGATCCGCGCCCTCGAGCTGCTCAAGCGACCGTGCAAGGTGGTCCTTCACACCGACAGCATCTACGTGCGCGACGGCATCACCAAGTGGATCCACGGCTGGCGCCGCAACGGCTGGCGCACCGCCGACCGGAAGCCGGTCAAGAACGCCGAGCTCTGGCAGGCCCTCCTCGACGCCGCCGCGCCGCACCAGATCGAATGGAAATGGGTCAAGGGCCATGCCGGCCATCCGGAAAACGAACGTGCCGACCAGCTCGCCTGCGCTGCCGCGGCTTCCGTGCGCGGCCGGCCCTAGAGCACGCTGAGCTTAGATTGAATCGATTGGGGATTCCCAACGCGGCTGTGTTGTGATTCAAGCTGAGGGCTGGTGTGAGGAGGCCAGCCCTTATGCCTCGAGCTTATTCCCAGGATCTTCGCGAGCGTGTGATCGACGCGGT
>JAFAZW010000076.1 GCA_019239415.1 Alphaproteobacteria bacterium
ATCGACGCCGTGCGGCCCTGGCCGTGGGGGTTCACCGAAGTCGTCATTGACGAAGATCTTGCCTCACTCGGTAAATTTAGCGTCGTGCGGTGTTCCGGGATCATGCCGGACGGAACGCCGTTTTCGATCCCGGACGAGGTGCCGCCCCCCGAACCGCTCGATGTCCCCGCGGATGCGCGCGATGCCGTGGTGGCCCTGACGCTCCCCGCGGCGCAACCCGGCGCGGTCGAATTCCGGGCGAGCGACGACGCGGGGCAGGATGCGCGCTTCCTGGTCGACGAACGCGACGTCGCCGATACCTTCTCGGACGACCGGACCAGCGAGACCATCGAGCTCGGCAGGCCCAATCTCAGGTTCGGAGTGACGCGGGATCAGACTTACGGCCGCGTCACCCTGGGAATCGCCCGCATCCGTGAAGTCTCGCGCAAGCGGCTGATGTTCGACGACCGGTACATCCCGCCATCGCTCGGCTTGCGCGCATCGCAGCGGCTGGTCGGCGGCCTTGCGGATATTGCCGGGCGCGCCGAGCAGCGCATCGACGAGCTCGCGGCGCGCGCGGTCGAGGCCACCGACGGCGGGGCGGACACCTTCGCCAGCTTCCTCCTCCTCCAGGCGTTGAACCGATGGTTGCCGGTGCTGCGCCATCTCGAGCAGCTGCCGACGGTTCATCCGGAGCGGCTCTACGAGACGCTGGCGAGCGCCGCGGGCGAGCTTGCGACGCTCGTGCGCCCCGAACGGAGGCCGCCGCCCCTGCCGCCCTACGACCATGAGCATCCGCAGCTCTGCTTCGAACCGCTGTTCGATCTCCTCCAGTCGATGCTGTCGGCGATGTTCGACCGGTCCGCCGTCCAACTGCCCCTCGAGCAGGGCGGTCCCGGCGCCTACGTTTCGAAGATCACCGACCACAACCTCTTCAAGACCGGATATTTCTATCTCGCGGTGGCCGCCGCGGCGCCGGTCGAGGAGATCCGGGCGCTGTTTCCGAGCATCGCCAAGATCGGCTCGGTCCAGAAGATGCGGCAGATCGTGGATTCGGCCCTGCCCGGGGTGCCGCTGCGCCATGCGCCGACGCCGCCGCCGCAGCTCAGGGTATTGCCCGGTTACGTCTATTTCGAGCTGGACCGCGGCGCCCGCGACTGGCGCGACTTCGCCACCGCGCCGGCCCTGGGACTGCACGTCGCCGGCGACTGGCCGCAGCTCAGGCTCGAGCTCTGGTGCGTCAAGAGGATGAACTGATGGCGGGGGACGAGGCGGGCCCCGGGGGCCGCAACAAGACGGTGTTCCGCCCGTCGCCGCTCCAGAGCCTCAAGCAGGGCCGGGGCGGGGAAGGCGAAACCGCCGCGCCGCACGGTGCGGACTGGCCCGATCCTGCGTTCGGCGATGCCGCCGTGCCCAGGCGCGACGGTTCCGGCCGCGACGGCCCGGGCGACCACGCGCGGCAGTCCCGAAACCATGCCCCCCTTTCCAGCCCCGCGTCGGTTCCGTCCCGGCTCGCCGAGGACGATGTGCCGCATCCCGCGACGCCGCGCTCGGTGCGCAACCTCCTGCTGACGGAAGCGGGGCCGGTGCTGGCGCTGGCTGCCGGGATGCGGGCGGGACGGGTCCGCATGCCTCTCCCTCAGTTCCACCGTCAGGCGAGCCGGGCGATTGCCGCTTTCGAAGCCGCGGTGGCGCCGCATTTCCCGCAGGAGACCCGCCAGCGCGCCAAATATGCGCTGTGCGCGACGATCGACGATATCGCGCAGAACCTGCCGGGTTTCGGCGCCGACGGCGCCGAATGGGCGCGCCGCAGCCTGGTCGTGAAGTTCTTCCGCGAAAATATCGGCGGCGACCGCTTCTGGCAGCTCGTCGACGACATGCTGCGCTACCCGGCCGACAATCGCGACCTCATCGAGCTCTATCATGCCTGTCTCGCCAGCGGGTTCGAGGGCCGCTTCCGGGTCATGCCGGACGGCCGTCGACGGCTCCACGAGATCATGAGCCGATTGAACGGGGCGCTCGATCACGTGCGCTCCCTCTCGCCGGTCGAGCTTTCCCCGCAATGGCGGGGGGAGAAGGCGCCGCTGCCGCGCGTCGGCTTCTGGACCTACGTGGCGATGGCTGCCGGAGTGGCCGCGGCAATGCTCTTCCTGGTCTATGTCGTGCTCCGCATCATCCTCATGAACACGGGGGCCGCGCCGGCGCGGTCGGTGGCAGCCATCGTCTCCGATGAGCCTCTCCGCCTGTCGCGCGCGGCGCCCCCCATGGCGCAGGGCGAAAGCCCGCAGACGTCGCGCCTGAAGAAGTTCCTCGAGACGGAGATTCGCGAGCGGCTGGTCAGGGTCGAGGAGGACGCTTCGACGGTGCGCGTGCGGACGACGGTCGGGCAGCTTTTCAAATCGGGATCGGACGCGCTCGAGCCCGGGCGGCAGTCGCTGTTCGAGCGCATCGGCCGCGCCATCGAAGGCGAGCCGGGGCCGGTGCTGGTCGAGGGCCATGCCGACAGCGACCGGGTCTCGTCGTTGTCCTTTCCCGACAATTTCGCGCTGTCTGCGGCGCGAGCCGACCGGGTGGCGGACATCATCCGTAGCACCCTCACCGACGCGGGGCGGGTGACGGCGAAAGGCATGGGCGACACGACGCCGATCGCCTCGAACCGGACGGCGGCGGGCAAGTCGCTCAACCGCCGCGTCGAAATCATCGTGCAACGGCACGAATAGGGGTCTGGCGGGATGGGGCGCGTCTTCAGGAACTGGTGGGTCGTCAGCCTCGCACTCGCGCTGATCCTGCTGCTCCTGCTGACGCTGGGCCTGCCGCTCTTCCTGCCGCCGTTGCGGCCCCTCTGGGTGCGGGTGCTGAGCGGCTGCGTCGTCCTCGGCGTGTGGGCGCTCCTCGCCGTCCTGCGCGTGCGCAAGGGTCGCAGGGCTGCGGCCGAGATTGCGGCCGAGCTCAGCGGGGCGAATCCCGTCGACGAAGAGAGCAGCACGCTCACCGCGAGGATGAAGGAGGCGATTGCCGCCCTCCGCGCCACCTCGGGAAAGCGGCGCGACTATCTCTACGACCGGCCCTGGTATGTCATCATCGGACCGCCCGGCGCCGGCAAGACGACCGCCCTGCTGAACTGCGGGCTTCGCTTCCCCTTCGCCGAGCAGGCGGTGAAAGGCGTCGGCGGGACTCGCAACCTCGATTTCTGGTTTGCCGAGGAAGCCGTCCTGGTGGACACGGCGGGCCGCTACACGACGCAGGACAGCGATCATGCCGCCGATGCGGCGGGGTGGGCCCGGTTCCTCTCGCTTCTCAAGAAGCACCGGCCGCTGCAGCCGGTGAATGGCGTCATCGTCGCGATCTCGGTGGACGAGCTGATCCGCTCCGAACGTGCGCGGATCGACGCGCATGCGTCGGCGGTGATGCGGCGCCTGCGCGAGTTGCGGACCGCGCTCGAGGTCAGCGTGCCCGTCTACGTGCTGCTCACCAAGGCCGATCTCCTCGCGGGCTTCACGGAATATTTCGACGACCTCGATTTCGAGGGACGGCGCGCCGTCGTCGGCGCGACCCTCCCTTATGCGGCGGGCAAAGCCGACGCGGCGGATCTGGCCAAGGCCTTCGACCGCCTCGCGCAGGCGATTGCCGACCGGCAGGCGAAGCGGCTGTTCGAGGAGGTGGACGCCTCGCGCCGGAGCTTGTTGCTCGGCTTCCCGAGCCAGCTGCAATCGCTGCGCTCCCGCCTGATGCGGTTCCTCGAGGGCGCGTTCGTCGCGTCCGAGACGGGCGCGCTTCTGCGTGGTTTCTACCTGACGAGCGGCGTCCAGGAGGGAGCGCCGCTGGATCGGATCCTCTCGGGCATGGCCGAGGTCTACGACCGGCCCCATCCACCCGTCGCCGCGGCCTCGGGCAAAGCCTATTTCCTCAACCGGCTGCTCGCCGAGCTGCTCTTTCCGGAAGCCGGGCTCATCCGGATGGATCCGCGCGCGCGGGCGCGCCAGCGCGCCCGTCTGGCGGGCTTCATCGGGCTGGTGGGGTTCCTTTCATTCCTTACGGTTTGCGCCTGGGGGGTGAGCTTCGCGCGCAACCGCACGTTTCAGGAACAGTCGCGCGAGGCGGCCGAGCACGTGCGCGCGCAGGTCAAGGAGCTCGGCATCGACACGGCCGAGATCCGGGCCGGCGACCCGGACCTGCGCCAGGCGCTCCCGCTCCTCAACGCGCTCCGGTCGCTCCCGCTCGGCTATGCCGCGCGGCAGGCCGGCGAACCCTCCTTGTCGATGCGGTTCGGCCTTTTCCAGTCGGGCCTCAGTCGGCGCTCGGAAGAATCGTACCGGGACGGCTTGCGGCGGATCATGCTGCCGCGCCTGCTGCTTCGCCTCGAGGCCTATATGCAGGCCCATGCCGGCGATGCGATGGCCCTGTACGAACCGCTCAAAGTCTATCTGCTCCTCGGCGGGCAGGGGCCTCCCGGTCGCCTCGACGCGGTGGCCGTTCAATCCTGGGTGGCCGGCGACTGGGCGCGCGAAGTCTATCCGGGTGCCGACAGCGCTTCCGAACGGCGCGAGCTTCTGGACCATCTGAAGGTCCTGCTGGCCGACCCCGACATCCAGTCTGCCTGGGAGGGCCGGAAGGTCCCGATCGACGCCCGGCTCGTCGCGACGACGCGGTCCGTCGTCCAGACCCTTTCGCTCGGGGAGCGCGCCTACGCGGTGATGCGCCAGAAGGCCGCCGGCGCCGGGTCGCCGTGGCTCGCGGCGAACTATGTCACCCCCGGGGACGCCGCCGCCTTCGCCGATCCGAATGCCGTGTTGTCGCTGCAGGTGCCCTATTTCTTCACCCGCGACGGCTTCGAGAAATCCTATACGCTCGGACTGGCGACCGTGCAGCAGGACGTCGCCCGCGACGCATGGGTGCTCGGCAGCACCGCCGCCAGCGTGCGCAGCGATATCGGCAGCGTGCGTCAGTCGGTCGCCGGCTTCTACGCCAAGGACTATATCGCGGCCTGGGAGCACGTCGTCGCGGCGATGAAGCCGGCGGATTACTTCAACAATCTCGTCGCCAACGGCGCGTTTACGAAGAACCCCTCGCCGCTGAAGACGATCCTGCTCGAGCTGCGGAGGAATACGCGGTTCGAAGGCGGAGCCGCCGGCGCGGCGGGCCGCGTCGTCAATCAGCGGCTCACGCGCAGCCGCGGTGGGCAATTCGCGCAGGACATGCAGGCCGGGCGCGAGATGGGCCTCGACGCGGGCGGCCAGATCGCCTCCTATTTTGCCGGGCTTCACGATTATGTCGGCGACGGCAAGGGCCAGGCGCCGATCGACGAATTCGTCCAGGCGGTGCGGGAGGCCGGCCGCGCCGTCCAGGCGGCGCGCTCCGGCGCGGGCGTCGGGGGATCGGATTCCCTCCAGGCGCAGCTGTCGCAGGCGATGGCGAACGTGCAGGCGGCCGCCGCGGCCGGAGGCCCGAGCCAGCTCAAGGCTTTCCTAGAGGCCGCGGCGAAGGGCGGAGCGGCGGCCCAGCTCAGCGCGGCCAAGGGGGCCGTGGCGACCGAATATGCCCAGAACGTCCTTCCGGCCTGCCGGGAGGTTGCCCAGGAGCGCTACCCTTTTTTCGCGACGTCGAACGTGGATGCCGGGACGGTCGACGTGCTTCGCGTCTTCGGTTCGACCGGGATCCTCGAGACCTTCGTGCAGCAACGCCTGGCAGCGCTGATCGACCGGAGCGGCGCGATGTGGCGCTGGCGCTCCGACAATACGGTCGCGGCGAGCCTGGATCCGGCGACGCCGGAGGAGCTCGCCAAGGCGGGCCAGGTACGGGATCTGCTCGCGGCGGGACTGTCGCTCAAGGTCGAGGTTGAGCGGATGGGGCCGGACACCGCGTCGATCGACTTCTCGTCGGGGACCTCGACTCAGCATTTCGATCGCAACGCCACCGGCGCCAAACCGGTGTCGTGGAGCGCGCAGGGGACGCCCGAGGCCTATATCGCCTTTCAACGCCCAGGGGAGGCGGCGGCGTCCGTCCGGATCGACGCGCAGGGGCCTTGGGCTTTGTTCCGCCTGCTCGACAAGGCGGACCGGCAGAATAGCGGGGAGCGGGCGATCAAGGCGACGTTCCGCAGCGCCAACCAATGGGCGACGCTGATCATCAATTTCCCCAGCAGCCAGAACCCCTTCAGCCGCGGCGGGATGTGGTCGTTCCGTTGCCCGGGCGCTCTGTGAACGCCGTCTTCCTTCTCGGAAAGCTCCCGGCCCACGGCGATTTCGTCTGCCGCGGGCTCGAGGCGGACGCCCGCCAGCCGTTGGATGCCTGGCTGTGCGAGGGGCTCGCGGCTGCGCAAGCCGAGCTCGGCGACCGCTTCGAGGCAGCCTTCGATGCCGCGCCGCCCTGGCGTTTCCGCTGGCAGGACGGTGGCGTCTGGGCCGCCGGCGCGATGGCCCCGTCCGCGGACGGCGTCGGCCGCCGCTTCCCCATCCTCGTCGGACGCCGCGGCGTCGCGGCGAAGGACGCGGACGCAGCCGCCCAGGCGTGCGAGACGGCCCTCTTCGCCGCGATCTGCGACGGCTGGTCGGCCGACCGGACGGTCGAGGCCGTCGCCGCGTCGCCCGCGACCGGCGACGGTGCCGATCCCGAGGAGGAATGGTGGGTCGACGGCGGCGAGGAAGCAGGCATCGCGCCGCTCCCGGGCCGCCTGCCGCCGCGGCTCCTGTCGGTTGTGCTGGCAGCGGCGGCGGGTCGGCCATGAGCGAGCCGCTCCTTCGCTGCCAGAGCGGCGTCGCCAGCCACGCCGGCTGCGTGCGCGGCGACAATGAGGATGCTTTCCATGCGGACGATGCGGCGGGCCTGTGGGCCGTCGCCGACGGCATGGGTGGCCACGCGAACGGCGAGTGGGCCTCCGCCGCGATCGTCGAGCAACTCGCGGCGTTCGCCGCCTCCGTCAGTTTCGAGGCGGGCTGCGCGGAAATCGCGGAGCTCATCTACCAGGCGAACCGCCGCATCTTCGAGGAAGGCGCGGCCCGTGGGACGCAGATGGGCTCCACCGTGGTCGCCCTCCATGCCTCCGGGTCGCGATTCTCCGTCTTCTGGGTCGGCGACAGCCGTGCCTATCTGCTTCGCGACCGCCGCCTCCACCGGATCAGCCGCGACCACAGCCAGGTCCAGACGATGATCGATCGCGGCTTGCTTGCGCCCGAGGAAGCGGCCGGTCACCCGATGGGGCACATCCTCGCGCGGGCCGTGGGCGTGGAAGCGAAGGTCGAAGTCGACGTCGTCGCCGACGAGGTGGCGCCCGGCGACACGTTCCTTCTCTGCAGCGACGGCCTGCACGGCTATGTCGGCGAGGAGGCGATCGCCGCCGCCCTGGCCCATGCCTCGGTCCAAGGTGCGGCCGAGTCTCTCATCGCCATGACCCTGGACGCCGGCGCGCCCGACAACGTGACGGTCGTGGCGATCCGGTTCGCCGAGGCGACCCTGCTCGATTTCTCGACCGGAGCCGGGGCATGAGCGACCCGCCGAAGAGAGACGATCGCACGACGGTATCCCCGTCGCCGTCTCGTCGGGCCGGCGAGGGGGCGCCGCCGGCCGGGCGGGACGATGCGACGCGCTGGCTGCCCGGATCGAGCGCGGACGAGGCCGGCCGCGCCGGTCTCACCGTGCCGCCGCCGGGCGCCGCTCATTCGGGCCAGGCGCGTGGTCCGGGCGCCCCGCCGCCGCCGCGCGCGCCGTCGCAGGGCATCCAGGTCGGCGACGTGCTCAACCACATCTTCGAGGTGAAGCGCTTCATCGCCCGGGGCGGCATGGGCGAAGTGTTCGAAGGGTGCAACGTCAGCTCCGAGGAACGCGTCGCGATCAAGGTGATGCTGCCCGCGCTCGCCCAGGATCCCAACGTCATTGCGATGTTCCGCAAGGAGGCGCGCACCCTGACGCGGATCCAGCACGAGGCGCTGGTGCAGTATCGGGTGCTCGCGCAGGAGCCCCAGCTCGGCGTCCTCTACATCGTCACCGAATATATCGATGGCGTCAGCCTCGCCGACGTGCTCGGGACGCTGCGCCCCGGCCCCGAGGACCAGGCCGCTCTGCTCCGCCGCCTCGCCTCCGGCCTGCGCGCGGCCCATGCGCTGGGCGCCATCCATCGCGACATGTCGCCCGACAACGTCCTCCTCGAAGGCGGCCGCCTCGCCGGCGCCAAGATCATCGACTTCGGGATCGCCAAGGATCTCGATCCCGGCGCGGCGACGATCGTCGGCGACGGCTTCGCCGGCAAGCTCGGTTACGTGGCGCCGGAGCAATTGGGCGATTTCGGCCGCGCCATGGGTTCCTGGACCGATGTCTACAGCCTCGGCCTGGTGATGGTCGCGGTCGCCGCCGGCCGCGACGTGCAGATGGGCGGAACCCTCGTCGACGCGGTCGACAAGCGGCGCGCCGGAGTGGACCTGACGCCGGTGCCCGCGCGGCTGCGGGGGGTGCTGGAGGGGATGCTGCGGCCCGACCCCGCCGAGCGGCTGCGCTCGATGGACGACGTGCTCGCCGCGCTCGACCGCGGCGCCGGTTTCGCGCCCGTCGTCCCCGCCGCCCCGGCCAGGCCGCCGGACCGTGTCGGCCGCATGCCCGCCGCGAAGCCGGTGCTGATCGCGGCGGGCGCCGGCGCGGCGGCACTGGCCATCGTCGCGGCCGCGTTCTTCTTGTCCCGCCCCGGGGTGCCGCCGGCGACGCCGCGACCGGCGCCGACGCGTGCCGCCGCGCCGACGGTGGCGGGACCGGCGTCGCCGGCCGAGGCGGCGCGCGCGGCGATCGAGCGGGCGCTGCCGCCCGTCGCCTGCTCGTGGCTCGACATCGCCGACCTGCGCGAGGCCGGAGGACGCCTCCAGGTGCGGATGACGGGCGTCGCCGACGTGCCGCCGCGCGCGCAGGCGGAGATATCGAGGGCCCTCTCGGGCGCAGGCATCCCGGCGGTCGACATGGACTTCAGCGAAGTCGCGCAAATCCAGACGGCCGGCTGTTCGGCGCTCGATGCCTTCCGCGCCATCCGCGCACCGGGCGGCGGCCGGCTCTCCGTTCCCCAGCGGACGTTCGAGATCGAGCCCATCGCGGACCAGGATTATCCCCGCGCCTCGCGGCCTGTCGTGGAGGTGTCGATCGGCGATCCGGGCAAGGATTTTGCGCTGGCGGGGATCGATCCGACTGGAGAGATCACCCCGCAGATCCTCGGCCGCGCCGCCCTTGGCGAGGCGGTGCGGTCGTCGAAGAAGGGAGAACCCGTCGCCGATCTCGGCGAGGATCGCTTCCGCATCACCAGCATCGTCGACCAGGTCGGCTGGTCCGGCTACCTGCTCATCACCGGCAACGGACCGTTCGAGCCCGGTCTCCTCGCGCCGCCCGCCTCGGCGCGGACGCCCGAATGGCGGCAGCGCTTCCTCGCGGCCGCCCGGCGCGGCCACTGGCAGGCCGAGATGGTGTGGTTCAAGTCGGTGGACGACCGCCCCGGCTGAGCGGCCTATCTCCGCTGCGCGGCCTGCTCCTCGTACGCCTTGCGGAATTCCTTCGCGAAGACGTCCATGAAGGCCTCGTCCGAGCCGCGCGCGACACCGCTGAACTCGCGCTCGTACTTGCGCCAAAGCGCCGCATCCCGCGCCTGGGGCAGGACCTTCGCGAGCATCCCTTCGGCGCCCGTGCGGCGGCGGATCGCGTCCGGCGAGAAGCGATCGAGCGTGGCCTTGAGGGCGCCCTGCATCGCCTTCAGCGTCGCCATCTGGTGCGACTGCAGATCGAAGAACGCGTCCTCGACCGCCGCCTCCGCATCCATGAACCCGCGTTCCCTGGGGCTCAACAGCCGCGCGAGCGCCTGCTCGGGAACCCGCGCGAACTTGATCGGATTGTTGCCGTCGAACTCCAGCCGGGTGCCTTCGGCCCCCATTTGCGCCTTCGCCCGGGCGCGGGCTTCGACGAGCACGACGAGGCCCGCGACGAGACGGCGAAGCAGAGCCGCCGCGGCAATCACCGTGCGCGGCCCCGCCTGGGGGATCTCGGCGTCCCCCAGCCCCGCGGCGGCGAGGAACTCGCGGGCGAGGTCGCCGGCGTCGGGCCGATCGGCCGGCGGCTTGTGCGCGTCGGCGCGGGGTTCCGCTACGTCCTGCGCCCCGTCCGCCGCGGGCCGCCGCCGGGCAGGGTCGGGCGCGGGTGGCGCCGCGCGCGGATCGGCGGCCGGTTCGTCGGGCGTCGACAGGCCGGGGAGATCGGGCCGCCGTGCCGAAGCCGCGCCGAAGCCGCAGCGCGCCCAGTCGACGATATTGCCTTCCGCGATGCGGCCCCAGACGTCGTCCGCGGACGGCGGCGGCGGGCGGTCCGGCGCCGCGCTCGACCAGGCGGAGGGGGGCTCGGGCGCGGGTTCCGGATCGGACCAGGGCGATGCGGCTGCAATCTGCGCGCGGTGGCTCGGATCCCATTGCGGCGACGGTGCGACCGGCGGCGTTGCGGCGGCCCAGCGTTCCGACGCCCCGGCCGACGCCGGCGCGATCGGCGGCCGCGGGTCGGCGGCCCCGCCGAGCTCGTCCCAGCCGCCGCCGGGCCGGGCCAATCCCGCGGCGGGCGGGGACGCGGCGTGCGGCGCGACATAGGGTTCGTCGTCCCATTCTCCTGCACCGGGTGGGGACGGAGACGGCGCGGCCGACGCGAATTGGCTGTCCCACCCCTTCCACGCGGCTTCGCCGCCCGACGTGTCGGACTCAGGCTCCAGCGCCGCGAGCGCACTGCCGCTCAGCTCCGCGACCAGCTCGTAATGGCCGATCTGGAAGCGGTCGCCGGACGCGATGACCCGCGGCCCCTGCATCCGTTCGGTCGCCCCGTTGAGGAAGGTGCCGTTCGTGCTGAGATCGGTGAGGATGTAGGATTCGTCCCGGAACAGGATGTCGCAATGGTGGGAGGAGATATGGCGGCGCGGGTCCGGCAGGCTCCAGTCGCAGGTCGGCGCCCGGCCGATCGAGCCGCCGCGGCGGTGAAGGACGAACTCGGTGGGCGCGCCGTTTTCGAGCGCATCGAGGCCGCGGACGGTGAGGGTGAGGGTCATGCGGCGGTTCCGGCGCCGGTGGCGGCATGCTCGCCGGCTGACAGGGCCTCCCGCAGGACGCCCTCCGGGTCCTCGGAGCCATAGGCCGCGACCATGACGGCGGAAGCGGCAAGCCGGCCGCTGAGCTGCGGCGGGGGCAGGACCGGCGGCAGGTCGTCCGGTGCGATCGAGCCGCCCGACAGGAACACCGCGGTGCCGAGCAGCCGCTCCGCGCTCCCCTCGGTCGCGTCCTCCGCCGATACGAACGCATCGCGACGGAACTCGTCCGTCGGGTCGTCGACCCAGCGCAGGGCGCGGTCGAGCGCCTGCTGGTCTCGCGGCGGCAGCTTTACCCGGTGCGACCGCGCCTCGACGATGCGCGCCGCCCATGCGATCCCCTCGTAGCGCGGCAGGGCATGGCCGAGGAGGGTCACGGCGCGCTCGATCTCGCCGGCCTCGACGAGCTGCTCGTACCAGCGCCGGGGCGCAACGCCGTCATCCGGCTGGTCGCCCTCGGGCAGGTCCATTGCCGCCGCAATCTGCCGCGCTTCGCTCCACTTGACCTTGATCCAATCTGCCATGGTTCGCCTAGTTGATCAGAACAATGCCGCCCTTGAGGGTGAGGATGCCGTCGCCCTTCACCGTCGTCATCGGCGATTTCGCTTCCAGCGTCGCCTTTCCCGTCGCTCGGATCATCGTACTGTCGAGCTTGATGCTGGTGGGATCGAGCTTGACCACCGTGCTCCCCACCTTGAGCGTGATGCTGGTGCCCGCCTCGATTTCGATCGTCGTGCCGGCCTTCACCTTCAGCTTTCCCTTGATCTCGAGGGAGTCGTCGGCGCCGATCTTCACTTTCCGGTTCTTGACCACCTCCTCGGCCTGGTTGCCGCCGATCTTCACCTTCTCGTCGTTGTGCACCGTCTCCTGACGGTCGTGGCCGATCATGATCTCCTGGTCGCGGCCGACATGGTGCGATTCCAGATCGCGAACGCGGGTCGTCAGGTCCTTTTCGGAATGAATGAGGATCTCCTCGTGGCCCGATTTGTCCTCGAAGCGGATTTCGTTGGCACCCGGATCGCCGGTGTCGAGCTTCTTCGCGCGGCCGTCGAGCGGGGTCTTCTGCTTGTAGGTCTTGGTCCGCCAGAGCGCCCGGGTCTTGTTGCCGGGCAAGGCGTAGATCGGCATCTGGCCCCGATTGAACACGCGCCCGACCACGACCGGGCGGTCGGGGTCGCCGCCGAGGAAGTCGACGAGGACCTCGTGGCCGATGCGGGGGAGGATGATGTTGCCGAGGCCGCCGGTCTGCGAGACGCGCATCCAGCACGTGCTCTTCTCGCCCGGCGTGCCGGAGCGGTCCCAATGGAAGCGGACCTTCACGCGGCCATATTCGTCGGTGAAGATCTCCTCGCCGGCCGGTCCGGTGACGATCGCCGACTCGAGCCCGTGGACTCGCGGCCGCGGCGTCACCTGCGGCGCCTTCCAGCGCGTGCGGGCCGGCACCGCTTCGATTTCCACATTGTAGGGCGCCTCGTCGGTTCCGCTGCCGGTCCGGTATCTCTCGGCCGTGATGCTGTGGAAGGTGCCGGTGATCAGGTAGGCGCCGTCGAGTCGCGCCACCGGATGCTCGGCCACGGACACGGTGGCGCCGCAGCTGAGACCGGAGGCCTGGGACCGGCCGCTGTAGCTCCTGCGCTGCCCGCGCAAGGCGTCGAGGGCGACCGCACCGAGGCGCCGGCCTTGCCCCTCATCCTTGTAGCGCCCGGGATAATGATAGACTTCCTGCGAGTCGCGAGGATGGCCGGCCGCGCCTTCGGCCAGCGCTTCCAGCGGGCGTTCCGGCTTCTCGAAATCGAAATCCCGAAACGTCACCTTGGCCTGCGCGCTGGTCGCCACGCGCTCGACCCACGATTGCAGATAATGACGGCGCGACTTCTCCGTCCGCGCGGCCGAGTCGGTGTTGAAGACGCTCAGCGTGAGCGGGTTGTAGGTGAGCGCGGCGGGCGTGCCCCGAACGTGCGAGGCCGGCGCGTCGCACAATATCATGACGTGGCGATCGGCCTGGTGCCTGAAGAAATAATAGAGGCCTTCCTCCTCCATCAGCCGGGAGACGAAGGCGAAGTCGCTTTCGCCATATTGGACGCAGTAGGGCCGCAGGCTGAGCGTTCCCGAGAGGCGGGTATAATCGACATCGCTGATGCCGGCCTCGTCGAAGACGCGCTTGATGATCTCGAGCGCGTCGATCTCCTGGTAGATGGCGAAGTCGCGGTTGTGCGCGAGGAAATGCGTCCACGGGCGCAGCACCAGGCGATGGTGGAAGCCTTCCGGCGTCTCGCGCTCGAACCCGCCTTCGGTGATGAACCCGTGGAAGTAACGCTGTAATTCACCGTCCTGTGAGACCGACACCGTCGCCGATTTGCCCAGGTGCGGCAATAGATCCATTTCACCAAGCGGCGAAATAACGTCAAGGTTGATCATAAATGGTTGGCTAAGAGCCTCGGCCGCTTCAATCCTCTCAAGCAGTACTTGTTCGCCTCCAAGGTCGATCGAAAGACTCGTCTCACGACTGGATCCCGCGCCCATCCGACAGCTCCCCCCGGGCGCCCAGACGTCCCCCGGCCACGCAGAATCATAAACCAGACGGAAGGTTGTGCAATATTAGGATCGATTGCCCCCCGCGCTGCTTGTCTAAAGGTTTCGGCGGGTTTAAGGAAGAAGTTTGCGAATTGGCCCGCGGGGCCCGTGCTGGAGGGGGGTTCCAATGCGCGCAGCGGCAGTGATCTCAGCCTGTGTAGCCGTCCTGTTGTCGACCGCATCTTGGGCACAGGAGCGACCGACTCGTTCCGTCGACGATTATCTTTGCACCTTCGCCGGAAAATGCTCGGGGTCGGATGCCGACCAGCAGGCCAGCAGGGATGCCCCGGAAACCAAGGGGTTCAGGCTCATTCGTCCGACGGGCGAGGCGCCGCATGCGGCATCGCCCAAGCCGGCCGCTGCGCCCGCCGGGAACCGGACGCAGACCGCCGCGGTGACCCGGACGGTGCGCTCTCCCCAGCATCCCCGGGCGGTCTCCGCCCATCATTATGCCGCCTCGGCGAAGGCGAAGGGGCAGTCCCTCGTCGGCCGGCGCGGCGACCTCCTGCTCAGCTTCGAGAGCGGCTCGGCCAACCTCACGCTGCAGGCGAAAGCCGAGGCGAAGGTGTTCGCCGAGACGCTGTTGCGGCCGGAGCTTTCGGGGCGCCACTTCCTCATCGAGGGTCATACCGATTCGGTCGGCGGCCGCTCCTACAACCTCGTGCTGTCGCAGCGCCGGGCGGAGGCCGTGGCCGCCTACCTGGTGTCGCTCGGCATCGAACGCGACCGTCTGCAGGCGCGGGGTTTCGGCTTCGATCGGCCGCTCCAGGGACTCGCGCCGGCCTCTTCGGAAAATCGCCGGGTCGAAGCGATGCTGACGCGCTGAGGCGGGGTGGCGGTGTCCGGACCATGGTGGCGGGCGAGACGCCGGGCAGCCGCACGGGGCCGGCGGAGCGGGCATGACGGCCGAGCTCGCTGACCTGATACGGCCGCTCGCCGGCGCCGAGCCGGCGGGTCCCGATCTCAGCTATGACGCGGGACGCCTCGAGATCGAGCGCGCCTTCGAGGCGGGGTCGGCGGACGACGCTGCCGAACCGGTCGACTGGCGGCGGGTGATCGCGCTGATCCTCGAGCAGGCGGAACGTACGCGCGATGCGTGGCTGCCGGTCTATCTGGCGCGGGCGGGGGCGTGGGCCAACCGGCTCGATACCGTCGAGCTCGGTTGCGAGTATCTCGCGGGCCTGTTCGAAAATTGCTGGGAGACGATGCATCCCGGTCTCGCGGATCTCGGCTTCCAGGGGCGCAAGGGCCCGTGCGAGTCGCTGGTGCGGGTGCGCGAGTTCGTCGGCCCGCTGAGCCGGGTGACGCTGATCTCGCATCCGCGCCTGGGCAGCTTTTCTGTCGCCGACGTCGCGCGCATCGCCGGCGAAGGCGCCGCGGCCGAGGATTACGGCAGCTTCCGGGCGGCTCTCGACGAGCTTCCCGCCGAAGATATCTCCGGGATCCGTAATCGCATTTCCCGAATTCGCTCGGCTATTCAACGAATTGACGCGGTCCTGACGGAGCACGCGGACGGTGACACGGGTACGAACTTCGCCGCGACCTATGCAGTCCTTGACTCCGCCGGGCACGGTCTCGCCAGGATTCTCGGCGACGACTCGGGTTCACCTTCTCCGGCGCCGGTCGACGAAGTGAATGCCAACCAATCCTCAGAACAGGTCAGGCAGACAGGCTCGATCAACTCTCGCGATGATGTGCTTAGGGCACTGGATGCAATCTCCGATTATTATCGCCGACGTGAGCCGGGCAGCCCGGTCCCTGTCGCCATCGCGCGGGTCAAAGGCTGGGTGGATATGGACTTCCTGACGATCCTGGGAGACATCGCGCCGGAAAGCTTGGCGGAAGTGCGGCGCGTGCTGACGCCGCAGCGCGAGGAGCCATGATTTAACGGATTGATATTCGGGCTGTTAGGCGTATCGTGATCGCCGTGCGTCCGCTCAGCAAAAGCGGTTGCTCAAAACGGGGGGATATCTGATGGCGGTCAAGAGCGGCCAGCGCTTCATCAAGGAAAACCGCGCCCCGCGGGTCCACATCGAATATGAGGTGGAGACGTACGGCTCTCGCCAGAAAGTCGAGCTGCCGTTCGTCATGGGCGTGATGTCCGATCTGTCCGGCAAGAGCCATGTCGAGAAGAAGCCGATCGACAAGCGAGAATTCGTCGATTTCGACATGGATAATTTCGACCAACGGATGGAGGCGATCGCGCCGCGCGCGGCCTTTGCCGTCGATAATTCCCTGTCGGGAGAAGGCGGTAAGCTGTCGGTGGACCTCACCTTCAAGAGCGTCGAGGATTTTTCGCCGGGCCAGATCGCCAAGGCGATACCCTCGCTCGCCAAGCTTCTCGAGGCGAGGCAGCAACTCAATGACCTCCTTCTTTATATGGACGGGAAGGACGGCGCGCAGGACCTGCTCGACAAGGTGCTCAAGGATCCGGCCCTGCTGAAGGCGATTTCCGCGGCCAAGGCCGACGACGATGCACCGCCGGCCGCGACGGGAGACGAAACCGCCGCCTGAACCACGGCTGTGAGGGCGCTGACATCGGAAGAGGGGACAATGGCGCAAGAAGCGATACAGACCGCGACAGCTCAGCCCGAGGCCTTCGCCCTCGACGAGTTCTCCGCCCTCCTCCAGAAGGAGTTCAAGCCGAACGACGACACCCGGCGGGACCGTATCGAGGAGGCCGTCCAGACGCTTGCCCAGCAGGCGCTCGCCGACGCGGCCGTGATCGGGGAAGACGTCTTTTCCACGGTGGACGCGATGCGCGCCGCGCTCGACCGCAAGCTGAGCGAGCAGATCAATCTCATCATCCACCATCCCGACTTCCAGAAGCTGGAGGCGGCATGGCGCGGCCTCCATTATCTGGTGATGAACTCGGCGACGGGGAAGGATCTCAAGATCCGGGTGCTCAACATCTCCAAGGAGGAGTGCCGCAAGACGTTCCGCCAGTATCGCGACGCGGCCTGGGACCAGAGCCCGCTGTTCAAGAAGATCTACGAGGCGGAGTTCGGCCAGCTTGGCGGCCAGCCCTATGGGGCGTTCGTCTGCGATTACAGCTTCGATCACAGCGCGCCCGACATCGAGGTCATGAAGGGGCTCTCGAAGATCGGCGCGGCCAGCCACGCCCCCTTCATCGCCGGCGCCGCGCCGGGGCTGATGGGCATGGAGAGCTGGGAGGAATTGGCCAATCCGCGCGATCTTGCCAAACTTTTCGACGCCACCGACTACGCCGCCTGGCGTTCGTTTCGCGCCACCGACGACAGCCGTTACATGGCCCTCGCCATGCCGCGTTTCCTCGGGCGGCCGATCTACGGAGCCAAGACGGAGCCGGTCGACGCGTTCGATTTCGAGGAAGACGTCGCCGGCGATCACAGCCGTCACCTGTGGCTGAACGCCGCCTACGCCATGGGTACGCGCATCACCGAAGCCTTCTCGACCTACGGCTGGTGCACGCGGATCCGCGGCGTTCAATACGGAGGGACGGTCGAATCCTTGCCCACGGCCATGTTCCCGACGGACGAGGGCGGCGTTGACTTGAAGTGTCCGACCGAAATCGCGATCTCGGACCGGCGCGAGGCGGAGCTCTCCGCCGCCGGCCTGATGGCGCTGGTTCATCGGAAGAACAGCGACCAGGCGACCTTCATCGGCGCCCAGACGGTGCACAAGCCGAAGATCTACGAGAGCAAGGATGCGACGGCGAACGCCAACCTGTCGGCGCGTTTGCCCTACATCTTCGCCAGCTGCCGCTTCGCCCATTATTTGAAGTGCATGGTGCGCGACTGGGTCGGCGGGACGCGCGAGGAGCGCGAGCTCGAACGCGACCTCTCCGACTGGATCATGCAATATGTCGACGGCTCGCCGGAATTGTCGAGCGAGGCAACGAAGGCCAAGCTGCCGCTCAAGGACGCCAAGATCGAAGTCGTGCCCGATCCGGAGAATCCCGGTTACTATCGGGGCAAGTTCATGTTCGTGCCGCATTACCAGCTCGAAGGCATGGACATCGCGCTCAGCATGGTCTCGCGGCTGCCCAAGTCGGCCGCCTGAGATCCTGACCCGAAATTGACGCTATGACGTGGAAGGAGAGATCCAATGGCTGTCGACATGTTTCTCGAGATCAAGGAATGTCCGGGCGAATCGACGAAGAAGGGACATGAAGGCCAGATCGACATCACGTCGTTCAGCTTCGGCGCGGTCCAGTCGGGCTCGTTCGCGCGCGGCGGCGCCGGCGGCGGTGCCGGCAAGGCCGAGTTCCAGGACATCAGTGTCGTCAAGGAAGTCGACAAGTCGTCGCCGAAACTGTTCCAGGCCTGCGCGGCGGGCACCCATTTTGGGAAGGCCACGATCTACGTCCGCAAGGCCGGCGACAAACCGCTCGAATATTACAAGGTCGAGCTCAGCGACCTGATCGTGTCGAGCGTCCAGAACAGCGGCTCGGCAGGCGGCGACGCCGTGATGGAGTCGATTACCTTCAACACGGCGAAGATCAATTTCACCTATGTCGAGCAGGACGCCAAGGGCGGCGCCGGCAAGACGGTGACGGCCGGTTACGACGTCCGCGCCGGCGAAAAGGTCTGACGGCGTCGACCCGGGACGACGCTCGTGCAGACCGCCGACCAATGTCTGCGCGATGGCGACGTCGAGGGCGCTCGGGCGGCTTTGACCGAGAGCATACGCTCCCGCCCGGCCGATCCTGAAGCGAGGATGTTCTTCTTCCAGTTGCTCTGCCTGACGGGCGAGTGGGAGAAGGCGCGAAAGCAGCTCGAGACGCTGGCTCGCCTCTCTCCCGAGGCGCGCATGCTGAGCGTCGTCTATGGGCAGGCGATTGCGGCCGAAGCCGTCCGCGCGGCGGTGTTCGCCGGCGACGCGGATGTCTCGATCCTCGCCGGCGGCGCCTGGGCGCAGCGGCTCGTTGCCGCCCTGCGCCGGCGCGGGCAGGGCAACGTTGCCGGCGCCCGGACCGCGCGCGACGAGGCGCTCGATGCGGCGCCCGACACCCCGGGTGAAGCCGACGGAAGCCGCTTCGACTGGATCGCCGACGCGGACAGCCGTTTCGGCCCGACCTTCGAAGCGGTGATCGGCGGCCGCTACGGGCTGGTCGCCTTCGATGCGGTGTCGCGGATCGATGCGGAAGGCCCCCGCGACCTGCGAGACCTCGTCTGGTCGCCGGTCCAGATCGCTTTCCGGCAGGGCCATTCCGCGGCGGCGCTGCTGCCGACGCGATACCCCGGCAGCGAGCGCTCGTCCGACCCCGCGGAGCGCCTCGCGCGCAGCACCGGGTGGTCGGAACGAGGCGGTGAAGAGCTGGGATCGGGGCAGCATCTCTGGGTCTTGTCGAACGGGGAGGAGAGGGGCCTCCTCGCCGTCCGTTCGCTCGCCTTCGACTGAGCTCCCGTGTCGCTCCGGCCGCGCCTCACCCCGACGATCTTCGACAAGCTGGTTGCGGACCTCGAGATATCGGGCCTCCGCCGTGACGAGGAGGAGACGCCGAAAGGCGGCGGCGAGGCGATGCGCTTCTACTCGGTGCCGCGGATGGAACGGTTCGGGGAGAGGGCGCTCAGGGAGACGATCCGGCGCGATCTCGCCTGGCTTCTCAACACGACGAACCTGGCGGCGGTCGTGGATCTGTCCCCTTGCCCGCAGGTGCGCTCCTCGGTGCTCAATTACGGCGTGCCGGATCTTGCGGGCAAGTCGCTGCATCGACGCACCATCCTGCACCGGGCGCGGGAGGTCCGCGACGCCATCCGGATGTTCGAGCCGCGCATCGAACCCGACAGCCTCGTCGTCGAGCCGGGCGGCGGCAGCCAGGGCGGGAACTCGGTCACCTTCCTCATCCACGGCGATATCTCCTCCGCGGTCAAGGTCATGCCGGTGCGGTTCCGCACCGAGCTCGAGGCCGACACCGGGGCGGTGGACGTGTCGGAGTAGCGCGATGGATCCCCGCCTCCTCCGCTTCTACAACGACGAGCTCACTTACCTTCGTGAAGCCGCCCGCGAATTCGGGGAGGAGCATGAGACGGTCGCCGGTCGACTGGGGCTCAAGACCCCGAGCGATCCGGATCCCTATGTCGAACGCCTGCTCGAGGGGGTGGCGTATCTCGGCGCGCGCGTTCAGCTCAAGATCGCCGACCAGTATCCGGAATTCACCCAGCACCTCCTGCACGCGGTGCAGCCCCATTATCTCGCCCCGACACCTTCGATCTGCATCGCCGCGTTCGAACCCAAGGAGGCCGACCCGGCGCTCGTCGAGGGCCACCTTATTCCGCGCGGCACTGAGATGCGCGCCGTGGGCGGGGAAAAGGACGCCACCCCGGTCGTCTTCCGGTCCGGCCACGACGTCACCTTGTGGCCGCTGCGCGTGGCCGAGGCTGAATATCTGGCGAACCGCGCCGCGGTTGCGCCGTTCGCCGCGGCGGCGGGCATCCGCGCCGAAGCCGGCCTCAGGCTCCGGTTCGAAGCGACCGGCGGCGTGGCGCTGGCGAGCATCGATCCCGGCAATCTCCCCCTCTATCTCGACGGATCGGGCAACATCCCCGGCGAGCTCTACCGGCAGTTGATCGGCGATGCCGCCGGCGTCATCGGGCGGCCCGCGGGATCGGCCGACGTGGGCGCCTGGGTTTCGTTGCCGCACCCGCGGCAGCTCGGCTTCGGGCGCGACGAAGCCTTGCTTCCCGCGGAGATGCGGTCGTTTCGGGGCTACAGGATCCTCGCCGAATATTTCGCTTGTCCCGAGCGGTTCCTTTTCGCCGACCTGCCCGAGCTCGGCCGAGCCTTCGCGAGCGCGACGGACGGTTGCGACATCGTCATCCTGTTTTCGCGCAGCGTCCCCGCGCTGGCCAACGCGGTCGATCCCTCGAATTTCCGGCTCTTCGCCACTCCCGCCATCAACCTGTTCGAAAAGCAGCTCGGGCGGGTTCCCGTCACGCCCTACGATCATGAATATCACGTCGTGCCCGATCGGACCCGGCCGCTCGATTTCGAGGTCTTCAGGGTGCTCGACGTGTGCGCGTTTGCCGGCGACGATCCCGAAGGGCGGCCGGCCGCGCCCTTATATGCGTTCGGCGCCTTGCTCTACGACTGGCGCGAGGCGCTGTTCTATACGACGCAGCTGCGCTGGCGCCGCCTGTCGACGAAGGAGCAGCGGGTCCGCCGCCGCTCCGATTATATCGGCACGGAAACCTGGATCAGCCTCACGGCGATGGGTGACGCAGCCCGCCTCGACGAGGTGAAGGAACTGGCCGTTCGCGCGCTCGTGTCGAACCGCGAGCTGCCGGAGCTTCTCACCTTCCGCGGCGACAGTCATTTCATCGTCGCCGGCGTGCCGGCCCGCGCCGTGACCGTCCTGCGCGCCCCGACCCGGCCGCGGCCGCCGCTCGGCATCGGCGACGCCGCCTGGCGGGTGATCGCCCACCTCACGCCGAATTACGCATCCCTCGCCCCGACCGACCATGACGACCCCTCGGTCCTGCGCGATCATCTTGCGCTCTATGGGCGCCAGGACGATGCGGCGCTCCGCCGCCAGATCGATGGGATATTGGCGATCCGCTCGAAGCTGGCGGTGCGCCGCGTTCCCGGGTTGGATCGCATGGCGGTCGCGCGTGGCCACGAGATCAAGATCAAGCTCGATGACGCGGCCTTCGAGACGTCGCGCATGTACCTGTTCACCGCGGTGCTGGAGCAATTCCTCGCCGAGTTCGCGAGCGTCAATTCCTTTACCCAGTGCACCTTCCAAAGCGTTTTCGAGGGAGAATTCGCGCGATGGCCCCCACGGATCGGCCGGCGCCGGACCATCTGACGATGCTCGCCCGGGCCGCTCCGGCGGCCGGAGCCTATGGCGTGCTCGCCCTGGTCCGCGCGGCGGAAGCGCGGGCCGGGGGGCTGCCTCGGGTGGGGCTGGCGAAACGGCCTGGGCAAAATGTCGTCGACCTCGCGCAGGCGCCGTCGCTGAACTTCGCGGCGGCAACGCTCGAAAGCATCGAGGTGACGGCCGGGCGCGCCAAGGTGACCGGCCATTGGCTCGGTCTCACCGGACCGATGGGGCCGCTGCCGCTGCACCTCACCGAATTCGCCGCTTACGAGCGCCGCTACGCCCGCACCCGCCCGTTCGGCGACTTCCTCGATCTCCTCGCCGGCCGCATGCTGCAGCTTTTCTATCGGGCCTGGGCGGATTCCCAGCCGGCCGCGCAGGCGGATCGCGCCGACGACGATTCGTTCGGCCGCTACCTCGGCGCGCTGACGGGCGCCGCCGACGGCGTGACCCGCGACGCGCGCTTTCCCGCGCAGGCCCGCCTCTTCTACGCCGGCGTGTTCGGCGGCAGGCGCAGCGCCGCTGCGATCCAGGACGCGCTCACCTTGCTCCTCGGCATGCCGGCGGAAGTGCGTGAGTTCCAGCCGCGCTGGCGCGAAATCGGCCGGGACGAACAGAGCTGCCTCGGCCGGTCGTTCGCGACGCTCGGTACCGACGCCCTGGCCGGCGCGCGGATCCGGGCGGCGTCCGACGCCTTTCGCGTGGTCGTGCGCGCGACGGATCTCGGCGACTTCCAGACGCTCCTGCCGACCGGATCCCGTTTCGCCCTGGCGGCGGAAGCATTGTCCGCCTTTGCTCCCGACCATCTGGAATGGGATCTGCTGATCGAGCTCGACGAAAGCTGCGCGCCGCCGGCCAGGCTGGATGGCCGGGCGATGCTGGGCTGGACGAGCTGGCTCGCGCCCGGCCGTGTTCCACGGCTCCGCAGCGACGTCCGCTTGCGGCGGACCAGTGCGGCGCCGGGGCTGTTTGGGGAGGGACGGCATGACCGAAATTAGCCGCTCGGCGCTGTTCGGGCGCCTCAATCCGACCGCGCTCAAGGCGATCGAGACCGCCACCGGCTTCTGCAAGATGCGCGGCAATCCCTATGTCGAGCTGGTCCACTGGATCCACATCCTCCTGCAGGATGCGCGAAACGACCTCGCCGCGATACGCGGCGCCTTCGCGCTCGACGATGCTGGGCTCGCGCGCGACGTCGTCGCGGCGCTCGATGCGCTGCCGCGCGGCGCCACCGCGGTCTCCGACTTCTCCCCCCAGATCGAAGAGGCGATCGAGAAAGGCTGGCTCTACGCGTCGCTGCAGTTCGGAGCGGCGCGGGTGCGAAGCGGGCATCTTTGCTACGGCATGTTGAAGACGCCCACCTTGCGCAATGCGCTGTTCGCGATGAGCGGCGAGTGGCGGAAGGTACAGGTCGAACGGCTCGGCGGCGAGTTCGAGGCGGTCGTCCGCGGCTCGCACGAAGCCACGACGGTCGAGGAGGTCGCCGCCGGCCCGGCGGCCGGCGGGGCGGCACCGGCGACCGCCGAAGGGGAGGCGCTGGCGAAATTCTCCGTCGATCTCACCGCGAAGGCCAGAAGCGGCGGGATCGAGAGCATCGTCGGGCGCGACGCCGAGATCCGGCAGGTGGTCGACATCCTGCTGCGTCGCCGTCAGAACAACCCCATCCTCGTCGGTGAAGCCGGCGTCGGCAAGACGGCGATCGCGGAAGGGTTCGCCAGGCGGATCGTCGACGGGGACGTTCCGCCCCCGCTGCGCGGCGTCACCTTGCGCGCGCTCGATGTCGGCCTGATGCAGGCCGGCGCCAGCGTGAAGGGCGAGTTCGAAAAGCGCCTGCGCGCGGTGATCGACGCGGTGGAGGCCAGTCCGGCCCCGGTCATCCTGTTCATCGACGAGGCGCATACGCTGATCGGCGCCGGCGGCCAGGCCGGCACCGGCGATGCCGCCAATCTCCTCAAGCCCGCGCTCGCGCGGGGGCGGCTGCGCACCATCGCCGCGACCACTTACGCCGAATACCGGCAATATTTCGAGAAGGATCCGGCGCTGACGCGCCGCTTCCAGACGGTCGACGTCGCCGAACCGGACACGGCCGACGCCGTGGCGATGCTCCGCTCGGTGGCGCCCGCGATGGAGGCGCACCACGACGTCGTCATCCTCGATGCGGCCGTCGCGGCGGCGGTGACGCTTTCGCAGCGTTACGTTCCCGCGCGTCAGCTTCCCGACAAGGGCGTCAGCCTCCTCGATACCGCCTGCTCGCGGGTCGCGGTGTCGCAACACGCGACGCCGGCCGCGGTCGAAGACCGGCGTCGCCGCGTCGAGCTCCTCGAGGTCGAGCGCGACGTCGTGGCACGCGAGCTCGCGGGGCAATATCGCGGCGACGATCGCCTCGAGCGGCTCGACGAGGAGCTCGGCGACGCTCGGGCCGCGCGCGATGCCGCCGAGGCGAAGTGGGAACGCGAGAAGGCGGCGATCGCCCGAATGACGGAAGCGCGCGGGGCGCTGGCCCGTCGTCGTGCGGGCGGGGAGGGCGACGAGCCCGCGCTCCAGGCGGCGCTGGAAGCGGCGATCGAGGCTGTTGCCGCCGCGCAGGAAGATACGCCGATGGTGTTCGGCGTCGTCGACGAAGACGCGGTAGCCGCCGTCGTCGGCGATTGGACCGGCATTCCGGTCGGTCGCATGGTCAAGGACGAGATCAGGAGCGTCCTGTCGATCGCCGATCAGCTGAAGGCGCGCGTCGTCGGCCAGGACCATGCGATGGACGCGATCGCGAAGCGCATCCAGACCAGCCGCGCCAGGCTCGACAATCCCGGCAAGCCGGTCGGCGTCTTCATGCTGTGCGGGCCTTCGGGCGTCGGCAAGACCGAAACGGCGCACGCGCTCTCCGAGCTGCTCTTCTCGGGGGATGAGTCGATGATCGTCATCAACATGAGCGAGTTCCAGGAGGCGCACACCGTCTCGACCCTGAAAGGCGCGCCCGCCGGCTATGTCGGCTACGGCCAGGGCGGTGTCCTCACCGAGGCCGTGCGGCGACGGCCCTATTCGGTGGTCCTCCTCGACGAGGTGGAGAAGGCCCATCCCGACGTCCACGAGATGTTCTTCCAGGTGTTCGACAAGGGCTTCATGAACGACAGCGAAGGCCGCCATATCGACTTCAAGAACACGATCATTCTCCTGACCTCGAACGTCGGGACGGATCTCGTCATGTCGCTCGCCGAGGACGAGGAGCTCAGGCCCGACGCGGAGGCGCTCGCCCACGCCCTGCGGCCCGAGCTGCTCAAGGTCTTCCCGCCGGCGCTGCTCGGCCGGCTCCTCGTCCTGCCTTATTATCCGCTCGACCCGGAGATGCTCGGCGGCATCGTGCGCATCCAGCTCGAACGGATCCGGCGGCGGATCGCCGACAATCACGGCATCGCGCTCGCCTATGGCGAGGATGTCGTCGACCGCATCGTCTCGCGCTGCAACGAGGTGGCGTCGGGGGGACGGATCATCGACGCGATCCTCACCAACACGATGCTGCCCGAAATGTCGATCGCGCTGCTCGAGCGGCAGATGAACGGCGAGGCCGTCGCGCGGATCGAGGTGACCGCCGGGGAGCACGGCTTCGCCTACCGCTTCCGTGGCCGCGACGAGGCGGCGGCCGGAGAGCAGACGCGGGCACCGGCGCCGCAGGCCGCCCTGTCGCCCGGCGGGTGAATCGGCGCGGCCGGCCCGGTCAGCCGAAATGATGCGCGGGCGGCACCATGTTGATGTGGCCGGTGCCGGGCTGCGGCTTGCGGGCGGGAGGCGGCGCCGCCTGCCTCGCTTTCTTCATCTCGTCGACCGCCTTGTTGATGAAGTCCTTGCGGCGGTTGAAGCGGTCCTGCGGGACGTTCGGCCAATTCTCGCGCTTCGAAAGGACGGCCGCGAGGTGCTCCAGGTCGTTCGTGGCGAGGTATTTCTGCACCATCGTCCGCGAAGCGCTCGTGTAGTCGCCGCGGAACTTGAGGTCGATGATCACGTCCTGGATCGCCGGGTCGGTCTTGTCCCAGTCCACCGCGCCGTAGGCCTTCTTCGTATCCTCCTTGCCGGAGATCCGCTTCACCTCGGCGAACTCGGCGGCGTAGGAAATGTCGAACAGCTTCACCTGCGCGTCCGTGCCGATCTCGAACGCCTGGAGCTTGTTGGCGGTGATGAAATCCTTGGCCGCCTGGCCGAAGAGCCCGGCGGCTCCCGAGAGGACCTTGGCATCCCCGTCGGCGACGCCGGCGGCGTGCAGGTCGGCCTGGATCTGGGCTGCGGACTTCGTCTTCATGTCGTAGCCGCGGCCGATCGTCAGGCCGGAGGTCATCGACGGGACGTGCAGCTTGCGGCTGTGATAGGGGCCGCCTTCCTGGCCCTCGGAATCGAAGGTGAGCGTTCCTTTTTTCGGCTTCAGTCCGTCCACGACTATCCCTCCCCGTGCTGGTTGCTGTTCGCTAGGGCGTCTCGACCCTGCGCCGGAGCTCGGCGATCCGCGCCGCGTTGCGCCGCTGCAGGCAGTAGAGCCATTCGGTGCCGGCCGCCGTACCGGAGGCCGATTCCCAGGTGTCGACGCGGCATTCCGCATCGCGGTTGCGCAACCAGGTCGCCTGGGCCTCGCCCAGCGCCGTGCGAAGCCCGGCATCGTCGGCGGCGCGGGCGAGGAGCCTTTGCATCAGTCCCTCCATGGCCAGCGCCTGGCCGCGGACCATCTGGGTCCGGCACGAGGATAGCGCCGCCTCATCGCGCGAACGCGTGCATGAATCGATCTTCGCGGGGGCCAGGGCCGGCCGGATCGGGCTCGGCTTTCGCGGAGTCCCGGCCTGAAGGCGGCCGGCCGAACTGAGCGCGATCAGCAAAAGAACCAGCGCGCGTCGTGGCGAGACCTTCCGCATTTCACGAACGGTGCCACAGGCGCACTGGGCTGTACACAGCTTTGTCTGGGCCGCCGGCCGCGACATCGCTCGGCGGCGCGACGGCGACTGAGGCGCCACTGGAGAAGGGTCGCGAACGGTCTAGAGCAGGCGCTGGACGAGGTTGCGGCCTCCGCCGTCAGGGACATAGGGCGTATCCAGCCAGCGCAACCGCTCCACCGTCGCTTCGGCCGCGGTCCAGCCGTCCGCCCGCAGGGCGTCGAAGAAGATCTCGCGCGCCAGCCCGAGGAAGCGGGCGGCGTCCACCAGGTCGCCTTGCAGGTGGACCTCGTACGGCGCCACCTTCTCGAACGTGCCGTCCTCCGCCATGCGCGCGCGTTCGACCAGCCGCAGCGACCAGGCGGGGTGCGCCACGTCCCAGGTGAGGCGACTCTCCACCTCGCCCGCGCGGACCGCAAGCGCGTTCGTCGCGGTGAGGACCAGGCCGTTGAGCTCCTCCCGACGCGTGCCCGACCGCCGCCGATCGGCGCGCAGGTCCTCGAACAGCGCGCCGTCGCGCGCCAGGCGCGCGCGCGCATGGGCGGCGACGATCGCCCGCAGCGTCGGGCCGGCGGAACTGCTCTTCACCTTCAATCTCCTGCCCAGATCGTCGGCCGAACGCCCGAGCCTCCCGCTTGGTTCGATCGCGTCCGACCAGGGCGCCGCCGTCCGGCACGCCCGTGACTAACCGTCCCGTCCCGCGTCGTCGCGTTCGCTCAAGTCCATGAACGTGCGCGCGGCGTCGCGGTCGGCTTCGGAGGCGAAGGCGATGTCGAGGTCCGGCGCGGCGCCGCACATGTGGAGCAGGGCCCACAGCGCGAAGCGGCGGCCGCGGTCCCGCTCGAGGCCGAGGTCGACGCGCATCCGTTCGATGCCGGCGGCGAGCGCCTCCGGGGCGGCCGCTGCCAGGTCGGCGGTGCCGAAATAGCGGCGCATCTGGTCATCGAGGTCCATGCTCAGAGCCCGAGCTGCGCCGCGGCGGCCTTGAGCCGGGCCTGGGTCGCGGCGTCCTTCCCGAAAGCCTTGAGGCCGTCGCCGAGCGCCTGGCGGGCTCCAGCCGGGTCGTTCAGCACGGCGCGCGAGCGCATCAGCCGTATCCAGCCGTCGGCGTCGTCGGGGTTGGCGGCGAGGCGGGCGGCGAGGCGGTCGACCATCGCCCGCGCCATCTTGTCCTGCTCGCCCGGCGGGATGGCGCCGGCCGCGGCGAGCTGCTCGGGCGTCGGTCCGGGGATGGCGGCGGTAGCCGGCGCGGCGGTAGCCGGCGCGGCGGCCGCCGGCGGGGGAAGGGCGGGGGCCGCCAGGCCGTTGCGCTTCGCGGTCTCGCCGATCGTGCGCCGCAGGTCCGCCTCCCACGGCGCGCCGGGCGGCGTGTCCTTGAGCAGCGCGCTCCAGGCGGCGATCGCGCCCTTATGGTCGCCGGCGAGATCCTTCTGCACGGCGAGGAAGTAACGCGCGCGGGCGTCCGAGGGGTCGAGCGCGATCGCCCTGGCGAGGGCCTGCGCGGCTTCGGGCACCACGGTTCGGCTGCCGGTCTGCAGCGCCTCGCCGAGCGACGACCAGTTCTCGGCATTGCCGGGCTCGATCCGCGTCGCCTTGCGATAGGCCTCGGCCGAGGCCGCGGCGTCGCCTTTCTCGGCATAGGCCCAGCCGACCGTCCGCCAGTCCTTCGCGAGCGGGTCGGCGGCCGCCTCGCCGCGGCGGCCCAGCGCCGCATAGCCGATCGACCCCGCGGCGGCGAGCGCCGCGACGGCGAGGAGCAGGGTCGCCGGCGAGGGCGCGCGGCGGGTCTCGACAGGGGCGGCCATGGCTTGCGATTGTCGCGGCAAAATGGTCAACGTCAAGCCAGACGCGGGGAGCGGAACCATGCCGGAGCGGCTGCGCATTGCGATCGTCGGCTCCGGTCCCGCCGGCCTTAGCGCCGCGGCCCGGGCGGCGGCGCTCGGCCTCAGCCATGTCCTCCTCGAAAAGGCCGACCACCTCTCCGATACGATCTACAAATATCAGAAGGGCAAGCACGTGATGGCGACGCCGGCGCAGCTGGTGCTGCGCTCGGACATGCCGTTCGAGGCCGGCAAGCGCGAGGCCGTGCTCGGCGCCTGGGACGCGCGCGCCGGCGCGATCGCTGTCCGCCTCAACGCCGAGGTGCGGGCGATCGAGGGTGCCCGGGGCGCCTTCATGCTGCGGCTCGCCGACGGCGACACGATCGAGGCGGAGAGTGTCGTCCTCGCCATCGGCACGCAGGGCAATCCCAACCGGATGCGGTGCGAAGGCGCCGATCTCCCGCACGTCCAATATCAGCTCGATGATCCCGGGGAATATGTCGACGAGCATATCGTCGTGGTCGGCTCGGGCGACGCCGGCATCGAGAATGCCCTCGGCCTCGCCGCCGACCCGGCCCAGGGCAATGTCGTCGTCCTCCTCAACCGCGGCGTCGATTTCGCCCGCGCCAAGGCCGCCAACGTCAAGCTGTTGATGGAGGCGCGGGACGCCGGTCGCATCCAGGTGATGACCGAGACCTCGCCGGCGAAGGTCGAGCCCGGCTGGCTGACCCTCGACACGCGCGACGGCCAGCAGCGCCTCCGCTGCGACCGCATCATCGCCCGGATGGGCTCGGCGGCCCCGCGCGCCTTCGTCGAAGCGTGCGGGATCGCTTTCACCAGCCCCGACCGCGAGGCCTTCCCGCAGCTCAGCCCCAGCTTTGAGACGAGCGTGCCGGGCCTCTACGCGATCGGCGCGCTGGCCGGCTATCCGCTCATCAAGCATTGCATGAACCAGGGCTATGACGTCGTCGAATATATCGCCGGCAACCGCGCGCTGCGGCCGGCGGACGAGCCCATCCTGGCGGCCAAGCTCGAGGGCTTGCCGGGCCGCCGCTCGGTCGACCAATGGCTCGAATTCCTCCGCGCCAACGTCGCCATCTTCGAAGGCCTCTCGCCGCTCCAGATGCGCGAGTTCATGCTCGACAGCCAGGTCCGGGCCTGGCCCGCCGGCGCGACCGTGTGCGAGCGCAACGCGCCCGGCGATTCGCTCTTCGCCATCGCCTCGGGCGCGGTGGCGGTGGAGGTCGGCGCGGGGCGGACGGTGCCGATCGGCACTGGCTCGATCTTCGGCGAGGTCGGCCTCATCTCCGGCCGCCGCCGCGGCGCCACGGTGCGCGCCGCCGAGGAGTCGATCCTGGTCGAAATCCCGCGCACCGCGGCCTTGAAGCTGATGGCGACGGTGCCGGCGGCGAAGCGGGCGATCGAGCGCATTTCGATCGAGCGCCAGCTGCTCCAGGTGTTCGGCGCCGGCCTCGCGGCGGACGATCTTGCCGAGGTGCTGGAGAGCGCCGAGGTGAAGACCGTCCGTGCCGGCGAGGCGATCCTCACCGAAGGCGAGGAGGGGCGCGACATCTTCGTCGTCCGCCGCGGTTCGATGGTGGTCGAGAAGGCGATCGGCGGCCGCCCGGTCTTCCTCTCCTACCTCCCGGCCGGCTCCTATGTCGGCGAGATGGCCTTGATCGACGGCGGCCCCCGCACCGCCACCGTCCGCGCCGCGATCAAGTCGGAGGTGATCCGCCTCGACGGCGACGCCTTCGCCCGCCTGCTCGTCCGCCAGCCGGACCTGCTCGGCAAGGCGAAGCGCGACATGGCGGCGCGGCGCGAGGTCAACGCCTTCGTCGAAGCGAAGAAGGCGGGCTTCGCCGGCGCCGTCGACCTCTATTCGTCGGTCGCTTCCTTCCTCGTCGAGAACGGCATCGGCGAGGCGACCGACGTCCTCCTGATCGACGAGAAGCTCTGCGTCGGCTGCGACAATTGCGAACGCGCCTGCGCCGACAGCCACGAGGGACTGTCGCGGCTCGACCGGGAGGCGGGCAAGACCTACGCCCACCTCCACGTCCCCACCTCGTGCCGCCATTGCGAGCACCCGCATTGCATGGCCGACTGCCCGCCCGACGCCATCCACCGCGGGCCGGACGGCGAGGTCTTCATCGACGACAGTTGCATCGGCTGCGGCAATTGCCTGCGCAACTGCCCCTATGGCGTCATCCGCATGGAGAAGGTGCCGCCGAAGAAGCCGCCGCTCCTCGCCTGGCTGCTCGCCGGCCTCGGCCCCGGGCCGGGCGAGCCGCCGCGCCGCTGGACCGACAGGCGCGTCTCCCCCGATACGCCGAAGCGGGCCGTGAAATGCGACATGTGCGCCGGCATCGACGGCGGGCCGGCCTGCGTGCGCGCCTGCCCCACCGGCGCCGCCATCCGCGTCGCCCCCGAGCAGATGCTGACGGTGGCAAGGCTCGGGGGGAAGGGATGAGGGGAAAGATCGTCATCCCGGCGCAAGCCGGGATCTCCCCGCGAAAAGGCGCCGCGGCTAACCTGAGGGAGGTCCCGGCTTTCGCCGGGACGACGGGGTAATGGCCACCCGGCAGATCCCCCGCACCACGCTCGGCGAGGGCGCCAGCCATGAGGGCTTCCTGCGCCACAAGCGCTTTCGCTGGGCGAAGCTCGCCTTGCTGCTCTGCGCTGCGGCCGTCGCCGGCTATGCCCTGATCGACGCGCCGCCGCGCCATTATGGCGGCACCGCCTTCGGCTATGTCCTCGGCACCGTCGCGACCCTGCTCATCCTCTGGCTGACCCTGCTCGGCCTGCGCAAGCGCGCGATGACGCCGGGCCGCTGGTCGCTCAAGGGCTGGACGAGCGCCCATGTCTGGCTCGGCCTGTCGCTCACCGTCCTTGCCACGCTCCACAGCGGCCTCCGCTTCGGCCCCGACGTCCACACCCTCGCTTGGGGGCTGATGATGGCGGTGATCCTCTCCGGCCTCTACGGAATCGCCGTCTATGCCGCACTGCCGCCGGCGCTCGGCGACAGCCGCGCCGAGATGACGCGGCCGCAGATGGTCGACGCGCTCGCCAAGCTCGACGTCCAGCTCGAGGCCGCCGCCCAGCCGCTCGCGCTCGCCGACGCGGCCGTCGTGCGCAAGGCGCTCGCCGAGGATCCGTTCGCGGCCGGGCTGCTGCGCCGGCTCTCCGGCTCGGACGCCCGTTCCGCCACCCGCCGCGCCATCGTGGCGCTGGCGCCGGCCGGCGATGCCGCTCTCCTCGCGGTCCTGGAGCGCAAGGTCGCCGCGCTCGGGCAGATCCGGCGCCACCTGCGCATCCGCGCGCTCCTCGAAGTATGGCTCTACGTCCACGTGCCGCTGACCTTCGCGCTCCTCGCCGCGCTCGCCGCCCACATCCTCAGCGTCTTCTTCTACTGGTAGGGCGGCGATGGCGTTCGTCCTGCGCACCGTCACGACCAGCGCCGAGGGGCGCGAGATCGTCCGTACGCGGCGGGTCGAGGGCGACCGGCTGACGATCGGCCGCGGCCCGGCGTGCGACATCCACCTGACCGACCTCGCCGTCGCGCTGCGCCACGCCGAGGTCGCGCGAAGCGGCGAGCGGCTGGCGGTGACCGTCGAGAACGGCCTCACCGTCGCCCTCGACGGCCGCCAGGTCGGCGCCGGCAGCCTCGCCCTCGCGACCGGCGGCGACCTGCGCATCGGCAGCCACCTGCTCCGCTTCCTGCCCGTCGCCGCCGGATCCGACGAGGTGGCCGTCGGCGTCGAGCGCGTCACCGAGGGCGAGGCGAAGCTCGACCGCGACGCCGAGCGGCTCTTCTCGCTCGCTTCCGTCCTCCCCGGCAAGCGTCCGCTGGCCTGGCTGCTGGCGCTGCTCGTGATCGGCCTCTGCATCGCCTGGCCGGTGAAGACCTTCTACGACCGCCAGCAGCGGGCCGAACGCTTCGCCCGCTTCCAGGCCGACGAGCTCTGGTCGGCGGGCCATCTGAGCGCGGCCCATGCGAGCCTGCGGCACGACTGCAACGCCTGCCACGTCAAGCCGTTCGAGTCGGTCCGCGACGCCGCCTGCGCCTCCTGCCATCGCGACATCCACGGCCATGCCGACCCGTTCCGCCTCGCCCGCGCCCAGCCCGATCTCAGCGCCTGGGGCCGGTTCCAGCTCCGTCTCAAGCAGGCGTTCGACCTACCGCCCGGGCGCTGCATCGATTGCCACACCGAGCATCAGGGGCCGCAGCAGATGGCGCCGACGCCGCAGCGCTTCTGCGCCGACTGCCACGGCGATCTCGCGGCCAGGCTCCCCGACACCAGGCTCGGCAATGCGGGCGACTTCGCCCGGATCCATCCCGATTTCCGCCCGGCGGTGGTCACCGGCTGGCAGGGCGAGCGGCCGATCCTCACCCGCGTGTCGGGCCCGGCCGCGCGCGAGGCGAACGGCCTCAAATTTCCGCACGCGCTCCACCTCTCGCGCAGCGGCGGCGCCGCGCAGATGGCGCGGCGCCTCGGCATCGGCGCGAGCCTCGACTGCGCCGACTGCCACCGGCCCGAGCCGAACGGCGCGCGCTACCAGCCGGTGGTGATGGAGCGCGACTGCGCCCAATGCCACAGCCTCGCCTTCGCCCGCACCGGCGGCGTCGTCCGCACCCTGCGCCACGGGGATCCCGCGCAGGTGATCGCCGAGGTTGGCGACTATTACCGCTTCCGCACCGCGCCGCGGCCGCCGAGCCTCGCCCCGGCCGGCCGGCGCCAGCCGGGCGCGGCGCCGGCGGTCGCGACCCGCATCCGCTTCGACGCCGGCGCCCGGGCGCCTGGGCCCGAGGCGGCGGTCCGCGCCGTCTTCTCGCCCGGCGGCGCCTGCTACGATTGCCACCAGGTGGACGCGCCGCCCGCCGGCTCGCTGGCCTACCGCATCCATCCCGTCGCCTTCCCGGAACGCTACATCCGCCACGGCTGGTTCGATCATCGCCCGCACGCGGCCCAGAGCTGCGGCAGCTGCCACCAGGCAGCGCGCTCGAACGCGGCCTCCGACCTGCTGATTCCGGGCATCGCCACCTGCCGGGGCTGCCACGGCGGCGAGCGGACCGCGAAACCGGTCGCGTCGCCCTGCGCGATGTGCCATTCGTACCACGCACGGCCGGGGGCGCCGGCGATGGTCGTTCGGCAGCGGCTCCGGGGGGAGCAGCGGCCGGTCCCCGCGGCCGCCGTGCGGGAGGGGGGCTGATGCTGATCGCGCAGGTCACCGACATCCATCTCGGCTTCGAGGGCGACCGGCCCGACGAGCTCAACCGCCGCCGGCTCGACGCCGTCCTCGCCTGGCTCGCGGCGATGCGACCGCGCCCGGACCTGCTGCTGATGACGGGCGACCTCGCCGATGCGGGCGACGACGACCTTTCCTACCGGCGCCTCAAGGAGGCGACCGCCGATCTGCCCTTCCCGGCTTACCCGATGGTCGGCAATCACGACGGCCGCGCCGCCTTCGGCGCCCATTTCCCGGCCTCCGTCCAGGACGGCTTCGTCCAGTACGAGATCGACGCCGGGCCGCTGCGCATCCTCGTCCTCGACACGCTGGAGGAAGGCCGCCACGGCGGCGCCTTCTGCGAGCGGCGCGCCGCGTGGCTGGAGGCCCGGCTCGCCGAGCAGGACGAGCGGCCGACCCTGATCGCCCTCCACCATCCGCCGATCGATCCCGGGCTCGCCTGGATGGGCGAGAATCCCGACGCCGCGTGGGTCCGCCGGCTCGAGGCGCTGCTGTCGCCGGCACGCAACGTCGTCGGCCTCGTCGCCGGCCACCTCCACCGCCCGCTCGTCACGCGGTTCGCCGGCACGATCGTCGCGGCCTGCGCCGCAACCGCGCCCGAGCTCGCCCTCGACCTCGCCGGCATCGACGCGGAGCGCCCCGACGACCGCCCGATGATCGTCGAGGAGCCGCCCGCCTTCGCCCTCCATCGCTGGACCGGCCGCGCCCTCGTCACCCATTTCGGCCTCGCCGCCGCAGCGCCCGTCCTGTCGCGCTTCACGCCCCCCTGGCAGCCCCTCCTGCGCCAGCTGGCGGGAGAACGGGGCCAAGCCTAATCCTCCCCGAGCTCGCTCGGGGAGGGGGACCGCACGAAGTGCGGTGGAGGGGCATGCTGAGGCGGAGGGAAGCCCCTCCACCACGTCGCTTCGTGCCGCGGTCCCCCTCCCCGAGACAAGCTCGGGGAGGAGCTTAACGTACCCAGTCCGCCATGCTGCCCGTATCGCTCACCCGGAACGGATCGCCGGCGCCGTTCAGGAACAGCCGCTCCATCTCGGCGCGGGTGAAGGGCCGCGAGCCGAGGCGGCCGAAGACGGCGATCTGGCCGCCCGTCTCGTCGACCGCGCGGTCGCGGTCGAGGCCCTTGGCGAGGCCGAGCGCGGGGTGCGGCGTCCGCGCCCAGGCGATCAGCTCGGGCACCGGCGCCGGCGAGAAGCCGTAGAAATTGGGCTGGCTCTCCGGGCTGGTGAGCTGGATCACCTTCATCCCCGCGCGCCCGTCGGCGACATAGGCGAAGAGCGATGCATTGGTCGACGCGACGACGACGTCCTCGACGTCGGTCATCCGCCCGCCGAACGTCTCCTTGCGGTAGACGGCCGGCCGCTCCGGATTGGCGACGTCGACGATCGCCAGCCCCTCGCCCTTCGCGGCGACATAGGCATAGGTGCGGGCGACGTAGAGCTTGCGCGCGTCGCGGAGCTTTACGGTCGCGGCCGGCACCGCCACCGGCCGGTCGAGCCGCGTCACGTCGAACAGCTTGAGCCCGTCCGCGTCCGTCACCCACAAATAGCGGAACTGCACTGCCGACGCGCGTCCGTCGCGTAACGGGAGGCTCGCCGCCAGCCGCGGCTTCAGCGGATCGTCGAGGTCGACGACGACGAGGGCGCCGGGCGTCGTCACATAGGCGATGTGCCCGGCGAGCGTGACGTGCCGCGCCCCGGAGAGCGCCCCGCCCGGGTTCCACGTCACCGCCCGCTTGAGGAAATTGTTCTGCGCATTGCCGTCGGCGAACGTGTCGACATCGACGAGGATCAGCCCCTCCTCGGCGTCGGTCACCACCGCATAATGGTAGAGCGGGTGGAAGGCCTGCTCCTGGTTCGCGGCGCGCATCTCGGCCGTGTTGCGCGTCGGCGCGATCGGCTGGTTGGTGGGGAGCGCCATGCAGGTCGCGTTGCGGCTCGGCACGTGCGCGTCGTGGCCGAGCGGGGAGAAGGGGGCGGTGAGGATCTTCTCCGACACGCCCTTGTTGGCGATCGACGCCACGTCGTAGACCCGAAAGCCGCCGCGCCCCTCGGCGACGTACAGATATTCGCCGCGATTCTGGAGGCAGCGCACCTCGCCGCCGGCGCCCTTGGCGACGTTCTCGAACACCTCCGGCGCCCCCTTGCCGCGCCGCGTCCAGTTGACGAGCTCGCGCTTGTTCCTGTCGAGGTGGAGCCGGTACCAGTCGGGATAGGCGAAGCGCTGCAGGTAGGAGCCGATCACCGCCTGCGGCTCGTCCCACTCCGTCACCCGCGTCGCCTGCACGCCGCCGTCGAGCCCGACCCAGGCGTTCAGCCCGACGAAATTGACGAAATTGGTCCCCTGGAGCAGCAGCTGCGCCATCACGGCATTGTTGTCGTTCGCCTGGCTCAAATGGCAGTCGCTGCACGTCTTGGTCTCCGCCGTCCGCACCGTGTGCGGGAAATGCGGCGCGAAGGCCTGGGACGAAAAGCCCGACGCGCTGAGCGGCGGCTGCTGCACGTAGATCCGCTCGCGGTTGATGTTGGTCGACGACAGCACCAGCGCCGAGCTCGACCGGACCGGCGCGACGATGTTCCCCTTGGTCGTCATGTGCCGGCCCAATTGGAACATGTCGTCGCGCGCGACCTGCGGGTTGTAGGTCGCGAAGTTGCGCGTCTCGCCGCCCTCGAAGCGGTGGATGCCGCTCTTCCAGTTCGCCTCGATCGGCAGGTGGCAGCCGCCGCACGACGTCGTCCAGCTGAGGTGGCAGGTATAGCAGGCCATCTCGCTCGGCTTGTGTGCCAGCTTCGCCTCCGGCACGCCGCTGCCGAAGACGTACCGCCCCGTCTCCGCCCCCTCGGTCGACATCAATTTCGCCCGCGCGGCCTTGAGGTTGAAGCGCGGGTTCGCGGGATCCACGCTGTCCTTCACCAGCGACACGCGCCAATAAAGGTCCGGGTCGACGATCGAGCGCTGCACCAGCACGCGCCGCCCGCCATCCTCCTCCATCCACTCGAACCGCCTTTGCCCGTCCGGGTTGCGCAGCAGCGCGAGGTTGGTGCCTTTCGGCGGCGCCGCCGGCCCGGACGTCAGCAGGTTCGGATAGTCCCTCGCCGTGCCGTGGCAGTCCTTGCAGGCGATCTCGATCGCGTTCGCCACCTCCCCGTAAATGAACCCGTTGCCGTGGCTGTCCTGCGCGAAGTGGCAGTCGGCGCACTGCATGCCCTTCTCGGCATGGATGTCCATCAGGTGGACCGCCTTGCCCGGATTGACGCCCGGCGGCGTGAACGGCCCTTCGCCCTTGCGCCGGAACTTCTCTGGGTCGTCCGGCGCCACCGTCTTGCCCTCGGCGTCGAGCAGATTGCCCGCCCGGTCGCGCTTGTAGACGGCGCGGAAGTTCCAGCCGTGGCCGTGATAGTCGGCGAACTGGGTGTGCTTCGCCTTCGGGTTCACCTCGTCGTGGACGTTGCGCAGGAAATCGACGTCCCCCCACAGCCCCCGCGCCGCCGCGGCCTCCGGGTTCCGCTCGTTGACCGCCCGCGTTTCGGCGTCGGAGGGATAATGCTGCTGGCGATAGGCCGCTTCCTTGCCCTTGGGCGCCGCCATGCGGTTCTCCGGCCCCGGCCACATCAGGTCGGCGTCGGCCTCGTAATCCCACATCGTGTAGCCGAGGTAGGAGTTCAGGAAGACGTTGGGCTGGTGCATGTGGCAGCTCATGCACTGCGAGGTCGGGATCGCCCGGGTGAAGGCGTGGCCGAGCGGGTGGCCGCTCTCCTTCCTGCCCGCGATCGTCGGGTCCGCGCTCGCCGTCTGCCCGTCGCGGCCATAGGGGGCGTAGGTGAGGCTGTGCCGCGGCTCGCGGTCGTTGGCATAGACGACGTGGCAGCCCGCGCAGCCCGAATGGCGATAGTCGCCCGGCTGGTCGTTGGTGCCGATGAACCACAGGAACGGGTCATTGAGGCGCGTCTTGTGGATGTTGAGGATCGGGATCGCGACGCGCAGCCCCGTGCCCGGCCCGCGGTTCGACTGGCGGATGTCCGGCCGCCCGCTCTCCTCGAGCCGCTGCAGCGCGCCGGACGGGGAGGGGAGGCCGATCTCCGGAAAGGCCGACCCGATCGTCCGCCCGCCCTGCTCGAACACCCGGAAGATGTCGCCCGGCGGCACCACCTGCCAGGTCGGCAGCGGGTACATCTCGGCGAGCGCGCCGCGCGCCCGCTCCGCCGCGCTCAGCTTTCCGTCGCCGGACGGAAAGGGCGACACCAGCTTCGCCGGCTTCCCGTCCCGCGTGTAGGCCTCGCCGAACCGGTAATTCTTGAACGGCAGGATCCCGTTATTGTAGGCCGCCCCGCCCCACAGCATCGCCCCCGTCGCCATCAGCGACCGTTCCCCCGCCTCGATCGTCGCGGCGTGGCACGCCCCGCAACTCTCCCGCGCCACGCGGTAATCGGACGGATTGACGAACCGGATATATTCCGCGCTCTCCGCATTGAGCAGCGCATAGCTCCGCTTGGGATTGGCCGACGAGGGCCACCCCCAGGCCTGCGGATAGAGCGGCAACACATGGGCCGCATCGCGCGCCGCGACATATTTCGGATCGCCGTGGGGCAGCGAAGCGTCCCCCCGAATAGCGGGATTGCCCCCATGACAATCGACGCACCCCAGCACCACCGCCTGGCTCGCATGCATGGTGCGATATTCGCCGTCGGAGTGGCACGACTGGCACCCCGCGGACTTCCTGTCGGCGACCCCCCAATCCTGCGTCTGCGGCGCCGGCGCGGCGCGCACGAGCGCATAGTCCCGCGCGACTGACTTCTCCCCCTCGGAAGCGACCAACGGGGACGCGAACAGCCCCACCACCGTCATCCCGGCGAAAGCCGGGATCCCCCAACGAAAAAGGCGCCCCCTCAACCGGAGATCCCGGCTTCCGCCGGGATGACGGAACAACATCTCGCGCATCCAGCCCCCTTGCTGTGGCCCTTATTGCAGAGGCGCGGCGGGGGCTAAAGGGGCCTGCGTACGCCCGCTGACCAATCGAGCATCCCTCATGAAGGAACAGTTACAGCGACCGTCTTGAAGCCGTTGCCGCTGACGTGTCAGCGATCGCCTGCCCGTAAAGTTCGGCCGTAGCTTCAGTCACAGCCGCTCGCGCAGTAGCCTCGTCGCAGGCGAACCACTCGCCCGTGAGCTTGTCGGTGGAGAGCCGACTATGCGCGGCCTTCTCGACCTCGCGCGCCTTGAAGTTAGGGCACTTATATTCCGCTACGATACGGAGCCCCCCTGCGGCGCCGGTGGCAAGGTTTCGCCGGCGGACGGCAACGTCGCGCGCCTTGCCTACCTTATGGCGCCCCTCGGCGTTGGCGAAGATGTAGACGGACTCGAGACCCGCCTCCGCAATGATACGCTTCATCTCGGCGTCGCTAATCGAGCGGCGCGGAACCCACCGAAACAGGTTGGAACGGCCGACGGCGCCGAGCTTGTAAAGCTCCAGAAGCACTTGCTTTGCAGGATCGACATAATCCTCGGGCGCGCCGCCGGTGCGCGCCATCGTGCTCGCCACGAAATAAACCGCCTGCTGTAGCGTCGCGGCGTCGAGGGAGAGGCGGTCGGTCGGAATGGGAATCTTGTCGTCGTCGGTGAACATGCCCTGCCTTTCAAGCTGTGCCGCTGAATCTACGGCACGACGAGCTCGGCTGTCATTAATTCCAAGAGGCGCCGCGCGAGGCCTCTGCCGGACGCCCCGCCTCTGGGGGGGGGAGCGGGGGGGG
>JAFAZW010000085.1 GCA_019239415.1 Alphaproteobacteria bacterium
CGAGATCCACAACGGCCCCGACGCCCGCATCAAGGGTGTTGAGCTCGACGCGAGCTGGCGGCCGGTGACCGGCCTCTTCCTGTCCGGCAGCGCCGCCTATACGGACGCCAAGACGCGGCGGAACCTGTGCGGCGCCGACGATCCGACCTATGCCTGCGTCGGCGGCGGCAACTTCATCTCGGCGCCCAAGGGGACGCGGCTGCCGGTGACGCCGCGGTTCAAGGCGAGCGTCCAGGCGCGCTACGAATTCCCGGTCTCGGACGATGCCAAGGCGCACGTCCAGTCGGTCCTTTCGCACCAGAGCTCGGCGTCCTCCGACATCCGCACCCTGATCTTCGATTCGCTCGGCAATGCGCACAATCCCGCCGCCGAGACGGGACGCCTGCCCGGCTACACCCTCACCGACTTCGCGGTCGGCATCGACTCGAAGAAGTGGATGGCGGAGGTGTTCGTCGAGAATGCCTTCGACGAACGCGCCCAGCTCACCCGCTTCCAGGAATGCGGCCAGTGCTTCCAGCGGCCCTATGTCGTCGTCGCGCGGCCGCGCACCATCGGCATCAGGGTCGGCACCAAGTTCTGAGCTGAAGAGGCGCCCTGCACCCGTGTTGGGGGGCAGGTTAGCTCGTCATCCCGGCGGAAGCCGGGATCTCCGGTCGGAAAGTCCCCGCAGGTCTCGCGGAGATCCCGGCTTTCGCCGGGATGACGGCGCGTTCGAACCCCTCAGAAGTCCACCACTTCCACCCCGTCCGGCCCGAAGCGCAGCCGCGCCGTGAGGAGGGCGCGGAATTCGTTGTAACCGCCCTTCCCGGGGAAATAGGCGTGGAAGAAGAGCTGCGGCGCGCCGTCGAGCCCCGGCGCGACCGAGGCGTGGCCGGGCGCCCACCAGCGCCGGGTCGACTTGAGCAGGGGCTCGGGCTGCTTCACATAGGGACCCAGCGGATGGTCGGCGACCGCCACGCCGATCCCGTAGGCGGGCGTCGCGAAGTCGTTGCCGGCATAGAAGAGCCAGTAGCGGCCCGCCTGCCGCGTCACCCACGGGCCCTCGATGAGGTGGCCTTCCCAGTCGAGATCGTTGGCGAGCACCACCGCCGAGTCTTCCACCAGCGTCTCGCCGTCCGGCGACAGGCGCTGCGCGTGGATGGGCGTGCGCATCGCCTCCACGATCGCGCCGGCCTCGCCGCAGGTTTCGAGCACGCGGCGCACCACCGGCCAATTGTCGAGCGCCGCCTCGATCAGCGGCTGCATCAGGAAGAAGCGCTCCATCGGCCGCCGCCCGTTCGCCCAGGGCTGGACGGCGGCGGCGAAGGCGGCGGTGCGGCGGTCGGCCTCGCCGGCAAAGAGCTGCGCGATGAGCTCCGGCCGCTCGCGCAGGAGGCCGGCGAGCGGACGCGGCCAGACTCCGTTCGTGTCCTGCTTCCAGAACAGGTAGGGCGTGTCGTCGGCATCGATCAGAAAATGCGCATCGATCAGGCCGCCGCTTTGCAGCGGCCGCTCCGGATCGTCGGCGAGCCCCGTCGTGTTGACGCCGCCGCCGGCGAGCAGCGGCCGGCCGAGGTCGCGCCAGGGGCCGAAGGGGCTGGCGCTCTTGGCGAGGCCGATGGCGAGCGCGTTGCTCTTCTGGCGCGCCGTGTAGCAGAGCCAGTATTCGGCCCCGACCTTCGCCATCTCCGGGGCCCAGAAGTCGCCGACATGGCGCCCGGTGGCGGTCCAGGCCGGCGCCTCGCCCTCGGGAAAGACGAAGCCGCGGTGCGTCCAGGTGGTGAGGTCTTCGCTGTGGAGGATGGGGAAGGCGTCGGCGGCGTCGTTCGACGTGGCGACGAGGATGTAGCCCTCCTCGGTCTTGAGCACCGCCGGGTCGCCATAGCCGGCATGGGTGCGGTCGGAGAGGTTCTCGACGATGAGCGGGCGCCAGTCGGGCTCGGGCCCCTCGCCGGGGGCCGGGCCTTCGTAGACGTGGGGAACGCGCGTGCCGAAGTCGGCCGCGAGCGCGCGGTAGAAGTCGAGATAATCGCCGTGCGTGCCGCCGGCGAGGCGATAGGTGCGCCGCTCGTCGCCCAGCGCGACGTCGATGCGGCTGCCCTCGCCCTCGGCGGCGGCGGCGACGATGAACCGCGGAATCGAATCCATCGGCCGCCCGATAGCGCCAAGCGGTGGGAAAGAAAGGGGATAGCCGCGTCGGAGGGTTCGTGTATCTGTTCGGCCAGGGGAGGAAGCGTGCCGAGCCTCGAGCTGATCGACATCCGCAAGGCCTTCGGCGCGACGCCGGTCCTGGACGGCGTCTCGCTTGCCATGGAGGCGAAGGAATTCATCGCCTTCCTCGGCCCCTCGGGGAGCGGCAAGTCGACCCTGCTGCGCATCATCGCCGGGCTCGAGACGGCCGACAGCGGCGAGGTGCGGCTGGAGGGCGAGCGGATCGACACCTTGCCGCCCGGCCGGCGCGGCGTCGCGATGGTCTTCCAGCATTACGCCCTCTACCCGCACATGAGCGTGCGCGAGAATATGGCGTTCGGCCTCAGGAACGCGAAGGTGCCGGCGGACGAGATCGCCCGGCGGGTCGAGCAGGCGGCGAAGGTGCTGGAGATCGAGCACCAGCTCGACAGGAAACCGGCGCAGATGTCCGGCGGCCAGCGCCAGCGCGTCGCCATCGGCCGGGCGATCGTCAAGCAGCCGAAGCTCTTCCTCCTCGACGAGCCGCTGTCAAACCTCGACGCCGCGCTCCGGATGCGCACCCGCATCGAGCTCGCCCAACTGCGCCAGCGTGTCGACGCCGCGGTGATCATGGTGACTCACGACCAGGCCGAGGCGATGACGCTCGCGGACCGGATGGTGGTGATGAACGAGCGGCGGATCCAGCAGGTCGGCGCGCCGATGGACGTCTACCGCCGCCCCGCCAACGCCTTCGTCGCCCGCTTCGTCGGATCGCCGGCGATGACGCTGGCGCCGGCGACCCTCGTCGGCGACGGCGACTATGCCAGGGTCCGCCTCGGCGACGGCAGCGAAGTCGCGACCCGGGTGCCGCGCGCCGGGCTGCCGGAGGGCCCGCTCGAGCTCGGCCTCAGGCCGGAGCACGTCCGAGTCGGCGACGGCGACAACGCGACCGTCGACCTGGTCGAGCGGCTCGGCGAACGGACGCTCGTCTACGCCCGCCTCGCCGACGGGCGGGCGATCACCGCCGAGGACAACGGCGACAGCCGCGTGCGGATCGGCGACAAGGTCGGCCTCGTCATCGACGGGGCCGCTGCCCACCTGTTCGGGCCCGACGGCGCCGGCTACCATGCGGAGGAGCCGCGCGCGTGACGGGCGGGCGCCGCGACCGCCTGGCCGGCTTCGCCTTTGTCGGGCCATTCCTCGCCCTTTACGCCTTCCTCCTCATCTATCCGCTGTTCATGGGCATCGGCCTCAGCTTCCACCGCGCCGACCTGTTCGGCGCGCGCCGCTTCGTCGGGTTCGAGAACTATGCGCGGGCCTTCGCCGATCCGATCGCCTGGCAGGCGCTGTGGAACACGTTCAAGCTCACCGTCCTCATCGTCCTGCCGCTGACCGCGATCACGCTGGCGCTGGCGCTGGCGCTCAACCGCGCGACCCGCGGCGCGGCGATCTTCCGCGGCATCTTCTTCGCCTCCTCGGTCCTGTCGGTCACGATCGTGACCCTGATCTGGCGCTTCATCCTGACGCCGGACGCCGGCCTGGTGGCGAAGATAGTCACCACATTGGGCGGCACGCCGCCCCCTTTCCTGAGCGATCCCAATCTCACCATCCCCGCGCTCGCGATCACCACCATCTGGTGGTCCGTCGGCTTTCCGATGATGCTGTTCCTCGCCGGCCTCCAACAAATCCCCGCCGACATGTACGAGGCGGCGGCGCTCGACAATGCGGGGCCGTGGACGCGGCTCTTCAAGATCACGCTTCCGTCGCTGCGGCGCACGCTCATCCTGGTCATCATGCTGCAGACCGCCGCGCAGCTGCAGCTGTTCGGCCAGGCGCAATTGCTCACCGCCGGCGGGCCGAGCGGCGCCTCGCGGCCGGTGGTGCTGCTGATCTTCGAGGTCGCCTTCGGACGCTGGGAGCTGGGTTACGCCGCCGCGCTCGCGGAGCTGCTGTTCCTCCTCGTCCTGTCGGTCACCTTCATCCAATATTGGGCGGTCGGCCGCGCCGCGAAGGAGGAGCGGTGAACCCGCGCGCGCGCCTCTCCCCTGCCGCGCTCGTCGCGGTGACGATCGGCGCGGCCATCATGCTCGCGCCCCTGCTGTGGACGATCCTGCTGTCGCTCAAGGCCAATTCGGAGCTGATGCGCGACACGGCCTCGGCCTTCTCCGGCCCCTATACGCTGGAGAATTACCGGGCGATCCTGGTGGGCTCCTCGGTCACGCACTGGCTGCTGAACAGCCTCATCGTCTCGCTCGGCACGACGGCGGGGGTGCTCATCCTCTGCTCCCTCGCCGGCTACGGCTTCGCGCGGCTCGACTTCCCGTTCCGCCGCAGCCTGTTCGTGTTCGTCCTCCTCGGCCTCGCCATTCCGGAGCAGGCGGTGATCCTGCCGCGCCACCAGCTCTTCGCCTGGCTGCACCTCCACAACTCCTATCCCGGGCTGATCCTCCCGGGCCTCGTCGCGCCGTTCGGCGTCTTCTTCATGACCCAATATTTCCGTGCCATCCCGGTCGAGCTGGACGAGGCGGCGATGCTCGACGGGGCGAGCCGCTTCACCCTGTTCTGGAAGGTGCTCCTCCCCCTCACCCGGCCTGCTCAGGCCACCCTCGGCGTCTTCACTTTCCTCGGCTCATGGAACGATTATTGGTGGCCGCTCATCTCGGCGACGCGCAGCGCCCGCTTCACCCTCACCGTCGGCCTTGCCTCGGCGCAGATGAACTACGCCCAGACCTCGGGCCTCGGCTTCCTGATGGCGCAGGCGGTATTCGCCTCGCTCCCCATCCTCATCGTCTACATCATCTTCCAGAAGCAGATCGTCGCCGCCATGGCCGGCGCGGCCGTCCGGTGAAGCGCCTCAGGGGCCTCGTCGCCGGCCTAGTCCTCGCCGCGCTCGCCGGCGGCTGCGGCACCGGGCCGAAGAAGACGGAGATTACGCTCCAGCGCTTCTTCGGCGAATGCGGCGCGGTCTACGGGCACAGCATCGACGTGGGCGCGGCGGAAGGCGAATGCGGCATCGTCACCACCCTCATCAACCGCTTCCAGGCCGAAAACCCCGACATCCAGGTCGACGTCAACGTCGTCGCCTGGCCCGGCTATCCACAGCTCACCGCCCAGATCGCCGCCGGCGATCCGCCGGACCTGGTGACGATGCACCAGTCGGTCATCTCGGACTATCAGGGCCGCGGCCTGCTCGAGCCGATGGACGGCGTGCTCGGCGAAGCGGGGATCGGCCCCGAGGCGATCACGCCGGCCGGCCTCAGGGGCGTCACCAAGGCGGGCCACCTCTACGGCATGGCCTGGGACACGATCGGCGGCCTGTTCCACGTCAATACGAGGCTGTTCGCGCAGGCGGGGCTGATAAAGGACGGCAAGCCGATCCTGCCGACCTCCGCCGACGAGCTCCTGGTTCAGGCGCGGCAGTTCAAGACGCGGACCGGCAAGCCGTATCTGGTCCAGTCGGAGGTCAGCGACGCTGCCAGCTTCGTCCGCAACTTCTACGGCTATGTCATGGCGCAGGGCGGCGTGCTGTTTGCCGACCGCCGCCATTCCCGCTTCGCGACGCCGGAAGGGGCGCGCGTCGTCCAGCTCTTCCGCACGATCGAGCAGGAGAAGCTGACCACTCTCAATCAGGACACGCCGGCGGCGATCGCGAGCTTCATGAATGGCGAGGGCGGCATCTATCCGACCGGCACCTGGATGATCGGCGCGTTCGACCAGGAAGCGAAGACGACCGGCCGCCCGCTGAGCGGCGCCTATGCCGTCTTCCCCTACCCCCACCTCTGGGGCCGCGACGCCGCCTTCGTCGACGGCCACGCCTGGGTGATGCCGAAGCGCGTGCGGACGGCGGCGGAGCGCGCGGCGGTGGTGCGCTTCCTCAAGTTCATGGCTGCCCACAATTTCGACTGGACCCGTACCGGCCACCTGCCCGCCTTCCGGGCCGTCTATGCGAGCCCCGAGTTCCGGGCGCTGCCGCACCGCAGCGACATCGCTCCGCTCGCCGCGATCGGCGTGCAGCTGCCCGGCTACGTCCAGCGCCAGTCGGCGATCCAGGGGCTCCTCGGCGAGGAGCTGACCTCCGCCGTCACCGGTACCAAACCCGTCGAGAGGGCGCTGAGGGACGGCGAGCGGCGGGTCGACGAGCTCCTCGACCAGATTCCCTGAATCCGCCGCGCCGATCATGGTTAGCAGGCGCGGTTAACCGCCTCTTTACCATTCGTGTTTACCATGAGGGTCGCATCGGAACTGGGGGTTGCCGACCATGCTGACCATCGCCGCCCTGCTCGCCGCGAGCCAGGCACCATTCGCGGCCGATCCGGCCGAACTGCGCTGGCGCCGGTTCGTCCACGCCGCGGTCGCGACCGAGACGCCGTTCAGCACGCGGCTGCGCGACCTCCACCGGTCGGTGCGCCTGCTCCCGTCCGGACGCCCGGCGCGTCTGCCCCGCGGCATCGGCGGACCGTCCGGGCTCTGAGCGGTCGGAGGCAACGTCGCCGCTTCGTGTCGCGCGAGACATGCTTCGTTCATAATCCCGCCCCAATGAGCCTCCCGAGACGACGGGAGGACAAATGAACCGCACGACGAAGGCCACCGGCCGCACCTTGCTGTTGCTGGGCGTCTCCGTTCTCGCCGCCCGCGCCGCGGCCGATCCGGGCTGCACCGGACGCCCGAGCGAGACGCGGCTCTATGTCCGCGTGGAGAACGTGCTCTCGAGCTCCGGTCTCATGGCCGTCACGCTCTATGGGAACAATCCGAGCAAGTTCCTCGCGAAGCGCGGCTCCCTCTACGTCGGCCGCTCCGCGGCGCACCAGGGCGTCACAGAGACCTGCATCTTCGTGCCGCGGCCGGGCATCTATGCGGTCGCTGTCTATCACGACCTCGATGGCAACCGGAAACTGAACCGCAACCTGATCGGCTTCCCGACCGAGCCGGTGGGTTTCTCGAACAACCCCAACACTTTCCTCGGCATCCCCTCATACAACGCCGTCCGCTTCGCGGTGCGGCAGAGCGGCCAGAGAATCACGGTCCGGCTGCGCAATCGCTGAGCGCGCGAGACGCTGGAGCCGCGACGCGTACGCGTCTAGACGGCCGCGACCGCAAGCGAAGTTCGAGCGTTAAGCCCCCGTGCCGCGTTATTATTTCAACGTCTGCTGCGATGGCGCCGAAACCACGGACGTGGTCGGCGAAGTGTGCGCCAACGATGTCGAGGCCCTCGCCCACGCGTTGCGCACCGCCCACGTCTGGCTGCAGCGCTCCGCCTTCACCCACCATTCGGTGCATGAGGCCTGGGTCGAGATCGAGGACGAGCGCCACCGCGAGGTGATGAAGCTCCCGCTGATGGCGGCGGCGTATTGAGTTATTGGATCCAGTCCTAGACCCGTTCGGGCTGAGCCTGTCGAAGCCCCGCATTTCCCTTGCGGCGCGAGAGAAGGACAGGGCTTCGACAAGCTCAGCCCGAACGGTCTCTGAATGAACCGGTCGGAGCCCGAAGGGAGCGCAGCCTTCGCCTGCCGTGCTCCGGCTGGCTTGCCAGCCGTAGCCGCGCAGCGGCGAAGGCTGGTGGAGCCGAGGGGGATCGAACCCCTGACCTCTGCAATGCCATTGCAGCGCTCTCCCAGCTGAGCTACGGCCCCAAACCTTTTTCGCGACCCCTGGGAGGGTGCGACGCGGCGCCGGAATAAGGGAGGCCCGCCCCCGGCGCAAGGCTGTTTCAAGCCTCCTTCTCGCCCGGCTCGAAGCATCGCTTCGAGCCGATCGGTCAGACTTCCTCGTCCTCGTCGCCGCCGGCGGCGAGGCCGATATCGTCGTCGCCGCCGAGATCCACCTCGTCGTCCGGATTCTCCTCGGCGTCCTCGTCGATGGCGAGATCCTCGGCGGCGAGATCGACGTCCTCCTTCTCGGGGACGTCGGCCTCCTTCTTCGGCGCGTCGAAGGGCAGCGGCTGCTTGGACTTGAGGACCGGCTCCGGATCCCAGGCGATACCGCAATTGATGCAGGTCACCGGGTCTTCCTTGCCGAGGTCGTAGAAGCGGGTGCCGCACTTGGGGCAGGTGCGCTTCGTGCCCCATTCAGCCTTCACCATGGGTGAACGTCTCCAGTCCGTGGAAAGTAAGAAAAAGTGAGAGATGCGGCCCCAGGGGGGCCGGTCGGCGCGCGCCTTGCCACATGGGTAGGCCGCTGTCAAAAGCCAAGCCCATGACGGTAAGCGAGGCCCGGCCGGCCGCCTTCGGAGCCTCCCCGCCCCTGCGCGGCACCGCCCGCGTCCCCGGCGACAAGTCGATTTCCCACCGCGCGCTGATCCTCGCCGCCATGGCGCGCGGGCGCAGTTCGATCACCGGCCTGTCCGCGGGCGACGATGTCCGCGCGACGGCCGCGGCCCTCGGCGCGATGGGGGTCGACATCGCGCGAGACGGCGAGGCCTGCGCGGTCGAAGGAGTCGGGACCGGCTGTCTGCTCCAGCCGCAAGACGCGCTCGACATGGGTAATAGCGGCACCTCGGCGCGCCTGCTGATGGGCCTCGTCGCCAGCCATCCGACGACCGCCACCTTCGTGGGCGACGCCTCCCTCTCGCGCCGCCCGATGGCGCGGGTGATCGATCCGCTGCGGCGCCTCGGCGCCGACATCGCCGCCAGCCCGGGCGGACGGCTGCCGCTGTCGGTGCGCGGCCTCTGCCCGGCCGTGCCCCTGCTCCACCGGATGGCCGTGCCGTCCGCGCAGGTGAAGTCCGCCATCCTCCTCGCGGCCCTCAACACGCCGGGCGTCACCCGCGTCGTGGAGCCGGTGCCGACGCGCGACCATAGCGAGCGCATGCTCGCGGCCTTCGGCGCCGACATCCGCGTCGACGGCGAGGAGATCGCGCTGCGCGGCGAGGCCGAGTTGCGCCCACAGCATGTGACCGTTCCGGCGGATCCTTCCGCCGCCGCCTTTCCGCTGGTCGCGGCGCTGCTCGTGCCCGGCTCGGACGTGCGGGTGGAAGGGGTCGGGATGAACCCCGGCCGGATCGGGCTGTTTCAGGTTCTGAAGGAGATGGGTGCGGACATCGTGGTGGAGAATGAACGCGAGCAAGGCGGCGAGCCGCTCGCCGACATTCGGGCGCGGCACTCGGCTCTGCGCGGCGTGGACGTCCCGGCCGAGATCGCCCCGGCGATGATCGACGAGTTTCCGATCCTCTTCGTCGCTTCTGCCTTCGCGACCGGGACGACGCGCACCGCCGGACTGTCGGAGCTGCGGCTCAAGGAATCCGATCGTCTCGCCGTGATGGCGGACCGGTTGGACGCCATCGGCGCGCGGACCGAGGAGCGGCCGGACGGCCTCGTCGTCCACGGGTCCGGCGGCGACCCCCTCCCTGGCGGCGCCACGATCGACCCGCGCCTCGACCACCGCATCGCGATGAGCCTCGCGGTGGCTGGCCTCGCCTGCGCGGCACCGGTAACGGTCGCCGACATGACCCCAACCGACACCAGCTTCCCCGGCTTCGAAGCCATGCTCAGGGGGCTGGCCGCATGATCGTCGCCGTCGACGGCCCCGCGGCAAGCGGCAAAGGAACGATCGCCCGCGCCCTGGCGCGGCATTTCGGCCTGCCGCACATGGATACCGGCCTCCTCTACCGCGCGGTGGCGCTCAATCTCCTGCAGTGGCACGGCGATCCCGAGAGCGAGTTCGCCGCCGCCCGCGCCTGCGATTTCGCGCAGGTCGATTTCGACGATCCGGAGCTGAAGACCGAGGCGGTGGGGGGGATCGCCTCGCGCATCTCGGCTTACCCGATGGTCCGCGCTGCGCTTGTCGAGCGCCAGCGCGCCTTCGCGCGGCAGCCGGGCGGCGCGGTGCTCGACGGTCGCGACATCGGCACCGTCATCGCGCCGGAGGCCGAGGTGAAGCTGTTCGTCACCGCCGCGCCGGAAGTGCGCGCCCGCCGCCGCCTCGACGAATTGCTCCGCATGGGGCGCCATGCCCATTACGAAGACGTGCTCGCCGACATCCGCGCCCGGGACGAGCGCGACAGCCACCGCGCCGCCGCCCCCCTCGTCCGGGCGGCGGACGCCATCCTGCTCGACACGAGCGCGCTGGACGCCGCGGCGGCGGCGGCCGCGGCCATCGCCGCGGCCGAGGCGAAGTCAGCCTAGCGGCAGCGCAGGTTCTGCTGCTGGGCGACGGCCGAAGCGACCAGCGCACCCAGCGCCCCGCCGATCAGCGTGCCGGCGGTGCGGTGGCGGCCGCCGTCGATGATGTTGCCGAGCAGCGCCCCGCTGGCGCCACCGACGACGAGGCCGATCGTGCCGTCGCCGCGCTTGCAATAATAACGGCCGTCCGAGCCGCGATAAACTTCGTCGCGGGCTTCGAGCCGCCGCTCCTCGGCGCGCGCGTCGTCGCGATAATAGCGGGCGGCGTCGTAGGTCGTGTCGTAGCCGGGGCCAGGTGGAGGCGGCGGCGGCGCGTCGTAGCCGCGCTCGTACGGCCGATCGTAGCCGCCGCGCGCATCGCGGTCCCGCGCGCGCATGAAGCGGTCGCGCTCGCGCTGGTAGAGATCCGTCTCCTGCTGGTAGCGGGCCTGCGCCGCGTCCCAGCGCCTCTGCTCCTCATAGGTCTGGCCGGTTGCCGGGCTCGCCGCCACCGGCGCCAGGACCAGCACCAAAGCCAATGCCGTCCGCATCATCCGCACTCCTCAAACGCTTACTGGGAGCGGCAGGATAGCATGGCGGGGCCCAATGCGAAGGGGGCGCTTACCAGGGCGTGTCGTTCTTCGGCAGGCCGGCGCAGCCGTTGTTGCAGCCGGGATCGCCGTTATGCTGCTTCATCGCGAGGCCGACCGTCTCCTGCTGCTTCTGGTCTTCCCACTGCTGGGCGGTGTGGCATTCGCGCACCGCCTGCAGGCGCGAGCCAACCACGTCGCGGCTGACGCAGATCATCTTGTTGGGATTGTAGCCGGGTTTGCCGTAGCCGGTCTGAACGCCGCTGTGGGTGGAGCGCATCGTGGTCGGTGCCAGCAATGCAGCGGCTATGACGACGAAATGGGCGAACATGGGCGCTCCTCTGACTTTCTCATCAAGAATACCACAGCGTCTCCAGCGGCGCCAATCGCTTACAGAAGGCGCACGGCGCGGCCGAAGCCGCCGAGCGCCACGCGGTCGGAGCGGGTGAGCCCCACCCGCAGCGCGGCCCAGCTCGCCGCCGCCCAGAGCAGGACAAGCGTCGCGAACCGCAACACGCCGCCGAGCAACTGCGTGACGGCCCACATCAGCGCCAAGCCGGCCAGCGCGGCGGCGAGGCCCTGGAACAGCTTGTGATCGAAGGGGCTCAGGTTGTCCGAGATGCGCAGCTCCACCGTCGCCGCATAAGCGATGGCCAGGGTGGCGAGGCCGACGGCGATCGCCATCCCTTCCGCGCCGAGCGGGGGCACCAGCAGGAGGCTGAGCAGGATCCACACGGCCGCGCCGACCAGGCTGTTGACGAGGGGAAGCAGGCGGTGGCCGGTCATCTCGACGATCGGCGTGGCCGGGCCGACGATCGCCTCCGCGGCGCGCGCGCCGACGAGAATGACGAGCAGCGGCAGCGCCGCCATCGCCTCGGGCCGGTAGATGGACAGGATGTCGCGCCCCGCGAAGGCCAGCAGGCCGGCGAGCGGCACGACGAGCGCCGACGAGACGCGGCTGGCGAAATGGTAAAGCGGCGCGATGTCCTCCCGCCGTGCGCGGGCCTGGTGCGCGGCGAGGGGCGCCATGACATACTGGAAGGCCTGGCGCACGGAGAGCGGAAGGGTCGCGATCTTGCGGGCGATCTCGAACAGCCCCGCCGCCACCGCTCCCCGCGCGCCGGGGATGAGCAGGTTGATGACCACGGCGGGGGCGTCGACGAGCAGCCGCCGCGCGACGTTCGCCGGCAGCAAGGCGATGCCGGTGACGAGCAGCAGCCGGAAATCGGCGGGTCGCAGCCGCGCGCGCAGCAGCAGCCGGGGCGAGTAGAAGCGGGCGAGGAGCGGCACGCACAGGGCCGCGGTCAGGGTCAGCGAGGCGAGATGGGCGATGACGAGGCCGAGATGCCCCGCGCCGAGCAGGAAGAAGCCGCCGGCGAAGAGGATCCGGGCGATCTGCTCCCAGAAGAGGCGGAGGCGAATCTCCGGACCGAAGGCGCGGCGCGCGCGGGCGGCCGAGGTCGCGACTTCGACGAAGGTCCATAGCGGCAGTGCCCAGGCGAAGAGGCGGATCGCCTCGACCAGCCAGGGCCGGTCAGCCGGCGCGGCCGAGACGAATGGCGCGATCCACGGGGCGCCGACGCTGACCGCGAGCGCGATGGCGGAGGCCGGAAGGATCGTGACGAGCAGCGCCGCCTTCACCGCCGCATGGGCGGCCTCTTCCTCCTCCTGCGGCACGATGCGCTGCAGGGCGCCGGTCAGCGACAGGTCGACGACGTTCTCGGCGAGGTTGATCGCGCCCCACAGGACGACGTAGAGGCCATAGGCCGGCAGGCCGTAGAGCCAGATGAAGAGCGGCTGCGCCACCGCTTCAATGAGGGAGCTGGCGCGGGAGAGGGCGACGAGCGCGGCGCCGCGCGCCACCTCGCCCCGGGTGACGGCCTCGCCGCTCACTCCTCCGTCCGGATGAGCACGGTCTCGCCGATGAGGAGGAAGAGCAGGAACGGCGCCCAGGCGGCGACGAGCGGCGGGTAAGCGCCGAAATTGCCCATCGCGAGCGAGAAATTGTCGGCGACGAAGAAAGCGAAGCCCAGGGCCATGCCGATCACCGCGCGCAGCAGCAGCTGACCGGAGCGGGCGAGGCCGAAGGCGGCGATCCCGCCCAGCAGCGGCATCAGGATCACGGAGAGCGGCTTCGACAATTTGTGCCAGAGGCCGGACTCGAGGTCGGCGGTCGGCCGTCCGGATGCCTTCAGCTGCTCGATCGAATGCTTGAGCGTGGGGAAGGTCTGCTGGTCGGCCTTCACCTTGGCGAGGGTGAACTGGATCGGCTCGAGTCCGTCGCCCCAGTGGAGGGTGGCGAGGCGGCTCGTCTGGCCCGTGGAGACCTCGAACCGCGTAACATTCCTGAGCTGCCAGCCGCGGCCCTCGCGCACCGCGCGCTCCGCGTTGACGAGGCCCTGCAGCGTCTCGCCGGTGCGGTCGTAGATCGTGAGGTTGAGGAGTTCGGTCCGCTCGCCGTCGGCGTGGACCTGGCGGGCGAGGACGAGGTCCTCGTTGAACCGCACCCAGACGTTGGGCCGCATCCCCGTGTCGCGCGGTACCGGCCCGTAATTGGCGTCCTGCCAGTCGGCGAGGGTCTCGCTCGCCCGCGTGACGATCCGCTCGTTGAAGCCGTAGCTGACGGCGGCAAGGGCGAGGCTGGCGAGGACGAGCGGCGCCAGGATCTGGTGCGCCGAGAGCCCGGCCGCCTTCATGCTGACCACCTCGCTGTTCTGGTTCAGCGTCGCCAGCGTGATCAAGGTCCCGAGCAGCGCCCCGAACGGCAGGACGAAGGCAATGAGCTGCGGCAGGCGCAGCGACACATAGCGCCACAGCTCCGCGTCGCCGTTGCTGCGATAGGCGAGTACCTTGCTCGATTCGCTGAGCAGGTCGAGCGTCTGGAGGATGACGACGAGCGCGCCCACGACGGCCAGCGTGCGCAACAGGAACAGCTTGGCCATGTACCAGGCGAGCCGCTTCGACGGGAAGAAGCGCAGGTTGATCATCGCGCCGCCGCGGCCGTGACGATCCGGCGCCCGCGTCGGCGGCCGAGACGCAGCACCGCCCCGATCGTCTTGGCGAGCTTCGAGGCGAAGCGATCGAGCGCGCCGATCGGCTGACCGCCGGGCTTGTAGGCGAGGGTCCAGTACATCCAGACGATGATCGCGCCGAAGATGACGAACGGTATCCACAGCGAGAAGAGCGGGTCGAGGCGGCCGATCTCGCCCATCCTCAGGCCATATTGGTTCACCTTGTGGTAGACGACGACCATGACGATGGCGAGGAAGATGCCGAGGCCGGACGTGCTGCGCTTGGGCGGCACCGCGAGCGCCACCGCGAGCAGCGGCATCAGCAGCATCATCAGGATCTCGGCGGTGCGGAAGTAGAAATTGGCCTGGGCCGCCCGGCGCTGGAGCGGGGTCACCTTGTCGGCGATGCCGAGCTTCAGCAATTCGGTCAGGGTGAGTTCGTCGACGCCTCCGGTGGTGCCGCGGTGGCGGAAGGCCTCGACCTTGGGCAGGTTCACCGGCAGGTCCTGGATCTGGAAGGCGAGGACGCGGGGGGCGCGGTAGCCCGGCTGGTTGTGGACGAGCCGGCCGTTCGAGAGGCGCAGCAGGATCGTGTTCGGATCGTCGGTGGCGAGGAAGGTGCCGTGGTCGGCGGTCACCGCGACGGTCTTGCCGTCGGCATTCTCAATGTCGACGAACACGCCGTTCAGGAGCTTGCCGTCCTTCTCGCTCGAATCGACCCGCATGGTCATATGCTTGCCGAGGCTGGTGAACTCGCCGACCTTGATCGACGCGCCGAGGGCGCCCGAGCGCAGCTCGAAGCGGAGGTGCTCGTAGCCGTAGCGGGAGGTCGGCTGGAGGAAGCCGACGACGCCGAGGTTCAGGGCGAGCAAGGCGATCGCGTAGAGATAGGGCACCTTGAGGAGCCGCGTGTAACCGAGGCCGACCGCGCGCATGGCGTCGAGCTCCGAAGATATGGCCAGACGGCGGAAGGCGAGGAGGACGCCGAGCAGCAGCCCGATCGGGATGCCGAGCCCCAGATATTCGGGCAGCAGGTTGGCCAGCATCTGCCAGACGACCTTAACGGGTCCGCCTTCGCTGACGACGAAGTCGAACAGCTTGAGCATCCGGTCCAGCACCAGCAGCATCGCCGCCAGCGTCAGCGTGCCGACGAGCGGCACGATGATCAGCCGCGCGATGTAGCGGTCGATGTCGGAGAGGATGCGCATCGGCGCCACCAAAGTGGCATCTTCGGCCGCATTTCAAGCGCAATCGCGTCCGCGTGCCCTGCCGGCATCCGCGCAAGCGGCGGTGACAGGCCCGGCGCGAGCCGCTACGAAACCGCCATGACCGAGCTTCCCTCCGGCCTCACGATCCGCGCCGTCGAGGACGCGTCCGACCGCAAGGCCTTCGTCGACCTCGCCTTTCGCCTCAATGCGAACGACCCGAACTGGATACCACCGCTCAAGACGGAAGTGCACGGCCTGCTCGATCCGCGCACCAATCCCTGGTTCGAACATGCCGAAGCCCGCCTGTTCCTCGCCGAGCGCGACGGACGGCCGGTCGGGCGCATCTCGGCGCAGGTCGACGCCCTCGTCCAGCAGCATATGGGCGAAGGCACCGGCCAATGGGGCATGCTCGAGGCGGAGGACGAAGGCATCGCCCAGGCACTCATCCACCGCGCCGAATCCTGGCTGCGCGGCCGCGACATGACGCGTTCGATGGGCCCGTTCAGCCTGTCGATCTGGGACGAGCCCGGTCTCCTCGTCGAAGGCCACGACCATCCGCCGACGGTGATGATGGGCTATAACAGCCCCGCCTACGAAGCGTGGGTGGTCGGAGCCGGCTATACCAAGGCAAAGGATCTTTACACTTACGCGCTCGACGTCACGAAGGGCTTCCCGCCGCTCGTCCAGCGCATCGTCGCGTCGGGCGAACGGAACCCCCGCATCCGCATCCGCCAGGTCGACAAGAAAAGGTTCGATGAGGAAGCCGCGCTGCTGCTCGGGATCCTCAACGACGCCTGGTCCGACAATTGGGGCTTCATCCCGCTCACCCCCGCCGAGATCGCCTATGCCGGCAAGAAACTGAAGCCGATCGTCTTCGAGGACCTCATCCGCGTCGCCGAATATGACGGGGAGCCGGTCGCCTTCATGCTGACCCTCCCGGATCTCAACCTCCTGACCCGCGACCTCAACGGGCGGCTCTTCCCGACGGGCTTCGCGAAGTTGCTGTGGCGCCTCCACAAGGCGCGATTCGAAGGGGCGCGGGTGCCGCTGATGGGCGTGCTGAAGCGGCTGCACGGGACGCGGCTGGCGAGCCAATTGGCGTTCATGATGATCGAATATATCCGCCGCGCCGGCGTCTCGCGCTACGGCATGACCCGGGGTGAAATCGGCTGGATCCTCGACGACAACCAACCGATGCGCTCGATCGCCGACGCGATCGACAGCCACATCAACAAGGTCTACCGGATCTACGAGAAGGCCCTGTAGCGGCACGCGCCGAAGCGGCGGCGGCGTAAGGCTACGGCGCAGGCGGCGTCGCGAGGGCTTCGAGGAACTCTTCGTCGGTTACGCGGCCGTCCGGGCGGCCGTCGCGGCACACGCGGTACAGGGCATCCACCAGCCTGATCACGCGCTTGGCGGGCCCGGCGGGCATCCACTGGCTGAGGAAGAGTTCGCGCTCGTCCTTGCCGGTACGGATGAGATAGGTGCCCATCAGCCCCGGCACGCCGCTCGCCGCCGACTCGGGAACGCGCGTAAACAGATGCTGCCAGGTGGCCACGAGTTGCGCCGCCATGCGCGGCTCGATCGGAGCGGCGCATCCCGACAGCTTGAGGTCGCGGGGGTCCGCCGGCACGGTGGACGCGAGGCGATCGGCCTCGGCGTCCGAGAGATCTTCCATCCGGCCGCCCGTCTTCACCCGCACCTTTGCGATGAGACGAGAGCGGAACTGCTGGACCATTCCGTACGTCCAGATCGCCCGGGCGGGCTCGCGCGCGAAGACTTCGTACGAATCTCCCGATCGCCGCAATGCGATCAATTGCTCGGGATAGCCTGAGGAGTAGACGATCGCGCTGAACTCGACGTCGGGCGCATAGGCTTCGCGGAAGACCGACCGCAGCCTCGCCAAGTGCTGCGCGTAGAGGGTGCCAGGGTCGATCCTGGCAGGCTTCGGACGGCCGGCGCCCGGGGCCGCCATGGTGATGGCCGCAAGGCTTGCCAGAACGAGGAGGCGGAGCCGCATCGGCCCGCTTGTCTCATGGCGGCGTGCCGCCCGCAATCGCCGCTTCGCGGGAAGGACGCGGAGTCTAGCGCTCCGCCGAGGCCTGCCGCTCGCCCCGTGAGGCCCGGTGGGAAAGCGCGTGCTCGATCAGCACGCTGCCGATCATGACGAGCGCCGCCACGCCTACCAACTCGACCATTACGCAACACTCCGTTCACGCCGCCCTCCCGACTCGGCGCGTGAAACCCCCGGCGGGCTCTTGCAACAAGACGCCGCCGAAAGGAAGTCCTTACCGGCCTCCGTCTCGCTTACGTGAAGGCGATGCCGACGCGGCCGCGGCGGGCCCAGCGGACGGTGCCGGTGCGCGGCGGGTGGCCTGCGAGCGCCACGCCGAGCGGCTCGCCCGGCTCCGGCTGGAGCGCGGTGGCGATGGTGATGCCGCCCGCGGACGCGTTCACGACCTCGACCAGGGCCGGCTTGCCGCGCAACAGGATCGCGGCGCGCTCGACGAGGCCCTGGTGCCGGTCGCTGCGGCGCTGCGCCGCGCGACGCCGCTCGGCCGGCGCCGGGGCCGGTGCGGCATGCGGATCGCGCCGGCATTCGACGCGCGACACCGGCGCCAGCGGCTCGCCCGCCTCCGCCGCCTTCACCTTGCTCCGCAACCTGTGCGCCATGGCCTGCCCCTCCTCGCGAGCTTGCGATTACCGCCCGCCGGTGAAGGAAGCTTTACCGCTCGAGCCGGACCCAGGTCGGCGCGTGGTCGCTGGCCTTTTCGCGGCCGCGATAGGCCTTGTCGACGCCGGCATCGAGCAGCCGGTCCGCGGCCCGCGGGCTGAGCAGCAGATGGTCGATGCGGAATCCCGCATCGCGCTGCCAGCACCCCGCCGTATAGTCCCAGAAGGTGTAGACGGGGCCATCGGGATGGCGCGCGCGGATCGCGTCGGTCCAGCCCTGGTGGAGGATGGTGCGGAAGGCGGCGCGGCTTTCGGGCTGCATCAGCGCGTCGTGTGCCATCGCCCGCGCCGAGAAGACGTCGTCGGGATGGTCGGTCGGGATGACGTTCCAGTCTCCCGCGAGCACCGCGGCCTTCTCCTCGGCGAGCAGTGCGAGCGCATGCGCGCGCAGCCGGTCCATCCAGGCGAGCTTGTAGGCGAACTTTTCCGTGCCGACCGGATTGCCGTTGGGCAGATAGAGCGAGCCGATCACGACGCCGTCGACCACCGCCTCGATGTAGCGGCTGTGCGTGTCGTCGGGGTCGCCCGGCAGGCCCACCCGCCGCACGTCCGGCTTCGGGCCGTCCACCGGCGTCAGGATGGCGACGCCGTTGAAGCCCTTCTGGCCGTGCCAGGCGCCGTCATATCCGGCGGCGCGCACGTCCTCGATCGGGAAGGCTTCGTCGGCGCATTTGATCTCCTGCAGGCAGACCGCGTCGGGTTTCTCCTCCTGGAGATACTCGACCAGCCGCGGCAGCCGCGCGCGGACCCCATTGAGGTTGTAGGTGACGATCTTCATGGCGTCGGCTTAGCGGCGCGCTCCGCCGTCGTCACGGCCTCTCGCCGCCATGGAGCGTGAACCTCGTAGAGTGGCGCTTCAGTCGGCCGCGCCCGGGTGACGGTAATCAGGCGGCGACGCCCGAGCCGCCGCACCGCCGCCTGCACCGCGGACTTCGAAAGTCCGGTGCCGGTGGCGATGGTCTGCAGGCTTGCGCCGACCCGCGCGCGGCCAGCGGCGGGGCCGTTCCGCCACAGCCACAGATAGACGACGAACGCGGACGGAGCGCGGTCGTGGCCGACCAAGTCGCGCATCAGTACGTCGGTGACATAGGGGTCGAGCGGCAAGGCCTGCGTCATCACCGCTACTATAGTGTTAAACGGACGGCTTGTCTGCGCCTGCCGCGCCGCGACAGTGGCTCCGAAACGGAGGCCAGGGCGATGATCACCCACGTCAAGTTCGTCAGCGTTCCAACCCTCGACCAGGACCGCGCGCTCGCCTTCTGGACGCAGAAGGTCGGCTTCACAGTAATGAGCGACCAGCCGTTGAGCGAGACGCAGCGGTGGATCGAGCTCAAGGTCCGCGACAGCGATACGCGCTTGGTCCTTTTCACGCCCGACGGTCACGAGGACAGGATCGGCGGCTTCTTCAACGGCGCCCTCGCCTGCGACGACGTCGACGCGACCTATCGGCAGCTCAGCGAGCGCGGAGTCCGATTCGTCTCGCCGCCTCGGAAGCAGCCCTGGGGCACCTTCGCGACCTTCGCGGACCCGGACGGCAACACATTCGTCCTGAGCTCGCGCTGAGCGACTCGCGGGGACTCAGCCGGTGGGGCCGCTCTCCTCCGGGCCCTTGGGGAGCGCGGTGCGGCCGGCGAAGAGTTCGTCGAGGCGCGTGCGGGCATGCGCATATTCGTCGCTGAACACGCCGCGGTTGCGGGCAAGCGCGATTTCCTTCGCCATCGCGTCCTTGATGCGATCGAGCGCGGCGTCGTCGAACACGCCGGCGCGCCGCAACTCCCCGCAGATCTGGAGCACGGCCGTTGCGGTGACGTGGGCACGCACGCCGACGAAATCGAGCAGATCGTGGACTCGCCGGTCTTCGCGTTCCGCCATGGCGCGCCTCCTGGGTCTTGGCCGCTCCTTAGGCCGAGACGAAGGCGGAGGGAAAGCTCAGATGCTGAAGCTGGAGCCGCAGCCGCAGCCGGACTGGGCGTTCGGGTTCTTCACCTCGAAATGGGCACCGCCGAGATTGTCGACGAAGTCGACCACACCGCCTTTCACGAGCTCGTGGGTCATCTCGTCGACGACGAGCGTCGCGGCGCCGAAGTCGGCGGCAAGGTCCCCCTCCTCCGCGGCGTCCGCCAGACCGAAGCGGTAGGAGAAGCCGGCGCAGCCGCCCCCCTCGACCGCGAGGCGCAGGATCGCCGGCTTGCCCTGCTTGGCCGCGATCGCCGCCACGCGCGCGGCGGCTGCGGACGTAAGCGCTATTTCAGGAGCGTCGGCCATACGCGGAAGATAAGAGCCGGCGGCGATCCCGGCAAGCACGTCAGCTGCGGGTGCGGTAGCCGCAGATGATCCCGAACAGGAAGGACATGAACAGGCCGAGCTGGACCTGCCCGCCCGAATCCGACCAGCCGAGCAGCTGCCCGCCGAAGGCGAACAGGCCTATGAACATCATCAACGCCAGACCCGTCACCGGGGGCCTCCCAACCGCTCGTGCAGCCTCCCCTCTCGCAAAATTGGGTAAACAGCGGGTGAATCCTTGTCTCGCCGCGCGCGCTTCTCCATAGCGCCGCCATCCCAGCCGGAGCCGGACGAGATGAAGACTCGCGTCTACGTCACCTTGAAGAACGGCGTGCTCGACCCGCAGGGCAAGGCCATCCACCACGCGCTGGAGGGCCTGGGCTTTACCGGCGTCAACGACGTTCGCGCGGGCAAGCTGATCGAGCTGGACCTCGATCCGTCCGTCGGTGAGGCCGATGTCGAGGCGATGTGCCGCAAGCTGCTGGCCAACACGGTCATCGAGAATTTCCGCATCGAGCGGGACGCCGCGGCCACGGAGGCGCGCGCTTGAAGAGCGCCGTCATCGTCTTTCCGGGCTCGAACTGCGATCGCGACATGGCCGTCGCGCTCGAGCGGGTGACCGGCGTCCGGCCGGCGATGGTCTGGCACCGCGAGACGGCGCTGCCCGCCGGGCTCGACCTCGTCGCGATTCCCGGCGGCTTCTCCTACGGCGACTATCTTCGCTCCGGCGCCTTGGCGGCGCGTTCGCCAATCATGCGGGCGGTGGTGGAGGCGGCGGGGCGCGGCGTCGCCGTGCTCGGCGTCTGCAACGGCTTCCAGATCCTGACCGAGGCCGGCCTCCTCCCGGGCGCGCTGATGCGCAACGCCGGCCTCCACTTCGTCTGCCGCGACGTGGCGCTGAAGGTCGAGAGCAGCCAGTCCGTCTTCACCAGCCGATACGACGCGGACGACGAGATCGTCGTCCCGGTCGCCCATCACGACGGCAATTACCAGGCCGACCCGGAGACGCTCGACCGCCTCGAGGGGGAAGGCCGCGTCGCGTTTCGGTACGCCGGCGCCTGCAACGGCTCGGCCCGCGACATCGCCGGCATCCTGAACGAGACCGGCAACGTGCTCGGCATGATGCCGCACCCCGAGCGCGCGGTCGAGGACGCCCATGGCCGCACCGACGGGCGGCGCCTGTTCGAGGGTCTGGTCGAGGCGATCGGCTGACCCTTCCCGGCGCCTTGTAACGCCGGCCAATCCCATGCACATTGCACCCGGTGACGCGTGAGGAGGGGAGACGCGGCATGGGGGACAGCATCACAGCCGACGAACCGTCCGGGACTGTGCGGGATGCCGCGACCGGGGACGTCAACGCGGACTTTCGCGAGTTCATCCTGACGCGGGAGTTGAGCGAGGTTTTCCTGCTACTCGACAATCTCGCCGCCGACAGCGACACGACCATCTCGGCCCTGTCCAAGGCGAAGCCGCCCGAGGGTCTGGCGCCCGACTGGATCCAGCAAATCTGCCAGATCAAGTGGCCGCCGACGGCGCCGCAGACGACCCAGGCCGACCAGGCGGCGCTGGTCATCAAGGCGAAGGACTATCTGAACGGCCTCGCCAAGCCGGCCAGCGGCTCGACCATCGCCTTCACCTTGCTCTTCACCCAGCGCATCGCCGAAGATGGCCAGCCGCAGCCGCGCGCCGAGGACATCGACCGGCTGACCGCGCGGCGCACCATGGCGGCCGAGGCCTATCCCGAATATGTCGCGGAGGCGCGCCGCTTCCAGGGCTTCCGGCGGTGGCTCTGGACCTGGCTCTGCGTCATCCTCGCCTTCACCTGCTTCCTCTCCTGGTACGTCGCCTACGGCAATGCCGCGCTCGGGGAATATGCGACGCTCAAGGCGCAGTTCGAGAAAGCCCAGACGCGCGTCGACGCCGACGAGCTCGGCCACGCCGCCAAGGCGGAACCCGGCCCCGACGCCGGGACCACCGCCCTTCCCGCCACCGCGGCGCCGGTTCCCGCCGCGGCGGCCGAGCCTCCTCCCGCGCCCGCTGCGCCTCCCCGCGCGGCGGCGTCGACGGCACGCGGCGGCCCGGCCGCCTCGTCGCGGAGCGGCGGCGCGGCAAGCCAGAGCGAAATCGCCTTCTGCGAGCGCTTCCACACCGTCCCCGCCACCCGGTCGGCGCCGGAGCAGCAGGTCTACGAGACGGCGGAGCAGCGCCAGGCGTGCCGCGACCTCAAGGAGGCCAAGACGGCGCTCAAGAACGGCGAGAACCGCCTCTACCACTGGCTCGGCATCTGGCGCTGGATCCTCGGTGTGACGCAGGAGGAAGATGATGCCTGGGCGGTCGCTTCGCGCCTCACCGGCACGCTCGGCTCCACCGTCCTGCCGATCTTCTACGGCCTGCTCGGCGCCGGCGCCGCCGTGCTGCGCAACCTGTCGCGCAAGATCACCTTGAGCACGCTGAGCCCGCGCGACCTCAATCTTTCGATCCTCCAGCTCGGCCTTGGGGCGGTGACCGGCGCCTGCATCGGCCTGTTCATCGTCGCGCCCGGCAAGGACGCGCCGCTGATCGGGCCCGTCACCCTGTCCGGGTCCGCCATTTCCTTCATCGCCGGCTTCGGCGTCGAAGCGGTGTTCCAGGCGCTCGAGACCCTGATCGGCCGCGTCTTCAACATTTCGGGCGTCGCGCCGTCGCGCGCCGACGCGCGGCGGGGGCCTGCGCGCGAGGTGTGAAGCGATCCGGGCAACAGGCTCGGCGGGTCTTTTTCGATCCCGGCTTCGAAATCTGAGCGGCTCGACGCTAAGGTGAAGCGATGAAGATCGTCCGCCACGCGCTGTTGCTGCTCGCTCTCCTCGCTCCCGCCATCGTGTCCGCGGCCCCGTCGCCGCCGCGCGCCTTCCCGCTCTGGCCGGCCGGAACCCTCGGCCCGCGGCAGAACGAGCCGGAGGTCGCGCAGGATTATTGGGTCCGCAACGTCCGCAATCCTTCGATCACGATCTTCCAGCCGGACCCGCGCCACCGCAACGGCGCGGCGATCGTCGTCTTCCCCGGCGGCGGGCATCGGATCCTCGTCTGGACGACCGAGGGCACGAAGGTGGGCGAGGCGCTGACCCGCTACGGCCTCACCGTCTTCGTCGTGAAATACCGGCTGGCGGCCGAAGAGGGCTCGCGTTTCGACGTCGAGCGCGACGCCGCGGCCGACGCGCGCCGCGCGGTGCAGTGGGTGCGCGCGCATGCCATCGACTACGGGGTCGATCCGGCGCGGGTCGGCGTGATGGGCTTCTCGGCGGGCGGCGAGCTGGTCTCGCTGATCGCCGACAATCCCGATCCGCCGGACCCGCTCGCCGCGGTCGCGAGCCGCAACGCGCCCGATGCGGTCGCCCGCCAAAGCGCACGCCCCGACTTCCAGATCCTGGTCTTCCCCGGCCGCCGCGGCATCCCGGCGAAAGCGGTGGAGCATGCCCCGCCCGCCTTCATCGTCGCCGGCTCCCGCGACGAATGCTGCGCCCCGCCCGCGGTCGCGCTTTACGAACAGCTGAGGAAGGCGGGCGTCTCGGCCGAGCTCCACATGTATGCGGAAGCCGGCCATGCCTTCAACCTCGACGAATCGGACCGCATCTCGATCCTCCACTGGCCCGACCGCCTCGCCGACTGGCTGGCGGACGGGGGGTGGCTGGACGGGAAGCCCCCACCGCGCGAGGGGACAGCCTATCTGGCTGTCCCCGTTCCGGCCGCTCGGGTGGGGACGGCCAGATAGGCTGTCCCCGGCGGATCACTCCGCCGTACCCGGCTCGGCCTGCCTGCGGTGCATCTGGGCGGTCACCTTTTCGGGAAGCACGCCGGACGCGAGCACTTGGGCCTTGTTGATGAGGCCGTGCACCACCGACGCCTCACCCTGCATCATCGCGTCCCACCCGGTGCGCGCAACGTCGGCGGGGTCGTCCTTGGAGGCCGTGCCGACCTTGGTGTCCAGCATGTCGGCACGCGCGAAGAAATCCGTGTCGGTGGCGCCCGGCTTCAGGCAGGTGACGGTGACGCCCGTCTCCTTGAGCTCGTTGCGGAGCGCCGCGGCGAAGCTGTCGATGAACGCCTTGGAGCCGTTGTAGACCGCCTGGAAGGCACCGGCGAGGTGGCCGGCGATCGAGCCGGTGAAGAGGATCCGTCCCTCGCCCCGCGCCGCCATGCGCTTCGCGATCGGCTGGACGAGGAGCAGCGTGCCGGTGACGTTGGTGTCGATGACGTGCCGCCACGCCCGCGGCTCCTGGTCGAGGAAGGCGCGGCCGAGGCCGTGACCGGCATTGGCGAGCAGCAGGTCGACGGAGCGGTCTCCGGCGGCGGCAAGCAGCCGCTCCACCCCCTCCTCGGTCGCCAGGTCCGCCTCCACCGACTGGACCTCGACGCCGAGCCCCTTGAAGGCGGCGGAGGCGTCGACCAGGGGCTCGTCGGCCGCGACGAGAAGGTCATACCCCTCCTCGGCAGCGATGCGGGCGAGCGCATAGCCGATGCCGCTGGAGGCGCCGGTGACGATGGCGAACTTGCGCTGGGTCATGTGTCTCTCCTGCTTCACCCGGCCAACCCGGCGCCCCCCGCGAAGTTCCTCGCCGAAAGAGCCACTTGGTCGCGGGCGCAGGGCGGCCTACAGCGCCCGCCATGGCGTTCCTCCAGCGCGCGATCGAGGCCCAGGTCCACCGCCTCGTCGGCTTCGGGGAGGGCGCCACCGACCTCGACAATCCCCCCGGCGACCCGGGCCTGTTCGGCCCCGGCTCCGCCGCCTGGCGGGTGCACGGCGACTTCACGGCGATGATCACCGGCGGCATCGCCGCGCTCTTCCTGCAGATGCTGCACCCGCGCGCGCTGGCCGGCGTCTGGGACCATTCGCGCTGGCGCGAGGACACGCTCGGCCGCCTGAAGCGCACGGCGCAGTTCGTCGGCGGCACCACCTATGGCGGGACGGGCGAGGCCGAGCGGCTGATCGCCAAGGTCCGCGCCATCCACGCTCATGTGCGCGGCACCCTTCCCGACGGCACCTCCTACAGCGCCGAGGATCCGGACCTGCTGGCCTGGGTGCACGTCACCGAGATGCGTTGCTTCCTCGAAGCGCGGATCCGCTACGGCCCCGACGGTCTGGAGCCGGGCGACGCGGATCTCTACTTCGCCGAGACGGCCGTGATCGCCCGCAAGCTCGGCGCGACCTGGCTGCCGGACACGCGCGCCGAGGCCGACGCCTATCTGGAGCGGACGCGGCCGGAGCTGCGCCACGACGATCGTACGCGGCAAGTCGCGGAAGCACTGCTCCGCCAGTCCGCCCCGAATCCGCTGGTCGCGCCGGCGGGACGTCTGTTCCTGCGCGCCGGCATCGCCCTGCTCCCCGACTGGGCGGCGCGGATGCACGGCTTCCGGCGCCCCCAGCTCACTCCGCTCTCCGCCTGGTCGCTCCGCCGTCTCGCCGGGGCGCTGCGCTGGGCGATCCGCGACGGCTCGCCGGCGCGCGGCATGCGGCGGGCGGCGGCGCTCGACAAGGCCGGGCAGCCGCGCCACAAGGCGGCGGCAGGGGAGGCAGGATGACGATCGGCGCACAGATCAGGTCGCTCAGCAGGTCGCAGCGCAGCTCGATCCTCGCTTCCTATCTCGGATGGACGCTCGACGCCTTCGACTTCTTCCTGATGGTGTTCATGCTCGCGGCGATCGCGAAGGAGTTCGGCACCGATGTGAAGGCCGTAGCCCACGGCGTCTTCCTCACCCTCGCTGCGCGGCCGCTCGGCGCCTTCGTCTTCGGCCTGCTCGCCGACCGGTTCGGCCGCCGGCCGATCCTGATGATCGACATCCTGCTCTTCTCGGGCCTCGAATTCGCTTCCGGCTTCGCGCCGAGCCTGTGGAGCCTGCTCGCCTTACGCTTCCTGTTCGGCATCGCCATGGGCGGCGAATGGGGAATCGGCTCGTCGCTCGTCATGGAGAGCATCCCGCCGAAGCTGCGCGGCCCGGTCTCGGGCCTGCTGCAGAGCGGCTATCCGTCCGGCTACCTGCTCGCCAGCATCGTCTACTTCCTGCTGTTCGACACGATCGGCTGGCGCGGCATGTTCATGGTCGGCGTCGCCCCGGCGCTGTTCGTCATCTTCATCCGGATGCGGGTCGAGGAGAGCCCGGTCCATGTCGTCCACAGCGCCCGATCGAAGGGCGACCTCTTCCGCCCGCTCCGCGAGCTGGTCCGCCATTGGGAGGTCGCGCTCTACCTGGTCCTGCTGATGGCGGCGTTCAATTCGCTGAGCCACGGCACTCAGGACCTCTATCCGACCTTCCTCCAGAAGCAGCACCATTTCGACACCCACACGACCGGCTGGCTCGCCATCGTCGGCAACCTCGGCGCCATCGTCGGCGGCATCTCGTTCGGCATCCTCTCCGAGCGGATCGGCCGCCGTCGCGCCATCGTTCTGGGTGCCCTGCTCGTCCTCCCCGTCATCCCGCTCTGGGCCTGGACGGCGACGCCGCTGCTGCTCGCCCTCGGCGCCTTCCTGATCCAGGTCGCCGTGCAGGGCGCCTGGGGCATCGTCCCCGTGCATTTGAACGAGCTGTCGCCGGGGCGGGCGCGGGGAACCTTTCCCGGATTCGCCTATCAATTGGGCAATCTCGCCGCCTCGTGGAACGTGGTCCTCCAGACCTCGATCGCCGAGAGCCGGCACGACGATTACGGCCTCGCGCTCGCGATCTTCGCCGGCGGCGCGGCCGTCGCGGTCGCCGTGTTGAGCTGGATCGGCCCCGAACGGCGGGACGTCGATTTCGTAGAGGAGGCAAAAGGCGCGTGAAGGCGACCATCTACCACAACCCCAATTGCGGCACGTCGAGGAAGACCCTCGAGATCCTCCGCGAGTCCGGCGCGGACGTGACCGTGATCGAATATCTCAAGACGCCCCCGAGCCGCGACGAGCTGAAGCGGCTCTACGCCGCCGCCGGCATCCATCCGCGCGAGGGCCTGCGCAAGAAGGAACCGGGCGCGGCGGGGCTCGGCGCCGCCGACGAGGAGGCCGTGCTCGAGGCCATGGCGGCGGACCCGATCCTGATCGAGCGGCCGCTGGTCGAGACCGGGAAAGGCGTTCGCCTCTGCCGCCCGCAGGACCGCGTGCGCGAAATCCTTTGACCTCGCCGGTGCGCCTCTACATCCGCCCCGAGGCGCCGAACGCGGTCAAGGTGCTGGTCTTCCTCGCCGAGCGGGGGATCGAGGTCGAAACGGTCGACGTGGCGACGCTGTCCGACGAAGCATTCGCGCGGGCGAGCCCGCTGCGCCAGGTGCCCGCGCTCGACACCGGCACCGGCCTCACCATCACCGAGTCGCTGACCATCTGCCAGTATCTCGACGCCCTCGCCGACAGGCCGTCGCTGTTCGGGGACACTGTCGAGGCGCGGACGCGCGTGGCGATGTGGGAGCGGCGGGCCGAGCTGATGCTGTTCGACGTCTGCATCGAATATGGCCATCACACCCAGCCGATCTTCGCGGGCCGGCTCGCCCAATTCCCCGACTGGGCGAAAGCCCACGCGGCGAAGGCGGCTCCCATGCTCGCGCTGATGGAGACGCAGCTCGGCGCCGAGCCCTTCCTCGCCGGCCCCTCTTTCTCGATGGCGGACATCACCGCCTTTCTCGGCATCGGCGGCCTCGCCCTGTGGGGCGCCCTTCCCGCGCCGCCGGGGCCTGCGGTGGCGCGGTGGATGGCGGAGCTGGGCGCCAGGCCGAGCATGGCGCCGCTCCAGGCGCTCGCCGACCAGTTCCGCCCCCGCCCCGCGCACGAAGCCGGTTGACGGCCTCCCCGCCGCGGGCACATTCGCGCCATGGCGGTGATCGACCCGGACGTGCTGCTCCGCGCCTATGCGATCGGCGTGTTTCCGATGTCGGACGGGCGCGACGCCGACGAAGTCTTCTGGGTCGAGCCGAAGCGGCGGGCCGTGATCCCGCTCGACGGCTTCCGGCTGTCGCACTCGCTGCGCAAGACGATCCGCTCGGACCGGTTCGAAGTCGGCGTCGACGGTGCCTTCGAGGAGGTGATCCGACGTTGCGCCGCGCGCGAGGAGACGTGGATCAACAGCCCGATCGAAGCGAGCTTCGTGCGCCTCCACGCGCTCGGCTTCGCCCATTCGGTCGAGTGCCGGCGTGGCGGCGATCTGGTCGGCGGCCTGTACGGCGTCGCCCTCGGCCGGGCGTTCTTCGGCGAGAGCATGTTCTCGGCCGAGACCGATGCCTCGAAGGTCGCACTCGCCTGGCTGGTCGCGCGGCTCAAGGCCGGCGGCTACACCCTCCTCGACTGCCAGTTCATGACCGACCATCTGCGCACGCTCGGCGCCGTCGAGATCAGCAAGAAGGCCTATCTGGGATTGCTGTCCGAGGCGGTGTCCACCGCCCTCGCCGTCGGCGGCAACCGGGAGGGCGCCGCCGGGCCGGGCGCCGCGGTCGCCTTGCGGGTCGGCGACTTCGGCGCGCTCGACCGGTTGCTGGCGGCGGCATTGGCCGAAGGCGGCGCGGCAACGTCGTCGCCGGGGCGCTTCATCGCGCAGCTCTTGGGCCAGACGTCGTAGATCGGGTGCTCGACGACGTTCAGCGACGGCGTCTCCTTGTACAGCCACCCCGAGAAGACCCGCCGGTAGCGGTCCTGCCGGTCGCGCGGTTCCTTGACGTCGAGCTGGACGAATGCCCCCGTCAGCTTCTGCGCCTCCCAGGACGCGGTCGTCTCGCAGGCGCGCAGCCGCACGATGGCGTCGCCCACCCGCACGGCCTGGCCGGGTTTGAGCGTCAGGTCCTGCGAGAGGCCGTTGCGCTTGTTGAGGAAGCCGAGCACCGCGACGCGCTGCGCCATCGGGGTCGTGCCCGGGACTTCGGCGGTCACCGTCTGCGGCACGTCCACCGTCCGCGCGCCGTTGCCGGGGCCCGCGGCGTGCGGGGCGCCCTTGCCGCACGCCGCGAGCAGCGCGAGGCCGGCCAGCGCGGGCAGCGACAGATGCGGCCTCATCCCCGGTCCGGGGTCCAGGCCTCGTAGTCGCCGCTGGCGGCGGCGCGACGGGCGCCGCGCTCGATCGCTCCGGCCGGGCGATAGGCGCCCGGCGTGCCGGTGAGGTTGCCGGTGGCGGGCTTGAGGAACTTGGGCGGCGGCGGCAGCGCCTCGTCGGGGGTGCCGGCGATCTGGTGGTGCATCCACGCGTGCCAGTCCGGCGGAATGCGCGCGGCGTCGTTGAGGCCGTTATAGACGACGAATCGCCGGCCGCCCTTCTTCGCCTCGTAATAGACGTTGCCGAACGCGTCGCTGCCGACCTTGCGTCCCTTGCGCCAGATTTCGAGCGACGTGCCGATCGTCGCGCCGTCCCACCAGGTGAAGATCTTCTTCAGAACGCCCATGCGCGACCGCCTAGCCCCGTTGGCCGCTTCGGCGCAAGCCGTCCGTCAGCGCGGCTCGATCTCGACCGCCAGCGGTCCCTTGCGGCCTTGCGCGATGCGCGCCCTGAGCGGCTCGTCGGGGATGAGGTCGGAGAGGCCGCCGCGCCGCACCGTCTCCATGTGCACGAAGATGTCCTGGTCGTCGTCGTCGCCCTCACGGACGACGAAGCCATAGCCCTTCAGCCGGTTGAACCATTTCACGCGCACCGGCTCGAACGCGCCGGCCGCGTCGAGCAGCGCCGCGGGATCGACGCGTTCGCCCTTCGGCGCCGCGGGCGCGCGGGCCGGCGCCGCGACGACGGCACTGGAAAGATCGATGGACAGCACCTTGCGCGCCTGCAGGCCGCGCTCCTGGTGCGCGACGAGGCATTCGACCACGGCGCCTTCCGGAAGGCTGCGCCGGTCATGCTCCTTCAGGACGCTGAAATGGACCAGCACGTCGCCGTCGACGTCGCCGCTGACCAGGAAGCCGAACCCGCGTGTCGCGTCGAACCATTTCATCGTGCCGGTGACCCGGACGACACCGTCCTCGCCGGGCGCGGCCTCCCCTTCGCCGGCGCGTTCCGCGGCGGGATCTTCCGATCGCATTTCCCGGCGCGACGTCATGAAGGGCCGATCCACCATGTTGCGGGGCGAGGACTATCACGGCTTTCGCCGGCTTGTGAACTGTTTCGGCGGACTTTTTAGAAGCTGTCCGGATCAGGGACCTCTCCGGGCGGTGCGGCGAGGATGCGGCGGACGAGGTCGGCGCGGTGTCCCGCCCGCAGCATCGCGGCGGCGGCCTTCTCGCGCTGCGGCCGGTCGAGCGGCTCGGCGGCATAGGGACCGAGGCGCCGCCGCTCGGCGAAGCGCAGCGCGGCGGCGACGGCGCCCGCCGCCGCCTCGTCGCGGGCGGGCGCGGCATCGTCCTCGCGGATGCCGGCCGCCTGCAGCGCGTCGCGCACCCGCCGCTCGCCATAGCCGCGGCGCAGCAGCGACGCGGCCTTGGCCGCGGCGAAGGCACGGTCGTCGACATAGCCGAGCGCGACGAAATGCGCGGCGAGGCGCTCCACCGGCGGCGCGCCGGCGTCGGCCCAGCCGCGTTCGCGCACCTTCCGCCGCAGATAGGCTTCGAGCTTGCCGCGCGTGGTCGCGTAGCGCCCGGCATAAGCGAGGGCGAGGCGCTCCAGCCCCTCCTCGTCCAGCGGCGACCGCGGGTTTCGCTGGCGTTCAGCTCTCACGCGCCATGATTGTGCCACAGTCGCTCCCGATGATAAACGCCTGCTTCCCTGCCGCCGCCTGCCGCCGCCGCGCCGCGCGTCCGGCCGAATTCGATGAGGTAGCCTGAGATCGTGCCGGAAACCCAGACCCCGACACCGACCGCCGACAGCAATCCCCGCCGCTTCGCCGATTTCCAGACCTTGGGAGAGGCTCTCGATTATGCCGCCCTGGGCGCGCGGGGGCTGAATTTCCACGATCCGCGCGGCGTCCTGGTGCGCGCCTATCCCTATCGCGAGCTGCGCGAGGACGCGCTTGCCATGGCGCGGCGGCTGATCGCGCGCGGCGTCAAGCCGCAGGACCGCATCGCGCTGGTCGCCGAGACCGGGCCGGACTTCGCCGCCCTCTTCTTCGGCGCCGTCTATGCGGGCGCCTGGCCGGTGCCGCTGCCGCTCCCGACCTCGTTCGGCGGGCGCGATTCCTATATCGACCAGTTGACGGTGCAGCTGGACAGCGCCGACCCCTCCCACCTCTTCTATCCCGCCGAGCTCGCCGCGATGGCCGGCGCGGCGGCGGAGACCGCCGGCGTCGAGGGCGTCGTCTGGGAGGAGTTCGCGGGCGAAGCCGCGCCGGCGACGGCCCTCCCCCAGGCGTCGCCCGACGACATCGCCTATCTCCAATATTCGAGCGGCTCGACCCGCTTCCCGCACGGCGTCGCCGTCACCCATCGCGGCCTGCTCGAGAATCTCGCCGCGCACAGCCACGGCATGGAGCTGACCGACACCGACCGCTGCATCTCCTGGCTGCCCTGGTACCACGACATGGGCCTGGTCGGCTGCCTGCTCTCGCCGGTCGCCAACCAGGTCTCGACCGATTACCTGAAGACGGAGGATTTCGCCCGCCGCCCGCTCGCCTGGCTCGACCTCATCAGCCGCAATCCCGGCACCTCGATGAGCTATTCGCCGACCTTCGGCTACGACATCTGCGCGCGCCGCATCGGCAGCCAGTCCAAGGTGTCCGAGCGGTTCGACCTGTCGCGCTGGCGCGTCGCCGGCAACGGCGCCGACATGATCCGACCCGACGTGATGCAGGCCTTCGTCGACGCCTTCCACGAAGCCGGGTTCAACGCCAAGAGCTTCGTCCCCTCCTACGGCCTCGCCGAAGCCACGCTCGCCGTGTCGATCATGCCGCCGGGCGAAGGCATCGTCGTCGAGCTGGTCGAGGAAACCACGCTCGCCGGCGACGGCAAGGTCCATCGCGACCGGCCGCAGCGCTACCGCGCCATCGTCAATTGCGGCCGCGCCGCGCGCGGCATGGAGATCCAGATCCGCGAGGAGGACGGCACCCCGCTTCCCGACCGCCAGATCGGCAAGGTCTGGTGCCGCGGCACGTCGGTGATGGTCGGCTATTTCCGCGACGAGGAGGCGACGAAGGCCTGCATGGACGCGGACCATTGGCTCGACACCGGCGACATGGGCTACATGTCCGGCGGCTATCTCTACATCGTCGGCCGCGCCAAGGACATGATCATCATCAACGGCAAGAACCACTGGCCGCAGGACATCGAATGGGCGGTCGAGCAGCTGCCCGGCTTCAAGGCCGGCGACATCGCCGCCTTCTCGATCACCACCGCCGGCGGCGAGGAGACCCCCGCCGTCCTCGTCCAGTGCCGCACCTCCGACGCCGAGGAGCGCGGGCGGCTGCGCGACGCGATCCGCGAACGCGTCCGCGCCATCACCGGCATGAACTGCGTCGTGGAGCTCGTGCCCCCGCGGACGCTGCCGCGGACGAGCTCGGGCAAGCTGTCGCGGGCGAAGGCCAGGAGCCTCTACCTCACCGGCGAGATCCAGCCCTACGATATCGCAGCCTAAAGGTCCTTCCGGGGACACGTACTTTTTTCCGAAAAAGTACGTGTCCCCAATTCCCCGGTGCGGGGAGGAGCCCGAGCCCCGCCCCTTGCGCCTCCCGCACGGCGCGGTTAACGGGAAGGCGGCGGAGGAGTGTAGCTCAGTCCGGTTAGAGCATCGGTCTCCAAAACCGAGGGTCGTGGGTTCGAATCCCTCCACTCCTGCCAGCCGCAGCGAGGCGGATAACGCCCGTTATCCGCCGGTGCCGAAGGCACGCGAAGCCGCCGGTCGACGCGCGCAGCGCGATCGACGTCACGGGATTCACTCCCGTGACGGCTTCGACCGCCGCGAACCCACCGCCGCCCTTGCCTCCGCGCCCCGCGCTCGCTATCTCGCCTCTCTCCCATGCAGGACAGCAAGCTCGGCCGACCGGCGCTCCGGTCCCGGGCGGCTGCCCCCAGAACCGCTCACGAAGGACGCGCCGCAATGGCCAAAGTCAGTCCGGTCGAATTCTTCCGCCAGGTCCGCGCCGAATCGGCGAAGATCGTCTGGCCGACCCGCAAGCAGACGGTGACGACCGGCATCATGGTCCTCATCATGACGACCATCCTCGCCCTCTTCTTCTTCGGCGTCGACAGCGTCTTCCAGGCCATCGTCCACCTGCTGCTGAGGCTGGTGAGCTGAGCCCCGCAAGGCCGAGGCACGAGGGGGGAGACGCAGCCGGCCGAACGCGCTAAGACGCCGCCTCGCCGACATCGACGGACCATCCTCGCGGCGCCCCGGCGCCGACGAGACGAGACAAGAGACAGGAACAACGAGTGTCCCGCTGGTACATCATCCACGCTTATTCGGGCTTCGAGAACAAGGTGCGCGACGCCATCCAGGCCGAAGCCGCGCGCCTCGGCCTCGAGCAGCTGGTCGAGGCCGTCGAGGTGCCGACCGAGAAGGTGACCGAAGTCCGCCGCGGCAAGAAGGTCACGTCGGACCGCAAGTTCTTCCCCGGCTACGTGCTCGCCAAGCTGAGCATGAACGACGACGTCTACCACCTCGTCAAGAACACGCCGAAGGTCACCGGCTTCCTCGGCTCCTCGGGCAAGCCCCAGCCGATCAGCGACGCCGAGGCTGCCCGCATCCTCAACACCAAGGAGGAAGCCGCCGCCGCCGCGCCCAAGACCAAGATCAACGTCGACTATGAGATCGGCGACAGCGTCAAGGTGCTCGACGGGCCCTTCGCGAGCTTCAACGGCCTCGTCGAGGAGCTCGACTTCGACCGCGGCCGCGTCAAGGTCGGCGTCTCCATCTTCGGCCGCGCGACCCCGGTCGAGCTCGAGTTCGAGCAGGTCGAACGGGTGAAGTAACGGCCCGTCATCCGCCGGAGCACTCACCGTCATCCCGGCGAAGGCCGGGATCCACCTTCCTGACAGGCCGGGGCGAATGCTCCGGCCTTTCCCGTTTCACGCGGAAAGCGCGGAGCCGCGGAGGCGACGCGGGCGATCGTGCGCTGCGCGTTTTCGAACATTCCTCGATTTCTATGCTCGCTTTTCAGTGGATCGGCCTTTGTGTACAGTCGGTCATATGGTGGAACCGGAGATCGGAAGCGAGGAGGAGCGGAAAAGGCCGGTCCTGAGCAGTGACCGCGCGGGAAGTGCTTAGCGAGGTGGGAGAGCGGCATGGACTGCTACACGATCGCCCAGACGAGGGCGCAGTGGTACAAGCTCATGCGCCGCGTCGAAGGGGGAGAGACGATCGGCATCGCGCGGAGCGGCCAGACGGTGGCCCTGATCGAGCGGGTGGAACCCGAGCGGGTGGAACGGGTGAAATAGGGGCATCATTACGGCGGACTAGACACCGTCACCCGGCGAAAGCCGGGAGGGCCGAACCGCCAGCTCCCGCCTCTTTCGTTTCGCGCGGAGAGCGCGGAGAGCCGCGGAGGCGCGGAGACCCGAAGCGCCTCGGAGGGCTCACCCACGCGTAATATGCTCCGTGCGGAGATCAGAGATGGACGATTGACAGCTACAGCCTTGAGGATCTGGGCCGCCAGATTGCCGAACTGGTAGGCAAGGTCGAGGCGAGCGAGATCCTCGTGAGGTTCGCCAAGGGTTCGTCGTCGCTGTGAGCTGCCACTGTCAGCCCGGCCTCAGCGCGATGAAGGCTGACTTAAGCAGGGACCTGGCGCAAGGGGCACGCCGTCCCGCCTCGCGACCGGTTCCCGGCAGCGGCCCGTGCGGGTTCCGCCCAGCGGGCGCACGGAGTGGGACGGCAGGTGCCCGGCTTCGACCCGGCCCCGACCACGCTTCGACGGGCCCCGACCCCGCATCGGCCCAGCATCGGCCCGGCATCCGCCCGGCATCGGCCGCACCTCAATCCGGTCCCAGGCGGCACTGACAGCGGACGATCCACGCCCGCAAAAATCCTTGGCGCATCGCTCTTGTTTGTGCTATGTTCTGTGACCGGATGCCAGCATGTTCCAAGGCCGAGGAGCAGGAGAAGGAGCGACTCGCGTGGCGCAGTGGGCCGTTGCGGCGGGTGGACTGATCGGAAAAAGCGATCGGAACGAGGGGTGTTGATCGCAAGGATTTTTATTTTGTACGAAAGTTCGAAACTTCCAGCCTGCCCGCCACGCGCGCCGCGGCCCATCGCGCCGCCATGTTCGGCGCCGTAACGATCTGCTAGGGCCGCAGCCGAACAGGGGAGGAGGCGCGCGATGAAGCGGTCGGGGGCGGCGTTGCTGGTGGTGCTGATGCTGCTCCTCGCCGGAGCGCTGGCGGTGAAGGGGCAGCCGATCGCGCCGCCGCCCGCCGAGCAGGCCGGGCCGGGGCAGTTCGACGCGGCGCGGGCGGCGACGCGGCTGGCGCGGGTGCTGGGCGACCAGCGGCCGCATCCGGTCGATACCGAGGCCGACGACGCGGTGCGGGCGCGGCTGGTGGCGGAGCTGCAGGCGATCGGCCTCGCGCCGCGCGTCACCGACGACTGGGCGTGCGGCGGCGGCAAGGCGGGGCGCTACGCCGCCTGCGCGCGGGTGCGCAACGTCGTCGCGACGATCGGCGATCCGGCGGCGCCGGGGCAGGTGCTGCTCGCCTCGCACTACGATTCGACCGCGGCCGGCCCCGGCGCCGCCGACGACGGCATCGGCGTCGCGACGATGCTGGAGATCGCCTCGCTGCTCAAGGGGCGCAAGCTCGCCCATCCGGTCACCCTCCTGTTCGACGAGGGCGAGGAAGCGGGGCTGCTCGGCGCTCACGCCTTTCTCGAGCACGATCCGCTCGCCGGCCGAATCGCCAGCCTCGTCAATTTCGAGGCACGGGGCGTCACCGGTCCCGCGACGATGTTCGAGACCAGCCGGCCCAACGGCGCCGCCATCGCCGCGTTCAAGGCGGCGGCGGTGCGACCGGTGGCGAACTCGCTGACCGCCGACTTCTACCAGCTCATCCCCAATTCGACGGACGTGACGGTGTGGGCGGCGGCGCGGCCGTGGACCATCCTCAACTTCGCGGTGATCGGCAACGAGAGCCGCTACCACAGCCGGGGCGACCGGGTGGAGGCGCTCGACCGCGCCAGCCTCCAGCATATGGGGCGGCAGGGGTTGGCGGCGGCGCTGCGGCTGGCGGACGGGCCGGCGCCGGCGACGGGCGGGGAGCGCATCTATGCGGACGTGGCGGGGCGGGTGCTGGTGGTGCTGCCGCGCACGCTCGGGCTGGCGGCGTTCGCCCTGCTCCTGGTGGGCACGGCCGGCTTCGCCTGGACACGGCGCCAGGGGCTGGCGCGCGGCGCAGGGGCGGTGCTGGCGGCGGTGGCGGGAAGCGCGCTCCTCGTCTGGCTGCTGCAATGGGCGGTCGAGATCGTGCGGCCGGGGCCGTTCTGGCGCGCGCATCCCGACATCCTCGCGCTGGCGGTGGACGTGGCGACGCTGGCGGTGGCGGCGGCGGCGCTGGCCGGCATCGGGCGCGGGCTGACGCGCGAGGGACTGCGCGCCGCCTTCTGGCTGGTGTTCATGCTCCTCAATCTCGTCATCGTTGCCGTGGCGCCCGGAGCGGCGATCTTCGCGCTGCTGCCGCCGCTCCTCATGCTGCTCGGATGGGTGGCGGGGCAGCGGGCGCGGCGGGCGGAGACGGTGGCGGCGGTGCTCGCCTGGGCGGCCCTGTTCGCGACCTGGGCGCCGCTCGTCCACCTTAGCGAGGTGCTGCTCGATTTCGGCGCCGCCTGGCTGTTCGCACCGTTCGCGGCCCTGCTCGTGCTGCCGGCGCTGATCGAGCTCGAGCCGCTCGCGGGCGCGGGCGGGCGGCGGATCGCGGTGGCGGTGGCGGCGCTCGGCGCGGCGGCGGCGTGGGGCGCGGTGCTGGCGGTTCCGGCTTACTCCGCCGACCGGAAACAGAACGTCCGCATCGACTATGCGTGGGACGCGGAGGCGCAGAAGGGCCAGTGGCTGGTCGCGAACGGCGGCGCGCCGCTGCCGGACGACTTTCCCGGCGCGGCCGCGTTCCGCCGCGGCGCGAGGCTGCCCTGGTCGCCGGCGGGCCGCTGGGGCGCGCCGGCGCCCGCCCTCCCCCTCCCCGCGCCGCGCCTGGACAAGGTGGGGGAGCGGGCTGCGCCGGGCGGCGGCCGCGTCGCGACGTTGCGCATCGCCATGAACGGGGCGGAGGACCTCATCGTCTATGTCGACGCCAAGTCGGACGTCCGCGCCGCCGGCACCGCCGGCTCGACGGTGCGGTTCGGGGCGGGCGCGGGCAAGGAGCCGACCTACGTGCGCTGCACCGGCCGCAGCTGCGACGGCGCGACGATCGACCTCGCGCTGGGCGGGAAGCCGGTGGAGGCGATCGTCGTCGGGGTGCGCAACGCCCTCCCCGCCGCCGCCGCGCCCCTCGTCCGCGCCCGCCCGGCGACGGCGCAGCCGCAATACAGCCCCGACACCTCCGTCACCTGGACGAAGGCGACACTGTAGGAACTCCCCTCCCTGAAAGGGAGGGGCCGGGGGTGGGTAGGCGAGCGAAGCGAGACTTCGTACGACCCGGAGCTTCGCCCGGCTGCGCCGGACCCACCCCTAGCCCCTCCCTTGCAGGGAGGGGGACGATCAGCGCTTGTCCTTCACGGTGCGGTCGAGGAAGTCGACGATGGTCTGCCAGACGTGGGTCTGCGGCCCTTCGCCGGCGATGGCGTGGGTGGCGCCGGGATAGACCATCAGCTCGAAGGGGTGCTTCTCCTTCTGGAGCCTGGCGATGAGGCTCGTCGTGTTCTCGAACACGACATTGTCGTCGGCCATGCCGTGGACGACGAGCAGCGGATCCCGGATCGCGCTCGCCTCGTCGAGCGTGTCCGCCGCTTTGTAAGGCGCCGGGTCGGTCGCCGGATTGCCGAGGTAGCGTTCGGTGTAGAAGGTGTCGTAAAGCTCCCAGCGCGTCACCGGCGCGACCGCGGCGCCGGCGGCGAATACGCCCGGCGCCTTTTCGAGCAGCCTCAGCGTCATGTAGCCGCCGTAGGACCAGCCCATCACCGCGATCTTCCTCGGATCGACGAAGGGTTGGCGCTTCAGCCACGCGACGCCGGCGAGCTGGTCCTCGACCTCGACGGTGCCGGCGGCGTGGTAGATGCCGCTCTCGAACTTGACGCCGCGGCGGTTGGTGCCGCGATTGTCGAGGCTGAACACCACCCAGCCATGGTCGACCAGATATTGCTGGAGCGGCTGGTCGCGCCACCAGTCGCGCGTCACCCGCTGTCCGTGCGGGCCGCCGTAGACGTAGAGGAAGACCGGGTAGCGCTTGCCCGGCTCGAGCGGCGGCGTGAGCAGGCGGTAGTGGAGGCCCGAACCGTCTGGCCCCTTGATGGTCCCGAACGTCGCCGCGACGTGGCTGTCGAGATAGGGGGCGTAGGGATGATCGGGGCCGAGCCGGTTCTCCTCGACCCAGGCGAGGCGGCGGCCGCTCGCATCGGCGAGGTAGACCTGGCTCGGCTGGGCGGGGTTGGAACGGGTGACGAGGACGTGGGTCGCGTCCTTGTCCATGGTGACGGCGTTGAACCAGCCGAGCTCGGTGACCCGCACCGGCTTGCCGGGCTTGTCGTAGGAAACCCAGTAGAGCTGCTGCTCGACCGGCGTGTCGGGCGTGCCGGTGAAATAGACGCGCTTCGCCTTCTCGTCGACGCCGGCCACCCGCTCGACCGTCCAGTCGCCGCGGGTGAGCTGCGTCCACTTGCCCGCCTTCCAGCGATAGAGGTGGGAGAAGCCGGAACGCTCCGACGACCAGAGCAGGCTGCCGTCCTTGAGCGCCTTCAGATTGTCGGTGAGGTTGACCCAGGTCGGCGAGGTCTCGCTGAACAGCAGGGCGGAAGCGCCGGTCGCCGGGTCGACGCGCAGGACGTCGAGGCGCTTCTGGTCGCGGCTCATGCGCTGGACGAGCACCGAGCTGCCGTCGGCGGTCCAGGCGACGCGGGTGAGATACTGGTCCGGGTTGGGACCGAGGTCCGCCTTGACGCGGCCGCCGCCGTCCGGCCGCATGATATAAAGATCGACGAGCGCGTTGGCGGTGCCGGCGGCGGGGTAGCGCTGCTCGACGAGCTTCGTCCCCTCGGCGCCGATCGCGGCGCGGGTGACGACCTGGACCGGGCTTTCGTCGACGCGGGCCACGGCGATATAGCGGTCGCCGGGCGACCACCAATAGCCGGTGTGGCGGTCCATTTCTTCCTGCGCGACGAACTCGGCCGCGCCCCAGCTCAAGGTACCGCCGCCGTCGGTCGTGAGGCCGTGATCGTCGGCGTTCGCAAGATCGATGACGTGGAGGTTCTGGTTGCGGAGGAAGGAGACGTAGCGGCCGGTCTCGGACACCTTCGGGTCGATCTCGGTCTCCTTCGTCGCGGTGAGCCGGCGGACGCTGCCGTCGAGGGTCGCGACGTAGAGGTCGCCGTCGAGCGGCACGAGGATCGATTTCCCGTCCGGCGCCCAGGCATAATCGGTGATGCCGCGCGTGCCGGCGATGCGCAGCCGCTCGCGGCGCATCTTCTCCTCTTCGGAGAGCTCGGCGCCGGTGCCGAGCTTCTTCGAATCGACCAGCATCCGCGCCTGGCCCGTGGCGGCGTCGATCGCCCAGAGGTCGTAGCGGTCCTTCTCGTCGGCGCGGTTGCGCAGCACGGTGACGAGGCGCCCGTCCGGCGAGAGCTTGGCGAGGCGCGGGCTGGGGCCCGCGAGATTGGGGCTCTCGAAGACCCGCTGGAGGGTGAGGTCGCGGGCCGTTGCGGGGGCAGCGGCGGCGGCGAGGAGGAGGAGCGGGAGGAGGATCTTGCACATGGCGGCGGACACTAGCCGCGGCGTCCGAAAAGGGAAGCTGCCTCCCATCAGAGATGGGGAGGGGGACCAGCGGAGCTGGTGGAGGGGTAGTTCAAGGAAACGGAGCAGGTTCGTTCGCGACCTCGCCCGCGCGTGCGAGGAACCCTCCACCGCCTTCGGCGGTCCCCCTCCCCATCCGTTCCGAATGGGGAGGGAGGAGAAATCAGCCTTCCGCCGTCTCTGTCTGCGGGGTGGCGGCCGCCGCCGCGGGCTTGTCGCTGCGGGTATCGCGGCGCTCGGCGATGCGGGCGGCCTTGCCGGTGCGGCCGCGCAGATAATAGAGCTTGGCGCGGCGGACGGCGCCGCGGCGCACGACCTCGATCGAGTCGACGTTCGGCGAATAAAGCGGGAAGACGCGCTCGACGCCCTCGCCGAAGCTGATCTTGCGCACGGTGAAGGAGGAGCCGAGGCCCTTGTTCGCGCGCGCGATGCAGACGCCTTCGAAATTCTGGACGCGGGTGCGGTCGCCTTCGACGACCTTGACGCCGACGCGGAGCGTATCGCCGGGCCGGAATTCGGGGATGGCACGGCGCTGGCTCAGCGCCTCGATCTGCTCGGCCTCGAGCTGCTGGATGAGGTTCATCGTAATCTTCCTAATCTTCGTGCCGCGCGCCAGAGGGCGATGGCCTTCGCGCGTCCCCGTGACGCGCGATCAGGTCCGGCCGCCGTGACCGTGTGTCCGCCCGGGCGCGCTCGGCGCGCCACTGGGCGATCTTCGCATGATCCCCCGATCGCAGCACTTCAGGGATCGTGCGCCCTTCCCATGTGACAGGTCGGGTATAATGCGGATATTCGAGAAGCCCCGTCTCGAAGCTTTCCTCCTCACCGCTGGAGGCCGCGCCCATTACCCCGGGAAGCAGCCGAACGCAAGCATCGAGGAGGGTCATCGCGGCCATCTCGCCGCCCGACAGGACATAGTCGCCGATCGAGACGGGGACGATCGGCCGCGCCTCGAACAGGCGCTCGTCGATCCCCTCGAAACGGCCGCACAGGATGGAGACGCCGGGGCCGGCGGCGAGGGTGCGGACGAGGTCCTGGGTGAGGGGCTGGCCGCGCGGGGTCATCGCGAGGAGCGGCGCGTCGGGCGCCTTGGCGAGGACATGGTCGACGGCGGTGCCGAGAACGTCGGCCCGCATTACCATCCCTGCCCCGCCGCCGGCCGGCGTGTCGTCGACGGAGCGGTGCTTGTCGGTCGCGAAGTCGCGGATCTGGACGGTGTCCAGTGACCATATTCCATCGCGCATGGCGCGGCCGGCGAGGCTGGCCCCGAGCGGGCCTGGGAACATTTCCGGGTAGAGGGTGAGGATGGTGGCAGGCCAGCTCACGCGAGCGTCCAGTTCTCGACCTTTAGCCCCGGCACGTCGGCGAAATCGGCCTCGTTGTCGGTCACGACGGTGAGGCCATGCGACAGCGCATGGGCCGCGATCAGCCGATCGTAGCTCGCGCGTCGGAACGGCAGGCTCGTGTAAGCCAACGCCGCCTTATAGTCGAAATCGAGGATCGGGACTTCCTCGACGAAAGCCTGCAGTTGCACGAACGCAGGCGGCTTCCCACGGACGGCACCGTAAGCGACTTCGGCGTAAGCGATCGCGGACGTGACGAGATCGTCCTCGTCGCATTCGGCGAGTCGCCGCTGCAGCGGCTCACTCATCGCCATGACGGTCATGATGACGATATTGCTGTCGAGAAGATATTTCACCGCCGCCTCGTCGGCTGCTGCGGTTCGCCCTCCCCGTTCCAAAGCAATGGACGTTCTTCGAACTGCCGATCCTCGCGCGCGATCAGCGTGAGGTCCGTCGCCGAGCCCCAGACCTTTCCGAGGTTGAATTTCCGCTTCGGTCGCTCGATCGGCTCGAAGGAAAAATGCTCGTCGTTCTCGACGCGCAAATCCATCTCCATGCCTGCGGCCAGACCGAGCCCGGCCGGAAGGCGCAAGGCAAGCGAATTGCCGGATTTGAACACCTTGGCTCGGAAGGTTTTCACCTCCTTCGGCTTGAGCCACGGCATCGACCCGAACACCCGGTCCAGCCGACTGAGATACTCCTGCCGTTCCTCGCTGACTTTGCTCATGACGCCTCCGTGATTACGAGGCGTATATACGAAACTGCGTGCGGCTTCAATGCGCCGGCACGAACCGCAGCGCCTGGATGGTCGGCGGGTTGGTTGGGGCGAGGAGGAAATCTCCTTTGATGCGGCCGCGGTCGCAGGTCCAGGTGAAATGGGCCTGGAGGGCGCCGGCGGGGGTGAGCGGGCCGTCGGTGCGGCAGTCGCCGACGTCCGTCTTCGCCCGGGCGAGCTCGGCGGCCCAGTTGGCGACGGTGCGGTCGAGGAGGAAGTTCATCGCGAGGCTTGGTCGGGCGGCGTCCACGCTCCCGGCGCGCCAGATCGTCGCCGCCGCGGCATAGCCGGCGCGCACTGCCGCGCTCGGCGGGATGGCGCGTGAGGCGGGCATCCAGCCGGCTTTCTGGAGGGCGCTCGCCGCCTGCCAGAGGGCGGCCGAGGGGCCGGCATAGGTGCGGTTGGCGAAGGCGAAGAGGCCGATGCCGCGGTTGGGGAAGAGCAGCATGAACGAGCCGTAGCCCGGATAGCCGCCGCCATGGCCGAGGCTGAGGCCGAGCTCGCAGTCGGCGGCGACGCGCAGGCCCATGCCGTAGGCGAAGGCCTGCATGCAGGTGGCGGGGCCGCCGGGGCGGACGACGAGGGCGGGGAAATCGAGCCCCTGGCTCAGCTCGCGGACGGTGGAACGGCGGACGGGACCCGCCTCCGGTCCGTCGCGCGGCGGCCAGGCGGAGAGAAGGAAGCCGATCCACTTCGCATAGTCGACGGCGCTGGTCTGGACGCCCCCCATCGCCCCGAAGGCGCCGCGGGCGAGGTCCGGCTCGCGCAGCCAGCCGCCATTTTCCCAGCGGTAGCCGAGGGCGCGGCGCTCATGCGGCGCCTTCGTATAGTCGTAGCCGGTGGAGGCCATGCCGAGCGGGCGCATGATCTCGGCCCGGATATAGTCGTCGAAGGGGCGGCCGGAGACGTTGGCGACGATGCGGCCGAGGATCGCGAAGCCGAGGTTCGAATATTCGTACGCCGTCTGCGGCGCGCGCTGGAACGGGACGCCGGCGCGCAGCAGGCGGGTGAAGTCGGCTTCCGGCATCGGCGTCTGGCGGTCGCCCCACGGATCGTCCGTGACGAACCCGGCGGCGTGGCTCAGGAGGTCGCGGACGCGGATCTTCGGCGAATCCGCGGTCGGATATTTCCAGCCCCGCATCTCGGGGACGTAGGTCTCGGCGGGTGCGTCGAGGTTGAGGCGTCCGGCGTCGCGGAGCTTCAGGATGGCGAGCGCGGTGAAGGCCTTCGACATCGAGGCGATGCGGAACAAGGTGTCGGGCGTGACCGGGCGCTTCGACTCCGGATCCTGCACGCCCATGGTGCGGACGAGGACGAGGCGGCCGTCGCGGACGATGCCGAAGACGAGGCCGGGGACGTGGCTCTCCTCCATGTAGCGGCGGAAGATGGCGTCGAGGTCCGGCATGGCCGCGTCGAGGGCGGGCGCGGCCGGCGGCTCGACCGGCGCCTGCGCGGCGGCGGGCACGGCGGCGGCGAGCAAGGAAGCGGCGAGGAGGATGGCGCGCATCGGGGGCTCTCCCATGTTTGCCGCGACGCTAGCGGGCGGGCGCGCCGGGCGCCAGCGGCGGAACTTGTCGCGTCGCGCCGCGCTGTCGGCAACCATGGACGCGCCCTGCTACGACTGCCTGGTGATTGGCGGCGGCCCCGCCGGCCTCACCGCGGCGATCTACCTCACCCGCTTCCATCTCTCGATCAAGGTGGTCGACGCCGGCAAGAGCCGCGCGAGCCTCATTCCCTGCACCCACAACCATGCCGGCTATCCCGACGGCATTTCCGGCGCCGAGCTGGTGGCGCGGATGACCGCGCAGGCGCAGAAATACGGCGCCGAGATCGTCACCGGCCGAGTGACCCGCCTCGACCGGATCGACGGCGGCTTCCGCGCCGAATGGGGCGAGGGGTCGGTGCTGGCGCACACCGTGCTGCTGGCGACCGGCGTTACCAACCGCCGGCCGCCGATGGACGAGATCCTGCACGACGAGGCGCTCGCCAAGGGCCTCATCCGCTATTGCCCGATCTGCGACGGCTATGAGGTGACCGACAAGAAGATCGGCGTCATCGGGAGCGGCGGCCGCGGCGTCGCCGAAGCGGCGTTCCTGCGCGGCTTCACCGAGGACGTGACCCTGATCGCCCCGGACAAGGCGCACGACCTCGATGCCGCCGACCGGGCGCGGCTGGAAGCGTTCGGGATCCGGGCGGTGGACGGCCCCTGCCAGGCGGTGGCGGCGCACGAGGGCTGCATCGTCGTCGACACGGCCGAGGGCCATTACACCTTCGACAGCGTCTATCCGGCGCTCGGTTCCGACACCCATGTCGAGCTGGCGCTGCAGGTCGGGGCGACGCTGAAGGACGGGGTGCTGGTGGTGGACAGCCATCAGCGCAGCTCGGTGCCGGGCCTCTATGCGGCCGGCGACGTGGTGCTCGGTCTCGACCAGATCAGCCACGCGATGGGCGAAGGCGGGGTCGCCGCGACGGCGATCCGCAACGACCTCGCCCGGGAGCGGCCGATCCTGAGGGAACGGCTGAGCGGATCGATCGCCGCGAAGGCCTAAGCGAGAAAGACGGGGTCGAGGACGATCCGGCCGTCCCGCAGTTCGGCGATGCCGGCGCGGAACGGCACGAGCGAGCGGCGGCCGTCGGGACGCTCCACCTCGATGAGGTCGCCGGCGCCGAAATTTTCGACAGCCGCGACGCGGCCCAGCGGAGTGCCGGCGGTGTCCTCGCAGGGGAGGCCGATCAGGTCGGCGTGGTAATATTCGCCCGCCTCGAGCGGCGGCAGGGCGGCGCGGGCGACGGTGACGAGCTGGCCGCGCAGCGCCTCGGCGGCGCTGCGGTCGGCAATCTCGGCGAAACGGGCGATGGGCTGCTTCGCATCGCGCAACGCGGTGAGGGTGAGACAGCGTTCCCCTGCCCTCACCTGCTTGTGCCGGCGCAGGCTATCGAGATCCTGGGCGAACAGCTTCAGGCGCACCTCGCCGCCGACGCCGTGGGCTCCGGCGATGGCGGCGAGGGCGACCTGATCCCGGTCCAAGGCTTACTCGGCCTTCTCGGCGCCTTCGGCCGGCGCGGCCTCGTCGGAGCCTTCGGCGGGCTCGGCAGTCGACTGGCCCTCGTTCGAGGCCTCGTCCGCCGGCGTCGCGCCGCCCTCGCCGCCCTCGGCGGCGGGAGCCTCCTCAGCCGGGGCGGCAGCCTCTTCGACCGGCGCGGCAGCCTCTTCGGCCGGAGCGGCGGGCGCTTCGGCCGGAGCGGCGGCCTCTTCGGCCGGAGCCGCAGCCTCTTCGACCGGAGCGCCAGCCTCTTCGACCGGAGCGGCGGGCGCTTCGGCCGGGGCGGCTTCCTCGACAGGAGCCGCTTCCTCGGCCGGAGCGGCGGCGGCGGCCTCGGCGGCTTCGGCTTCGCGCGCGGCGCGCTCCTCGGCGCGCTCCTTGGCCTTCTCGCCCGGCTCGCCCTTTTTGGGGTTGTTGCGCGACGCGCGCTCGCGGACGCCGGCGGCGTCGAGGAAGCGGGCGACGCGGTCGGTCGGCTGGGCGCCGACGCCGAGCCAGTGGCGCGCGCGGTCGGCGTCGAGCTTCACCCGCTCGGCCGAATCCTTGGGAAGCATCGGATTGTAGCTGCCGATGCGCTCGAGCACCTTGCCGTCCCGGCCGGTCCGGGCGTCGGCGACGACGATCTTGTAATAGGGACGCTTCTTCGCGCCGCCGCGCGAGAGCCGGATCGATACTGCCATTGATTATTCCTTTCGTCGAAAACCAAACTTATTTCTTCATGAACTTTTCGAATCCCGGTGGGAGGCCGAACGGCGCCGCGGCACCGGAACCGCCGCCGGGAAGTCCCGGAAATCCTCCGGCGGGAGGGGCACCGCCGCCGGTGGGAGGTCCGCCCATCCCGCCAGAGCCTCCGCCGAACAGGGCCCCGAGCTTGCCGAGACCCCCCATTTTTCTGATCTTCTTCATGGCCGTTGCCATGTCCTGGTGCATCTTAAGCAGCTTGTTCACTTCCTGTACGGTCGTGCCCGAGCCCTTGGCGACGCGGATCTTGCGTTTCGCGTTCAGCAACTCGGGCCGGCTGCGCTCCTTCGGCGTCATCGAGCCGATCATCGCATCCATGTGGACCAGGATCTTGTTGTCGATGCCGCTCTGCGCCATCGCGCCCTGGATCTTCTTCATCCCGGGCAGCATGGCGGCGAGGCCGGTGATGCCGCCCATCCGCTGCATCTGCGCGAGCTGGGCGCGGAGGTCGTTCAAGTCGAACTGACCCTTCGCCATCTTGCGGGCGAGGGCCTCGGCCTCCTCGACCTTGATCGTCTCCTGCGCCCGCTCGACCAGGCTGACGACGTCGCCCATGCCGAGGATGCGGCCAGCGACGCGCTCGGGATGGAAGGCCTCGAGCCCGTCCAGCCCCTCGCCGACGCCGGCGAACTTGATCGGCTTGCCGGTGACCGCGCGCATCGACAGCGCCGCGCCGCCGCGCGCGTCGCCGTCGAGGCGGGTGAGGACCACGCCGGTCAGCGGCACCTGCCCGGAGAAGCTCTTCGCGACGTTGACCGCATCCTGGCCGGTCAGCGCGTCGACGACGAGCAGGGTCTCGGCGGGGGCGGAGACGTCGGCGATCGCCTTCATCTCGTCCATCAGGGCCTGGTCGACGTGGAGGCGGCCGGCGGTGTCGAGGAGGAGGACGTCGTAGCCCTGCAGCTTCGCCGACTGGAGGGCGCGGCGGGCGATGTCGACCGGCTGCTGGCCGGCGACGACCGGCAGGGTCGCGACCTCGGCCTTCTCGCCGAGCACGCGCAATTGCTCCTGCGCGGCCGGCCGGGCGACGTCGAGCGACGCCATCATGACCTTGCGGCCGCCCTTCTCGCGCAGCCGCTTCGCGATCTTGGCCGTGGTCGTCGTCTTGCCCGAGCCCTGCAGGCCGACCATCAGCACGATCGCCGGCGGCGTTACGTCGAGCTGGAGGTCGGACGCGTCGGCGCCGAGCATGTCGACGAGCGCGTCGTGCACGATCTTGACGACCTGCTGGCCGGGCGTGACCGACTTCAGCACCTGCTGGCCGACGGCGGCTTCCGTGACCTTGTCGACGAATTCGCGCACCACCGGCAGCGCCACGTCCGCCTCGAGCAGGGCGATCCGCACTTCGCGCATCGCGCCGCGCACGTCCGCCTCGCTGAGCGCGCCGCGGCCGCGCAGGCGGTCGAAGACCGTGCTCAGGCGATCGCTCAGGCTGTCGAACATGAATCGCTCCTCAACTTTCCCTCACCCCGGCCCCTCTCCCCCGAGGGAAGAGGGGTTGGGGCCAAGCCCAAACGCACAAAGCGCCGGCGGGCGAAACTCGCCGGCCAGCGTGCGGGGCATCACCCTCGCGGGATGTGGGGGCGCATAGCCGCCAGGGGAAGGGATGGCAAGATCAAGGTGGACGGGGGCTCCTGGACGTGCGTGCTCGACCCATCCTATGTCGCCCGGCGGGTCGCGCTGCCGCCGGCGAGCGCCAGGCAGAAGGTGAGCGCCGCGACCCCCAACGTCGCCCAATCCTGCTGTTTGAGATTTCCCAGCCTCCGACCGAGTTCATGACGGACGTCGGCGGGCCAGC
>JAFAZW010000099.1 GCA_019239415.1 Alphaproteobacteria bacterium
TCCTCGGCTGGGCGGCGTTCACCACCCTCCACGCCGACATGCCCAAATATGCTCCGGACAAGTGGGAATGGGTGTGGAAGGCGGTCGTCTGGGCGATCTTCCTCCCCTTCACGCTCCGGACGCGGCTCAGGATCGAGGCCTATCTCCTGTTCATGACGCTGTCGGCGGCGGCGATCATCATCGTCGGCGGGATCAAGACGGCGGCCTCGGGCGGCGGCTACGGGGCGCTGAACCTGATGATCGCGAGCAATACCGGCCTCTACGAGGGCAGCACCATCTCGACCGTGGCGATCGCGATCGTGCCGGTGATCCTCTGGCTGGCGCGGCACGGGACGATCTATCCGCGCGACTGGCGGGTGCGGCTGTTCGCCTACAACCTCGTCTTCGCCTGCCTGCTGATCCCGGTCGGCACCGAGGCGCGCACCGGCCTCATCTGCATCGGCGTGCTCGCCATCCTGATGCTGCGCGACGTGAAAAGGCGGCTGCTCTACATGGGCATGATCGGGCTGGCGGTGGCCGCGGCGACGCCGCTGCTGCCCGAGAGCTTCTCCAGCCGGATGGGGACGATCCAGAATTACCAGGGCGACAGCTCGGCGGCCTCCCGCCTCGCCGTGTGGAAGTGGACCTGGGACTATGCCAAGCAGCACCCGCTCGGCGGCGGGTTCGACGCCTATCGCCAGAACAAGCTGCAGGTGCACACGGTGGTCAACGCCAGCGGCGCCGCCGAGCAGCAGGTCGACTGGCGCGTGTCGGTCGACAAGGCGCGCGCCTATCACAGCTCCTATTTCGAGATGCTCGGCGAACAGGGCTTCCCGGGCCTGTTCATGTTCCTCCTCCTCCATGGCGCGGGGCTGCTGCGGATGGAGGTGCTGCGGCGCCGCTACCGGCGCGAAGAGGGCGAGAAGGCGTGGATCGCGCCGCTGGCAACGGCGCTCCAGGGCGCGCAGATCATTTACCTCACCGGCTCGCTGTTCGTCGGCATCGCCTTCCAGCCCTTCGTCTACATGCTGCTCGGCGTGCAGATCGGCTTCGACACGTTCGTGACGCGGAAGTACCCGCGGGTGGTCGAGCGCGGGTCCCGAAAGCCGGTCGCGGTGGCGGCGGCATAACCGTCGCCCCAGCGGAGGCTGGGGCCCCAGGGGGTGAAGTCCGCGGCGCCTTTCACCCGCTGGGGTCCCAGCCTGCGCTGGGACGACGGGTTATGCCTCCTCCAGCGCGTCCGCCTTCTCGTAGAGCGCGGTCACGGCCTCGACGAAGGCGGGGATGTCCTCGGGCTTGCGGCTGGTGACGATATTGCCGTCGGTGACGGCCGCGCGGTCCACCACCTCCGCGCCGGCGTTGCGCAGATCGGTGCGGATCGAGGGCCAGCTGGTGACGGTGCGGCCGCGCACCGCGTCGGCTTCGACGAGGAGCCAGGGGCCGTGGCAGATGGCCGCGACCGGCTTGCCGCTCGCGACGAACTCGCGGACGAGGGCGACGACCCGCTCGTTCATCCTGAGCTTGTCCGGGTTCTGGACGCCGCCGGGAAGGACGAGAGCGTCGAAATCGGCGGCGCCGACCTCCTCGACGGTGCAATCGGGCTCGGCAGTGTCGCCCTTGTCGCCCTTGATCTCTTTCTTCTCCAGCGAGGCGAGGACCGTGCCGGCGCCCTTCTCGTCGAGCAGGCGGCGGGTCTCGAGCAGCTCCGAATCCTCGAAGCCGTCGGTGGCGATGAGGAGGATCTTCGCTTCCGAAATGGCGGGCATGGCAGGTCTCCGTCGGGAAGGGATCGCGCACTCAAACGGCGGCGACGCCACGCCGTTCCGGAACGAAGCGCAAGCGCGGGCGCTTAAGCGGCCAGATGCTCAGATATGTCGACGATTCAGTGCCGGGGATCACGCGGCGGCGCCAGGGCCGCTACTGGCAATATTTCAAGGCCGACGGCAGCCGCGTCACCGATCGCGACGAGATCGACCGGCTGAACGCGATCGGCATGCCGCCGGCGTACGAGAGGTGCTGGTTCTGCCCCTGGCCCAACGGCCACCTCCAGGGCTTCGGCTTCGACGCCAAGGGCCGCAAGCAATATCGCTACCATGCCGATTTCCGCGCCGAGCAGGAGGCGAGGAAATACGAGCGGCTGGCGGCGTTCGGCGCGGCGCTGCCGAAGCTGCGCAAACGGGTCGAGGAGGACCTGAAGGGCAAGCCGACCGCGCCCGACACGGTGCTCGCGGCGGTGGTGCGGCTGATCGACGAGACCCGCATGCGCGTCGGCAACGAGGAATATGCCAAGGAGAACAAGAGCTTCGGCGCGACCACGTTGCGGAACCGCCACGCCAAGGTCGAGCGCGGGCGGCTGAAGATCACCTATACCGGCAAGCACGGCATCAAGCGCACCGTCACCGTCGCCGACCGCAACCTGGTGCGGATCGCCAAGCGGACGCAGGACCTGCCGGGGCAGCGCCTGTTCGAATATGTGAACGAAGAGGGCGGCGTCTGCCCGGTCAGCTCGAGCGACGTCAACGCCTATATCAAGGCGGCCATGGGCGAGGATTTCACCGCCAAGGATTTCCGCACCTGGGGCGCATCGGTGATCGCCTTCGAGGCGATGCTGGAGAAGCTCGAGGAACATGGGACGGTCAAGCTCAAGAGCGTCATCGAGCCCGTCGCCGAAGCGCTCGGCAACACGCCCGCGATCAGCCGAAAATCCTACGTCCACCCGGCGCTGATCGAGGCCGCGAAGGACGCCGGGGCGCTGGGCGCGCGCAAGCTGCCGCGGGCGAGCAAATATCTCTCCAGCGCCGAACGCGGCCTGATCGAGTTCCTCCAGGCGCTGCCGGAGGAGACCGCGAGGGTGGACGCGAAGGCCGAAAAGAGGGCACAAGCCCGCGGCAAGAGCAAGGCGGCGGCGGAGGCTGAGTTGGCGAAGGCGGCGGCGGACAAGGTAGCGGCCTGATGCCCGTTCCCAAGATTGCGAGCGCCGGCAAGAGCGGCGGCGCGTCCGACGGCGCGCCGCTGATCGACCCGTCGCACCTCAACCTCACGCAGAAGACGGACCGGCTGGTCGCCGAATCCTCGGCCTGGGTGTCGGGGCATGTGCTCGATATCCTGATCGCCGCGGGCATCGGCGTCGCCATCGCCGTGGCGCTTCTCGGCCTGCGCTCGCTCGGGTGCAAACTGCTCGGGCGGTGGGGGCGCGATCCGCACTGGCCGGTGATCTTTGCGCGCGTCCTCGCCAAGACCAAGGTCTATTTCATCGTCCTGCTCTCGGCCGAGCTGGTCGCCTCCCACGCCTACACGCCGCCCGGACTGATGAGCGTGGTCCACGCCGCGTTCGTCGTCGCGTTCGCGATCCAGGCGGCGGTGTGGGCGCGCGAGCTGGTGCTCGGCTATCTCGAGCACCGGGTCGGCGCGAACGAGGGGCATTCGACGCTCGGCTCGGCGGTCAGCATCATCCGCCTGCTCGTCACCGTCACCCTGTTCGCGATCGCGATCATCCTCATCTTGAGCAATTTGGGGGTGAACGTGACCGGCCTCGTCGCCGGTCTGGGCGTCGGCGGCATCGCCATCGGCCTCGCCGCGCAGGGCATCTTCTCCGACCTGTTCGCGGCGCTGTCGATCATCTTCGACAAGCCGTTCAGGAAGGGCGACACCATCACCTTCGGACAGGTGAACGGCTCGGTCGAAAATATCGGCCTCAAGACGACGCGGGTGCGCGCGGTGTCGGGCGAGGAGGTGGTGGTCGCCAACGCCAAGCTGCTCGACCAGCAGATCCACAACTTCGCGCGGCTGAAACGGCGGCGGATCGTGCTGAAGTTCGGCCTCGCCACCAGCACGCCGCCGGACAAGTGCCGGCAGGTGCCGGACATCGCGGCGAAGGTGGTGGGCGAGCAGCCGAAGACCGGCCTGGTGCGCTGCGGCATGACCGGCTTCGGCGATTCGTCCTTCGAGTTCGAGCTGCAGGCCGACGTCCAGTCGACCGACTATGACGTGACCTTCGCCACCCGCAACGCCATCGCCATCGGCCTCATGGAAGCGCTGGGGGCGGCGGAGATCGAATTCTCCAACCCCTCGCAGACGGTGTTCTTCGCGGCGCCCGACGGGACGCTCGTGGCACCGCCGGGGAGCGTGAAGCCGCGGAGAGAGACGGAGTAACGTCCGTTCTTCGCGCGAACGCAAAGCGTCGTCATGCCGGACTTGATCCGGCATCCACCTTCTTTCGCTGGACTTGGAGGCAGAAGGTGGACCCCGGATCAAGTCCGGGGTGACGAGTTCCCCGCATAGGCGTCGAGCCGCGCGATCTGCGCCGCCTTTTCCTCCTCCGACAGGAAGGAGCCGAGGAAGCTGTTGCGGGCCAGGGTGACAAGGTCCTCGCGGGAGAGGACCCGCCCCTCGGCGGCGGCGCGGTAATTGGCGTTGATATAGCCGCCGAAATAGGCCGGGTCGTCGGAGTTGATCGTCGCGCGCAGGCCCTCACGCAGCATGCGGTCGATCGGGTGATCGTCCATCGCGCCGACGACGCAGAGCTTGAGGTTCGAGAGGGGGCAGACGGTCAGCGTCATCTGTTCGCGCGCCAGTCGGGCGACGAGCGCCGGATCCTCGAGCGAGCGGTTGCCATGGTCGAGGCGGTCGACGTGGAGGATGTCGAGCGCTTCGTGGACATATTCGGGCGGCCCCTCCTCGCCGGCATGGGCGACGCGCTTGAGGCCCCGTTCCGCGGCGGCGGCGAAGACGCGCGCGAACTTGCTGGGCGGATGACCGACCTCGGAACTGTCGAGCCCCACCGCCTCGATCCGGTCGAGCCAGGGCTCCGCCTGGCGGAGCGTCGCGAAGGCCGCCTCCTCCGAGAGGTGGCGGAGGAAGCAGAGGATGAGCTTCGACGTGATGCCGTGCCGCTCGCGCGCCGTGTCCATGCCGGCGATCAGGCCCTCCATCACCGTGTCGAAGGCGATGCCGCGGTCGGTGTGCGTCTGGGGGTCGAAGAAGATCTCGGCGTGGGTGACGGAGTCGGCGGCGGCGCGGTCGAAATAGGCCGCGGCGAGGTCGCGAAAATCCTCCTCCGTGCGCAGCACGTCCGCGCCTTTGTAGTAGATGTCGAGGAAATCCTGGAGGTTCGAGAAGCTGTACGCCGCGCGCACCTCCTCGACGGAGTTGAACGGGATTTCAACTCCGTTTCGCTGCGCCAGGCTGAACATGAGCTCAGGTTCGAGGCTGCCCTCGATGTGCATGTGGAGCTCGGCCTTGGGCAGCCCGGCGATGAAGGCGGATAGGTCGGTCATGCGGGGAGTAATCGCCGAACCCTCCCCTCCCTGCAAGGGAGGGGGTGGGGGGTGGGTAGGCCGCAGACCATCTCGGCGCGGCGGTGTCCGCCCGCCTTCGGCGCACCCACCCCTAGCCCCTCCCTTGCAGGGAGGGGATCAGAAGGAGAAGACCATGACCCAGCGCAAATTCGCCATCGTCACCGGCGCCTCGACCGGCATCGGCCTCGA
>JAFAZW010000007.1 GCA_019239415.1 Alphaproteobacteria bacterium
CGACACCACCCTCGCCGGCGACCAGGCCTTCGCCTTCATCGGCGCCAATGCCTTTGGCCACCACGCCGGCGAGCTGCGCGCCAGCTTCGACCAGGGCATGTGGATCATCCAGGGCGACACCGACGGCGACGGCAATGCCGACTTCACCCTGCTGGTGACCACCCAGAACAATCACCAGATCGTCGCCGGCGACTTCGTGGCCTGAGCCGGGGACAGCCTATCGGCTGTCCCCGCTCCCGACTCCGAAACGGGGACAGTCAATAGACTGTCCCCGGCGCGCCGGCTGTCCCCGTGTCTCCGCGTGAACAATCGGACACGCGCGGGCGAATCGCTCGACAGGCAGGGAAGGCCGCTCTAGGGGCCGGGGCTTGGTTTCGTTGCTCATCTCCGGACGCATGCCTCTGACACGGTTTCGGATCGCCCGGGCGGCGCTGCTGCCGCTGCTCCTCTCCCTCGCGCTCGCGGCCTGCGGGGGCGGAGGGGATGAGACCGCCGGCGCCGGCAAGGGCGGCGGCCGCGGCGGGCGCGGCGGCGGCACTCCCGAGGCCGGCTATGTCGTCGTCCAGCCGTCGAACGTGCCGATCACCGCGGAGCTCGCCGGGCGTACGGCCCCCTACCAGGTCTCGGACGTGCGGCCCCAGGTCTCCGGGGTGATCCGCGCGCGGCTGTTTACCGAAGGAACGATCGTCCGGCAGGGGCAGACGCTCTACCAGATCGATCCCAGCGTCTATCAGGCGCAGGCGGCGCAGGCGCGCGCCAACCTCGCCAGCGCGGTCGCCAACCGCAACGCCGCGCGCATCCGCGCCGGCCGCTACGGACCGCTGGCGAAGATGCAGGCGGTGAGCCAGCAGGAATATACCGACGTGCGCGCCCAGGCGGCGCAGGCCGAGGCGGCGGTCCAGCAGAACCAGGCGCTGCTGCAGAGCGCCACCATCAACCTGCGCTACACCCGGGTGCCGGCGCCGATCACCGGGCGGATCGGCCGCTCGAGCGTCACCACCGGCGCGCTCGTCACCGCCAACCAGACCGAGGCGCTGGCGACCATCCAGCGGCTCGACCCCATCTATGTCGACATGCAGCAGTCGAGCGCGCAGCTGCTCGCGCTGCGCCGTGCGATCGCCGCGGGCGGGGCGATACCGTCCCGGGCGCAGGTCCGCCTCGTGCTCGAGGACGGCAGCGACTACGGCCAGACCGGCACGCTCGACTTCGCCGAGACGGTGGTCGACCAGGCGACCGGCACGGTGACGCTGCGCGCCACCTTCCCGAACCCGCAGGGGCTGCTGCTGCCCGGCATGTACGTGCGCGGGATGATCGTCCAGCAGACCATCGCCAACGCCTTCCTGGTGCCGCAGCAGGGAGTGAGCCGGGACCCGCAGGGCAATGCGACGGTCCTGGTCGTCGGACCGGGGGACCGGGCGGTGCAGCGCAAGGTGACGACGGAACGGACGGTCGGCGACAAGTGGGTGGTGACGGCGGGACTGCAGGCGGGCGACAAGGTCATCGTGGAGGGACTCGTCAAGGTGAAGGCCGGGCAACCGGTCAGGCCGGTGCCGGCCGGCTCGCCGCCCGCGCGCGCCGGTGCGGGAGGCGGCCGCAACGGTGCGGGAGGCACCGGCGGCGCCGGCGGGGCCCGCAGGGGTCACGGGGGAGGACCGGGCAGGGGCGGCGCGGGCGGACCGCAGGGTTAGCGCTCGATGATCTCCCGCATCTTCATCGATCGCCCGATCTTCGCCTGGGTGATCGCCATCGTCATCATGCTGGGCGGCATCGGCGGCATATTGTCGCTGCCGGTCGAGCAATATCCCGACATCGCGCCGCCTTCGGTGAACATCCGCGCCAGCTACCCCGGGGCGTCGGCGGAGACGGTCGAGAGCAGCGTCACCCAGATCATCGAGCAGCAGCTGACCGGGATCAGCGGCATGCTCTATTTCTCGGCGACGTCGAACGCCTCGGGCGGCGTCAACATCACCGCCACCTTCCAGAAGGGCGTCGACCCGGACATCGCCCAGGTCCAGGTCCAGAACAAGGTCCAGCAGGCGCTGCCGCGGCTGCCGCAGCAGGTCCAGCAGCAGGGGATCGTCGTCACCAAGTCCAACCAGGACTTCCTGATGGTCGTCGCGGTCTACGACGAAAGCGACCAGCGCTCGACCGCCGACGTTTCGGACTATCTCGTCTCGAACCTCCAGGATCCCTTGGGCCGCGTCCAGGGGGTCGGCGACGTCAACGTGTTCGGCTCGCAATATGCGATGCGGATCTGGCTCGATCCCTACAAGCTCGCCAGCTATTCGCTGATCCCGCGCGACGTCATCCAGGCGATCCAGGCGCAGAACACCCAGGTCGCGGCCGGCTCGATCGGCGGGCAGCCCTCGCCCGACACGCAGATGCTGAACGCGACGGTGACGGCGCGCTCGCGGCTGCAGAATGCCGACCAGTTCAAGCAGATCATCCTCAAGACCCAGCCGGACGGGTCGAGCGTCCACCTGGAGGACGTCGCGCGCGTCGAGCTCGGCAGTGAGAATTACGGCTCGATGTCGCGGCTGAACGGCCACCCGGGCGCCGGCATCGCGGTGATGCTCGCCCCCGGCGCCGACGCCCTCAAGACCGCGGCGCTGGTCCGCCAGGAGGTCGAGCGCCGCGCCGCCGCCTTCCCACCCGGCTTCCGCCTCGCTTACCCGAACGACGCCACCGCCTTCATCAAGCTGTCGATCGAGGAGGTGGTGAAGACCCTGCTCGAGGCCATCGTCCTCGTCGTCATCGTCATGTTCGTCTTCCTGCAGAGCTGGCGGGCGACGCTGGTGCCGGCGATCGCGGTGCCGGTGGTGCTGCTGGGGACGTTCGGCATCCTCGCGGTGTTCGGATTCTCGATCAACACCTTGACCCTGTTCGGCCTGGTCCTCTCGATCGGCCTCCTCGTCGACGACGCGATCGTCGTCGTCGAGAATGTCGAGCGCGTGATGGAGGAGGAGGGGCTCAGCCCGCGCGAGGCCACGATCAAGTCGATGGGCGAGATCCAGACGGCCCTCATCGCCATCGCCCTCGTCCTCTCCGCCGTGTTCCTGCCGATGGCCTTCTTCGGCGGCTCGGTCGGCGTCATCTACCGCCAATTCTCGATCACCATCGTCAGCTCGATGGTCCTCTCGGTCGTCGTCGCGCTGGTGCTGAGCCCGGCCATCACCGCGACCCTGCTCAAGCCGCCGCGGCATCGGGGCGAGACCGAGGCCGAAGAGCAGAGGGGCACCGTCTCCGGCTATGCGCGCCGCCTGGGCGCCCGCTTCAACGGCTGGTTCAACCGCACGCGCGAGCGCTACCGCCGTGGCGTCGTGCGCACGATCGAGCGCGGCCGCATCATGATGCTCGGCTATGTCATCCTCGCGGTGCTGCTCGGCGTGATCTTCTTCCGGCTGCCGACCAGCTTCCTGCCGACCGAGGATCAGGGCTTCGCGCAGCTCCAGTTCAACCTCGCGCCCGGCGCCACCCAGCCGCGCACCCTCGCCGCCGCCAAGGCGATCGAGCGCTATTTCCTCGGGCGGGAGCAGAAGAATATCGGCGCCATGTTCACGGTGGTCGGCGGCAACCAGGCGGGCTCGGGCCAGAATGCCGGCCGCGGCTTCCTCTCCTTCGTGCCGTGGGACAAGAGGCGCGGCACGGAGAACAGCGCGCAGGGCATCACCTCGCGCGCGACGCGGGCGCTCGGCGCCAGCTATCGCGACATGCAATTCTTCGCGCTGAACCCGCCGCCGGTGCGCGGCCTCGGCCAGTCGAGCGGCTTCACCATGGAGCTGCTGAACACGTCCGGCATGGCCCGCCAGGACTTCAAGGCCGCGCGCGACCGCATCCTCGCCGCCGCGATCGCCGACAAGAACCTCGCCGGCGTCCGCCTGTCGACGCTGGAGGACAATCCGACCCTCGAAGTGCACGAGGACCAGGCGAAGATCGGCGCGCTCGGCGTCAGCCAGGCCGACGTCGACTCGACGCTGTCGGCGGCGTGGGGCGGCAATTACGTCAACGACTTCATCGACCGCGGTCGGGTGAAGCGCGTCTACGTCCAGGGCGACGCCCCGTATCGCAGCCGCCCGGAGGATCTCGGCGACTGGTTCGTCCGCTCGGCGAACGGCGCGATGGCGCCCTTTTCCGCCTTCGCCTCGACCAGCTGGGGGCAGGCGCCCTCGACGCTGTCCCGCTTCAACGGCGTCCCCGCCTACGAATTCCAGGGCCAGGCGGCGGAGGGGCGCAGCTCGGGCGAGGCGATGGACCGGATCGCCGCGCTCGCGGCGAAGGAGCCGGGGGTCGCCGTCGACTGGTCCGGCCTCTCGTACCAGGAGCGGCTGTCGGGCGGGCAGGCCCCCTATCTGTACGCGATCTCCTTGCTCGTCGTCTTCCTCTGCCTCGCCGCCCTGTACGAAAGCTGGTCGATTCCCTTCTCGGTGCT
>JAFAZW010000015.1 GCA_019239415.1 Alphaproteobacteria bacterium
GGGGGGGGGGGGGGGGGGGGGGGCAGTCACAGTGACTGTCCCCTCCCTCTGTCCTGGGGGCAGTCACTTTGACTGTCCCCCCTTCGCCAACCCTCCCCGCCCCCCAATGCCACACCCCTGCTTTGGGCCAGGTGCCGGCACCAACCCTTGCCGCCCGCGTTGCCCCCTCACTCCATCGAAGGGACATGCCGTGGCCGAACGCACCTTGCGCGAGATCGCCGAAGCGATGCGCGACATCGATTTCTGCATGCTGACGACGGTCAGCGACGGCGGGCTGGCGGGGCGGCCGATGAGCAACAACCGGAGCGTCGAGTTCGACGGCGACAGCTATTTCTTCAGCGACGGCGACAGCCGCACGGTCCGCGATCTCGAACGCGATCCGACCTGCGCGCTCGCCTTCCAGGGCAGCGGCGGGCTGATGGGCGTGGTCGGCAAGCCCGGCATCTTCATCGCCATCGAAGGCACGGGCGCGCTGATCCGCGACAAGGCGCGCTTCGCAGAGCATTGGCGCGCCGAGCTGGAGCGCTGGTGGCCCGAGGGCATCGACACGCCCGGCCTGACCCTGATCAAGGTCGTCGCCGACCGGCTCCATTATTGGGATGGCGGCGACGAGGGCGAGATGACGCTCTAGGCTGTCGCCGGCTCAACCATCCCTGACCTTGGGGAAGGGGACAGTCACCGTGACTGTCCCTCTTTCCCGAATGCGGTGGCGACGGATCGGCGCGCGACGGGGAAATGCTCGGCCCCTCCGCGCCTCTCCTTCCCTCCGCGCCTCCGCGTGAACGAAGCCGCGGCGTCTCCGCCACACCGCCGGCCGACCTGCCGCTCCCGGATCTGAGCAGGGCACCCGGAAACTAGGCGTCCCCGTTGCAGGCGACCGCGAGGACATGATGCGCCGCCACGTCATACTCCACCGTCACCTGGGCGCAGCCGCCGTCGAAGATGCGCGGGAGCCGGCGGGGATCGTCGAACCAGCGGCGCGTGCCCGCGCGTGTCTGGGCGGCGGTCAGGGCGGCCTCGGCCGCCACCGATTGGCGGACCTCCTTCCGGGTGCAGGGCCGCGACGTGAGGTCCGGCAGCATCACGGCGCATCCGGAGGCCGGATCGCGAGGCGGCAGCGGCAGCAGGTAGGTCCCCCTGACGATCCCGCGTCCCGCCAGGGCGTAGTTGCGGCCGTAATCCCGGAGCGGGCGGGCGCCGTCGGGGAGGACGACCTTGCGCTCGATCTCGTCCATCAAGGCGTCGCGGCCCCCGCCGCCGGCCGGAGGCGCCGGCGACAGCAGCAGGAGCGCGAGCAGCGGCGGTTTCCACATAGCGTCTTTTATCGCGCCGGCGCCGTGTCCGCTACCGCTGCGGGGCCAGCCGTGGGGACAGTCACAGTGACTGTCCCCCCTTTTTGCGCTTCCCGTCCGTTGTCACGAGAGCGTCCCGAGTGCACTGTCACCGTAATAAGCTCCTAACACGGTGACAGTGCACCTAATTCGCGGCTCACCGCCCCACACCGATCGGAGCCGTGAACCAGGCCCCCGCGCCTCCGCCCGACCGCCGCCGGCCGCGCTGGTCTAGAACCTGAACGGGGTTTCAACTTCGCGCGGAAGACCGCCCGGAAGCGGGCCCTCGGCCGCGCGATGGCCGGTCCGAACCGCTCCGCACATCCCCGGCTCCCGTCGGCTCCCGCACCGTTTGGGTCCAGCACCCGCCCGGCTGCGACACGGCATCCACCCGGCATTCGCCCGGCAAGCCCCCGCCAGCGGCCCGGCGTGGACCCGCGCCAGGCGGCCTCCGGACGGCCCCGCCGCGCCGGCGGGAGTCGCGAAAAAGCGGCTCGTTTTCTCTCTAGGTTTGCGCTATGTTCCCTCTGTGGCCATGGCTGCGGGCTCTTTGAACGGTGAGGGGGAATGGAGTGCGACTCGGGTCGCCGCGGCGCGCCCGGGCGCCGCGGATTGATCGGAAAAAGCGATCGATGGGCGCCGGATCGATCGAACGGATTTTTATTTTTCACGCAACTTCGAAACTTCCGCAACTTCCGCGCCGGGTTCGGATGGGTGCCGGCGGCGGGCTTCAGTAGGTGACGATCGCGTTGAGGAGTACCGACACGTAGCGCTTGTCGCGGTCGGAATTGGCGAACAGGTCCCTGAAGCCCGCGCCTGGCTGGAGCACCGCCGCCGAGGCGCGCAGGACGAGGTTCTGGGTGAAGCGGGGGCGCCAGATCGCGGCGGCGGAGAGGTCCCAACCGATGTCGCGGGGGATCGAGCCCTCGTTGCGCAGCGCCTGCAGCACGGCGGTGTTCGCGAACCAGAGGTGGTTGAGGTTCGCGCTGAGGCGCAGCTTGGGGAGGACGTCGAAGTCGCCGCCGGCGCCGAGCAGCACGGTGCCCGGGTTGTTGAAGTTGGACTGGCCCTGCTCCTTGGACGAGCGGAGCGAATTGAGGAGGCCGTTGCGGCCGTTGAGGCTCACCGCGCGGCCGCCGCCGGCGAAGGGGATGGACTGGCGGATCCAGTAGCTGGTGTCGGCGCCGGCGAAGATCGGGTTCTCGAAGATCGCGTCGAAGCCCCCCTCGCGGTTGTCGAACGGCTTGCCGTCGCCGCTCGCGTAGAGGAGCGAGGCCTTGAGGCGCATCCAGTCGACGTCGACGCTGGGTTCGGCGGCGAGGAAGACGCTCCGGATCCGGGCGGTGCGGCTGGTGAAGATGCTCGCCCGGTCCCAGCCGAACGCGCCGTAGGCCGACGCCGTGAGGTTCAGGCGGCCGATATGGCCGTCGCCATTATAGCCGAGATAGAAGACGTCGTAGTTGCGCGCGCGCAGGTTGCCGATCAGCGCCGGCCGCACCGGGAAGCCGTTCTTGTCGACCTTGAGGTCGCCGCGCTCGCGGTTGGCGTTCCAGGTGAGGCTCGCCTCGCTAGTGAAGCCGACGAAGGGGAAGTCCTGGCGGTAGAGATTGGCGTGCAGCACCCAGTCCTTGCGCGGCGCTTGCGTGACGTCGTTGAGGCCGCTGTTGGTGTCCTTCTCGAGCCGCCAGATCGCCGCGAGATTGTACTGGAAGCGGTTGCCGCGGCGGTTGCCGAACAGCCTCAGGCCGAGTTGCTGGTCGTTGAACAGGAAGCCGCGGAAATCGAGCTGGAAGGGCTGGATGCCGGCGCGGACGCTGTCGAAATCGTAGCGGGCGGAGACGTCGCGCAAATGATAGTCGACGAACGCCTCCTGCACGCCCACCCAGCCGTCGAGGCGCGAGCTCGGGCTCGACGGCTTGACGTTGAGGATGCGGCGCTCCGAGACGTCGGCATAATTGAGGTTGAAGGCCAGGCTCAGCCGGTACTCGACATGCGGCGGCATGAACGCGGTCGAACCCTTGGTCAGGGCCGCGCCGACGATGAAGGTCTGGGAGAGGACGAGGCTGTCGTTCTTGCCGAACACGTCGTTGCTGCCGGGCCGCTGCGTCGTCTGCACGCCGACGGGAATCGGAAAGGTGCGCGGCTCGATCACCGTGTCGGAGACGGCGTTCAGCGTCAGGAACCAATCATGCGCCTCGAGGCCCAGCCAGCGCGGGGTGCGGCAGGGCCGCTTGCCTTCCGCCGCCCGCCGCGCCTGCTCCTCCTCGCTCGGCAGGCAGAGCGGGCGGTCGCCCTTGAGCGTGTTCTGGTGATAGGGGTCGAACCAGCGTTCCTTCACCAGCCCGAGGCTCTCGACCAGCCGCCAGCGGTCCGGGATCGGGACCTGGTCGGTCGGAAATGCCTCCGGCGGCGGCGCCCTCAGCGCGCCCCGGTTGGACTGCGCCACCGGCTCGTCGAGCACCTGCTGCGGCACGCCCGGGCGGCGCCGGCCGGGAAGCGGTGCGGGCGGCGGGGGCCGCTCGGCCCCGGCGGGGGGCTGGGCGCCGGGAGCGGTGTCCTGGCCATCCCCGTCATTCCGGCGAAAGCCGGAATCCACCTTCTCCTCCTGTTCGAAG
>JAFAZW010000062.1 GCA_019239415.1 Alphaproteobacteria bacterium
GGCACGTCGCTCCTCAGGGTTCGACGCCACCTTCCGCGCCGAGGATGCGCGGCTGCCGCACGTAGCCGAACGGCCCTTCGCCCCGCCAGGCGCGGCCGTCCGGGTAGCGCAGCTCGATGCCGGCGAGCGCGTCCGGCTCGGCGAGGAGCATGTTGACGCCCATCACGACGTTGCCGAACTTCGCCGCCGCGGCCGCCGTCAGGACGAAATGGGTGGTCGCGCCGCAGCGCGGGCAGAAGCGCACCTCGGCATTGGGCTGCACCTTGTCCGCCCGGCAATAGCCCTTGGTCTCACCCGCGACCGTCACCTCGGACGGCTGGAAATAGCCCCAGCGCGCGCCGGTCTTGCTGCACAGCGTGCAGTTGCAGGCGTGGATGAAGTCCGGCCGCTTGGCGAGCGTGAGGCGGATGTCGCCGCAGAGGCAGGAGAGGGTCGGCATCGGCCGCGGATATAACAGCTCGCTCGGCGCCGGACAGGCTTGCGCGTCGGCCGGCGCCGGGTCATCCTCCCCGCCACGCGAGGGGAGGGGCTCTGCTGGTCGAGGCGCAGGATCTCGAGGCGATAGGGACGGCGTTCGGTTGCGCCGGCGAGACGGCGGCGCGGATCGGCGGGCGCGGACGGGTCCGTCACTATGCGCCGCGTGCCTCTCTCGTGCGGCAGGGCGACCGCTCGGCCACCGCCTTCCTGATCGTGCTCGGCCGCGCCCATGCCCTGCTCTACGGCGCCGACGGGCAGCTGGTCCTGCTCCACGATTATGGGCCCGGCGATCTCTTCGGGGCGCTCGGGGACCCCGGCGGCGGCGAGGAGGAGGCCGACGTCGTCGCCGTCGAAGCGGTGCGCGCCTTCCTGCTCGAGGCGGCGGCGCTGGTCGAGCTCGCGGAACGGCACGGGGCGATCGGCCTCGCCTTGTCGCGGCTGCTGCTCAGGCGCCTGCGGGCGACCGCGGCCCGCGTGTACGAGCGCTCGGCTCTCTCCGCGCCGGGCCGGGTGGCCGCCGAGCTGCTGCGCCGCGCGCGGGCCGGGGACGGCATGGCCATTCGCCCCGCGCCCGTCATCGCGGAGCTGGCGCTCAAGGTCGGGACGACGCGGGAGACGGCGTCGCGGACGGTGAGCGCGCTCGAGCGGCGGGGAATCGTGCGGCGCGATGCCGGCGCGCTGGTCGTCGTGGCGCCGGGGCGGCTCGAGGCGGAGCTCGTCTAACCAGTCCACACCGCCATGATGGCGTAGAGCTCGACCGGTTCCTCTCCGGGCGCGGCGGCGAGCTCGCCGACCAGTTCGGTGCGCAGCCCCGTCTCGCCGGCGGCGGCGAGCGCGGCGGCGAAATCGGCGGTGACGCAGACGACGCCCGCCGGCGCCGACGCGGCCGCGCCGGCGGCGAGCGCGGCGGGGTCGCCGACGATGCGCGGCGCGGCGGCGAAGGGATCCGCGATCGGATCGGCGATGCCGTAATGGCCGCCCACCGCCTCTTCCCGGGCGGCGAGCGCGAGCGCCGCGCGGGCCGCCTCGGCGGGCGCCGCATAAGCGAGCAGGATCTCGCGGCCGGTGAACCACGGACCGAGGCGCGGCGGGGGGCCGGCGGCGATCGAAGCAGCGGCGGCGGCGAGGCGCGCCTCGACCTCCGCTCCCGGCGCCACGGCGACGGCGAGGAGGGCGTGGCGCGCGTGCGGCGCCGGCATGAGCGGCGGCGCGGGGGCGGTCTCGCGCGGGGCGGCGAGGCGGCGCTCGCGCCACGGCCCCGCGGCCGGCGAGGGTCTTTCCTCCGGCGCCACCAGCAGCCGCACGGCCTCGCTTTCCAGCCGCCGGGCGTTGAGCGCCGCCGCGCCCATCGCCACCTCGTCGCCGAGCGCGACCATCTCGGCGTCGGGCGGCGCGGCGGCCGGGCGGACGGTGCGCACCGTCTCTGCCCTGGCGAGCAGCGCGTCATAGCGCCGCCGCCAGCCCCTGCCGAACGGATCGACCGACACCGCGGCGAACGCCTCCGGCCCGCCCGGCAGCACCGCATGCAGTTCGGCCCCCCGCGCCACCAGCGCCTCGGCGACGATGATGTCGGCGCCGGCGGCGAGCGCCCCATAGCCGAAATGCACCTTCTCCTCGTCGAGGATCGCGGCGATCCGGTCCTCGAGATGCGCCCTCCGCGCCACCCGCGCGTCGAACGACATATGGCCGGCGAAATGGAGCGAGCGCGGGGGGCGATGCGCGTCGAGCCAGGCGGCGTCGCGTCCCTGCTCGGCGAGGATGAGGGCGAATTGGCGGAGGGTCGAGGCATGGTCCTCCCAGGCCCGCGGGGCGAGCGCGACCGCCTCGGCGAGGGCGGCGCGGGCCTCCGCCTCGCGGTCGAGGAGGAGCAAGGCCTCGGCGCGGGTGGCAGCGAGCCAATAGGGAGTCTCGGGCTCGTCGGGATTCGCCTCGAGGCTGGCCAGGACCTCACGGGCGTAAGCGGCGGCCTGGCCGGGCTCCCCGGCGAGGAGCGAGAGGGAGGCAGCGTTGATCAGGGGGTAGGTCCCGTCCGAGGCGGCCGCTGCGCGATACCAACGGACCGCCTCGCGCAACGCAGCCCTCCGCTGCGATCCCGACAGGGCAAGCGCGCTGTCCTTCAGCAGTCGTCCCTTCAGTAACAGTTCCGCCGCCTGAGTGGACGCGGGCAGGGAATCAAGGATGCGTCTCGCCTGTGCGTTCGCCCCGGCGCGGGTCAGGGCAAGGACCTTCGGCAGCGACTCGGATGTGCCGCTCAAGTCAGGGCCCTCCCAACACGGGCGCTTCCGACATCGCTCATGTATGGCCGCCGGGGTAGCCAACATCGGGATCGAATACGAAAGGAATCAGCCGTAGGTCACCGTTGGCGGCCCGCTGTCTCAGGTTTAAGTAGATATTGAAAGCTGTTCTGGGTTGCGGGCGGTTTTGGTCCTGGAGGTCGCTTTCACAGTCTGCCGCGAAAGCTGTCACTTGGCAATATGCGTGGAGGTCCGGTCTTTCTGCTACCGTCGTGGTACGGAGGATTGGATCGTCCACCCACGCGCACCGCCCGTATGTGTAATATCTCTCTCTGCCATCCGCTATCGTAACGGCATCCAGACCCTCGCTGGCAAACTGCAGATTGGCATCCGCTATGACTATAACGATATAAATATTCTCGTTGCTCCTAATTGAGAGGCTCGTCGTGTCAGGAGTTGGGTCAGGTTCCTGCATTGGCTCCCATGGAATGTGGATTACGTTCAAGGCCATATTTCTAAGGTAATCCTCGATGGTTACACCTTGATCCATATCGAAAATGTACTTGCCGGTGTAGCCAACGACCGTATCTCCGGCAGGGTCGCTCCAAAGGTCGAGTCTAAACGCCGCAATCTTGCGCGGCGTGCGGACGGGATTCTTGTCAAGTGCATGGGTTGCACGAGCCAACACGGTGCGGACGTTCATTTCGATTCTCCTTTGCCTGATGGCGTATTCGCAATCCGGGTCTGCCACGCGCGCCAGCGTCGATTGGCGGGGTCGAGGGCAGTCAGGTGGTCGGCGAGGATTTGCGCCTGCTTTCGGTAGGTCTCGCCCTCCGCGGCCCTTCCGTTGGCCGAAAGGAACTCAGCGGTCGTCATGAGCGCACGCATCAGTTGATCCTGGACGTCGGCCTCGCCCGGATAGCGATCCCCTAGCCGCTGAAGCTCGCCAAGGTAGGCGCGTTGCGAGGCTTCGGCGCGAGCAATGTTGCCGACGCCGGCCCACGCGGCGGAGGCCCAGGCGTAGCGGTTCGCGACATCCTGAACCGGCTTGCGCTCGCGAGGACGAAGGCGCCGAACCCGCTCCATGTCGGCGAGCGAACGAAGGCATTGCGGCAGCGCCGCGCGCGGCGCCTTGCGAGCGAGATAGAGCGTGCAGAGATTGCCCTCTGCATATGCGAGCTCCCGCACCCAATCCGCCTTGGCGGCGTCGAGCGCGGTGAGCCGCTTCGCAAGGCGCTCGTAGCCGAGCCAATGAAGGCCCGCGCGGGCCCAGTCGTCTTTCAGATAGCCGGCATAGCCGACCCAATATTCGCTCTGCGCGTGCGCGTAGATCCGCTGCGGATCGCGCGGCTCCGCTCCGAGGAGCGCGGACGTCGTCCGATAAGCCTCGGCGGCATCGGCCTCGAGCTGATCGGGGCGACCGAGCTGATCGTCGTCTTCCGCCATGGTCTGCAGGATGCGGGCGCGCCGCTCCAGCGCGTCCGCGTCCAGTTTGGCCAAGTCCTGCCGATGATAATGGTCGAGCGCCCGGCCGTTGACCGCCTGCATGGCGTCGAGCCGGCCCACCCCCTTCAGCCTGTCGCGCAGATCCGTCAGCATGAACTCGACAAGTCCTTCCGCTTCGGCCCGCTGGCGCTGCGCCTCGCGGCGCGCCTGGAGGGCAACGAGGGTCAACACGGCCATCGCTACGACCGCCGCCAACGCCACACCCGTGACGGCCGTCACGCGGCGCAATCTTCGTTGCGCGTCGCGCTGGACGAGGGCGTCGAGGCCGACGCCGGAGAGGCCGGCGACGAGCTTCAGGAAGCCGAGCCGGCGGCCGTCGCGGCCGGGCCGCAGGTCGGCGGCGAGCGGCTCGACGCCGCCGGCGCAGAGCGGCGGCGGGAAGGCCTCGGCGGGCTCGCCCTCCAGGATCGCGGCGATGATCGGGCGGCCGGGGTGGAGGGCGCGGAAGGTCTCGATCTCCTTCCCCACCCACGGCGAGGCCGCGGCGGCGGGCGAGCAGAGGATGACGAGCGTGTCGGAGACGGCGAGGGCGGCGCGGACGCGTTCGCTGAGGTCGTCGGCGGCGGGAAGCTCCTCGCGGTCGCGGAAGATCGGCGTCAGGCGCGCCGGCACCGGCCCGCGCTCGCCTTCGCCGCCGACCAGCCGGCGCGGCAGGCGATAGGATTCGAGCCGGCGGTGGAGCGCGCGCGCGGCGGCGGCGTCCCTGTGGCTGTAACTCAGGAAGGCGACGTAGCGCCTCTCCGGTGCACGCGCGTCCGACCCGGCCATCCGCACCCCCCTGCGGCCCAGAAGCGGCGAGTGTAGCCCATTGCCTCGAAAGGGGAAGCGGGTTCGTCGCGCGGGGCCGGCGGAGAGGGGCGGGGGCGGCGAAGTTGACGCTCTCGCGGCCCGGTCCTATCCGCCGCGTCGCGAAGGAGAGGCGTGTGAGCGAGCGGCGGGACTATGACGACCGGGACGGGTTCATCTGGTTCGACGGCAAGCTCGTGCCGTGGCGCGAGGCCAACATCCACGTTCTTACCCACGCCCTCCATTATGCCTCCTCGGTGTTCGAGGGGCAGCGCATCTACGGCGGCGAGGTGTTCCGCCTCACCGATCACAGCCGCCGGCTCAAGCGCTCGGCCGCCCTGCTCGGCATGGAGCTGCCGTGGAGCGTCGAGGAGATCGACGCCGCCTGCCGCGAGGTGGTCGCGGCGAACGGCATGGATGACGGCTACATGCGCCCGCTCGCGTGGCGGGGCTCGGAGCAGATGGGCGTGACCGCGCTCGACGTCCCCGCCCACCTCGCGATCGCCTGCTGGCCGTGGGGCGCCTATTTCGGCGAGGAGGCGATCCTGAAGGGGCTGCGGCTCGACATCTCGCCGTGGCGGCGGCCGGCACCCTACACGGCCCCGACCGAATCGAAGGCGTCGGGCCTCTACATGATCTGCACGCTCGCCCGGCTGGAGGCGGAGCGGAAGGGCTATGACGACGCGCTGATGTTCGACTGGCGGGGGCAGGTGGCGGAGGGCACCGGCGCCAACGTCTTCTTCGTCAAGGACGGCGCGCTCCACACGCCCACGCCGGACTGCTTCCTGAACGGCATCACCCGCCAGACCGTGATGGACCTCGCCCGCCGCCGCGGCATCGAGGTGGTCGAGCGGGCGATCTGGCCCGAGGAGCTCGAGGGGTTCGAGCAATGCTTCCTGACCGGCTCGGCGGCCGAAGTGACCCCGGTCAACGCGGTCGGCCCTTGGCGGTTCGAAGTGGGCGACCTCACCCGCCAGTTGCGCAAGGACTATCTCGACCTCGTCAACCGCCGGCTGGCGAACGACTAGAGCCTGATCGTCCGAGGTCGAAGCGCTTCGCGCTTCGGCCGATGGCGTGAATCAGGCTCTCCATTCATAAGCGAGACCAGATTCACGTTTCAGGCAGTTCAGCCTGAAAGATCTTGGTCTAGCCCTTTCGCAGCGCGCGGCGACCGCTATAAGCCGCCCGCGCCTGCTGGGGCGTCGCCAAGTGGTAAGGCACCGGTTTTTGGTACCGGCATTCGCAGGTTCGAATCCTGCCGCCCCAGCCAGTTTTCCTGCTCATTGCAGAACTCGATCCGCAGGCGGCTGGTCAGCCGGAGCTCGGCGGCAGACGGTGGATCCTTGCACCCGGGCAGGCGGGGGGCTAGTTGGTGTAACCGGTTACATCAGGAGCGCTGGTGCAGGAAGCTGCGCGGAGGTCGGGCATCGAACGCCGCAGGGTGACGATCCGGGACGTCGGACGCGCCGCGGGCGTCTCGGTGGCGACGGTCTCGCGCGCGCTGAACGGCAGCGAGAGCGTGACCCTCGAGACTCGCGCCCGCGTGCAGCGCGTGGCGAAGGAGCTGGATTTCGTGCCGCACGCCGGCGCGCAATCGCTTTCGCTGCAAAGGACCGACACGATCGGAGTCATCCTTCCGGATCTCCACGGCGAGTATTTTTCCGAGCTCATCCGCGGGCTGGATCTGGGCGCGCGCAATTGCCGGCGAAACCTGCTCCTCTCCGCTTCGCACGGCGACATTTCGGAAGCGATCGGGGCGCTGCGCACGATGCGCAGCCGCGTCGACGGTCTCGTCGTCATGTCGCCCTTCACCGACGGCGATCTCCTGGTCGACGCGGTCAACGGCGCGGTTCCGCTGGTCCTGCTGTCGACGCGCGCGAGCGCGGGTGCGGATGCAGCGTTCGGCGTCGACAATCGCGCCGGCGCCGCGGCCGTCACCCGCCACTTGCTCGACGAGGGGCATCGGCCGATCGCCTTCATCGGCGGACCCGCCGACAATCTCGATGCGCAGGAGCGACTGCGCGGCTTTCGTGAGGCGCACGTCGAGGCAAGGGTGAAGCCGGGACCGGTACTGCGGGGCAATTTTCGCGAGGAATCGGGCTTCAGCGCCGGGCTGCTGCTCCTTCAGAAAAGGCTTCCGGATGCGGTCTTCGCCGCCAACGATGCGATGGCGCTCGGCTGCCTGCAGGCGTTGCGCGAGGCCGGGGTGCGCATTCCAGAGGATGTCGCGCTCGCCGGCTTCGACGATATTCCGCTGGCGCGGTTCCTCGACCCGCCGCTGACCACGGCCGGGGTTCGGATTGCCGAGATCGGCAGGCAGGCGGTCGAGTGCTGCGTTGGCCTGGGCGAAGGCAGAGCAACGGCTCCGACCCAGAACCTCTTCGCGCCGACGCTCGTCGTCCGCGCCTCATCGCTCAACAGAAGGAGGGCGGGCCCGCCGCCTTCTCCAACAGGAGGGACGACATGATGACCAGGAAGACACGGGCCCGCACGATGCTGCGCGCGGCGCTGCTCGCAGGCGCGCTCGGCTTGTCGGCGCCGGCCTTCGCCCAGCTCACCACGGCGACGATTCGCGGCACGGTCGGGGCGGCCGCCGCGCAGGGAACGACGGTGACCGCCGTCAACGTCGAGACCGGCTTTCGTGTCACCGCCCAGGCGGGGCCTGACGGAACCTATGTTCTCTCGGGACTGCGGCCCGGAACCTACGACATCAGCGCGCCGGGGTCGGCCACCCAGCGCGTCGTCGTTTCGGTCGGTCAGACGGCGACCCTGGATCTCGGCGCCCCGGCCGCGGCGCAGGGGACGCCGGAGACCCCCGGATCGGAAGGCGCGGCAATCGTCGTCACCGGCACCCGCCTCGCGGAGACCCGCACCTCCGAGGTCGCGACCAACGTCACCCGCGAGCAGATCGAGAACCTGCCGCAGAACAACCGCAACTTCCTGAACTTCGCCGCCCTCGCCCCCGGCATCCGGGTGCTGCAGACGGACTTCCGCCAGACCTTCTCCGGCGGCGGAGTCGGGGCCGACCCGAACGGCGACAGCTTCGGCGGACCGCAGGTCAACGTCTTCATCGACGGCGTCAGCCTGAAGAGCAACGTCAACCAAGGCGGCATCGTCGGCCAGGACGTCAGCCGCGGCAATCCCTTCTCGCAGCTCGCGGTCCAGGAGTTCCGCGTCGAGACGTCGAACTACAAGGCCGAATATGAGGACGCGGGCACCGCGATCATCACCGCCGTCACGAAATCGGGCACCAACCAGCTGCACGGCGAGGCGTTCGGCACCTATCAGGACCAGAGCCTGATCGAGCGCGACTATTTCCAGAAGAAGAATAACCAGCCCAAGGCACCGATCAAGCGCTACCAGTACGGCGCCGCGCTCGGCGGTCCCATCATCAAGGACAAATTGTTCTTCTTCTTCAACTACGAAGCCAACCGGCAGGACCGCAACTCGGCCGTGAATCCGGGCAACGCGCCGGCGACTGCCGTCGCCCAGATGGGCTTCGACCCCAACACCTATCGCGGCACCTTCGTCAGTCCGTTCCGCGAGCATCTCGGCTTCGGCAAGCTCACCTGGCAGATGGCGCCGAACTCCGTCCTCGAAGTCTCCGGCAGCATCCGCAAGGAATCGGATCTGCGCGACTTCGGCGGCCAGGCGGCGCGCGAGCGCGGAACCTTGGTCCACAACGACGTCTACACCGGCAAGGTCGCGCACACCTATACCGGCGACGGCCTCGTCAACGAGGCGACCTTCGACTATCTGAAGTCGAACCTGCGCTTCGGCGCCGACTTCTCCGCCGGCTTCGGCCGCATCTACGACGGCGTCATTCAGGTCGGGGGCCGCGCCGATTTCCAGCAGGTCGAGCAGGAAAGCTTCACGCTCCGCGACAATTTCAGCCTCACCCACTTGCGGTGGAACGGCGAGCATCTCGTCAAGATGGGCTTCAAGGTGTCGCGTCAGAACTACCATGTCGGCGGCTCGGGGCCGAACGCCAACCCCCAGTTCGAGTTCTCGGTGGACCCGAGCCGCAACCTCGACTTTTCGCTGCCGGCACAGGTCAACTTCGGCGGCGGCAACCCCAATGTGAAGGCGAGCACCACCCAGATCGGGCTGTTCCTCCAGGACGATTGGGCGGTGAACAGGAACCTCCTGATCAACGCCGGCATTCGCTGGGACTATGATTCCAATGCGAAGAACAACAGCTTCGTCACTCCGCCTGCACAGGTGGCGGCGCTGCGCGCACTCGGCGCAGATCCCCGCGTCCAGGGCGGCTTCTTCAACGTCAACGATTACATCTCGACCGGGCATCGCAAGGCCGAGATGCACGACTTTGCGCCGCGCCTCGGCTTCTCCTATGACGTGTTCGCCGACCACCGCACCGTCTTCTTCGCCGGCGTCGGGCGCTATTACGACCGGGCGATCTTCCGGAGCGCCGCGGAAGAGACGTTGCTCTCGCAATACCGCTCCGGCCAGCTTCTCTTCTCGAAGGACGGCCTGCCGCGCAACGGCCAGCCGACGATCAAATTCCAGCCAGCCTACCTCACGCCCTCGGGATTCCAGGCGTTGCTGTCCAGCCTCGCCACCGATCCGACGTCGCCGGGAACCAGCGAGCTGCGGGTGATCCCGAACAACTTGAAGACGCCCTACACGGACCAGTTCAGCGTCGGCATCCGCCAGCGGCTCGGCATCTTCCGCACCTCGCTGACTTTCAACCACACGATCGGCAAGAACCAGATCGGATACGCACCGCTGAACCGCTCGCTGGTGCCGAACGCCGGGTCCGGCTTCTACGACTACATCCCGCTCACCAACGGATTCAGCAACGTCGTCGCCGCATTCAACACGCGGCAGACGAAGTACGACGCGCTCTATCTCACCGTCGACAAGCCCTACAGCAAGCAATCGGGCTGGGGCTTCGGCGTCGCCTATACGCACGTCTTCCAGTCCAAGGAGCGCGGCTACGCCTTCAACTTCGACTATCCGAACATCTCGGCCGACCCCTTCTACCCCAATGCGGGTTACGAGAAGGACCGGGCGGTGATCAACGCCATCGTCGACCTGCCCTGGTCGATCAAGCTGTCGGGGCTCGCGACGATCGGTTCCGGCCTTCCCTTCAACGTCATCGACGCCAGTCAGGGATTCCAGCCGGGCAAGATCAAGATCGGCTATTTCAACCACCTGCCGATGTTCGTGCAGGTCGACCTCCGGCTGCAGAAGGCGATCCGCTTCGGCGAGGGCAGGGAGATCACCCTGTCGGCCGAGGTGTTCAACCTCTTCAACCGGGCGAATTTCGGCGGGGCGGATAATTTCTTCGGCCCCGGGGACGACCCGACGGTGGTGCGCCCGAACTCGCTTGCCGGCCCGCCGCGCAGCTTCCAGTTCGGCGCCGCGATCCGGTTCTGACGAAGAAGGCGGCCGTTCGTGCGGCCGCCTCTTTCGCCTTCTTGAACAAGGTGGACGTCAAAGACGTGATCAGCCGGCGCGCCTTCGTGCAAGCAGCGGCCGCCGCCGCGGCCCTCCCCGGTCGCGGCGCGAATGCGGGCGCCAGGCGCGCGGGCTTCCTGGAGGATCTCCAGCGCCGCACGTTCCGCTTCTTTTGGGACACGACCAATCCCGCGAACGGGCTCGCTGCGGACCGGTGGCCGACCAAATCCTTCGCCAGTATCGCGGCGACGGGGTTTGCGCTGACCGCTCTCGCCGTTGGCGAGACGCGCGGGTTCGTCGCGCGCGCGCAGGCCGCACGGCGCGCTTTGACGACCTTGCGCTTTCTCCATGACGCGCCGCAGGGCGATTCCGCGGCAGGGATGACCGGTTATCGCGGCTTCTTCTACCACTTTCTCGATCCCGCCACCGGCCGGCGCTTCGGCCGCACCGAGGTGTCGACGATCGATACCGCGTTGCTCCTCGCCGGGGCGCTGACGGCGAAGCAGCATTTCGACCGCCCCGGCGAGAAGGCGATCGGAGAATTCGCAGACGCCCTGCTCGCGCGGGTCGACTGGGCTTGGGCAATGCCGCGGCGGCCCCTGATCGCGCTTGGCTGGCATCCGGAGAGCGGTTTCCACCCGCAGGACTGGACGGCGTACAACGAGGCGATGCTGCTCTATCTGCTCGCGCTCGGCGCGCCGGAGCAGCCCGCGCCGGCGGAAAGCTGGAGCAGCTGGCTCAAGCCGGCGGAGAGCCACTGGCGGACCGTCGAGGGCATACCGCACCTCGCCTTCCCACCCCTCTTCGGCCATCAGTACAGCCACGTCTGGATCGACTTTCGGGGGATAAGGGACAGCTTCTGCCGTACCCACGGACTCGATTATTTCGAGAACAGCCGGCGCGCCGTCCGCGCCCAGCAGCTTTACGCCGTCCGCAATCCGCTCGGGTGGAAGGGCTATGACGCCCGCCAATGGGGTCTCACCGCCTGCGACGGGCCGGCGGACGTGACGCTCGGCGGCCGCGCCTTCCGTTCCTACTCGGCGCGCGGGCCGGGGGAGTTCGACGACGGGACCATCGCGCCGACGGCGGCGGGCGGCGCGATTCCGTTCGCTCCGGAAATCTGCCTCCCAACGCTCGAGGCGATGGCGACGCGCCACGGTCCCGCGCTCTACGACCGCTACGGGTTTGCCGACGCTTTCAACCCGAGCTTCGACGGGGTCGTCGCCACGCCGTCCCGCGGGAAGGTCATTGCCGGCCACGGCTGGTACGACAGCGACCGCCTCGGCATCGACCAGGGTCCGATCCTCGCGATGGCCGAAAACCACCGCAGCGGGCTCCTGTGGCGCCTGATGCGGGGCGAGCCGGTCATTCGCCGCGGGCTCGAGCGGGCGGGGTTCGAGGGGGGCTGGCTCGCGTGACGAAGGACAGGCTAGGAAGACAGACGGGGGTGAGCGTTATGGAGCCACAGGGGCTGACCAGACGTGCGATGCTGAAGCTCGCCGGGACGGCGGCCATTGCCGCGCGTCCTGCGATCGGCCTTGCCCTCGGTGCGTCGTCGAGCGCGCTAACCGGCGACGTCGAAGCTCTCCTCGCCAAAATGACGATCGAGGAGAAAGCGGGCCAACTGACGCTGATGGCGTCAGCCCGTGGTGGCGCGGCGGCGAGTGCGCTCAATCCGCTCAACCGGAACGAAAGCGAGCAGCAACTCGCCGCGGCGCGGGCGGGGCAGCTGACCGGCATCTTCAACGGCGCCGGCAGCGAGTGGCACCAGGCGCTCCAGACGGCGGCGCTGGAGAGCCGTCTCAAGATCCCGCTCCTGTTCGCGGCGGATGTGATCCATGGCTTTCGCACGGTCTTCCCGGTTCCGCTCGGGGAGGCGGCGAGCTTCGAGCCGGCGCTGGCGGAGCGCACCGCCCGGGCCGCGGCGGTGGAGGCGGCGGCCGCCGGGATCGCCTGGACCTTCGCGCCGATGGTCGACATCGCGCGCGATGCGCGCTGGGGCCGTAGCGTCGAGGGCGCCGGCGAGGACGTTCTCCTCGGCCGCCTGTTCGCCGCGGCGCGGGTGCGCGGCTTCCAGGGCGCGGCGCTCGACCGCGACGACAGCGTCGCCGCCTGTGCCAAGCATTTCGCGGCCTACGGCGCCGCCGAGGCGGGCCTCGATTATAACGGCGCCGATGTGTCCGAGCGGACGTTGCGGGAGGTCTATTTCCCGCCGTTCCAGGCGGCGCTCGAAGCGGGGGCAGGCACGGTGATGGCCGCTTTCAACGAGATTTCCGGCATACCCGCCACCGCCAACCACTGGTTGCTGAGCGACGTCCTGAGAGGCGAGTGGAATTTCCGCGGCCTCGTCGTCTCGGACTATACGGCCGACGAGGAGTTGATCGCGCACGGCTTCGCCGAGAATGGCCGCGAGGCCGCCCGGCTCGCCTTCCTCGCCGGCGTCGACATGAGCATGCAGAGCGGCCTCTACCTGCGCCACCTCCCGGCCTTGGTGCGGGATGGCGCGGTGCCGCTCGCCCGCCTCGACGAGGCCGTGCGACGGGTCCTCGCTCTAAAGGCGCGGCTCGGCCTCTTCCGGGCGGCGTTCGGCCGCATCGTGCCGGCGCGCGAGCGCGAGCGCGTGCGGACAGCGGAAGCGCTGCGCCTGGCGCGGGAGGCGGCGCGTCGGTCCGTGGTGCTGCTCAAGAACGAGCGCGACCTGCTGCCACTGCCCAAGATCGGAAGGCGGATCGCCCTGATCGGTCCCTTCGCGGCGGGCGCGCACGATCTCATCGGCCCCTGGAACGTCTATGGCGACGACAAACAGGCGGTGGACCTCGCGACGGGCGTGCGCGCCGCCCTGCGCGATCCCGCGCTGCTCACCGTTACCGCCGGGTGCGGCGTCGAAGAGCCGATAGCGGGCGGCCTCGGGGCGGCGGTCGCGGCGGCCCACGCGGCGGATGTCGTCATGCTCGCGCTCGGGGAGAGCGCGCGCATGTCGGGCGAGGCGCAGTCGCGCACCGCCATCGTCCTGCCCGCGCCGCAGCAGCAGCTCGCGGAGGCGGTGGCCGCGGCCGGCAAGCCGACCGTCGTCGTCCTCAAGAACGGTCGTGCGCTCGCCCTGGAGGGCGCCGTACTCGCGGCCGATGCCATCCTCGTCAGCTGGTTCCTGGGTTCCGAAACGGGAACGGCGCTCGCCGACATTCTCTTCGGCGACCACGCGCCGTCCGGACGCCTGCCGGTCAGCTTTCCGTTCGAGTCGGGGCAGGAACCCTATCATTACGACCATAAATCGACCGGGCGACCGAACCCCCCGGGAGCGCCCGAGGAGTATAAGGCGCACTATCGAACCGCGCCCAATGCCGCGCGCTACCCGTTTGGCCATGGCCTTGGTTATGGCAGGATCGCCTATTCGGACCTCCGGCTCGACAGGGATAAAGTCGCCCCGGGCGGCGCCATCGGCATCAAGGTAACGGTGCGGAACGACGGCGCGCGAGCCGCCGAGGAAGTGGTCCAACTCTACGTCCACGACCGCGTGGCAAGCGTGACGCGGCCGGTCCGCGAGCTCAAGGCGTTCCGTAAGGTCGCGGTCCCCGCGCATGGCGCGGTCGAGGTCGATTTCACGCTGCGCGCCGCGGAGCTGGGCTTCCTTGGGGCCGACACCCGACTTCGGCTCGAGGCCGGCAGCTTCGATCTGTGGATCGGACCATCGGCTCAGGAGGGCCTCACCGCTTCCTTCACGCTGATGGCCTGAGACGGCGGGGGCGCAGCGGGGTGAGTGCGATCGCTGCCGCCGACGCGAGTAGCGCGAGGGCCGGCACCAGCGTCATCGCGGCGGTCAGCGCGGCCAGCGTCTCGGGACGTTGGGGCAGGTTCGGCTGGTAGCCGGCAGCGCTGAGCGCGACGCCCACGAGAGCGGCAGCCGCCCCGAGACTGGCCTTCTGAAGAATCGCCGCGATGCCGAACATGCCGACGTGCCGCCCGGCATTGTCTGCGGTGCCATATTCGATCGCGTCCGGCAGCATCGCCCAATAGCCGAATGCGAATGCCGAAGCGGCCGCCTGGAACAGGATCAGGAACAGGTCCATGGACGCGGCGCTTCGCGGCTGCGCCGCAGCGAAGCCGGCGATGGCGGCGATGCCGACCGCCGCCCCCGCCAGCCACTGGGCGCGAACGCCCCAGCGCGACGCGACGGCCATCCACACCGGCACGAAGCCGACGCCGGCGAGGCCCATCAGCGCCAGCGCTGTGCCGCCGCCCGCTTCGTCGCCGAGCGCATATTTGAAATAATAGAGAGTCGACTTGGTGATCATCGTCACGGCGAGGACGGAGGCGATCATCGCCGCGTTCAACGTGACGAAGGCGCGATTGCGCCATGGCGCGGCATGGAACTTGACGGGGGATCCTTCCAGGTCGCGGGCCCGGAGTGGACGGGGCGCCGCCGCTCGGGCCACCGCGAGCAGGAGCATTGTTGCCGCGCATGCCCATATGGCCGCGGCGGTGAGATATCCCGCGGCGCTCGCCGGCGTTCCCGTAACGGCGCTCGAGATACGCTGGGTGCCGCTCCCGACGATCGTCGCGGCGGCGGCACCGAACAGCATGCGCAGGCCGGCGAGGCGCGCCCGCTCCGGCCCCGAGCCCGACATCTCGGCGAGCAGGGCGACATAGGGAATGTTGGCGGCGGCATAACAGGTCCGAAACGCGAGGTGCACCGCGAGGACGAGGAGGCCGAGGAGGGTGCCGCGTGCCGGCGGCGCCGCATAGAGCAGCAGGAAGCTCACCGCCAGCGGCGCCGCGGCCCAGGCCACGAGGGTGCGCGACATGCTGTGAGGGCCCGTCCCGCGGTCCGCCAGCAGGCCCACCAGCAGTCCGACCAGCCCATCCCATACCAGCCCCGCGAAGTAGATGAGGCCGGCGAGATAGGGGGCGAGCCGGAGCACGTCCGTGTCGAAGAATAGGAGGTACAAGGTCGCCGACTGCCAGTAGAGGTTGCATGCGAAATCGCCGCTGGCGAGGAGCGCGGCCCTTCCCCAGCCGAGCCGCTTACCCGCGGGCCGTTCAGAAGCCATGCAATCTCCTACCGCCGTCCGCGAATGTCGGGAATGCTACCCCACCCGCAAGACCCACGCCCGCCCATGCCCCTCCGGTCACACGCGAGCCATGCATTCCACAACCCGAAAGCAACGACGGGCGCACAGCCTCCGTCATGGCGACCGCGGCGCTGCCATCCCCCAGCAGGGGCCGGCCCGAGAGAAGAGGGTCCGGTCGCGGTCATTTCTGGCCGATCCCTCGAGCGCCGCTTGCAGTCATCGGCAGGGCCGTGGGAGCCCAATGGCGCAGCGGCCGCTTCGGATCGAGGCGGTCATTTACGGGGTGCGCCGCTCCTTGGCCGATGGACGGCGGACTGCGGCGCGGAGTGAAACGGCGGCTTGAGTGGTCGTGAGGCCGGCGGGGACGGCGAGGCGCACGGCCTCACCACGAGCCCTTTGCGGTCCTTGGGAACGGTGCTTACGCTCCCTACCGCGCGAAGGGCGACGGCCGGGGCCGCTACCGGGTCTTCGACGAGGACATGGACGCAAGGATCAAGTTCCGGCGAACGATCGAGGAGGATCTGCGGCGCGCGCGCGCCGGCGGTCGAGCTCGATCCGGCCGAGGTCGAACTCGAGGCCATGCCCGACATTACGCCGGATGCGGTGTCGATCGATTCGGAGCCGGTCACTTCGCGCGCCCCGAGCCTCTTCGAGCGGATGGCGGAAGCCGCGCGCTCCGGCCAGGTCCACGCCGTGCTCGCCGCCGATGCCGCGGCGCGCCGGGCCGCCGCGCCCGACCGGCTACGGGTCGCCTGACCAGTTCCCGAGCGGCACACAGAGGGGCCTTACGGCGTCGAGCCCCGTCGGGGCGCCAGCCGCCGCTCAGGCGGGCTCGGCCTGCGACATCCTTTGCACGAGCGCGCCGTCCTCGATCTCGGCGCATTGCAGGGCCCAGTCCCCCGTCACCACGCCCTTCGAATTGAGCAGGTGCCCGTCGAGGCCGGTGGCGATTTGGGCCGACGTCGCGATGTGATGGTGGCGACCGACGCCTTCCATCGGCTCGACCGAGACGATCTCGACGGGACCGCCTTCGGCCGAGGTCAGCCGGTCCCGCCCCGGCACCAGCGACGCCGCGCGGGCGAGCCTGCCACCGGCGAGCAGGAAGACGTGGTCGGCGGTCACGGCGAGGGCGGCCTCGCCGCTCGCCAGCCGGTAGCGGACCAGCACCATCGCCGGCCCCTCTTCCTCCCCGGTTTCGGCGCCGTCGCTGAACTCGACCGGGCGCGCGCTCCAGTCGAGATCGCCGCCGGCCGCGAGCACCTGGTCGCCGACGCGGAAATCCTCGACCGGCCTCGCCTCGCCGTCGGGGACCGCGACCGGCCGATAGGAGGCGACGTCACGGCAGCAGCAATAGCAAAGCTCGCCCCGCGGCCCGTAGACCGGGACGGGAGAATCGGGACCGTAGGGGCACGGCTTCTGCGGCGGATAGGGCGGCAGGCAGTTGCAGAACGCATGGACGTGTCGGCCCATCTGCGCGCACAGCGATTCGTCGCACAGCTTCGCCTTGGGATCGAGCTTCCGCGCATTTTCCAGGCATTTCCCACGATCGCTCATATTTCCCTCCCATCGCTCCTCGACTCGCCTTCGTGCCGGCGGCTGCTCAGCTTCGGGCCGGCTCGCCCCAGCGCGTGTAGCCCGGCCGCTCGGGATGCCGGTCGGGACAGGCCTCGGTCGACATCCGCGCCTTGCGCTGCACCGGGCAGCCGCACAGGCCGCACACGCCTTTCTCCCCGGACCCGCCGGCGAGGCGGTAGGCCAGGGTCGACGGCGGCTGGCGCAGGTTCGGGCAGGAGGCGCAGGCGTCGAGCCTTCGCTCCTGGGTCTCCGCGTCGGCGTGGGTGAAGCCCGTCGCGCCCCAGCGGGCCAGCGACAGGGCCGCCTTGCCGAGCAGGGCGAAGCCCGACTCGTCGCGCGCCTCCTCGACTTCCGCCGGCGACTCCGGCGGCGCGTATTTCGCGTTCGCGGGATCGTCGAGCAACGCGTTGAGGAAGCCCGGGGCGTTGCGCGACACGAGCAGCCGGTGAGCGAAGGTCGAATCGACCATCGCCCGCCTCAGCACCGCCGCCGGAAGCGGCCGGCCGACTCCCAGAATGTCGCCGAAACGGGCCTGCGCCTCGTCCCAGCTCGACAGAGCGGGCTGCGGCGCTCCGGCCGCGACGGTTTCGGTCAGGGCCTCATGCATCGTCTTTGCTCCAGGTCACCTCGGCGGTGCCGACATTGTTTTCCAGGGTCGATTTGTCGGCGGCGATGACGTTGCGGACCGCCACCTGATAGGCCTCGCCGGGAATCAGCCGGGCGTTCACGGTGACGGCGTCCGGATTGGACTTCACCGGCAGGGCGCTCACCACCTCCGCCTCCGGGTTGAAGACGTAATTCTGCCGGTGCGATGCCGAGGGGAGATCGAGCGGCATGTCGAAGGTGAGCTCGACCGCCACCGGGTCCTCCGGCGTGGTGAGTGGGCCCGCGACGGCGCTGCTCAGGGTGAGATAGGTGATTTCGGGCCCGCCGGCGCAGGGCGGCAGCAGGTCCATGTAGAGGCCGGCGCGGAACGCCTCGAGGCGACAGTCGGTCGACAGGCCGTCGCAGGTCTGGCCGGGCACGCCCTTGCGGTTCTTGGGGTCGATGAGGTCGAACAGCCTTGCGACCCCGTCGACGCCGGGCGGCGCTACCGTCGGGTAGTTGACCGCGGTGAGGACCCCGCGAAGCACGCCCGCGGTGGCGGAATAGTCGGCTTGGCCCTCGCAGGAATATTCGCCGTCGCCGCTCAGCGGCGGGCCGCCGTAGAGATGGCCGAGCTCGTGGGCAAGGATCACCGTCAGGGTGTTGAGGTCGACGCCGTCGGTGCGGACGAGACCGCCGTTCACCACGACGAACGGAACGCCGTAGGTCATCCACGAATAGGCGTTGGGAAGGATCGCACCCCATTCGAGCCGGAAGTTGACGTCCGGGTAGAAGCCCTGGAACAGCCGGAACAGATAGGCGCAGGCGTCCTGGCCGCGGTTCGAGCTGACCGGCGCCTGGACCGAATTGGCGTAGATGTTCTCAGCCTGCTTCTCGGTGACGAAGCGCATCGCATGCTCGGGCACCTGCGACATGCCGCTGGTATAGGGCCTGAACTCGGCGTGGCGGGCATGCGCCCATTGCGCGCCGGGCACGGCATGGGCAAAAATGTCGCCTTCGAGGTGGTCGTGCTTCTCGACATAGGCCTGGGTGGCGGCGAGGACCTTGCCTTCGGTCGCGCTTGCGTGCGCGCCGTGGACGGCGCCGCCTTCGAAGTCCGCCATCTGAAGCGCCCAGTCGCCAGTGACGATGCCCTTGGAGTTGAGCAGGTGACCCTTGATCTCGGTGGCGATGGCCTCGCCCGTCGCGATATGGTGGATTCCGCCGAACCATCCGCCGGTCTCCATCGCCAGCAGGTGCACCGCCTCACCTTCGGCGGACATCAGCTGGTCGGTGCCCGGCACCAGATGTTCGGTGCGCTTGAGGGAGCCGTCGGCGAGGAGGAACACATGATCGGCGGTCACCACCAGCGAGGTCACGCTCCCGGCGAGCTCGAAATAGACCGAGAACATCGTCTTTCCATATTCCTCGCCCGGCGGGATGCCCTGGCTGAACTGGACCGCATAGGGGACCCATTTGAGATCGGTCCCCGCCGCGAGCACGGGGTCGCCAATGACGAAGGTCTGGATCGGCTTGGGTTCCCCCGCCGGAACGGCGATCGGCGTATGCCAGGCGAAGCAGGAACAGCAGCACCAGCAGACGTTGCCCTGCTTGTCGTAGGTCGCCACGGGAGAATTGCCTGAATAGGGACAGGGATTCTGGGGAGGATAGGGCGCCTTGCAGTGGCAGAAGGCGTAGACCTGGGTAGCCTTGTCGGTCTGGCACATCCATTCGTCGCACAGGACGGCGTTGGGATCGAGCATCTTCGCGTTCGCGAGGCAGGTAGATCTATCAGCCATTGTCTTCCTCCGTGATCTGTTGGTCGTTCAAGCCCAATCCAATGTGCCCTCGTAGTAGACGACCATCGCCACGTTCAGCAGCTTGGCCGGGTCCAGGAAATCGCCGTCGGTAATCGTCGAGGGAGCGCCGCCGACGCCGAGCGCGAAGCTGAGCTTCCAGTCGCCCGGATAGCGGGTGACGCGCTTGGCGACGCTGCCGCCGTTGGTCTCGCCGATGGGGATGGGGGTCGGCTCGGACTCGCCGGGGAAAGTGATGGAGAGATAGTCTCCGGCCGCCGACTTGCCGTCGCGGACCTGTAGCCATAGCGACACCGAGACGACCGCGCCGACCTCGACCTGGGGCGGCGCGATCGGAGTCACCAGCGGGATGTCCAGCACCTGCTTCGCCGGATCGGTATGGTCGCTCATGAAGGCGAACCAGCGGTCCGACCATTGCTGGGCGAGCGGGTAGACGGTCACTCCGGAATAATTCTTGACCGGCGCCAGCTTGACGACGTCCTCGCGCAGCTTCTCGTCGCTGGAGGCGGTGTAGCGAAGCTGGATCACCACGTCGGAAATGGCGTTGTAGTCGATCCGGTTCGCCGCCTTGGGCATGGCGAGGCGCCAGGTCGAGACCGCCCCCGTGCCCTCGAACGGCAGGTAGCGCGGATCCTGGAAATCCAGCACGAACAGGCCGCTGTCGTCGACTCCGCTGGACAGCGCGACCTGCTGGTTGACGAGCCAGTCGGTGCGCAGCCGTTCGGGCCCCGGCACCGGGCCCTGATCGACTCCGAGCAGGTAGCGGACGGTGGCGAGATCATGGGTCAGCGCGACCCGGTTGCTGGTCTGGGTAAGGGTGGCCTTGATGTTCTGATAGGGGCCGACGATCGCCGGGAGCGAAACCGAGACCGTCTTGATCCGCCGCGCATAATGGCCGGGATAATCCTGGTCGAACATCCGCTCGCTCAGCTCGAATTGGCAGGTGCCGGTCTCGCGCAGGTCGAGCACCGCCTTCGGATTGAGCTGGAGCAAGGAGACGGTCTTCTCGATCTCGAGCGAGCGCGTCGCCTTGGCCGTGGCGGCGGAATCCATCTGGTTGAGGCCGAGCATCAGCCCTTCGCCGGCCAGCAGCCCCTTCCTGAGATTGTCCCAATAGCCGAAGTTGATGAAGCTCTCGTTGGTGTTGTACTCGAACTGGTAGGCGCGCTGGGCCGCGAGGGCGATCTCGACGGCGAGGGAGTAGGTCTGGAAATAGACCGACGACAGCCGCCCGGCGAGCCACTGGTAAAGCTCCTGGCTGGTGAACTTGCGCTTGAGGAAGGCCTCCATCTCGGCGTTCTGCGCGATCGATTTCTGGTGGATGACCAGCTCCTGGTCGGCGATCTGGGCCTGGATGTCGCTGGCGGCGATCTGGGCGTCGATCTGCTTGACGTCGGAATCGGCGAGATCAGCCTGCAGCTGCCAGTCGGCGGCGCGGCGGTCGTAGCTCGCCATGGTCAGGCTGCGGTCGGCGACGAAGGTCGAGACGGTCGCCCCGATCTCCGCCGCTCCCGAGAGGGCGTTGAGGACGGCGCCGAGCTGCTGGCCACCGTAGGTCATCGCGAACGGGGAGCCGAATTGCGGCACCGCATAGCCGATCGACGAGGCGGTGCGGGCGATGCCGGCGATGACGTTGAGCGCCATCGCCGCGGTCAGCGCCTCGAGATTGGTGCGCTCGCCCGGCGTGAGGCCGACGGCGATCAGTTTCTTGTAATAGTTCGAGCGCAGCACGGCGGCGGCCCGGCTCTCGACCAGCGCCTGGCGCTGCGCGGCGACCAGGGCGATCTGGTCGGTGCGCAGCTTGGTGGTGAGATCGAGGATCGCCCGCTCCTGGGTGTTGCGAAGCAGGGCGAGCGCCTCGGCATCGCCGGCCTGGAGCGCGGCGAGGAGCGAACCGCCGAGCCCGATCAGGCCCGCCGTCAGCGACTTCGCCTTGTCGATCATCACCGCGTAGCGGAAGTTGGGAACCGCCTGCGACGTCGGCGACACGACCGCCGGGGCAAGGTTGCCGGTGGCGGCGGCGCGGACCAGGGCGCGAACGTCGAGCGGCGGCTCGAACAGCGCGAGCGGGCGGACGACGCCGTGAATGTCCATGCAGTGGCGAATCTTGTAGAGGCGATCCTCGATCCGGTCCCAATACGCGACGAACTCCTGGTTCTCGGGAATGCAGAAATAGGAATCGATCGCGTTGAACGGCGCCTCGTCGAAGCCGCCGGCGGCTCGCGACGCCTCGCCAACCAGGGGCACGGTCTCGAGCTCGATGAGGAACTGCGGGATGCCGGACATCGCATAGGTCGTCGTCGTGTCGGGCACCGTCGCCCACGGCGCCACCGTCGCCACGCGGGTAGCGCCGGCATAGTTGAGCACGGTCCGGGCCTGGCCGGCGCCGGTTCCGCCGGTGAGGGTAACGGTGAGGCCGTTATAGAAACTGTCCTTGGACGAGGCCTTGGCGTCGAGCGTGATCGAGGTGGCGGAGCCGCCGGCCGCGGTTCCCGTCTGGGCGTAGGCCGCGGCGATCTCATCGTAGCTGAGGCCGACGGGAGGCTCGAAGTCGCCCATGTCGATCGGGCGCGGCCCGAGCAGGTCGGCGGCGAGGACGTAGAGGTTGGTGGCCTGGGTGATCGCTTCGCGCGTGTCGAGCGCGTACAGCCGGTCGCCCCATTGGATCAGATTGTCGATATAGTGCATGACGATCGACTTGGGGTAGGCGTCGGCGCGAAGCCGGGCGATGGCATGCGGGTCGAACGGATCGTCGTTGTAGACCGCGATCTGGGCGACGCTGGTGAGGATCTCCGTCAGCGAGTCCCAGGTGAGGTTGCGGAACGGCAGGAAGCGCCAGTAGCGGTCGGTCGAATCGTCGCCGGCGACCGGCTCGGCGGTGGGATTGAAGATATATTCGTACCAGGCCTTGGCCTCCTCGTGGCGCTGGTTGGACTGAAGCCCGTCGGCGATCAGGAAGACGGCGTGGAAGAAGACCTCCCAGAAATAGGGGCCGTAGGCGCCGTTGAAGTCGAGGCGGTCGGTGGTGGTGTTGACGACCTGCGGCGGCGGATCGTTGGGATCGGCGTAGAAGCGGCTGAACGGAAGCTCTTTCGCCTCCTGCGATTCGATGGTCAGGAGCGCGTCGATGCCGCCGGTGAAGAGGGTCTGGCTGAGCTGGGCGACGGTGTGCGTGCCGAGCCGGGTGAAGGCGTAGACCTGCTCGGTCGGCGGCGGCGCCGGAACCGTCGTGTAGGAGCTGTTATAGGCGGCGGTGATCCCCGCCGGCAGGCCCGGAACGACGTTGGACAGCACCAGCGTCTGGTCGACGGTCCGCAGGATCGAGGCCTGCCAGGTGCCGAGGAAGACGTCGTCGCCATTGTCGAACACGAACCAGCCTGGCTGATTCTTGACCGTGATCACGGCGGTGTTCGCCGGGGCCAGGTTGACGAGCAGGACTCCCGGGACATTGGCGGTGGGAGCCGGGCCGGGCTCGGCGAGCGTCTGTGAGGCGACCAGGGTCTGGGCGACCAGGTTCTGCTGGGGGCTGACGAAGCTGTCGGCCCAATATTCGCCGTCGAGGATGCTCGAATATTGGCCGACCTTGAGGAGCCTCGCGTCGATCTGGCCGGTGAAGTCGCGCGGGCTTTCGATCAGGCCGGGATAATAGTTGAACAGGGCGAGGTAGAGGCCCTGCCGGGTGAGGTTGGAATCAACCGCCATCGAGGCCTTGGTGAGCACCCGGCCGGCCGGCAGCGAGGCGACTGCGCCGAGCGCGGTGGCGCGAAGCGAGGCCTGGTAGATCTCCTGGTTGAGCCGGTCCATCTCCGGAAAGGCGCTCGGGTCCGGCGGCGCGAGCGGCGGCGGAGTCCCCTGATAGGCATAGGCGGTTCGGGGGCCGTAGAAGACGAGCAGCTGCTCCCCGTTGCTGAACGGCGCCGTCCCGGCGTAGCGGTTCGGCGGGACGTGGATCACCGCCACCTTCTGCCAGAACAGGTTGGTGGGGTCGTAGAGGCCGGAATAAGCGGAGTTGTCGAGATAGGGGTCCGGCTCGAAGTCGACGATCGAGTCGCTCGAATAGGTTTGCGGCTCAACCCATTCGCCGCGGAAGTTGAGGAAGGAATATTTGATCCGCGCGGTCCAGGCCGTGTGGTTCTCGGATTCCTGCTGTGAGTTGATGATCGAGTTGGTGGTCTTCTCGATCTCCACCCAGAAGACCATCAGCCGGCCGAAGGCGTAGACGGGGGTCAGCCAGGCCGAGGGGATCGTCACCCCCATGCGCCGCCAGGGTGTCCAGAGCGCCTTGGTGGTGGGCTGGCTGCCCGCCGTCACCACCGTCAGATATTCGCACTTGCGGTGGTAATAGATGTAGGGGCTGGTGCTGGTCCGGGCGAACAGGAAGAGGGTGTCGACCGCCTTCTTCGTTGTCGGATCGACCACCGTGCAGCGGTAGCTGGACGCGATCCTGAGGTTCGCGAGCTGCGCGAAGTCGTCCATGTAATTCTGGTAGACCTCGGCCGCATAGTCCTTGGTGACGTCGTTCTGGAGCAGTTCGTCGCGCAGCGTGTCGAACTCGGCCGAGGCGCCCCGGCGGAGACTCGGCTCGATATAGTTTTCGGGATAGAGGAAGATCTTGCGGTTGGCCTCCCACAGCCGGTAGCCCGAGATCCACGACCACCAGCTCTCGTCGATCGGAAGCTCGGTCACGCCGGGCTCGAGGTTCAGGCGGCAGCGCTGCAGGTAGAGCTGGAGCGAGGCGTGGCCCTGGGCGATGAAGGAGATCGAGTCGCAGCTCGTCATCTCCACGTCGATCAGAAGATATTGGTAGAGGTGCGACGGCCCGGTGACGGTGGGCACGGACTTGTGGATCTGGAAGATGGCGAAGCCGATGAGAGCGTCGCGCTTCTGCTCGACGACCTTGTCGGAGACGGCCTTCAGCACCTCGGTGAGGTCGGGCTCGGTCCACTTGGCCGCGAGCGCGTTGAGGGTCGCGTTCGCACCGGACTCGTAGGTCGCCCAATTGGCCGGCACGACGGCCCCGTCGACCACTGCCGGGAGGGTCGCGAAGCCGTAGAGGAAGATCAGCGACTGGACGTCGAGACCGCTTTGGGCGGCGGTGTCGAAGACCGCCTTCAGCCGGGCGACGCCCTGGGTGGTCGAATAGCCGTCGCTGCCAGGCCAGAAGCGGTCGACGAGAGTGCCGATCTGCGCCGGCGGCCAGCCGCTGAGGCTCGCCAGCGCCGCCAGCTTCGCCACCTTCTCCGCTTCGGTGGCGGAAGGCATGGCGAAATAGGCGAGGAGCCGGTTGGTACCGTCGTGGAAGGCGGCCGTCAGGGCCTTGAAGGTCCATAGCGCCTGGACGTCGTGGACGGTCGGCGTCGAGGTGTCGACGATCCCGAAGTCGCTCGGGTCGGCGATCACCGCGGCCATCTCGACCGGCGTGAGGTCGAGCTTGTCCATCAGCATGAGGGTGCGCGCGAGGATGGCGATGAGGGTCGGGACCGCCGGCGGCACCGAGCCGCCCGGCAGGAGGGGGGTGAGAAGCGCCTCGAGATAATCGGTGAGGTCGGCCTTCCCGGCCGAGAACGGGATCAGCACCTGCATCGTCTCGGCGTTGGTGCCGAGGAACTGGGCCAGGCCCTGCTCCGCATTTTCGTTCTGGAGCTTGAGAGTCGAGGCGCTGACCGAGACGCTGTGGTCGACTGCCCCCTTGTTGGTGTTCAGCACGGCGCGCACCTGGTCGCGCTTCTCGCCAGCGTTGGGCTGGCCTTCGAACAGGAAGTCGAGCGAGGTGGTAGGCCCGAAGGCCTCCGCGATCGGCCCCTCGGTCGCGCCTTCGGCGGCGAGGATGATCTGGTGGGTGATGAGGAGCGCGAAGGCCTGCTTGGCCTCCGCCGCGTCGATTTGCGAGGTGACGAGGTCCGCCTCGTGGACCGGAAAGGCGGGGGCGATGACCGCGAAGGTAACCGGGATCGTCTTGAAGATGCCGATCGGTGTCACATAGGCGACCGTCGCCGGCGGGACCGCCCGCAGATAGTTGAAGATGGCGGTGGAGGCGGCGGCGTCGATCGTGTCGAAGACGAAGCTGGCGGGGCCGAGCCGGGCGCCGGCGGAGATGGTCGCCAGGCTGTCGATCAGCGGGCCGATATCCGCCTCGCGATAGCCAGGATCGACATAGCCGTAGCCCTTGCCGGTGACGATGTAGGACAATTCGTAGGCGTTGAGGTCGGCGAGACGCAGCCAGCTCGCCATGCGGGACTGCTCGAGCGCGTCGGCGATGGTGGCATGCTGATTGCCCTCATCCCCCTCCCCCGGGGACGCCGGGGGACCGTAGAGCAGGGTCAGCATGAGCAGATATTCACCCATGGTGACGGCCGCGGCGCGGGCGCTCCCGGCGAGACGGTAGAGGGACGAGAGGGTCGGCAGATTGGTGGTGAGCTTGGCGCCGCTGCCGGTGATCAGGGCGAGATATTCGGCCGCCGCCGTGAGGTCGTCGTCGGAGACGAAGAGGGCCGCGCCCAGTCGCGCCCTGATCTCCGCGTCACCGAGGCCGGTGCCGCGGATCGTCCACTCCTGGGGGCGCGATGGATCGAAGGGGACGTGCTCGGCGGGGTTGTAGGGGTTGCGGCCCTTGAGCAGCTGCGGATTGTTGAAGACCCGGTCGAAGAGGTCGATCCGCTGGGCGGTCTTGTCGCCGATGCCGATATTCTTCACCAGATACCAGAAGCCGGCGAGCTGATCGACCTCGAGGCCGGTCAGCTGGACCAGGCGTTTGATCCCGGCGAACGGCTCGATGCAGTCCGCGATGCCGTCGGCGTCCACCGACTTCATCGCCCAGTCGAGATTCGCGAACGACCAGCCCAGCGGCATTGCGAAGCGGACGAAGCGGTTGATCCGATCGAGCCTCTTCAGGGTGAGGCCGGCGATGCGCTCGAACACCTTCTCCGGATCGGTCCGGTCGAGCACGATCGTCATGAACGCTGCGACTCCGCTCTCGCCGGTCGCGTTGATGAAGAAGCCGGGCGCGACCGATGGGCGCTCGGCGGCGGACGTCTCCTGGTAGAGGAGGGAAACCAGCTGCTCGCGGGTCAGCCCGGTGCGGGCGAGGAAGGCCTCGACATGGGCCAGCTCCTCGACGACCTCGGGGGTGATCGCGGAATAGCCGTAATAGGGACCGAGGCCTTCGGGCGTCGTCTGCTCGGTCGAGACGACCCGAAGCTGCTCGATCGACAGGCCGACATATTCGCGCGCGGTCGCGAACGCGTCCGTCGCCAGCGCTTCGGCATCGCCCGCGGCGAGAAGGGCGTAGATTTCGGCCAGCGAGGTGCGCAGCCCGCCGAGGTTGTTGCGCATCTCGACGAGGGGAAGGTTGAACGGCAGGTTGAACGGATAGGGCGCGGCCGCGAGGATCTGCCAGGTGTCGCCTTTGACGACCGCCTCGATATGGCGCGCCAGCACCCGGTTGACGACCTCGAGATAGGGCACGAGGCGGTCGGTATTCTCGCAGGTGAGTTTCAGCTCGAACAGGTCGGGCCGCCGAGTGCGGAGCAGATATTCGTCGGGAATGTCGTCGCCGCCCGGTTTGTCGGTGTTGGGCGCCGTGACATAATCCTCGGCGATCCGCATCAGGTCGAGGAAATAGGCGGACGGTCCGAAGATCGACTGGCAGTGCTGGCAGGTGATGTAGTTCAGGCTGCCGAACAGGTCCTGGTAGCTCGGGATCGACTCGGCGGTCTCCTCGACGCTGGCATCGGCGTTGAAGGCGCGGGTGGCGCGGAAGTGGGGATCGCGAAGCTGGTTCTTGAGGTTGAGGAACAGGTGCTGGGTGGCGGCCTGGACGCTGACCGCGCGAGCGTGGAGCGCTCGCGCCGTCTCCTCGTCCAAGCCCGCTCCCACGGCCTGTCTGACGAAGGCGGGCCGCGGGGTGGCTGCGATCTGATGGGCGCTCCGCCAGCCCTTGCCGAGCAGGACGTCCGCCGCGTGCGGATCGTGCGCCAGCTGGGCGATTCGGCGCTGCGACTTGAGCTCTTCGATCGCCTCGCCGCGGGTGCGGTCGCCGAAATCGAGCGCGGCAACCGCCGTGGGGTCGCTGAAGTCGAAGTCGAGAAGGTCGAACCCGGGATTGCGGCTAAAGACATCCGCCAGCGCGCCACCCTGCAGCGAGGCATAGCTCTCGGCCATCGCGCTTCGTTCCCCCCTCTGTTCGAAGCTCCGAACGCATACGCACACCCACGTCCTTGGGATCGTTGCACAATCCCAAGTCCTGCATCGTAGTTACTGGCGTAATGTCGCTAATAAACCCAGTGGGTGCACTTGGAGCTTACCGTGCGAGTTTTGAGTCTGTCAACGCGAGCTCCGGACGATTTCCATCTGAAGACGTGGATGGAAACCTCCATTACGGACCTAATTTTCTGAGCGGACTGTCACATCCGCAAAGCCTGTAGAAACGGGCAGACCGCGCCTCCCGGTACACTTGACTCTCTGTACTCTGGATTCATTGTCGTCTTCAGCTCGCCTTAGACTTAACCGTCCGGGGATTTTGGAGGGAGCCGGCATATCGTGGCGCGTTCACCCGATGGGCCGAACAACGGCGTCGCGCTGCCGAAGCTCGGTCAGCCGAGCGGCGGCGGCAGGAGCGGCTCGCCCGCCACGACCTATGCGATCGAGGAGAATTTCGGCAGCGGCAGCTTGCCCTTCCCGTTCGATCTGCCGACGGCCCGCGAGCTGAACCTCGAGCTTTCGATCGTCTATTCGAGCGGCGGCGGCAACGGCCTGTTCGGGATCGGCTTCGCCGCCAACATCCCCGCCTTTTCGCTGAACCTGCGCTTGGGCATTCCCCGCTACGATGGCAGCGATCCCGTCGCCTTCGCCGGCGCCGACCTCGTGCCCTCCCTGGTCGACAGGGACGGCGTCTGGGTGCGCGATGTTACCGAGCGGAGCGAGGACGGGATCGACTGGCGCGTCACGCGCTACCAGCCGCGAGTCGAAGGCGACTTCACGCTGATCGAGCATTGGCAGGAGGACGGGGCCGGCCCGGGCCACTGGCGCACGACCAGCGGCGAGAATGTCGTCTCCTATTATGGCCGCAGCGGGGAAGCCAGGGTGGCGGATCCGGCCGAGCCGAAGAAGGTCGTGGAATGGCTGATCGAGGAGAGCCGCAACCCGAAGGGCGAACGGATCCTCTTCCATTATCGCGAGGAGAACGACGTCAACGTGCCCGACCGTCCGGCCAATCGCGGCCGCAGCGTCGGCGCCAACCGTTATCCGGACCGGATCGAGTACGGCAACTATCTCGACTCCGACGGGGTCGAGCGCTTCGCTTACCGGGCGCGGTTCGACTATGGCGAGCTCGACCTCGCCGACCCGGCGGCGCCGCCCGTTCCCTGGGCCTGCCGCGCCGACCCTTATTCGACCTACAATTCGGGCTTCGAGCGGCGCTGGTACCGGCTCTGCCGGGCGCTGCTCGTCGAGATCTGCGTGCCGGAACTGTTCGGCGGCCGGCCGACGATCACGCGCGCCTACCGGTTCGGCTATCAGGATCAGCCTTTCGGGGCGCTGCTCACCTCCATCGCGACGATCGGGTTGCGCTGGGACGCCCAGGGCGCGTTCACCGCCGCGACGATGCCGGCGCTGAGGCTGGCCTATTCGCGCTTCCGCCCGGAGGACGGGACGTTCCGGACGCTGCGGGCGGGGCAGGGGGTGCCGGCGGCGCCGGGCTACCTGGCCCCGGGAAGCTTCCAGTTCGTCGACCTCGACGGCGACGGGTTGCCGGGGGTGCTGCAAAGCAACGCCGCCTCGACCCTCTACTGGCCTCCCGACGGCGACGGGCGCTACGCCCCGCCGGAGGCGCGGCCGTTTCCCATCGAGCACGATCTCGGCGACTCCGCCCTGGCGCTGATGGACCTCGACGCCGACGGCAGCCTCGACCTCGTCGTCGAGTCGCCGATGCGCGGCTCCTATCCCAATCATGACGGCACCTGGGGTCCGTTCCGGCCGTTCGCCGCGGCTCCGACCCAACTCGGGGAGCCGGACGCGCAATATGCCGACCTCGACGGCAACGGCCTCGCCGATCTCGTGCTGTTCGCCGGCGCCGAAATGGCGATCTACCCTTCGCTCGGCACCCGGGGCTATGCCGCCGCGAGCTTCGCCGCCCGGCCGTTCCCGCTCGCCCCGCCGGCCGATCCGGCGATGTTCACCGGCTTCGCCGATCTGTTCGGAGACGGGCTTCAGCATTGGGTGGTCGTCGAAAACGGCCGGATCCGGTGCTGGCCGAGCCTCGGGCGCGGTCGCTTCGGGACGCCGGTCGCTTTCGACGGCTCGCCGCAATTCGGCGAGGAGTTCGACGCCCGCCGGATCCGGCTGGCGGACACGGACGGCTCGGGATGTGCCGACATCCTCTACGTCCGGCCGGACCGGGTCGATCTCTACCGCAACCGCAACGGGAGCGGCTTTGCCGAGCCTGTGCCGATCCGGCTGCCGCAGACCTTCACCGAGCTCGATCGGATCACGACGGCCGACGTGCTCGGCAGCGGCTGCTCCGGGCTGGTGCTGACCGAGGCGGCGCCCGAGACGGTCCAGACCTTCTACGATTTCGGCATCGACGGCAGCGCCGCGAGGCCCAAGCCCTATTTGCTGACGGAGGCCGACAACGGCCTCGGCGCGCTCACCCGGATCGCCTATCGAAGTTCGACCCGCGACTATCTCGAGGACCGGAAGACCGGCCGGCTCTGGCCGACCCGGCTTCCCTTCCCCGTTCAGGTGGTCGAGCGGATGGAGGTGCTCGAGCAGGTTTCCGGCCTCCGCTTCGTCAACACCTACCGCTACCATGACGGCTATTTCGATTCGGCGGAACGGGAGTTTCGCGGCTTCGCCTTCGTCGAGCGGCGCGACAGCGAGGATTTCGAGACGTTCGTCGAAGGCGCGTTGTTCGCGCGCGCCGAGTTCGAGCCGGTCGGCGCGGAACTGCACCAGTCGCCGACGCTGACCCGCACCTGGTACGACGTCGGCGCCTACGATCCGACCGGAGCGCTCGCGCGAGCCCGCGCGCTGCAATATTTCCGGGGCGACCCGGACGCCTATCGGATGCCCGGCAACCGGCTCGATCCGGCGATCTGGGACCAGGCGAGGCCGCTGCTCCGCCAGGCGCAGTCGGCGACCAAGGGCCGGGTCCTGCGCGAGGAAATCTATGGCGAGGACGGGTCGGACAGGGCCGACCTGCCCTACCAGGCGACCCAGACCCGCTTCCTCGTCCGGCTGCTGCAGCCGGACGGGCCGAACGCCTTCGCTTCCTTCTTCGTCGCCGATTGCGAGACGATCACCTACGATTACGAGCGCGAGCCGCTCGACCCGCGCGTCGCGCAGACCTTCGCGCTCGAGATAGACGGCTATGGCAACGTCCGCCGCGACTGCGCCGTCTACTATCCGCGCCGCTCGGTTGCCGGCGATCCCGATATCAGCCGGGCGCCCGAGCAGGAGGTGCTCCGCGCCAGCGCGACGCTGGACGACCCGATCGACGCCACCCAGGGGATGCGCTGGATCGGCCTGGCCTGCGAATCCCGGCTGTTCGAGCTTCACGGGCTGCAGCCCGGCCCGTCGGGCTATTTCAGCTTCGAGGAGGTCGAGGCGCAGGTCGCGCAGGCGCTCGCCGACCCGGTCAATTATGCCGCCCCCTTCGCGCCCGGCCGGCTTCAGGCGCGGATCCAGCGCTGGGCGCGAACCTACTATTGGAACGACGCTCAAACGGACGTCCTGCCCCTGCACGAAACGGGCAAGCGGGCGCTCGTCCACCATGAGGCGCAGGCGGCGTTTCCCGACGGCCTGTTGGGGGCGCAGGCCCTGTTCCCGGCCGACGCTTCGGCCATTCCCGAGCTCAATGCCGCCGCCCTCCCTCAGTCGCTGCGCGACCATTTCGCGGCGCTCTCGATCGCGCTGCCGGAGGGGAGCCGCGCGGAAGTCGCCGTGATCGCGCCGGACCTGAGCTGGACCGTCACCGACCTCGATACGGGTCAGATCTACCCGATCGCCGCGGGGGAAGCGGCGCTTCTGGTCTCGCGCCAGGTCTTCGGCGGGCTCGCCGACGGCCTGGCGGCGGCCGCCGGCTACGGCCTCGAGCAAGGCTATTGGTGGAATCGCGGCGACGTCTCTGTCTATTTCACCCAGCCGGCCGGCTTCTTCATGCTGTCGGAGACTCGAAACCTGTTCGCCCAGGCGGAGTCGCCGCTCGATTCGCGAACGGTGCTTAGCTACGATCAGGGCTTCCTCTTCGTCACTTCCACGACGGAATGGCTGAGCGAGGCGCAGCAGAACGTCACCCGCGTCGAGATGGACTATCAGGCGCTGCTCGCGGCGCGGGTCACGAGCCCGAACCTGATCGTCGCCGAGAGTCTCTACGATCCGCTTGGGCGCACCCTGGCGACCTCGCTGCACAAGGGACCAGTCGGCGACTTGCCGTTGAGCGATTATGTCGTCCGGCCCGACCCCACGTTCGACGACGTCCTCGCGCGGCCGGCTTATTATCTGCAGGGCGCCTCGACCTTCGCCTATGAGGACCCGTTCGCCTGGCTGACGTCCGGCCAGCCGGTCTCGGCGATCACCCTCACCCGCGAGACCCGGGTCAGCGAAGAGCCGGACGGTTCGAGCACGGCGATCCAGATCGAGATTGCCTTCCGCGACGGCCTCGCGCGCGAGATCGAGCGTAAGAAGGTCAGCGATCCCGGCAAGGCCGTGATCCGCTCGCGGTCGGGCGCGCTGCGGCTCGATACGGACGGAGTCCCGGAAGTCGCGGAGGTGGATCTCCGCTGGTGGGTCAGCGGCCGCACGGTCTACAGCAACAAGGGGCTGCCGACGGCGGTCTACTTGCCCTATTTTTCGAACCTTCCCCAGTTCGAAGACCGCGCCGACGTGGCCGAGGCGGGATTGCTGCCGCCGCCAACCACCGTCCGCTACGACCCGCTCGGGCGGGCGACCCGGGTCGACACGCCCAAGGGCTTCTTCGAGCTCAACGTCTACAAGGCCTGGAGCCGCTGGCTCTACGACGAGGACGACACCGTCACCCGCTCCGTTTATTATCGGGACCATATCGACGATCCCGACCTGCCGCCGCCCGAGCGGCAGGCGCTCGAGCAGGCGGCGGCGTTCGAGGACACGCCCAACGTGCTGGTGCTCGATCCCGAAGGCAATCCGGTGCGCAAGGTGCAGATGCTGGTCGAAACCGCCGGCGGACCGGTCCACTACCTCACCACCCGCCTCACCCTCGACGCCGAGGGCAAGGTCGCGGCGATCGCCGATCCGCGGCTGATGGCGAGGACGCCGCCGGTCGACAATGTTCAGTATCTCGCCGACATGGCCGGCTCCAAGCTGCTCGAGGCGGCGGTGGATTCAGGCAGCCGCGCCCGCCTCGCCGACATTTACGATCGGGAAGCGCGCCTGTTGGACGGCCGCGGGGTCGAGGTCGCCAAAGCCTACGACCGGCTTCAGAGGCTGGTCGAGATCAGGACCCGCGCCGGATCGGGCGCGTGGCGCTCGGTGGAGCGGATCGTCTACGGCGAGGGCCAGCCGAACGACGTCGCCCTCAACCTGCGCGGCGAGGTCTATCGCGACTTCGACCAGGCTGGGATCGCCACCTATCCGCGCTACAACATCCAGGGCCAGGCGCTGGCGTTGGAGCGGCAGCTCAGCGTCGAAACCGGCGAGATCGACTGGAACGGCGCCGCGGAGGGAGCGGTCGAGCCGCTGCCGCTGGTGACGACGTGGAGCTTCGACGCCCTCGACCGCGCGGTCTGGGAGCAATGCCCCGACGGCCGCCGGCTCGTCCCGGCCTATGGCGCGTCGAGCCTGATGACCGCGCTCGCAGTCGGCGAGGGCGAGGCGGTCCGGCCGGTCGTCACCGAAATCGAGCACGACGCCTCCTACCAGCGCGTCCGGATCGCGCTCGCCAACGGCGCCGTCTCGCGCTTCACTTACGAGCCGACCACCCTGCGCCTGACCCGCATCCGCACCGACGGGCCGTCCGCCTCGGTCCTGCAGGACCGCGGCTATGCCTACGATCCGGTCGGCAACGTCACCTGGACGGGCGACGACCGCCGCCCCACCGTTTTCCACGCCGGGCAGGAGGTCTCGCCGGTCAGCGCCTACGCGTTCGATTCCATCTACCGTCTCGTCAGGGCCACGGGCGCGCAGCAGCCCGGCCTCGCAGTCGCCTCGAGTCGCTCGCCTCGGCCTCACGACGCCCGCAATGAGACGGAGGTCGAGAACTATCTTCAGACTTATGCCTATGACGGTGCCAGCAACCTCACCGAGCTTCGCCACGTCGCCGCCTCGGCCAGCTGGACCCGGCGGATCGCGATCGCGCCGCTGTCGAACCGCGGCAAGCCCGAGGGCGCCGCTGCCGGCTACGACCGCAACGGCAACATGACCGATCTCGGCGCTCTGTCGGGGATGGACTGGAGCTGGCGCAACGGCCTGCTGGGAGTGGCCGCCGTCGCCCGCGAGGACGGCGAGGATGACGACGCAGCCTTCCAGTATGACGGCCGCGGCCGCCGGCTCCGCAAGACCGTGCGGCGGAAAGTGTCGGCGAGCGAGACCGAGGTCGAGGAGACGGTCTATCTCGGCGCGTATCAGAGGCGGCGGATCCTTCGCGTCGTCGACGGCGCCTCGACCCTGATCCTCGAGCGCCACGACCTTCGCGCCCTCGACGACCAGCGCTACGGCGAATCGGCGGCGGTCGACGACGCCCCGGCCAATCGCGACGCCCATGGCGGCAACGAGCTCGTCCCGGCGGTGCGTGCCGACGGACGCCGGAGCTTCGCGACAGAATATCGCTGGACGGTGGACGCCCGCGGCCGGGAGACCGACAGCCTCGACACCCCGCTGACCCGCTATCCGCTCCAGACCCTGCTCGGCTCGCTTACCCTCGAGCTCGACGATGCGGCGAAGATCGTCAGCGAGGAGGAATATTATCCCTATGGCGACACCGCCATCTGGTCTGCCGCCTCGGCCGACGAGCAGACCCTCAAGGTCTACCGCTATGTCGGCAAGGAGCGCGATTCGACGACCGGCCTCTATTATTACGGCGCCCGCTATTACGTCTCCGCCTTCGGACGCTGGCTGAGTGCCGACCCGGCCGGGTTCAACGACGGCACCAACCTCTTCCTCTATGTCGGCGGCAATCCGGTCACGGCGACCGATCCCACCGGCCTCGGCAAGACCAGCAAGACGACGACCGGTCCGCCGAAGATCGCGGGAATGACTCTCGGGCAAGCGAAGGGCGCACTGGCCAAGGCCGAGAAGCGGGTGAAGTTCTACGAATCGCAGGTCAAGAAGAGCCCCGGCGTCAAGATCTGGCAGACCAAGCTCGCCTCCGCCAAGAAGGAGCGAACGACCCTCCGCGGCCGGGTCACCCGGCTGACCAATCTGCAGGCCACGAGCAAGGTCATCCCGACCAAGCCCGCCTACCACAATCCGGGCGGGCCGCTGGTGCTGCTCATGCCTCCGACCCACCCCGGTCCCAAGTCCGGAACGATCGTCGCCTCGCCGCCCGGAACCGCCTATATCGCGGACCTGCACAGCACGTCGCGCAGCTCCCAGGTCGAGAGCGACGTTCGCAACTACACGATGATGGCCAACCGCTACATCCAGTCGCTGCCGTCCAAGCAGCTGGTCTGCGTCGCCACCAATCGCAAGACGACCGGCTCGATCGGCTACAATGCCGGGCAGATCGCGACCAAGGAGCGCAGCCTCGCCAATACCTCGTCGCCGGGCACCTATTCGTCGACTCAGGTGGTGGGCCACGTCCCCGACGTCGGCGCGACCGGCGTCTCCTACTCGCCGATGGGCTGGTTCGCCCAGGAGAAGGTCTCGAACAGCATCGTCGGCGGCGGCCTCTATGCGGGCCGCGTGATCACCGTCTATCTCGTCAAGGAATCGGACGGCAACGTCTACCAATACGATTAGTGCGTTGGGCGATTGCTTGGCCGCGGCTCGTCATGCCGGACTGCCCGATCCGCTCCTCGGCGGCCCGGCTCAGTGGGTCCGGGCGGAGCCCCAGACCGGGCGCAGGCGCAGACGGCCCTCCCGGTCGGTATAGTTTTCGAGGCCGTGAAGCCCCTCCAGCGAGTCGAGATGGGCGAGCTGTCGCCACAGGTCGCCGTTGACGATCATGTGGGCCTCGGCGCGCATCGGCATCAGCTGCTGCACGTCGACCCGGCCTCCCGCGAGGAGCGGTGAGGGCATGTAGGCGAGGTGCTGGTCGAGGTCGAAGCCGCCGAGCTGCTCGCGGGCGGCGGCGATGCGGCGATGATAGTCGTCGTCCATCACGCCGTTGAGGAAGCCGCCGTCGAAGAAATGGACGAAGTCGCGATACTCGCAGAGCGGCTCGAGGGTAACCGCATAGAGCTCGAACACCGTCGCCCTGCCGCCCGCCGCCAGATCCTCCTCCCGATAGGCGAACTGGTTGCCGAGGACGGATTCGCCGAAGCAAAGCCAGGGGGCGGCATGACCGGCCCAGGCGAACTTCCACCGTTCGGCCGAATTCCAGTCGGGTATCGCGCGCGCCGTCCGGTTCGCCCAGCCGAACAGCCGGTAGCTGCCGGCCAGCAGGTCCATGCCGTCGCTGACCGCAAGCAGCCGCCGGTGCCGCTCGGGCAGGCGCCGGAAGGCCTCGTCCCGGTCCCCCGGCGCGAGCGGCGGCCGGCGGCGGAGAGTCGCGGCGACCGCGCGGTCCAGCCGCGGCCGTCGCCCTTCGAACACGGCCTCGAGGATATCGTCCGCCTTCATCGCCCGGCTTTCGCATATCGTCCCCGGTCGGAACAGGCTTTTCGGCCGCCGCGCCGCGCCGTCCGCTGCGTCTTGCCGGCTCCGTGAATCGACGCTGCGGCGACTTCCGTCGGTGCTCGACCGCGGCTCCCGATGTCCGGGGGGTCTCCTCTTTTTCGCGCACCGCCCCTAAAGGCCCTGCGACCGGTTGGCGAGAGGAGCCGCACGCATGGGCTGGAAGGCGATCCGACGGGGCGGGGCGGGCTGGGCGGCCGCGACGGCCCTGGCCCTCGTGCCGGCCGCGGCGGCCGCGCAGCCGCCGGGCGCCGTCCCCGTCGCCGTCGCGATCGAAACCGAAGCCGCGGGGCCGCGGATCGGACGCGACATCTTCGGCCAGTTCGCCGAGCATCTCGGCACCGGCATCTACGGGGGCATATGGGTCGGTCCGGACTCGCCGATCCCCAATGTGCGCGGCATTCGCAGCGACGTCGTCGCCGCGCTCCGCGCGCTCAAGGTGCCCAACGTGCGCTGGCCGGGCGGCTGCTTCGCCGACGAATATCATTGGCGCGAAGGCGTCGGCCCGACCGCCCTCAGGCCTGCGCGGCTCAATGCCAGCTGGGGCGGCGTGATCGAGCCGAACGGCTTCGGCAGCCACGAATTCTTCGATTTCGCGGAGCAGATCGGCGCCGACGCCTACCTGTCGGTCAACGTCGGCTCCGGCACCGTCCAGGAAGCGGCCGACTGGCTCGAATATCTCACCGCGCAGGCGCCGACGGCGCTGGCGCGGGCGCGGGCGGCGAATGGACACGCCGGGCCTTACCGGATCAAATATCTCGGCCTCGGCAACGAGAATTGGGGCTGCGGCGGCGCCATGTCCGCCGACCATTATGCCGAGGAGATGAAGCGCTACGCCCATTATGCGCGCAACCTCGACCCGGCCCAGGCCGCCCCCGGCGCGATGAAGCGGATCGCCGTCGGCTGGGACAGCGGCAACAGCGATTATACCGAGACGGTGATGAAGGCGTGGAAGGAGAAGGTCTGGAGCTGGGACATCGAGGGCGTCTCGCTCCACGGCTACACCATCCCCAACAGCTGGGAGAGGAAGGGCCCCAGCGTCGGCTTCGGCGAGGACGAATATGCGAAATCCGTCCCCGCGACGCTCAGGATGAAGGAATGGGTCGCGCGGCAGAGCGCGATCATGGACCGCTACGATCCCGAGCGGAAAGTGGGCCTGTACGTCGACGAATGGGGGATCTGGACCGATCCGACGCCCGGCACCAACCCGGGTTTTCTCCAGCAGCAGAACACGCTGCGCGACGCCATCGTCGCCGCCCTCAACCTCGACATCTTCATGCGCAATGCGGCGCGCGTCCGCGGCGCCAACATCGCCCAGATGGTGAACGTCCTGCAGGCGATGATCCTGACGGACGGCCCAAGGATGGTGCTGACCCCCACCTACCACGTCTACCGCATGTACGTGCCCTTCCAGGATGCGAGCTTGCTGCCGGTCCGGTTCGACGCGGGATCGTACCGGCATGGCGAGATCACGCTGCCGCGGGTCGACGCGGTCGCGGCGCGGGATGCGGCGGGCGGAATCTGGCTCGCGCTCGTCAATGTCGACCCGGAGCGGCCGGCATCGGTCGCCGCGGCCCTCGCGGGCGTGAGGCCGCGGGCGGCGGCGGGCGAGCTGCTGACCGCGGCTGCCGTCGATTCCCACAACGGCTTCGACCGGCCGGGCGAAGTGGCGCCGCGTCCCTTCGCGGGCCGCGCCGAGGCGGGCGGGCTCCGCTTCGAGCTGCCGCCCAAGTCCATTGCCGTGGTGCAGGTGCGATGAGGGAGACGAGGATGAGGTTCGCCGTCGCCGCCGCGCTCCTCGCCATCCCTCCTCTCGCGGCGCCGGCGCGGGCACAGGATGACAGGATGACCCCGATCGCGGTCCCGGCGCAGCCCGGCGCCATCGCGCTCGGCACCGGGTCGCTGCCGGGGGCCGCGGTACCGGAAAGCTGGCACCGGCAATATGGCAGCGCCTTCGCGCGCAACGTCACCGTCGCGACGCTCACCCCGTATCTGCCCGAGCCGGGGAAGGAGACCGGCACCGCGATCATCGTCGCTCCCGGCGGCGGCTTTCGGACGCTGTCGATGGACAATGAAGGCGCCGAGGTCGCGAAGGCGCTCGCCGCGCGCGGCGTCGCGGCGTTCGTGCTCAAATATCGCCTGATCCAGACCCCGGCCGACATGGGCGCCTTCCAGCGCTCGATGGCGGCGATGTTCAGCGGCGCCGCGCGTCCGCCGCAGCCCGCTGGGAGCGGGCTTGCCGCGCTCGCGCCGCAGCTGGCGGACGCCGATGCGGCCTTCGCGCTGGTCCGCCGCCGCGCCCGGGAATGGCATGTCGATCCCGCCCGCGTCGGTATGATCGGCTTCTCCGCGGGGGCGATGCTGACGATGGCGACTGTCCTCTCCGGCGGCGGCGCCAGGCCGGCCTTCATCGGCTCCGTCTACGGGCCGCTCGCGCCGGTGAGGGTCCCCGCCGACGCGCCGCCTTTGTTCGTCGCGCTCGCCGCCGACGACCCGCTGTTCGGCGGCAGCGGCTTCGGGCTGATCGACAGCTGGACGGCGGCCCACCGACCCGTCGAGTTCCACCTCTACGAGCGCGGCGGCCACGGCTTCGGCATGTACCGCAAAGAGACCACGAGCACCGGCTGGTTCGACGCGTTCGTGGCCTGGCTCGGCATGCACGGCCTGCTGAACGGCGTCCGCTAGGAGCGGCGACGTCGTTCAGGGCAGCCGCAGCAGGCGGTCGAGCGAGAGCCGGCCACCGCCGAAGGCGATGAGCGGGAGGAAGACCGCCGCCCAGCTGAGATGAGTCGGCCAGGCGTCGGGATAGACGAAGATCTCGATCACCGCCGTCATGCCGAGCAGGGCCAGCGCGGAAGCACGGGTGAACAGCCCGAGGAAGAGCAGGATCGGGAAGACGTGCTCGGCCGTGGCGGCGGCGTAGGCGGCCGTGTGCGGGTCGAGCAGCGGCAGCTTATACTCGGTGGCGAACAGGTCGAACGTCGTCTGCGGCACCGTGAACAGCCCCTCGACCTTGGTCCGGCCGGATTGGAAGAAGACGGCCCCGATGCCGACGCGCTGGACGAGCAGGATGAGCGAGGGGCGCAGCACCTTTTCGGCCGCGCGGGCGAAGAGCACATAGGGCCCGCCGCGGGACGGCGAGGCCAGGGGCGGAGCGAGAGTGGCCATGATCGTGTCCTTTCTCTGGATCAGACGGGAAGCAGGGCGCCGCAGGCGATGAGGCGCGCGATGAGGGTCGGGAGGTCGGCCCCGGCGCCGACCGCCCGCTCGAGCGATCGCACCGGGGCGCCGGCCGCGACGGCGGCGAGGAGGCGGTGCTCGGCGCGGCCGATCGGCTGCAGCATCGCCCCGCCGCCGGCGCGCGTGACGAGCGCCCCTTCCGGCCGCCACTCGGGGGCGAGCTCCTCGAATCCTCCGGGGCACCGGTGCGCGAGCCAGATCGTCACCGCCGGACTGTCCAGCCAGGCGAATCGCGCCGCCGGGTGAAGGGTGAGGCGGAGCGGCTGGAAGCAGTCGGCGCCGACGCCCGGTGCCCGCCGCGCCGCGCGGTCGGCGGCGAGGTGCGCGTCCAGCCACAGCCAGTCGAGCAGAGCGACATCGGCCAGGTAGGGCAGCCCGCTCGTCCACGGCTGGCGGGCGAGGAAGCCGGCGAAGCCGCTGCCGTAACGGGAGAGGATGGGGCTCGCCGGCGGCTGCGCGTCGCGGAAGGCCAGGGCGGCGCCGGTGAAGCCTTCCTCGCCGAGCAGGCAGCCGACGGTCGGAAAGGCGGCGCGGAGCGCTTCGACGATGCCGTGGGCGCAGGTGTTGCGGTAGACCGCGAATCCGGGCGCGCGGGCGAGGCGCCCGTGCGGCTCCGGCGCGAGCAGGGCTTCGGCGAAGGCGTCCTGGAAGACGGCGAGGTCAGGCATGCGCCGGCACCTTGCCCGGGTGGCGCATCAGCGAAGCGGCGCGGTTGCGCTCGGCCATCAGCACGTCGAAGGACGGGATGTCGCCGTCGCGCTCGATCAGCGTCGGCGCGGGCAGCGGCGCCATGCGCCCGAGGAGCCGTGCGTAGAGGTCCCACACCGCCTCCGCGACGGGTGCGTCGTGGCTGTCGATGAGGAGAGCGGCGCCATGCACCGGGTCCGGCTTGTGGCCGGCGAGGTGGATTTCGCCGATCGCCTCGACCGGCAGCGCGTCCAGATACGCTTCCGGCGCGAAGCCGAGGTTGCGGGCGCTCACGAAGACGTTGTTGACGTCGACGAGCAGCCGGCATCCGGTCCGTCGCACCAGCTCGGCGAGAAAATCGGTCTCGCTCCACGCGTGCCCGTCGAGGGCGAGGTAGAGGGATGGATTCTCGATGAGGATCTGCCGCCCGAGCGCGTGCTGGGCGATGTCGATGTTGCGGGCGACGCGGTGAAGCGCTTCGGTCGACCGCGGGAAGGGGAGCAGGTCGGGAAAGGCGACACCGCCGCTCCGCGACCAGGCGAGATGCTCCGAGACGAGGAAGGGCTCGAAACGCCGGCACAGCGCCCTGAGCGCCGCGAGATGCTCCGCATCCGGATCGTCGGCGCCGGCGAGGCTGAGGCCGACGCCGTGGAGCGACAGCGGCTTCTCGCGCCGCAGCGCTTCGAGCATGGCGAGGCGCGGCCCGCCGGCGACCATGTAATTCTCGGCATGCACCTCGAACCACAGGCCGACCGCCGGCGCGGCGAGCGCCGCCCCGAAATGGACGGGCCTGAAGCTCAGTCCGGCGGTCGGGACCATGGCGGGCGCTCCTAGCGGGCGACGGGGCTCAGCGAGCCGGCGCCCTTGGGGGTCTTGATGCGCGTGCAGGTGCCCTTGGCGACATACTTCCAGGCATTGCCCTGATAGGCGCGCCGGGCGGTGCCGGCGCAGCTCGTGCCCGGGCCGGCGGCGCAGTCGTTCTTGCCGGCGAGCGCGATGCCGAAGCATTTCTCGCTGTTCGGCTGCGGCGCGACCGGGTGGGCGAGCGCGGCGCCGGACATGGCGGCGAGGGCGGCGGCGGTCACCGCCATCGAAGTGGCTTTCATCTGTCGTGTCTCCTTGCAGAAGCTGTCCCGCACCGTCCTTGAGGTGCGGCGCCATTGTCCCAGAGGCGCGGCCGCGCGTCTCAGGCCGAGCCGGCATGGTTTCGATAACGAGACGCTATGGGCGCTTTCCGGCCCGCCGTGTAAGGAGGGCGGGGGAGGGTGCCGGCATGGAAATGCAGCAGGTCCGCTATTTCGTCGCTTTGGCGGGGACGCTCAACTTCACCCGCGCGGCGGAGCGGTGCAACGTCAGCCAGCCGGCGCTGACCCGGGCGATCCAGCAGCTCGAGCACGAGCTCGGCGGACCGCTCTTCCACCGCGAGCGCGGCAACACCCATCTCTCCGAGCTCGGCCGGATGATGCTCCCCTATCTGGAGACGGTGGAGCAGTCCGCCCGCGCGGCGCGCGAGCAGGCGCGGGCGGTCAGGAAGCTCGAGCGGGCGACGCTCAAGATCGGCGCGATGTGCACGATCGGGCCGCAGCTCGTCGCCGAACTGATGGTGCGTTTCCAGGCGGCGCATCCGGAGGTGGAGGTCAGCGTCATCGACGGCGGCGCCCCCTCGATGATCGCCAAGCTGGAGAAAGGTGAGCTCGAGATCGCGATCGTCGGCGTGCCCGAGGAATTGCCAGAGAGCTTCCACCAGCTGCCGATCTTCGAGGAGCACTTCGTCATCCTCCTCCCGCCCAATCACCGTCTGACGGCGAAGAATCCGGTCCACGCCGCCGATCTCGACAAGGAGCCCTATGTCTCGCGCTCCAATTGCGAGGTGTTCGAGCCGGTGCGCCAGGCCTTGCTCGCCCGCGGCATCGCCATGCGGCAGGTGTTCAGCTCGCCCCGCGACGACTGGGTGCAGGGGATGATCAAGGCCGGTCTCGGCCTCGGCTTCTTCCCCGAATTCTGCGTGACCGACCCCGATCTCGTCGTCCGCCCCTTGGTCGAGCCGAGCTTCAGCCGCACCATCTACCTCGCGACCGTACGAGGCCGCCCCCATTCGCCGTCGGTCGGCGCGTTCGTCCAGGAAGCGCGCCGCTATCCGTGGCCCGCGACGCGGCTGGCGGCCTGACAAGGTGCGCAGGCAGGCTCGTCGACGAGCAGGTCATGGCACGCCGCCAACGCGTTAAGGGCGGCGGGGAAGCCGGCATAGATCGCCGTCTGCATCAGGATCTCGACGATCTCGGTCCGCGTCATGCCGAGGTGGAGGGCGGCGGCGACGTGGACGCGCAGCTGCGGCGCGGCGGAGCCGAGGGCGGCGAGGGCGGCGATGGCGGCGATCTCCCGCGCCCTGAGGTCGAGCGCGTCGCGGGCATAGAGGTCGCCGAACGGGAATTCGATCGTCATCCGCGCGAAGTCCGGCGCGACCTCGGCGACGCGGTTCGTGAGCTGCTCGGCGGGGTTGCCGGTAACCGCCTCCAAGATCTCGACGCCCCTGAGGTAGCGCGCGTTCATGCGGGCCGCTCCTTGAGCCCCAGCCCTAGCAGGGCGGCGGCCGCGAGGGCGGCGAAGCTACCGGCGAGCGCGGCGTTCCACCCGAAGCGGTCGAACAGCTGGCCGATCGCCGCCGCTCCGGCGAGCCCGCCGGCATAATAAGCGGCGAGATAGAGGCCGCTCGCCGCCGCGCGATTCGTCGTGGCGGTGCGCCCGACATAGCCGGTCGCGGCGGCCTGGGCGAAGAAGGTACCGATGCCGACGAGCACCATCCCGGCGAGGATCGGGGTGAGACTCCGCGGCAGCATCAGGAGGAGCCCGCCGAGGGCCAGCGAGAGCGACAGGAACAACGTGCGTCCCGCGCCGAACCGGCGGGCGGCGCGGCCGGCGAGCGGCGTCGTGACCATCGACGGCGCGAAGACCAGGAAGTCGAGGCCGAGCGCGCGCATGCCGAGCGACAGCGGCGGCGCCATCAGCACGAAGCCGACATAGGTGAAGGTGCCGATGAAGCCGAACAGGATCAGGAACCCGATCGCGAAGGCGCGCCGCAGCCGCGGCTCGGCGAGATGCGCCCGCCAGGCCGCCCAGAAGACGGGCGGCGCCCCGCCGCCGGCGTGCGACGGCCGGTTGCGGTTGAGCGTCGCGGCGACGAGCGCGGCGCCGGCGAGGTTGAGCGTCGCGAAGAAGAGAAAGCTCGCTTCCGGTCCGACCAGGCTCGCCACGAAGGCGGCGCTGAGGCGGCCGACGAGGTTGCTCGCGACGCCCCCCGTCACATAGGCGGCGAGCGCGCCGGGGGCGGCGGCCATGGAGCAGCGCTCGGCGAGATAGGCGAGCGTCAGAGTGAAGGCCCCCGCCATGAACATGCCTTGCACGACCCGCAGCGCCGCGAAGACGGCAAGGTTCGGCGCCAAGGCCAGGAGCGCGGTGGGCACGGCCAGCACAGCGAGGCTCAGCCAGATCGCGCGGCGCCGCTCGAGGCGGGCGCCGAACGCGCCTGCGACCAGGCCCGCCACGGCCATGCCGAGCGTCGAGGCGTTCGCCGCGACGCCGATCTGCGAGGCGCTGACGCCGTAATGCTTCGCCAGGCTCGGCAGGATCGCCTGCGCGGCGAACAGGTCGACGAGGGTCAGGAAGCCGATGAGGCCGATCGCCGCCGGCGTCGTCAGCCGCGGCGCGGCCATCGCCTCCAGCGGCGGCGGCAGGGAGCGGACGTCGGTCATCGGGCATCCTTCGCATCCGGGGGTGCGGCGCCCCGCCCGGAGGAGAGCGGGACGCCGCATTGGTGCGCCGGCCGGCGAGGGGGCGGGTCGGGGCCGGCGCGAGGGGCTGGTCAGTCGGCGGCCTTGACGTCGGCGGAGAGCAGGACCGCCGGGACGCGGCCGTTGTTCACCCAATAATGGCCGATCCCGTCGGCCTCCCGGGCGAGATCGCCGGCCTTGTGGGTGATCGGCACCGCGCAGGATGAGCGATATTCGGTGATCTCGCCGCTGATCGTGATGATCAGCGCGGGGCGCCCGGCATGGCTGTGATAGGGCACGACGCCGCCGGGCTGGACGACGAGGCGCCGAAGGCGCAGGTCGCGGCCGTCGACGCCGATCTCCTTGCCGAGGTCGATCGCGCCGAGCACGTCGTCGGTCACGGCCTTGGGCATGGTGAGGCGCGCGGCGAGCGGATTCTCCGCCGTCTGCCCGGCGGGGCAGGTACCGGCGAAAGCGGGCGCGGCGGCGAGGCCGCCGAACGCGGCCGCGGCAAGGATCGCCGCCGCCCGGATCTTGCTGAGGTTCAACATTGCCTTCTCCTTGAGGGGGAATTCGGGGCGTCACGGGGCCGGCGAGGCTTCGACGCGGGGATTTCCCTTTCTCATCCGCCGCCATCCTGGTGCCGGACCGGCCCCGTGACGCAGCCCCAATCGTACGGATGCCCCCCGCCGCGGGGAAATCGCATCCCGGCATGGAGTCGATGCACAGCCGGCATTTCAGCGCGCGGCGCGCTTCCCGCATCCTTGCCGCACATCACCCACAGGAGCGGACACATGGACGTGCAGGTCTTGGAGAAAATCGACGCGGCGAGGCCGCTCGCCGGCCGGGTCGCCGTCGTCACCGGCTCGACCAGCGGGATCGGTCTCGGCATCGCCCGGGCCTTCGCCCAGGCCGGGGCCGATGTGGTGGTGAACGGCCTCGGCGCGCGGGACGAGATCGACTTCGTCTGCGCCGATCTTCAGCACGGTTGCTCGACCCGCGTCGCCTACAATGCCGCCAACCTGATGCGGCCGGACGAGGCACGCGCACTGGTCGAGGAGACGATCGCGGACTTCGGCAGGATCGACATCCTCGTCAACAATGCCGGCATCCAGCATGTCGCGCCGATCGAGGGCTTTCCGCCGGAGCGCTACGACGCGATCATCGCGCTCAACCTCTCTGCCGCCTTCCACACCATCCGCGCGGCCTTCGGGCCGATGAAGGCGGCGGGATTCGGCCGCATCGTCAACGTCGCCTCCGCCCACGGCCTCGTCGCCTCGCCGTTCAAGAGCGCCTATGTCGCGGCCAAGCACGGCATCGTCGGCCTCACCAAGGTGGTGGCGCTCGAAGGCGCCGAGCATAACGTCACCTGCAACGCGATCTGCCCGGGCTATGTCTGGACGCCGCTGGTCGAGAACCAGATCGGCGACACGGCCAAGGCGCGCGGCATCACGCGCGAGGCGGTGATCCGCGACGTGCTTCTGGCCGCCCAGCCGAACAAGCGCTTCGCCGAGGTCGAGGAACTGGGCGCGCTCGCCGTCTTCCTCTGCGGCCCCGGCGGCCGCTCGATCACCGGAACCGCGCTGCCGGTCGATGGCGGCTGGACGGCGCACTGAGATGGCGACGCAAGTTCCCTCGTGCGGCCTTAGGCCCGATCTTGCGGCGATGTTCCTCTGCCGATCCCCGTCCCTGCAAGGGAACGGCAAGGGGTGGGTAGCGCCGCAGGCGGTTCGTGGCCCGACGGTTTTGGGCTCGCTTCGCGCGCCTACCCACCCCCAGCCCCTCCCTTCCAGGGAGGGGAGCTCGAGCGGCATCCTCGCCGAGCTGGCGTCGCACGGGAGGCCGCAATGAGCCGGCCCCATGTGGTCATCCTCGGCGCCGGCTTCGGCGGCCTCGCCGCGGCCAAGGCGCTCGCGAACCGCGACGTCGACGTGACGGTCGTCGACCGGCGCAACCACCACCTGTTCCAGCCTCTGCTCTACCAGGTGGCGACGGCCGCGCTCTCGCCCGCCGACATCGCGGCGCCGGTCCGCTCGATCCTCGCCGGCGCCCGGAACGTCCGCGTGCTCCTCGACAAGGTCACCGGCATCCAGGCCGGCCGCCGGCGGGTGCTGCTCGCCAGCGGTGCGGAGCTTGCCTATGACTGGCTGGTCGTCGCGACCGGCGCCCGCCATTCCTATTTCGGCCGCGACGATTGGGCCGCGCTCGCGCCAGGGCTCAAGACGATCGAGGACGCGACCGCGATCCGCCACCGGGTCCTGCTCGCCCTCGAGCGCGCCGAGACGGAAACCGACCCGGCGCGGCGCCAGGCACTGCTCACCTTCGTCGTCATCGGCGGCGGCCCGACCGGAGTCGAGATGGCGGGTGCCATCGCCGAGCTTGCGCGCAAGTCGGTATCCCGCGACTTCCGCTCGATCACGCCGCATTGCTCGCGCGTCCTCCTCGTCGAGGCGGCGCCGCGGCTGCTCGGTGCCTTCCCGGAACGGCTCGCGGCCAAGGCGCGCAGGGCCGTGGAGCAACTCGGCGTCGAGCTGAGGCTCGGCGCCCCCGTTGCCGGTCTCGGCCGCAGCCATGTCCTCGTCGGCGAGGAGCGGATCGCGGCGCACACCATCGTCTGGGCCGCCGGCGTCCAGGCGAGCCCGGCCGCCACCTGGCTGCACGCGCCGTGCGACCGCGCCGGCCGCATCGTCGTCGGCGGCGACCTGCTCGTTCCCGGCGAGGACAGGGTGTTCGCGATCGGCGACACCGCCGCCTGCCTCGGCGCGGCCGCCCGGCCGCTCCCGGGCATCGCGCCGGTCGCCAAGCAGCAGGGCCGCTACGTCGCCCGGCGCATCCTCGGCCGCACCGCGGCGCCGTTCCGCTACCGGGACTATGGGTCGATGGCGACGATCGGCCGCCGCCGCGCCGTCGCCGACTTCGGCCGCGTGCAGCTGGCCGGCTTTCCCGCCTGGCTGCTCTGGTGCGTTGCCCACATCTGGTTCCTGGTCGGCTTCAGGAGCCGCCTCAGCGTCGGCCTGACCTGGGCCTGGAACTATTTCACCTTCCAGCGCGCCGCCCGGCTCATCACCGGCGACATCGCGCCCGATGTCCTAACCGATGGCGCCGCCCGCGAGGCGGCCTGAGAGGATCTGCCATGCCCACCGACGTCAAGCATCTCGGCCAGACCGTCCTCGTCCTTCAGGGCGGCGGCGCCCTCGGCGCCTATCAGGTCGGCGTCTACCAGGCCCTGCACGAGGCCGGAATCGAGCCCGACTGGGTGATCGGCACGTCGATCGGGGCGATCAACGCCGCGCTCATCGCCGGCGCCCCGCCCGCCGAGCGGATGGACCGGCTGGAGGCCTTCTGGCGCCGCGTCGAGCACGGCCGCCTCCTCGACGCCCCGCTGCCCGCCTGGGCCGGCGCGGCGATGCGCAACGCGGCGGCGGTGACGGCGGGGATCCCCGCCTTCTTCCGGCCCATTCCCTGGGCGTTCCTCAGCCCCCATGCCCCGCTCGGACCGGAAGAGGCGGGCTATTATTCGGTCGCGCCGCTGCGCGACACGCTGGCCGAGCTCGTCGACCTCGATCAGCTCAACCGCGGCCCGACCCGGATCACGGTCGGCGCCTCCAACGTCCGCACCAGCGAGATGCGCTATTTCGACAGCCGCGACATGCCGCTGTCCCTCGACCACGTCCTCGCTTCGGGCGCGCTGCCGCCTGCCTTCCCCGCCGTCCGCATCGACGGCGAGCTCTACTGGGACGGCGGTATCCTCTCCAACACGCCGGTCGAGGTGGTGTTCGACGACAACCCGCGCCGCAACAGCCTCGTCTTCGCCGTCCACATCTGGAATCCGCACGGACCGGAGCCGACCAGCATCTGGGAAGTGATGAACCGCCAGAAGGACGTTCAATATTCCTCCCGTGCCGTCACCCAGATCAAGCGCCAGCGCCAGCTCCACCGCCTCCGCCACATCGTCGCCGAGCTGGCGGCGCTGCTGCCGGAAGCGCGCCGCCGCGAGCCGGCCGTGGCGGAGATGGCGCGCTACGGCTGCCTCACCCGCATGCACGTCGTCCGTCTGCTCGCCCCGACCCTCGATTACGAGGACCATGCCAAGGACATCGACTTCAGCCCCGAAGGCATCGCCCGCCGCCGCGAGGCCGGTTATCGCCACACGCTGGAGACGCTGGAGCAGGCGCCTTGGGACGCCCCGTCCGACCCGACCGAAGGCTTCATCCTCCACGAAGCCTGCGGCGGCGAGATGGTCGAGACGCAGGCCGCGGCCGAGTGAACGCACCGCCGCGACACCGAAGGGCAGCCCTCACTCTTGCGGCAGCCACGCGACATCGGCCGAGCGCCTGCCGGTTCGCGCGAAATGGCGGAGCACGGCTTCGGCCTCCGCCGGGGGCAGGCACTGCCGGCGGCTGACGGCCCTCGGATCGCCGCCGACGTTGATCGTCGCGCGCGCCGGTCCGGGCGGCGCCGCGCCGCGGGTCGCGGCAAGCGGCTCGCTGACGTCGGGACCCGCATAGACGAGGTGGAACCCGTCGCCCGGCACCAGATAGACTTCGATCGCGCGATCGTCCTCGACCGGCCCGTAGTAGAGGAGGCCGCCGCCGCCGCCCGAATTCCAGTAGCCGCCGTCGGCGCGTCGGATCGCTTCGGCGATCCGCTCGAACGGAAAGCCTTCGAGCTCCCCGGCGAGCGGATCGACCCAGGTGAGACGGCGCGGCACGGTCAGTTTCTCACCAACGGCGGGTTGCTCTGGCCGGGATAATAGATGCGCAGCTCCTTGATGCCCAGCATGCGGGCGAGGCGGATCAGCTCGCGGCTGCAGCTGGGGCAGGTCTGGCGGTCGACGAACAACTCGACCACCTCGGGGAGCGCGCCGAAGCGGCGATAGGCCTGGATCAGCGCCTCCGCCTCGGCATGGCTGACGAACTGGGCCTGGGCGAGATTCTTGGCCTTGAGCCCGGCACTCTTGCGGATCTGCTCGAGCAGCTCCCGGCGGGTGCCCTTCGGCAGGCTGTAGACCCCCGGGTCGAGCGTGCTGTTGGTGCCGTAGAAGGTTTCCCCGCGCAGCGAGAGGCGAGCGACGGTTCCGGTCTCGCTGTCGTTGCGCACGAACTTGGGATAGGCCGCTTCCTTCCGATAGTTCGCGATTTCGGCGAACTCCGCCTGCTGCTCGCTCTTGTTGCGGTGGACGGGGGGCTCCTTGTCGAACCGCGCGTCCGGCTCGCGCGCCGCCCGCAACTGGCCGGTTTCGATGTCGACGCGGATCGTGCGCGGGTTGGGCGGGTCGAGGCGGATGCGGGCGACGCCGTCCTTCGAGACGGCCTTGACGGTGCCGCGTCCCGCCGTGGGGTGGTCGACGCGCATGCCCGGCTCGACCGTCGCGGGATCCGTCACTTTCGGGCCGCTGTGGGAGTTCGGCCGGAGCTTCCCCGGGGCCGCCGGCGCCACCGGATCCGTCTGCGACTGGAGCTGGTGGGTGCGGACGGCCATTCGCACCACGGCGTCGTCGAGCTTGAGGATGCCGAGGTGCTCGAAGAGCGGGTGGTGGGTACGCGAGAGCCTGGCCACGACGTACGAGGTGAAGAAGCGGGCGCGGTTGCGGCCCCCCGCCTGGGAATCGAGCGCGACGAAGTCCTCGTGGAACTTGAGGAACAGGGCAGGATCCCGGCTGTGCAACCACTGCAGCGCGGCCGATTCCTGGACCCACCGTGAGAGCTTTTCCGACAGGCCCTTCGTCGAAATCTTGGTCAGACCGGCGGCGAACTCGGTTTCGATCCGGAAGCGGGAGCCGAGCGTGGCGCGCGCGAGATCGAGCCGCTTCATCCGCAGCGTCGCCTTCTCGAGCGGCATCCCCTGCTTCACCAGGGCGTCGCGGAAGGCGGCGAGCGCGGCCGGGGCCTTTGCGTCGTCGGCGTGCAGCACGGCCATCGCCGCGGGACGGTCGAGCGCGATCATCTCCTTGATCGCCTTCACCGCGGCCGGGCCCCGGCGCATCTTCGCGAGCTCCGCGAGCACGGCGTCTTCGTGCGCGGGCTGGATCTGAGGCGCGCCGCCCGTCGCGCCGCCCTGCTTCTTGCCGCCCGCAATCGCGTGCGGCACGGCCTCCTCGATCGCGGGCGTGCCGCCGGCCCGGCGGAAACCCATCTGCTCGTTCATGAGCTCGGCGACGCGCTGCGAGCGGATCGAGAATTGCTCGCCCTGGCCGATGCCGGCGGTGAGCGCGTCCTTGCCGAGGTCGCCGTGGATCACCGCGGCCGACGTCAGCTGCTGCTCCTTCAGGAAGGCTTCGAACACCTCGCCGCGGACCGGCTCCTTCTGCCGGAAGTTGGCGTTGCCGGTGATCCACTCGCGCGCGGTCTTGGCGAGGCCGCCGGTGAACGGGGGATAGGCCGCGGGTTCGCGGTCGAGGAAGGCGTCCCACGCCCCCCGGTGACGCCCGCCGGTGCGCACGTCGACGAGGTGGCCGAGCTCGCTCTCGCGGAGCAGGAACGGAAAGATCTCGCCCTTGCCGCCGTCTCGCGCCGCGTAGACGATGCCGGTCTCGAGCTCGCGTCCGAAATACAGGCCGCGCCCGAAATCGTCGGCGCTTCCGCCCTTCACCCTGGACAGATCGATGCCGTCTTTTCGGATCGAGGCGCTGCGCTCCGCGGGCGCGCCGTGGAACATGACATGAAGCGGCTCATCGGGAGCGAGAAGCCCGACCGAAACCAGATGCGCGCGGTTCGCCTCCAGCACCATGGCAGCGAGCTGCTTGCGGGTGTCGACGGGGATGGAGGGCTCGTTGACGATGAGATGCAGCCTCGCCATCGAATCGGGTTCGGCGACGAGTCCAAGCGCGCGGATCGCGGCATGCGCCTCTTCGGGCGGGCCGTGCGCGGCGGCCGCGACCACCGAGTGGACCGCCGCGATGTCCTCGGCGCCGAGCGTCTTATGGGTCGATCCCGCCGCGAGCGCCCGTGAGGCCTCGCCGACCTTGATCGTGGCGAGGGTGGGTTCCACGAAGCCCTTGGGCAGGGGATAGGGCTCGCCGATCTTCGTGCCGACGAAGCCGTGATATTCCTCGAGCGACGCGAATTCGTGGCGGGCGCGGACGCCCGTCTCCGGATCGGGGAAGCTGATCCAGAACGGCTTCTTCGGGTTCTTCGTGTCGACGCCGAAATCGGTGAAGGACAGCTTGCCCTCGTCGATGAAGTAGATCCGGGACGAGCGCGATTCATGGCCGAGGTCGGTGACCTCGCGGATGACGACGCTGAAGTCGGCGCCCGCGCCGCTCGGCAGCCGGCGCGAGATGTGGGTGCCGAACTCGCCCGGCTGGTTCGGGTGGTAATGGTGCTCCAGCACCCAGTGGCCGCCCTTGCTGTCGAGCACCGACTGCCAGGCGTAGGCGCGGCCGTCGCTGCCCTTGCCGATCAGCTTGCCCTCGGCGTTGATCGCGCCGACCACCGTTGCGCCGCCCTGGATGACGATATGCTCGCCGGTGATCGGGTTGCGGTAGACGGCAACCTCGCGCTTCGGGTCGGCAAGCACCATGCGCCCGAAATTGTCGTTCGCCGCCTCGCGACTGGTGGAGTTGGGGTGCACGAACACCGTGCCTTCGGCGATCGGCCCGAGCTCGATCATGTTGGTGGCGGAGAGCGCGATGCGGCGCTGGGTCGGCCCGTTGTCGTTGGCGGCCTCGATCAGCTTCTCGACCGCGCCGCTTCCCTTGGCGATCGCATGAGGAACCGCTTCCTCGGGCTCCGGCGAGGCGGCCGGTGCGCGCTTTGCCTCCGGCTTCTGCGCCGCGCGCGGCTCCTCCCCGTGCGGGGGCGGGGTACCGGCTTCGGCCGGAGCGGCGCGTGCCTCCTCTTGGGGCGCGGAGGATTTGCGGGAGCGGGCAGCGAGGGCGGTCGCCTCCTCCGCGCCCGGGTCGCCGTCGCGCGTGAGCGGCGGTGCGTGCGGATCGTGGGGATGGGCCTGGACCCATTCATGCTCCTCGCGGCGGCTGGCGCTCATCGCCCGCATCCCCCGATCCGCCACGCCCTCGCCCAATCCCTGGACGAAGTTCTGGAATGCGGCCGCGCCCATTTCGTGGAGGATTTCGCCCCAGTCGGTCTCCTGCCCGCGAACCTCCTTGTCGTAGAGCATCTCGCCGCCGCGCGAGAGGGCGCCACTGGTTCCCGAGGCGAAGGCGCGAGTCCCGACTTCCACGACGATGTGCTCGGCGAGCGCCTTCTCGCCGGCCTTGACGACCTCCGCCTCGCTCTTGCCGGCCGCGCGCGCGGCCGCCATCGCCGCGCGCGACACGCCGCCGCCCAGCTTCTGCGCGGCGAGCTCGAAGCCCTTGCTGCCGAGCCGCGCGCCGACGGCCCCGAGGGCGCCGCCCGCGGCGCCGCGGCCGATGGCGTGCAGCACGTCCGACCAGTAATTGTCGCCGCGGCGGGTGGCGGGATCGAGTGCGGTCGTGGCGCCGCTGGCGAGCGCGCTGGTGCCCGCGCCGATCGCGACTTCCTCGCCGAGACTGAGGGCGCGCAGCGCCACCGTCTTACCGGCCATCTCTGCCAGCTTCGCTTCACTCATCCGCAGCGATCCGGCGAGGCCCTTCACGGCCGCGCTGCCGCCGCGCAGGCCCGCGCCGGCCGCCGCGCCGATGCCGGCGGTCGCCGCCTGGACGATCGTCGAGACGATGTCGCGGACCATCTCGTCCCGCCCGTAGCGACCGCCCTTCATCGCCATGTTGACGCCCATGCCGACGACGCCGGCGGCGGCGGTGACGAGGACGGGAATCCAGATCGACGCGGCGGCGCCGCCGGTCAGCACGGTGGTGACGATCGCCGCGACGACGACGAGCGACGTGGTGATGAAGGTCGCGATCTTCTCGACCGACTGGGTGTAATTGTCGGCCGACACCCGTGACAGGGCGACCATCCGTTCGAAGGCGTCGCCGTCGCCGGCGTGGGTGGCGTCGAGCTCGCCGTTCTCCGTGAAATGGCCGTAGGCGAGGGGCTTGCCGGTCTGCGGGTCGGTCTTGGCGATGATCCGGCCGCGGCTGTCGATCTGCCCCTCACCGGCCCCCATCAGGTCGCGCAGCGCCTGCGCATTCCGGTTCAGCGTCTTCCACTCGTCGTTGGCGAGCAGCTTGCCCATCCAGCCGGCCTGGTCGATCTGCTGCTGCATGATCCTGAGCGCGACCTCGCCGCGCTCCTTCGGATTCTGCGGCACGCCCATGAAGGCGACCTCGATCGCGTTGGCGTCATCGCCGCTGAAGGTGGCGCCGTTCCAATTGTCCCAGGTCCAGTGGTTGCCGTTGATGCCCAGCTGCTCCTCGAGCCCCTTCTGCGGCGGCGGGTGGGCGGCGCGATAATCCTCCTTGAGCTTCTCGATCTCCTTGGCGTCCATGCGCTGCAACTGCTTGATCGCGATGTCCTTGTTCTCCTTGGAGATCGCGAGCTCCATCGCGGCGAGCGCGCCCTTACCGGCATTGTCCTTGCCTGGCGCCGCGGTGATGGCGAGCGCATCGGCGGCGCCTTTCTTGTCGTCGCCGAACTTCGCGGCGAGCTTGCCCTGGATGCCGGCGCGGATCTTCTCCGGATCCTGCTCGGCGCTGTCGGGGTCCTTGCCCGCGCGCACCGCTTCGTCGCGGGCGTAGAGCTTGAGGACCTTGTCCTGGTCCTCCTTGGCGGCGGCGAGGCCCTTTGCCCGGGCCTTCTCGTCATAATGGCCGCCCTCGACGGCGTCGGCCGAGCCGAAATGCATCGAGGAATCGAGCCGGTCGCGGTCCGGCTTGCCGGTCTTGTTGACCTCGATGGCGAGCCGCGCCGCCTTGGTCGCGGTGGAGTCGGCGCCGGTCTCGACGATGCGCTGGATCCACAATTTGTGGTCGTCGCCGACCTTGTCGGTCGTGTCCCACTCCATCGCGACGCCGTCGACGTAGACGACGTGGTGATGCTCGATCGTCTTCGTGGCCTTGTCGACGAGCGCCTTCTGCGCCGCCTTGAGCTGCTCGTCGTCGACGAACTTCGCGCTCTTGCGGTCGGCGGTCTCGTCCTTGCGCTCGGCGTCGGTTTCCTCGCGGCCCTTCTGGTTGACGATCCTGACGCTGTCGCTCTTGGCGCCCTTCACCGCGCCCTCGAGCTTGCCGTAGGCGATCTGGGTCTTCTCCCACTCGCGCTGGGACTGGGCCTTGGCGACGTCGGGCGTATCGAGGCCGAACGGGTCGTCGTTGCCGGACAGGCGGGACGCGCCGGCGCTCTTGCTGGCGGTGGCGATCTTGTCGCCGGTCTCGTTCCAGCCCTTCTCGCCCTCGGTGGCGCGGCCCTTGGCGATGTCTTCCTGGAGCTTCAGGGCGTTGTAATTGGCGGCCGACTGGGTCGGGTCGAACTTGCTATCGTCTCCCGGATCGTATTCGCCGAGCCCGACCAAAGCCTCGAACCGCTTGCGGTCGGCGCCGTCGAGGTCGGCGGCCATCTTCTGCAGCTCGCTCTTGTGCGCCTTGCGCATGTTGGCGAGCTCGGCGGGGGACAAAGCGAGCAGCGCCTGCTCCGCGCGCTGGATCTGGTCGCTGCCGACGAAGGAGGCGATCAGCTCCTTGAAGGCCGCTTCGCCGTTGCGGCCGTTGAGATTGGCGATCGCGGCGTCGATGCTCGCATATTTGGTCGAGCGCCACGAGGTGCTGTGATACCAGAGGCGGTCGTCGATCCGCTCGTCGAGCGAGCCGTAGCTGCCGCGCATCGTGTCGTAATGGCGGAAGGCGTTGCCCTGGCGCGCCGTCAGGCCGTGGGTGGCGGTGACCACCTTTTCGCAGCTGACGATGAACGAGCTCAGCTCGGTGTCGATCCCCTTCGCCCGGGGCTCGAGATTGGCGATGACCGCCTTGTGCGAGGATTCGCGCCAGGCCTTGAGCGGCTCGTGCGCGAGCGGGTCCTTGGCGATGTCCTCGCCGAGCGTGATCAGCTCCTCGACGCTCCTGGGCTTGTCCGCAGCCGAAGTCGGCGCTTTGGCGTCGGCCTTCTTGCCGGCGGGAGCCTTGTCGCCACCGCCCGGCGCGGGAGCCTTGGCCGGCGCCGCGGCGCCCTTGCCGTCCGCGCCGCCGCCCTTGCCGGCCGCGTCGCCCTTGCCCGCCGGCGCGGCATCGGCGCCCCCCTTGCCCGCGTCCTTGCCCTTGCCCTTGTCCCCGGCGCAATCGCCGCAGCCGCCCGCCTTCGCGTCGGCCGCGCCGCCCCCCTCGCCGGCCTTGCCAGGAGGTCTTTTCGAAGCCGGCGTGGCCGCGGCCTTCGGCGAGGACGGGGACGCCGCGAGCTTTTCCTTGTCGGGCGGCCGCTTGCCGGCCTGGGCGCCTTTGGGTCCGGCCGCCTTGCCCTTGTCCCCCTGGCCGCCGCCTTCGGTCTCGCCGGCCTCCTCGCCCTCCTTCGCCTCGCCGCCGCCTTTGCCGCCGCCGCCGGCGAGGATGCCGTCCAGCTCGGTCTTGAGGCCGTTGACATGGTCGCCGAGCGACTTGGCCGCGCCGAGATAGGAGGTGCCGGTCGGGTCGAGATAGGCCTCGGTCGCATCGGTGACGGAAGCCGGCACCGGCTCCAGGCCGACGATCCCCTTGTCGACTTCCGCGTCGTTGGACGCGGTCGCGGTCGAGACCATCTCCTCGCCGCCGCGGCCGCCTTCGGCCACCGCGCGCTCGGTCGCGGCGCCGGCCCGCTCGGCCTGCTGCTCGACGCTCGCCCGGGCGAGGGAAACGGCCAGCTTCGCGGTGCCGGGCTGCCGCGCCGCCGTGCCGCTGGTGCCGGCCCGCAGCCGCTCCGCCGAGGACGCCACCATCGGCGCGAACTGCGATTCGGTCCGCGTCTTCGCCTCGCCCAGCCGGTCGACCACGCCCTGCAGCGACCGCGGCTGCGCTTCCGCCTGGGCGGCGAGCGTGCGCACCTGCATCCGCGTCGCCGCCTCGAGCCGCGCCCGCTCGCCGGCGAGGCTGGCGCGGGCGCCCTCGGCATGGCGGGCGCGGGCCATGTCGTGCTGGCGGACGAGATTGTCGTCGGTGTTGGCGACGCTGCGCTGCACCAGGTCCTCGACCTGCACCTCGGTATTGGCGATCGACGTGAGGCCGGCGTCGCGCGCCGCGCGCACCGCCTGCGGCCCCGCGACATGGACGCGGGTGACCCGGCCCTGCAGGTCCGCGAAAGCCTGGTTCATCTTGCACGGCAGGCACGCGTCGAACGCCTGCAACGGCTTGAGCGCCCCGTCGAACTGCTGGGTGAGCGCCTTGACCTCGAAGTCGACCTTCTGCGGCAGCTTCGCGTCGACCGCTTCGTCGATCGGGTCCTTCCACGGGCCGCTGTCGCCGTGCAGCGGCTTGGGATCGGTCTTGAGCTTGTTCAGCGAGGCGAGCGCGCCGTCCTTGGCCTTGCCGAGCCGGCTCGCGGCGCTGTGCGACGTCTTCTCGACCGCAGCGCGCGTCTGCCAGGGCTTGCCCATCGCGCCGAGATATTTGTGGTAGAGGCTGTCGAGCTGCCCGAGCGAGGATTCGGTCGCGGCCCACACTTTCGAGCGAGCGACCCCGGCGCCGTCGTGGAGCCGCCGCAGCGTCGCGTCGCGACCGACGGCGAGGCGGCCGCGGGCATTGGCGAGGTCGTCGTCGAGGCGGACGAGGCTCGCGTTGAGGCTGGCGGCATGGCGCGAGGCCAGGTCCCCGGCGAGCGCCTCGGCTTCGCCGGCGATGCGGCGGGCGGCGTCGCCCAGATCGCGATAGAGGGCGAGGCTCGCCGCGGCCGCGTCGGCGAACAGCGCGCGATAGTCGCCCACGGGGGCCGCGCCGCCGCCGCCGGCCTTCTCGTCCCGCTTCGGGGCGAAGGGGAGGGTGAGCGGCGCCGCGAAAGCGGGGATGTCGACGAGGATCCGGAGCGCCTCACGGTCGAGCGAGGCCGTGCCGGTGACCGGCTCGAGCGGCTGGTGGGTGAAGACCAGCTCGGCGACCTTGCCGCCCTCGCGCTCCTCCTTCTCGGCGCCGCCCTTGCCGCCGCCGCCGCGCGCGGGCGGCTTCTCGCCCTGCTTGCGCTGCTCGTCGGCGGCGCCCCCCGCGGCCCGCGCGCGCGCGGCGGCCTGGGCCTTCTTGTCGTCGTCCTTCTTGTCCTTGCCGGCGTCCGACGCGGCCCCGTCCTTCTTGATGGGGGCCTGCTTATCCTTCGGCGGGTCGGGCGGGCTCACCGGCTTCGAAGGCGGCTTCAGATAGGCCGGCGTGCCGCCGCCGACCCGCCGGGCGGGGGTGGCATCGCGGCGCGGGCCGGCTTGCTGGTCCGGCGTCGCCTCCTCGCGCCGCTGCAGCGCGCCGACGCTCACGGTGCGAGCGGCGGCGGCGACCGGCCGAGCTTCGCATATTCCTCGGCGGCCGCGGCGGCGAGGTCGGCGAAGGCGAGCGGCCGCCCCGCGCTTCGCGCCCGCACCGCCGCCGCCAGCACGATGTTGCGGATATGCCCGCCGGCGAGGTCGAGCGAGAGGGCGAGCGCGTCGAGCTCGGCCGGCGCGAGCGCGTGCGCCTCGCCCAGGTGCGCGCACCACAAGGCCCGGCGCGCGGCGGCGTCGGGAAGCGGAAAGGACAGGATGAAGTCGAGCCGCCGCGCGAACGCCGGGTCGAACCGGTCGCGGCTGTTGGTGGCGAGGATGGCGACGCCTTCGAAATCCTCGATCCGCTGGAGGAGGTAGTTGGTCTGGGCATTGGCGAAGCGGTCGTGCGAGTCGGCGACGTCGGTGCGCGCGCCGAACAGCGAATCGGCCTCGTCGAAGAACAAGACGACGTCGGCATGCTGGGCCGCGTCGAGCACCGTCGAGACGTTCTTTTCGGTCTCGCCGATCCACTTGCTGGTCATCGCCGCGAGGTCGACGCGGTAGAGCGGCAGGCCGGTCTCGCAGGCGATCAGGTGGGCGGCGAGGGTCTTGCCGGTGCCCGATTCGCCGGTGAAGAGGGCGCGCACGCCGGGGCGGTAGCGGGCGCGCAGCGCGGCGCCGAGATCGTCGGCCAGGCCGCCCCGATCGGCGATGCGGCGGACGAGGAGGTCGAGCTGGTCGCCGAGCGCGCCCGGCAGGACGAGATCGCGGCGCCCGACCGTGGCGCGCGAGCGGCGGGCGAGCGTGTCGAGGCGGCCGGTGCCCGAGTCGACGGCGGTCGCCAGCCGCTGCCAGTCGTCCGCCTCGCGGCCCGGCTCCGGTAATGGCAGCCGCGCGGCGATTTCGGCAATGCGGCCGGCACCCTGGCGGTAGGTGGCGGCGGCGCGGACCGCCGCGGCTTGGGCGAGCCCGGCGCGGCGCCAGAGATCCGCGCGTTCCTGCTCGGACGGAAGGGCGAGCGGCCAGTCGAGCACCGGGAAGGGCGCCTCGACGACCCCCTCGCCCCCCGCGAGGACGAGCATCGCGCCGCGCCATGGCGAGGGTGCGGCGAGGCGCAGCGTATCGCCGGGGCCGAGGCTTGCCCGGATCAGGGGAACCATGCCCGCCGCCGCGAGCCAGCAGCCGTGCGCGGCAAGGGTGGCCACGCCGAGGTCGGCGGCCTTGCGGTCCAGCGCGGCGGCCACGGCGACGGCCGTCGCCTCGGCTTCGGCGGCGCAGGCGGTGCGGATCACCAGCGCGGCGACGCCGTCGCCGGCGGCCAGCCGCTCCGCCCACAGCCGCGCCTCGGCGAGGAGCCGCTCGGGGAGGCGCACATAGGGTTCGGCGAGGATCGTGACGCCGTCGGGCGCGAGGCTGCGTCCGCACAGGGCGGCGACGACGGCGGGGGGCATCGCCACGGACCGCTCGGGAAGCGGCTGCGCCTCGTCGCCGAGGACGAGCAGCCCGGCCCGGCACGCCGGGCCGCTGACGAGGCCGATCGTGTCCAGCCCGGCGGCGGCGAACAAGGTCGCGAGCAGGCCGGCGAGCGGTCGCGCCCCGCCCACCGGCGCCTGCGCGGCCGCGACCAGCCGCGCCGCCTGCGGATCGGTTTCGACCGCGAGGCAGAGGGCGGCAGCGAGCAGCTCGCCCCCGCTCAGGCCGAATTCCGCGGCGAGGGCGATCAGCCGCGCTTCTTCCGGCGGGGGATCGCGCAGGTGCAGCCCGTCGGCCGGCAGCGGCGGCATCGCCCCTTGGTCGCACAGCGCGCGGAGCGCCGCGAGGGCGAGGCCGCGCAGGCTCTCCAGCGGCGGCGCGAACGGCGCGTTCACCGGTCGCTCTCCCCGCCGAAACGATAGCGGACGGAGAGGCCGAGCCAGTCGACCCAGCCGGGATCGGCGTCGAGCGCGCGCCGCCGCAGCCTGAGGTCGATGGCGGTGATGGGGAAACCCACGACCAGCCGCTCCTCGTCGCAGGCGATGCGGCCGCTCCTCCAGACCAGCGCGTGCAGGCTGAGCCGGCTCGTCCGGCGCAGGTGGCGAGACAGCGCACGCCGCCACGCCTCGGCCCAGGCCGGCATCGGCGGCGGGTTGTCGAAGCCGAGCGGCGCCAGCGCCGGGTCGGACCAGGCGACGCGGTGATGCGCCGCGATCGCGGCCAGCAAAGTGCGCCCGGGGTCGGTGCCGATCAGCGCCGGCCGCGCGAGCAGCCAATCGCGCCAGCCGAGCCGGATCAGCGCCGGCAGGACCAGCCAGAGGCCGGCGGCGGCGCTGAACGCGCTGGCACATGGCGCCGGGATCGGGAAGGAACCCGCTTCGGCGACGACCGGCTCGCGGCTGGACGATCCGGCGGCCGGACCAGCCTGGGCGGGGGAGTGGGCGCGATCGTCCGCAGCAAGCGCGGGCCTGGACGGCGCCGGCGTCGGTTTGGCCGGCGGCGGCGTTACCGACGATGCGATGCTCGCGAGTGCTGCCCGACGACTGCCCGGAGCGTCCAAGCGAAACGCATAGGCCTCGGCCAGGGTCGCGAGCGTCGCCGGCGCCAGCCGCAGGTCGGGGCTGGCGCACAGCAGCGCCGCCTCGATCAGCCGGCGGCGCGCAAGCGGCGCGTTGGGGAGGCGACGCGCGATCGTCTCCACCGCCGCGCGGAATACGTCCGGAAGTCGCGCCCGAAGCGCCTCCAGCCGCGCAGCCACGAACCCTTCCGGGAGCGGGTCGGAGCGGGCGTCCGCGGGCACCTGCGCCAACGGCCGAGGCTGCCGCGGCCGCCATTCCGCTTCGCCTGGACCGGAGCCCATGCCGCCCGCCTCGGCGAGCGCCTCGACGAGAAGCTGCGCGCGTCCCGCTTCGACGAGCTGCAGCGCCAGGGGCGGCAGGGCCTGCGCGTCCGCCGTGCGCAGCGCCTCGCGCATGAGCGTGCGCACATAGGGTGCGAGCGGCGCTCCGCCCCACTCCGGCACCGCCAGGCGCCAGAACCAGCCCTGCGGGACGCGGCCGGCCAGCAGCAAGGCGAGGAGCAGGCGCCGCGCCTCTTCGCGACTCGCGAACCAGACGCAGTCGCTCTCGGCCGCGCGGTCGGCGGAGCCGTGGCGCGCGCCGGCGGTCGCGCTCCGCCACGCGGCGCCGATCGCGCGCTCCCGCCGCCGCGGATGCGCCGCCGTCGCATCGGGCGGAAGGCGCAGGCGACGGAGGAGGACGAGCCTCTCCTCGTCGGGAATGGCGGTGCGGCAGCCGTCCTCGATGCGGAAGGCGGCAAGCGCTCGCCGGGCCGCCGGCCCCGTCACCCGCAGCCGCCGGACCGCGACGTCCGCCATCTCAGCCGAGGCCGCTGACGAGGTGGAAGCGCATGTCGGCCGAAATCGTCGCGACGTTGGCGAGGTTGTGCGTGATCACCAGCGCCGCATGCGCGTCGATGATATCGTCGACGATCGCCCGGGAGACGATGCGGTCGCCGGCATCGCGCACGACGGCGGTCATGCCGCGCCGCACCCGCGTGATGTCGAGCGCGAGGAGGAAGCGGCTGCCGATCTTGGCCGGCGCCGGCGCGACGAGATGGGCGGGGATCAGCCGGTCGACCGGCGAGTCCGCCGCCATCAGGAGGCAGATGCGGACCAGCTCGTTGACCGCGTCGACCGCCGTCGCCTGGCTCGGATCGATGCGGGCGAACAGCCAGTCGACGAACTCCTGCAGCGTGCGGCGCAGCGTCATCGTCAGCTCCGCCCAGCCGGGCAGGCCCGCCAGGTTGCGCAGAGGCGCGGGTCGGTCGAACTCCGACAGAGTCTCGGCCCAGCCGAGCCGCACCCCCGGCGGCACCTCGGCGAAGCCGGCGTGGAGGCAGCCGGCGATCTGGCCGATCCCCTCGATCTCGTCCTGGGCGAGCCGCGCCAGCGCCGGCTGGCGGTGCGGGGCCGAGATGAGATCGCCGAGGCTCGACGTCTCGCGGATCTGGACGTGCGCCTGGGCGAGCGACAAAGCGGCGAGGCCGGCGAGATTGACCTGGGCGACGGCGGCGCGCTGCTCGGCGATATGCTGGTGCTGGCCGCCCATCGCCGTCTGCACGCCGCGCAGCAGCTTCGGCGTCACCTGGAGCCGCAAGGTGCGCGGCTGGACGATGCCGCGGCCCGCGCGCTCGACGATGTGGGCGATCGCCGCCCGCGCCGCCTCGAGCCGCTCGACTCGCAGCACGGCGGCGTCGACCGCCGGGAACCATTTGGCGGGCGCCTCGCGCAGCAGCTCGACATAATCGAGGATCTCGTCGGGCACGTCGGGATGCTCGCGGCGGCAGGCGACGACCGGATCGACGGCGAGCCCCGAGGCCACCTCCATCGTGGGTCCCGGGCGGGCGGTCCCGGCGGTGCGCACCCGGCGCCAGACGATCGCGTCGACCTGGCTGTCGAGGATCGCCGCGCGCCGCGCGTTGACCGCCGCGACGCGGGCATCCTCCTCCGCGCGCAGCCGCTCGGCCGTGGCGAGGTCGTGCCGCGCCTCCTCGAGCTCGACCGCGACCTGGCGCAGCCACGCGGCCGCCTCGTCCGCGCTGGCGTCGATCGCGGCGCGCAGGTCGCGCAGGCTCTGGCCGAGCTGGTCGAACAGGGCGACGCGGCCCTCGACCAGCCGCATCAGGGCGATGCTGTTGTCGATCGCCTGGACGGCGTTGGTGAAATAATCGGATTCGTGCTTGTCCTGCTGGTCCGGGATCTGGTCGGCGTCGATCCAGACCTGCGCGGAGATCGGCTTGGCGCGATCCTCCAGCAGTTGCGCCAGCGTCGGCAACGTGGTGTCGCCCGCCGCCGCGCCGCGCTTCTGGAAGCCGGGGACGAGGAGGTCGCCGAGCGCGACCCCTGCGGGACGGCCGCCGTCGGCGCCGGAGAGGCGGCCGAGCGTGTCGAGGATCGCCGCCTTGCTCGCGATCGCATAATTGAGCGCCTGGACGGCGGCGGACGGCGTCAGGCGCTCCGCGACGCTGACGGTGCGTTCGACGAGACCGGCGATCGGCAGCTGCGCCTGGATGTCGCGGCGGCCGAAGCGGTCGAGCGCGAGCTGGGAGGCGTTGACGGACAGCGCCGGCGCCTGGACCGGCCGGACGATCGTCGCCGGCAGGATCGCCGGCATCACCGTCAGGGGCAGCGACCGCACCCCCGGGAGAACGGCCTGGGTCTGCACGGCCGTGGCGATCAGGGGTGTACGCACCAACGTCCGCGCCGGCGGCGCCGGCTGCGAAATCGGCCGGAGCACCGAGGGCCCCGTCATGTTGAGCGTCATGAATTGCGGCTGGAAGACGCGGCTCGGCGCGGCGACGCGCGGCGGCGGCGCGGGCACCGCAAAGACCGGCGGCGCCGCGGGCGCGGGCGGCACCGGCTTGGTGTCGCGCGCCTTGGCGTCGAGCAGGAAGTCGGCGATGCCCTTGGCGGTCGCGCGCGCCCCTTCGTCGCGGACGGCGAGATCGGCGAGGGAGGGCGAGGTGACGAGGCGCGAGGCGGCGTCGGCGCCCAGCATGATCTGGCGGACGCGGTAGATATCGGCGCGGGCGCGCACGAAACCCAGGTCGATCGCGTCGTTCGTCGCCTTGAGGCGGGCGTCGACATGCTGGCAGAAGGCGGCGAGGCCGTCGTCGTCGACGCGGGCGAGCTCGTCGGCGAGGAAGGGCTGGGTCCATTGCGCGCGAAAGTCGTCGAGCGCGCCGGCGCGGCGGACGCCCTTGTCTTCGATCGTGCCGAAGGCGGGGACGGCGACGTCCTCGCGCCCGGCCACCGGCGCCCACGGCCAGCCGGCGTCCTTCTGCCCAGAGACGCTGAGCGCGGCCCCGGCCGGCGCGTCGTCGGCGATGTAGGTATAGGTCATGCCCGTGGCGTCGCGCTTGCCGAACGAGCCCCATTCGACCTGGCCGCCCCGCTGCGTGAACTCGACCGCGTTGATCGCGAAGCCGTCGAGGCCGCCGCCATCCGCCATCCAGGCATTCGAGGCGGGGATTTCGAGGCGCTGCCAGACGCCGGCTTCCGGAAGCTCGCCCATCTTGCGCGCGCCGGTGTCGCCGGCGAGCGGGGTGACGTCCGGCGCGCCCCAATAGACGCCGCCATAGACGTCGCCCTTGTCCGGCGCCGTGCCGGTGCCGCGGCCGACGCGGAGCGCGAGGCCGGTCATCTGCGCGTTCGAGTGGATGCGGACCCAGAACCACAAAGTATCCCCGGCGGCGACCGGCAGGCTGGCATGCGCGCCCATGATCGCGTGGGTGCGGGACGCGCTCTGCTCGTCGAAGCGGCGGGTGCGCGTGACGTCGACCGGCGTTGCGGTGCGCGGCGGCGGGCTGATCTCGTCGAGCGGGAGGTCGCGGTCGGGCCAGCCGACGGCGATGCCGGAGACGCTTTCGAGCAGCCGGTCGTAACGCCGCCTTGCCGCCTCGCGCCGCACCAGCCAGCCGGCGCGGTCGGCCCGCGCGGCCTTGATCGCCTGGACGAAGCGCGGATCCTCCACCTCGGTCTGGAGCAGCCGCGGATCGTAGGCGCTGTCCGGCACCGGCACGAGCAGGTCCACGAGGTCCGGCGCGCCGCGGTTGAAGCTGGCGAGCGGCGCCGCCTCGCGCACGGCGAGTTCGACGTTGCTGCGCGGGATCGGCACCGCCGAGACGGCGTAGCTGCCGGGGAAGAAATGCTGGCGGCGCAGCAGCGGGTCGAACATCGCCTTCGGGAGCAGGCCGACCGGCGGCAGGCGCAGGAACGCCGTGCGGAGAGACGCTTCGTCGAGATCCTTCATGTCGATCAGCTGGCCGACGAACTGGTCGATCCGCGCCTGCCACAGCCGCGGCTCGCCGCTGAGCGGCACGGGCGCGCCGGCGCCGCGGTGGGTGCCGCCGATGCGGGCGACGGCGGCGCGGTCGACGAATCTCAGCTTCCAGCCGTCGTCGAAGGCGACGAGGCCGAGGGGTAAGCCCCATTCCTCCCACGGGTGCATCTCGCCCGCCATCTGAATCTTCTCATTGTCGAAGACTCGGTAGGCCAAGCGATTGCGCAAAGCGTCGTCGTCCGGCGGCATGCTGTAATCGGGGCCGTCGCCGATCGCGGCCATTTCCGAGGGCCAGAGGTAGAGGGCGAGGCGGCAGCCGTCGACGCGGCGCAGGTCGGCATAGGGATCGTCGCGGGGATCGGGCCCGCACGGGTCCGGCGCGCGGCCGGAGATGGTGGCGGTCACCGGTTGGGCGAGCAGAACGGCGACGCGGGCGAGGCCGGCACCGGCCTTGTTCGCCGCGATGTCCGCCAGAACGGGACCCATCCCTCGCGGCAGGGCGGGGCGGAGGCGGGCGGCCATGCCGGCCCCGTCGCCATCGCTCTCGCTCCCGCCGACGCCCGGCGCGGGCAGGGGCGGCGGCGCCTTGCCGCCGGCGAGCGCATCGGCCTGGTCGGCGCGGAGGATGACCGGAAGCGCGCCGAAGGCGAGCCGGCGGCCGGCGGGGAGCGTCACGTCCTCGCCGGAACGGGTGATGCCGAGCCCGGCGCCGAGCTCGAAATAAGCGGCCTCCGCCGCCGCGCCGATCGCCTTGCGGTCGAGAAATATCTGCAGACCCTCGACGGTGCCCGGAGCGAGGCCGAGCCCGCGCAGCCGCTGCAGGCCGGAGCGGACGTCCTGCTCCGCGGTGAGCGCCCGGTCCGAGACGGCGCGTCCGGCGAAGGCATGGATGCGACGCCGCCAGACGCCGGAAACGTCGGGACGGAGCGGCGGGTCGACCGCGAGGACATGCTCGTCGGCGAAGGACCGCCTGATCTTGCCGGTGACCTCCATCGGGCCTCTCCCCTTGCGCCTCAGCGCATCTTGCCGATGAGCGCATCAAGCGCGCCCGCGTCCTGTTTGCCGGCCGCGTCCTTGAGAAGAGCGGCGAAATCGTCCGCCTGCTCCCCGGGTATGGCGCGGAAGGCCGCGTCGAGGTCGAGCGCCCGGCCGGTGCCGCCGAGCCACACTGCGTCCTTGACGCTCGGCCAGTCCTTGCCGAGGGACTGGCGGGCCCGAGCGAGGCCCTCGCCGAGATGCGGGCCGGAATAATCCTCGGCGATGTCGAGCACCTCGGCGGTGCTGAGCCCGAGCGGCGTGTCCTCGCGGCCGGCGGTGGAGGCGCCGAGCGCCGTCGCCAGCGCGATGCGGGTGAGGCCGATCCGCGCCGCCGCAAGGCTGGGCGGGACGATGCCGGTATTGCCCGCAGGGAGGGTGGCGGGCGCCGCCGTGGCTTCGGGGGCGGCGGCGCGCTCGAGATCGCTGACCACCGCCGCCGTGAGGATGTCCGACTCCGCGACCTGCGGCGCGCCCAGCAACGCGAGCGCCCGCGCCGCCGCCTGCGGGGTCGCCTTCCCGTCGACCGCCGCGACCCGCTTGGTGAGGCCGAGCCGGTCGAGATTGGCGGCGACGATGTTGCCGGTGACGATGTCGTCGCCGGCGAGCGCCACGGCCGCGCCGATGCCACGGCTGCGATAGGCGACGGCGCGCCGGCGGCTGTACCAGACCAGCGGCGGCTGCCCCTCGCCGTGGGGGAGCGCCGCGACCGCTTCCTGGAATGCGGCGTGCCAGGCATTGGTCTTCAGCGCTTCGGCGTCGGCCTGGCGCTGCGCCTCGGCGTCGCGCTCCGCCGCCTCGGCCGCCTTGATGCGGCGGTCGGAGATGCGGGCGAGGAGGTCGAGGGCGGGCTGCGCGCCCGGCGCGCCGGGATTGGCCGGCACGGGCATGGTGTCTCCCGGCAGCGAGGCCGCGAAGCGCTGGTAGCGCGCGCGCGTGACCGGCACGAGGATCAGGATCCCGGTCCCCTGCAGCGCGTCCGCGCCGGCGTCGAGGTCGACCGGCGGCAGCGCGAGCGACTCCTCGACGACCGCCCCGATCTCGTCGGTCGGGACGAAGGCGAGGTCCACGGCCACGGTCGGCGGGAAGTAGATCTGCCGGAAGCCCAGCGGGTCCGGCTGCACGGCGGCCGCCGGCATCTGGCCGGCGGGCGGGAGCAGCCCGAACTGCCGGGCCGCCGGGAAGACCGGCGCCGGCCCCCGCGCCTGCATGTCGACGAGCAGGTCGACGAGATGCGCCCGATGCTGGGCGATATGGGCTTCGGCGAGGCTGCGGGGCCGGGCCGCGAAGCCGGCGTCGACGACGGCGCTGCCGGCGCTGCGGCGGCGGACCATGTCGACGTCGATCCAGCGGACGGCGCCGCGCTCGAGGGCGATCATCGCCAGCGGCAGCGCGTCCTGCGGGACGCCGCGCCCGCCGCCGCGCTGCAGGAAGATGTCGCGCGCGGCGTGGCGCCGCGCCTCGCCGAGGTTCGCCGAGCCGCGATGCTCGGGGTAGGGGATGAGCGTGACGGCGGTCGCCTCGATGATGTCGCCGTCCTCGAACGTGCGCTGGCCGCTCAGCGTCCGCGGATAGGAGGCGATCGGGTTGGCCGTGAACTCGACCGAGCGCAGCGCCAGGATGAACAGGCCGGTGTGGCGGCCGACCGGCACGCGCGGCTCCTCGCTGAGGCCGAGCGCGGCGTCGAGCTGGCGCGTCGAGGGCAGGTCCATCAGCGGCACGTCGCGCACCGTCGAGACCATGACGAGGTCGCCCGAAGGAGTGAGGCCGAGGCCCGGCTGGATGCGGATGGTCTGGCCGCGCGCCAGCGGCATGGTCCTGACCTCGAGCCCCTCGATGATGCCGGTGCCCGCGGCGCGCGCCATGTCGGCCTGGCGCTGCCGGACATAATCCTGGTCGCGCGTCAGGTCGGCGCCGGTGAGGAAGCGGCCGTCGAAGTAACGCGGCCGGCTGCGCAGGCCGTCGAGGATCAGCGGCCCCGTGGAGAGCTGGTCCTCGATGGTCCCGCGGGCGACCATGTCGACGGCGCGGCCGGCGGCGCGGGCGATCTCGGCTTCGTCCATCACCTCGATGGCGATGCGGTCGGCGGGGCTGGAGAGGTCGTTCATGGACGCATTCCTCTAGGGTTCGACGAGCGGTGCGGCGGCGGGCGCGAGGCCGAGCCACTTGCCGGGGAGGTAGATGAAAGGCCTGAGGCCGTTGTCGACGCGGGTCCGCTTGGTGAGGTCGAGCACCGGGCGGGTGCCGGTCGGCGCGTCGGCGGCGAGGGTGACGGGGATCGCGACGCGGGCGAGGAGGACGGCGCTGAGATCGTTGCCCTCGACATGCTCCTGGAGCGGCTGCGGACCGTCATTGGCGCCGCCGGCGACGCCGGTGTCGAAGGCGCCGAGCACGGCCGCGAGCTTGTCCTCGGCCTTGGCATTGGGGGCCGGCCAGAAATTGGCCGGGGACGGGATGTCCCCGGGCCCGCCCTCGGCGCGCGGCACCAGGGTGAGCTGGGGCTGTTCGGCGAGGCGCGCGGGGACGAGAGCGTCGAGCGCGTCGAACGGACCGCTGGCGAAGCTCGGCGTCTTGCCGCGGCCGCAATCCGCGGCGGAGAGGAAGACGTCGGCGACCACCGCCACGTCGAGCGGCGTGCGCGGCTTGCGCTGGATGGCGGACCGCAGCAACGCCGTGTCCTGCGCCGCGAACCAGCGGGCGAGGCGGAGGCAATAGGGCTCGTCGATCTGGATCAGCCGCCCCAGCCGGTCCAGCGCAAGGCCCGGGTCGACGTGGATCTCCAGCTGCGCGTCCTTCTCGGCCGGCGCGCGGACGCGCAGCCCCGCGATGGTTCCGAAGCCGACCAGGTGGCGCAGCGCCATGGCGAGGCGGCCGCGATGATAGGTCTGCTCGTCCTGGAAATCCTCAGCCTGGAGGAGCACGCCGGTCGCGTAATTGACCCGCTCCGCGCGCAGCCCGGCGGCGGCAAGGGGATCGGGGACGGTCGGGGCGGGAGCGCTGGCCATGGGCTCATCCATTGGTTCGGGTGCGGAGACGGTTGAGGAGGTTCGGATCGAGGACGACCGTCTTGTCGATGCCGAAGCGACCCCCGCCGGGGGGCGGCGGCGGCGGCGGTTGGTTCGGCGGTGGCGGCGGCGGCGGCGGGTTCAGAACGGTGACCAGGAGCTGCGCGGGGACGCTCGCATTGTCCGAATCGTCGACCACGACGAGCTCGAACCGGTAAGAGCCGGGGGCGAGCCGGTTCTCGACCAGCAAGGCCGGCGAGGCACTCGCGAAGGGCTGTCCAGGCGTCAGCACCGGCATCGTCATCCCCGGTCGAGCAAAGTGAAGCGATATTCCTTGACCTTGCCCGGCGGGTTGTCGGTCGAGTGGATGCCGGAGAGGATGAAGGGCTGACCGAACGGCACCTTGGCGTCGAGCACCTTGCCCGCCCGGTCGACCACCTCGAGCACCGCCGTCGGCTTCTCCGTGTCGACGATGGTCACCGACAGGAAGGCGGGGTCGGAGATGTTACCGGAATCGTCGACCACAACCAGCTGGAACATGTGCTTGCCGAGCGGCAGCGGGTTGGCGGCGGTGACGTCGACGGTGACCGTCGGGTCCGCCTGGACCACCGGCACGTTGACCTTGAACTCAGCCATGGTTCGTCTCCTTCGCGGCCATCGCCGTCACTCCCAGGTCCAGATGTGGCGCTCGACCCGCCGCCCCTCGGCGGCGCGCGAGCGGAGCGCGCTGATGGTGAAGCCGGTGCCGCTCCAGGCCTGGGGCGGACCGTCGGCGCGGGCGATGGGACGCGCGGCCGCCGGGCCGTCGGCGCGCGGGTCGAGACCGCCGGAGCCCATCACCTGGTCGCCGCGCCCGACGACCGTCCGGCCTACCCGGACGGGCCGTATCGGCGCCGTCTCGCCGAGCCAGGAATCGACGCCGACCAGGGCGGAGGCGCCGACGATGAGCGGATCGCGCGCCTGCAGCAGATGGGGCTCGACATGGGCGGGAATCGCCTCCGCAACGACATCCTGGAGCCGGCGCATCTCGGCGGGATCGTCGATGCCGCGGACGAGGATCAGGACGCTGTGGGCGAGGCGGGCGTAGAAGCGGATGACCGCCTCGGTGTCGGCGCGGCCGCGGTCGATCTCGGGCCGATAGAGGGCGAACAGCTCGTCGCGGGCCTGGTCGCCGAGGATCAGGGTGTCGCCGACGAAGCTGTTGCCGGACGCCGACAGGCCGAGGGTGAGCGGGTCCTGCTCGTCGGACAGGTCGGCGCCGAGAATGGTGGCGAAGGTGCGGCGCAGGCGGAAGCCTTCGACGATGACGATGTCGCCGCGCGTCACCGCGCCGCCGGCGAGGAGGGCAAGCGCTCCCGACGTGTCGGCGCCCAGCGCCAGCGCACGCAGCGTCGCGCCGCCCATGCGGGCGAGGGCGGCGGTTCCGGGGCGCGGCGGCGTGTGGCCGGGCGCGGCGGTGCCGCCGGTGACGAACAGGCCTCCCGTCGCCAGCTCGAGCGCGGCGGCGAGGCCGCCGAGCGTGCCGTTCAATCCCGCCGTGTAGGGCGCCGCGAGGAGGGCCTGGCGCAGGCGGGCGGGGCTGTCGTGCGGCTGGGCGGCGACCCCGATCCACTGGCCTAGCCACGGCAGGGCCGCGTCCGGCGCCGCGGCCGGATCGGTCAGCAGGAAGGCGCGGGCGATCCTCCCTTCGGCCTCGGTGAGTGCACCCTCGAACAGCCCGAGGAAGCGTTCCATGAAGTCGTGCGGAGTGGCGGCGCCCGGGGCGAGCGCGTCGCTCCCGCCGAGCGGCTCGCGATAGAAAGCGGGGAGGTAGCGGTCGCGGTAGGAGAAGCGCCGGGCATAGGCGCGCATCGCGGCCAGCTCCGGCGACGCCTGACTGTCGCCGGTGAGCCGGACATGGAGCCAGAGGTAACGGCCGGTGACGCGCCGTACCTTCGTCCCGCCGCGCTGGAGGAGGAGCGTGAACAGCCCGGCCCGGTCCGCCTGGGGCGCGCAGGCGAGCAGCGGCGGCGCGAAGGCAATTTCCGAGGGGGCGTCGCACCAGGCGGCGCGGGGCACGCCGTCGGGTTGCGGCGCGGCCCCGACGCGGTGCGGCGCCCAGTCGGGCGCATCCTTCGCGCCGGGCAGCGGCGGCACCGCGCGATCGTCGCGGGCGCACGCGGCGATCTCGATCGTCCCGTGCGCCGGCACCGCCGCCTCGACGTAGAGGCGATGCCAGACGCAGCCGACCATGCCGCTGTCGATCGGTCCGACGAGCACGGTCCCCTCCCGGCCGTAACGACCGCCGGAGAGGCCGCGCAGCGGCAGCAGGGATTCGCCGGCGCGGTAGAGCGGCTGCGGCGCCGGGGCATTGCAGAACTTGCCGGGCAGGGCGCCGATCAGCGGGTGGACCCGTCCGTCCGGCAGAAGGTGGGCGTCGGCCTGGGGCGCGAGGTCCAACGGGTAGACGAAGGCCTGCGGCGCGAGCGTCTTGCCGTCGGTCGCCAGGACTGCCGCCTCCGCCTCGCCGATCCACGCCACCGAGACCGGGAAGCGCAGCCCGGCGAGCCGGAAACGGAGCACGAGCCCCGCTTCCTCGAGCGTGAACAAGGCGGCGTCGGCACCGGCTTCCCAGGCAAGGAGAGCGAGCCGCCCCCGCAGCGAGGCGGCGAGGGCGACGGCGTCGAACCGCGCCGGCAGCCGGCCGCCGCGCGCGAGGATCAGGCGGGGCGGGTCGCGGTTCGGGTCGACCGGCGCGAAGCGGCTCGGCTCCGGCTCCGACAGCCCCTGGACGCGGAGCGGGCGCCCGGCGACACGGGCGAGGCGGCGGGTCGTCTTGTCGAAAGCCCAGGCGCCGCCCGCGGCCCGCGGCGCGACGAGGTCGGCGCGGAAGCCGTCGCGCTTCGCCTCGCCGGCGGGCCATCGGCCGCGCAGATCCTTCATCACCACGGCGCCGTCGCGGGCGGCGTAGAGGACCGAGTCCGGCCCCAGCGCGAAATCGGTCGGCGCGACGACGCTCGGCGGGTCCGGCACGGGGAGCGGGAGGTCGACCGCCCCGGGCAGGAAGCCGGACGCCTTGAGCTGCCGCTCGCCCGCGTCCCACCAGGCGACGCCGCCCATGCCGTCCGCCACCGGCGACGGCGCGGCCGCGAGGAGTCGGGCGAAGGTCTCGTCCTCGGCGATCGCCGGCGCCTCCAGCGCCCGCGCGAGGAGGACATGGCCGGCCTCGTCCTTGAAGTGGAGGCCGGTGGCGACGTTGGGCGGGGCGCTCGCCGGCGACAGGCCGAAGGCGGCGCGGCCGGCGATCTGCCAGAAGGGGAGGCCGTTGACGTCCATCAGCAGAGCTCCGGCACGACCGGAATGGCGAGGCCGCCGTCGCCCGCCCCCCCGGGCGGCAGGCTCGCCGCGGCATCTGCGCCGACCCCGACGGCGAGCATGGCGAGCTCCGGAAGCTGCCACGGCTGGACCGCGATGGTGCGGCGGCCGTTCGCCTCCGCCACCGGCACCCAGCCGCCCGCCCCGCCGGGCCGGCGGGTGAACAGCCGCACCGGCGCCACGGTGCGCACCCCGGGCACCCGCGCCACCGCCGTCTCGATCAGCCGATCATCGACGGCGCGGCCGAGCGGCCAGCCCTGCCCGTCCGGCCCGCCCGGCGCGAGCGGCCAGAGATGCAGGCGGATTGCGTCGGAGACGAGGTCGAGCACCGCGTCGCGCTGGTCGGGGTCGCTGAGCTCGACCGCGGCGGAGACGCCGATCGGCACGTAATCGGGCGCGATCACGTACAATTCGGTGGCGAGGGGCCGGCGCTGGTCGAGCCAGCCGTAGACGGTCTCGAGCATCGGCCGGTCGGCGCGCGGGGCCGGCTTCAGCGTGCCGGCGCGGGCGGGGATCACCATCACCGAGACGACGCCCGGAATGTCGAAACGGCGCTGCTGCGGCTTGAACCGCTCGAGCACTTCGACGCGGCCGACGGCGAGGCCGGGGGTGCGGAGCGCCAGCTCCCTGACGTCGCCGCGGGTGACGGCACGGCTGCCGTTGCGGATCGCGGCGGGAATGCGCGCCTCGGCATCGGCGAGCGCCTCGGCGTCGACGCCGCCGGTGGTCGGGAGGGGCTGCAGCACCTTGAGCTTCGGGGCCCCGGCGGGCGCCTCGACGGCACGGATGGCCCCGGGGGCAAGGTTGCCGGCCACGCCGCCGCCGGCCCGCATGTAGGCGACCTGGATCGCCCGGCCGGGCTGCGGCACCGCGCCGCGCACCCCGTCGCCGAACGCGATCGTCCCAGCCTCGCTGTCGAGGCTGTAGACCCGCTCGCCCCGCGCCGCGGCGGCGACGTCGCCGACCTGCCGCCAGGCGCGCAGCCCCTCTTCCTCCTCGACCTCGACGATCAGAGTCGCCGGGTCGACGCCGGCGGTGCCGAGCGGGAGTGACTGGCCCGAGGCGCCGGTACCGCGGCCGATCTGTTGGCGGCCGAGGGTGCGGCGCTGCTCGATCGCGACCGCGTTGACGCCGGCCCAGGCGAGCTTGAACGAGCTGAGCTTCGCTTCCGGCAGCGGCCGCAGGCGGAGCCAGGCGACGAGCCGCGCCGCCGTCACCGGATCGTCGATTCGGGGCGGCCGTCCGCCGGTGCCGGCGCGATAGTCGCGCACGACGTCGTTGCCGGGCACGCCGAAATCGTCCGCGCCCGGGAGCAGCAGCCGGCAGATGCCGGCGCGGGCGAGCCCGCCGGTGCCGTCCGCGAGCAGCTCGAGCGGCAGATATTCGTCGCCCGCGCCGCGCCCGGTGCAGATTTCCCAGGCATAGGGAATCGGCGCGCGGGCGGTCACCGCCTCGAGGGGCGCCGGCGCGTCGAAGGCGGGGACGAGGCCCACGGAGAGCGCCACGCGGCGGTTCGACGTCCCGCCGCCGAGCGTTTTCGCCACCGCCGCCACCGTCGCCGGCTCCGGCGTCGGCGCGAGCAGAGCCAGCCACAGGCAGTGGTCGATCGAATCGGCGACGAAGTCGCGGCCCTCGGGTTCGGCGGCGCCTCCCACGAAGGCGGGGGTGGCGACGTAGCCGTTGCCCGAGGAGACCCCGTAAAGCTGCTGGAGATCGAACAGCAGGTCGCGCAGCTGCAACGCTTCCGCCGTCGTCGGCCGCCGCTTCAGGAACGCGCGGCTCTCGACCGGCTCGATACTGAGCTCGGTCTCCGTCTCGAACCACACCGGCTTGGCGATGGCGGACCGCGCCGGCAGCGTCACCGGATCGGTGACGGCCGGGTTGTCGATCGACACCTGGATCAGCCCCCGCGCCGGCAGCGCCGGCCGCATCTGCTGGCCGAGCAGCCGCAGGAAGGCGAGCCGCTGGCGCTCGGGGATGAGGTTGGCGCGGTACAGGATGGTGTCGCCGAGCCAAGCGAACAGGTCGATGAGCGTGCGCCCCGGATCGCCTTCGCGCGCGTCGGTCCATTCGGGCGTGTGGGCGGGGATGCGGCGGACGAGATCGGCGACGAGGTCGTCGAACGAGCGGTCGTCGAGGGCGGGCGGACGGATCGGCATCAGGCGGCTCCCACCGGAACTCGGGCGGAGACGGCGCCGGCGGCGCCGGTCGCGCGGATTCGGTAGGCGATGGTGACGAGCAGCTCGCGCGGGTCGTCCCCGGCCTTCACCTCGACCCGGTCGAGCAGGATACGCGGCTCGTAGGTCCTGACGTGCTGGACCAGCGCCTCCTGGGTCCGCGCCCGCGTCTCGACGGTGTTGGGCTGGTGGATCAGCCGCTCGAGCCCGCCGCCGAAGCCCGGCCGCATCAACTGCTCGCCGGGGCTGGTGCGCAGCACGGTCTCGATCCGCTGCCGGATCGACGTTTCGAGGTCCGGGAAGAGCAGCCGTCCGTCGGCGTCCGGGACCGGCAGCAGCGGCCAGCAGAGCGGCGGCCGGGCGGCCGGCGCGCGCGAGGAGGAGAGGACCGGGCCCGCCATCACTTCTTCACCGGAATAGGGATGCAGATCTTGAGCAGGATCATCCACCTCAGCACGAGGTCGAACAGCCCGAGGAAGATGTTGAGGACGATGAAGGCGCACAGCGTGATGATCGGGATCGAGAAGCTGCACAGCCAGCCGAGCTGCAGCCCCGACGTGTCGCCGCCGCCGTCCTTGAGCTGCTTCGGGTCCTTGGCGAGCAGATTGGCGAGCGCGGGCGGCATCTCGAAGGCGACGCTCGGCTTGACCTTGCCGATCTGCGAGAGGTCCGGGAGGGCGATGCGGATCGGCGGGCCGTCGCCGTCCCACCAGGGCAGGATGCGGAAGGGCTCGCTCGCAGGGTCGGACCAGACCAGGGTGTCCGGGCAGCCGTCGTGGCCGGCGACCCGCACGAAGGCGCGGACCTGGAAGAGGTCGTCGCGGCCATCGAACTTGCCCGGCGCGGCGGTGAGGCGGGCGTGCTGGTCGGAGAGGCAGGCGAGGGCGGACTCGAACAACCGCGTGCCGGTCGCCTCGTCGACCCGCGGCCAGGACAGCGGCATCAGCACGCCGCCCGCATTGGGCTGGGCCTCGAGCAGGATCGGCGATGCCTCGCGCACGAAGCGGGCGGCGGTGGTGGCTCGGTTGCCGGGCAGGGGAAGCACGATCCCGTCCAGCAAGTTCATCAGCTGCCGCGCCGACGGCTTCGCCTCGAGCCCGCCGAGCTCGACGACCACCTGCTGGACGAATTGCGCGACGAGAAAGAGGCGGCCGCGGTCGACGTCGGTGCTGAACTTCTCGCCCAGCGCGTTGATCGTCGGGTCGAGCGGCGTGCCGGGATAGGGGAGCGAGGCCGCCGGACGCGCGCCGAGATAGGAGGAGAAATGGGCGGCGAGCTCGGCCCGGTCCTCGTTGGGAAGCGCGGCATAATCGAGCCGCTCGGGCGCGCCGTCGCTGCGCTCGCTGCTCACCACCGGGATGGGGGCGAAGAGGATCGTGCGGCCGCACGCCTCGCAGACGTCGCGCGGGGCGACGAACAGCGGCAGCACGTCCTCGGCGAGCGGCTGCGTCCGCCGGCGACCGGCGAGGATCGCGCGCACCGCGGCATTGGCGCCATGCTGGGGCCCGCGGCGGGCCGGGTCGGGATCGTCGCGCTCGGCAGTCGCCTGCCAGCCGGCGATGCTGCTCCCCGCCTTCATCCAGCCTTGCACCGCGCCGCCCGCAAGCCGCCGCAGCACGAGGCCCCGCGAGGCGATCTTCGCCGGATCGAGGCGCGGACGGCCGGGCGCGCGGCACGCCGCTTCGAAGAGGGCGATCTGGAATTGCTGGTGGGTCGGCAGACCGAGCTGGAGCGTGTCGGCGCGGTCGCTGCGCCGGCGGCGCATCGCCGCGAGACGGGTCCGCCAGTCCGGTGCGCGCAGCGTCTCGAACAGCGCATCGACGAAATTCTGGGCGGTGCTGGTGACGATGATCGTGCGCCCATCGCCGCCGCCGAGCGGCCGCAGCACGACGTCGTGCGGCGCCTCGGGCGGCATCATCGCCTCGATCCGGCGCCGCTCGGCGGGGTGGAGGGCGGCGCGCATCACCAGACGTTCCCGGCGCCGGGCGTGTAGCTCGACGAGATGACGCTGTTGGTGATCAAGGTGTCGCACTTCACGATACCGCTGAAGGTCGACATCGCGGCGCTGACGCTGACCGTGCTGGCGGTGACGCTGACCTGGGAGGCCTGGACGTCGCACTTGCCGGGCGTCTCGATCGAGACCCCGGAGGGGTTCAGCTTCACCGTGTTGCCGGCCACCTCGATCTTCATCTCGCCGCCGGACGCGTCGGTCAGCGTCGCCTTGGCGCCGGCCGGAGTCGAAATCTCGACTTTCTCCTGGCCGTTCGATTCCTCGACGATGGCGATGCGGGTGCCGTTCTTGCCGGTCAGCGACCAGCGGTCCACATGATCGCCGCCGAGCGTCTCGGGAAGCGCGGTCGCGCCGTTCCACAGGGCGCCGACGACGATCGGCGAGGCGGTGTCGCCGGACGGAAAGGCGACGATCACCTCCTGGCCGACGTCGGGAAGCAGGAAGGCGCCGAAATGGTCGCCCGCATAGGGCACCGCCACCCGCGCCCAGATCAGCGCGTCGCCGTCCGGGTCCGGGCCGAGCAGCTGGACCTGGACGCGGCCCTTGGCATCGGGATCCTGGACCGACTTGACGCGGGCGAGGTGGATGCCTTCCAGCCAGCGCGCCGGGGCGGGGAAGCGGCCGATGGCGTCCGTCATCATTGGCCGGCCCCCAGATAGGCCGACTGCGCGTCGAAGTCGGTGAGATAGCCGTCCTTGCGGTCCCAGCGGTGGACGGCGCGGGTGACGGCATATTGGTTGGCGAATTGCGGGCTCACCGAGGAGAGCTCGATCCAGCTGCCGACGCGCAGGTCGCCATTGCCGATCGCGGTCCCGGTGACGGCGACGAAGGCGCGGGCGCGGCGGTCGGCTTCGTATTGCGCCCGCTTCTGGGCCTCGGCGTCCGACATCGGGCCGAGCCGCCCGACATGCATCGTCACCTCCGAGAAGCTTTGGGCAAGGACGTCCTTGCCGGTCTTGCCGCTGCCCGGCCCGAACCCCGCTGCGTCCTTGCTCGCGTCGACCGCGCTGCCCTGCTTCGGGTCCCAGGCGGCGAGGCGGATCTTGCTCACCTGGTCGGCGATGTCGGCGGTCATGCGCGCATATTTGAGGCCGACGCCCGGGGCGAGGGGGACGAGCGTGCGCCGGTCCTGGCCGATGCGGCCGACCTGCAGCTTGACGCCGACTACCTGCATGTCGGCGTCGGATGTGGCGAGGATGCGCCGCAGGAAGGCGAGGTCGGTCTCGTCGGTCTGCAGCCAGGTCCGCGCCGTCGTGTCGATGCCGTCGCGGACTTCCGGCGTGAGGCCGTAGTCGGACGCGACCTGCCGGATCACGTCCTCGAGGCTCTTGTCCTCGAAAACGCGCGTCCGCCGCTTGCGGCGCGCCGGGAACAGCCGATCCTCGGCAAGGATGGTGAAGAGCGGGGCGCCGGCGTCCCGCACCTCGGCTTCGATGCCGGTCACCTGGCCGTCGAATATCTCCTTGGCGTCGACCTCGGCCGAGCCGGCGAAGACCCGCACGCCCGCGCCGAGCTTCAGCGGCGAGGAAGCGCCCGAGGCGAAATCGGCGCTGCCGTCGTCGCGGGTCACGGCGTCGGTCAGCACGAGCTCGAGGCTGGAGAGGCCGCCCAGTGCCTCGCTCATCCGCATCCGCTCGAGGTTGCGCGCGACGACGGGATAGCTCTGGCCGTCGATCTCGATCATCGGCGAGGTGCTGAGCAGCTTGGGGGGGTCGGCGAGGGCCATCAGTCGGCGAACAGCCTGGCGCGGCGCTGCAGGGCGCGGCGGATCTGATAGTCGAGCTTGTCGAGATCGGGCTCGGCGCCGCCGCCCGCGCCGCCCCCGCCGCTGCCGCCGCCGCTGCCGCGCGAGGCCTGGGCCTCGGGAGCGACTTCGCTGCTGATCTCGTCGATGACGACCGCCATTTTCCCTCCCTCCTAGAAAAACGTCACGCCGCCGGCGGCCCAACTGGCGGCTACCTGCCCGTCCGCGGAGACGATGCGGCCGGTCTCGTCGAAGCGCGTTTCAATGCCGACGGCGGGACGCGGCGGCGGCAGCAGCCGCGCCGGGTCGAAGGCCGCCGACGGCAGCACCGTCTTCGACGCGCCGAGCCCCGCGAACGCCCCCGCGCTCGCCGCGACGCCGGCGCTGGCACGTCCGGAATCGACCGCGACGATCGTCACCGAGGCGGTGCCGCCCGCCGGGCTTCGGGCAACCATCGCCGCGTTCGCGACGGCCGAGGCGCCGATGCTGGCGCCGGCGGCGGCGCGGAAGCCGGCCGCCGCCGACGCGCCGAATCCCGCACCGGCCGATGCGCCGAAAGCGGCGCCCGCCGAGGCGCCAAAGCCTGCGCCGGCCGAGGCTCCGAAAGCGGCGCCCGCCGATGCGCCGAATCCTGCGCCGGCGGACATGCCGATGCCGACGCTGGCCGAGAGCCCCGCCGCGGCGCTGGCGCCGATGCTGGCGCCGGCGCCGAATCCGATCGAGACGCCCGCGGAAATGCCGATCCCCGCGCTGACGCCGCCGCTGACCTGGAAGCTCGCGGCGGCGGAGAGGTTGATCGAAGCCGACGCGTCCAGTTCCGCGCCGGCGGGCGCGCGCATGTTCTCGAGGCCGTTGCTGGCGGCGAGGTAGCGGCCGGCGTCGGGGTCGCCCGCTTCGCTTGCCGCGCCGGTGGCGCCGGCGCCGTCCGGTGGCGCCGTGACGGCGGTGGACTGGGGCGGCGCCGGCGCCGGATCGGGTTTCTTGTAGCGCTGCGCGCCGGACGCGTAGGTGGCGTGCTCGCCGCCCGCGCCCTTCATCGCGATCTGCAGCGACGCGCGCAGCGGCACGCCGTCGGAGGACCAGTAATCGAGCGTCTCGGTCAGCGTCTCGATGATGCCGGTATAGCTCGACGTGCCCCAGAAGAAGCTCACCTTGGAGACGCTGCAATTGGGCTCCTTCTGCGCGCCGCCGCCGCTCTTGCCGCCCGTGCTCTGCTGCTTGGCGGTGGCGGTGGCGATGGTGAGGTCGTGGAGCTTCTGGGTCTTCTGACGGACGTCGTCGCCGGTCTCGGTCGTGTCGAAGACGAGCTCGACGTCGAGCTTCGCGCTGGTCGCGCGGGCATGCTGCTCGGGCGGGTCTTCGCCGAACTGGTTCGACAGCGTGATGCGGAGCGACGCCGGGTTGAAGTCCACCGCGATCTTGTCGCCCTTGCCGCCGGCGAGCTGGAAATAGGCGCGGCCTGGGGGCGGATCGCCGGCCGGCGGGGCGGGGGGCGGCGGCGCGGTCATCCCGCCGCTCCGACGAGATCGAGGCCTTCGTGGACGAGGTGGATCTCCTCGACCGCGACCTCGCCGCCCTTGGCGTTGAGGTCGCCGATGCGGAACTTGACCGGCATGGCGTTGCGCAGCCGCCAGGCGACGGCGGCGGTTCGCGCCTTCGCCGGCGACGGGTCGATCAGGGCGATGACGAGGTTGCACCGGTTCGCGGGCGTCGGCAGCCCGTCGCTCTTCCCGTCGGCGCCCGCGAACAGGGACCACCAGGCCCAGAGCGGCTGCGCGCGGACGATGCCGCGCTTGAGGATCACGGTACCGAAGGTCACCGGGCCCGCCCGCAGCTGCGGGCCGTAATTGCGCCCGCCGACCTTGATGACCTTATGCTCCATCATTGCCTCGAGCCCCGAGACGTCGGAAAAGCCGCCGACGATACCGGGATCGACCGATCCGAACGGCCCGAAGCCCCCGCCCCCCGCCTCGAAGGCGACGTGGAAGGCGAAGCTCCCATAGGGAGTCTCGATCGTCTCGCCGGAGGGGATCGGGTAGCCGCCGTCGGGCATCAGGCCGCCTCCCGCACGGCGGCGCCGCCGGCCGGTTCGAGCAGCAACAGGCTCACCTCGACATGCTCGATCGGATAGGCGGCGGTGAATTCGACCCGGCAGATGACGCGGCCGTTGTCGATGTCGGCCTGGGTCATCACCGTCTCGTCGCAGCGCACCGAATAGCCGGGGCCGGCGGCGGAGACATCGAGGGCGCCGCGGGCGGCGAGGCGGGCGAGGAACCCCTCCATCGCCGCCCGGACCCGTGCCCACAGCAGCGGGCCGGACGGCTCGAAGACCAGCTCGTCGCCGAGCTGGCGCGCGGCGCGCAGCACGGTATCCATCAGCCGCGAGACGCCGCCCGCGCGCCATTTGCGCTCCTCCGCCATCGTCGCGTCGCTGACCAGGCCGATGCGGCCGCGGCGCGTGGCGATCAGGCAGAGGCGCTCGCCGAGCCAGTCGGCATAGGGGGCGAAGCCGCGGGCGATGTCGCTCTCGGCGAGATCGGGCTGGATGCGGCGGGCGCTGCGCAGCGGCTGGCCGGCGGCGCTGCGGAAGGCGCCGTCGGCGAGGGCACGGGACGCGATGAGTCCGGCGAGCATCCCTTCGGGACTCTGGAGACCTTCGGGGAGAATGGCGGACGCCGCCGTCTCGACCCACGGATAGGCGAGCTGCAGGCGCGCGCTGCCGATCGCGGCATCGCCGAGCAGCGGCGTCTTGGGTCCGCCGAGACCGGGTCGCGCCAGGATCGCCAGCGGCCAATTCTCCTCGGCGGCGGTAAATCCGCCGTCGTCGAGTGGGAGCGGCAGCGCCGAGACCAGCATGACGTCGCGGCGGTGGGCGGGGCCCTTCGGCCGCCCGAGCAGGTCGAGCGCGTGGCGCAGCGCCGCGCCCCACAAGGCGTAGCCGTCGGCGTCCAGGCGCGGCGCCAGATAGTCCGGCCGCGCCGGCCGTGGCTCCGGCTCCGGCGGCGGCACCGGCCGCGCGCAGGGCAGGAAGTCCTCGGGCGGCCCCGGCGGCTCCTCGAGAGGCGGCGCCGGTCGCGGCGCGCCGGCGGCGATGTCGGGAAGGTCCGGAAGGAGCAGCATCGCCGCGTCGTCGACCGCATAGACGGCGGCGGCGCCGGTCCACGTCGCGGGATCTCCCGGATCGGCCGCGTCGCCGCGCCCCTGGAAGCCGGGCAGGATCGGGACCCGCGGACCGTCCTCGGGCGGGGCGGCGGCGGGCCAGGACAGGAGCGCGCGGCTCGCCGCGGCCGCTGCCGCCGCGGTGGCGCCGACGAGCGCAAGCGGGTCGCCGGTCCGCACGACATAGGCCTTGGCGCCGCCTTCCTCGAAGAAGCTCTTTACGGCGAGGCCGAGCGCAGTCGGCAGCCGTTCGGCGGAGCCGGCCGCGGCCGGCCGCTCGTCCCAGGCGTAGAGCGCGTCGAAGGCGGACCAACTCGTCACCGGCACCGGCACGCCGAGGAGCGAGTCGAGCCGCGCTTCTGGCGTGGCGAAGAGGCCGTTGGGGCTCCACCCTCCGGCGATGAGCGTCTCCCGCACCGGCGCCGGCAGCGGCGCGGCGCGGCGGCCGACGCAGCCGACGAACATCGCCACGTCGGCGCGCGTGCCGAGCGCCGCCGCATGCGGCTGCCGGGTGGTGAAGGTGACGCCGGGGACGAACATCGGCTCAGGCCGGATCGCCGAACTCGAAGCCTTCGGCGGCGATGACGAGCTCCTCCATCGCCACGTCGGAGCCGCCCTTCGCGGCGAGGGTGGGGCCGGTCCACTTCATCGGCCGCGCGTTGCGCAGCAGCCAGCGCATCACCGGATTGCGCTGCTCGTCCTGCAGCGTGATGACGACGGTGCGGGTAAGAGTCGGATCGGTGCGGGTCGCCGAGATCCATTCCCAGAAGTTGCGCTGGCCCATGATGCCGCGCTTCAGCGTCACGTCGCCGGCCTTGTGCATGCCGGGGATCTTGCGGACGTGGTTCTCCTTGTCGTTGCCCTGGCGGTATTCCATCAGCGTGATCTCGGTGCCGATCCCCGAGACGTCGGAGAAGCCGCCGAGGGCGGAGGTGGCCGGGTCGTTGCCGTCGAACTCGACGATGAAGTTATAGGCGCCGTACGGCGTGTCGCGTGGCATGGTGCTTCACTCCCTCATGAGCGCGCGTCGGCGGTCTTCTGGCCGATGCGGAAGATGACGAATTCGGCGGGTTTCAGCGCGGCGACGCCGACGAGGCAGATGAGGCGGCCGTTATCGAGGTCGTTCTGGGTCATCGTCGTGCGGTCGCAGCGCACGAAGAACGCCTCCTTGGGCGTGCCGCCGAGCAGGGCGCCGCTCACCCACTCGTTGTAGAGGAAGTCGGAGACGGTGGTGCGGACGTTCGCCCACAGCGCCTCGCCGTTCGGCTCGAACACCGCCCACTGCGTGCCGCGGTCGATCGACGCCTCGAGATAGAGGAAGTAGCGGCGGATGTTGACGTACTTCCACTCCGGGTCGGAGCTGATCGTGCGGGCGCCCCAGACGCGGATGCCGCGATTGGGGAGGGCGCGGATGCAGTTGATGCCGAGCGGGTTCAGCACCTCCTGCTCGCCGAAGCGCACGTCGCGCTGCAGGGCGAGGGCGCCGGTGACGGTCTCGTTGGCCGGCGCCTTCCAGACCCCGCGCTGGACGTCGGTGCGGGCATAGATGCCGCAGACGGCGCCCGACGGCGGGACGTCCACCGTGCCCGGCAGCGTCGCGTCGACCGCCGCCGCCGGATTGGCGATGGTGATCCACGGATAGTAGAGCGCGGCATATTTGCTGTCGATCTTGCTCTTGAGCGCGCGGACGCCGGCGATGTCGGCGTTGGGCGGCGGGTCGAGCACGGCGATGCGGTAGGCCCGGCGCGCTTCGGCATGGCCGATCAGCGCCTGGTTGACGGCGGCGGCGACCGTGTCGCCGAAGGTCGACGCGCCGGGCGCGGCGACGATCGAGACGTCCTCGAGCGCGAGCAGCGAATCGAGAGCGGCCTGGTAATCGGCGGTCGACGGCGCCGCGCCGTCGCTGCCGCCGGTCAGCGTGATCGTGCGGACATTCTGGTCGTTGGCTCCATTCATGAGGGCCGCGGCGACGTCGGCGGCGCTCGCACTGGCCCCGATATCGATCGCCACCGGGTTGGTCAGGGCGTCGCCGGCCACGGGCGGCTTCGCGCCCATCACGGTCGCGATGTAGCGCGGGTGCTTCGGGTGGATGCCGAGCCCGCCGGCCTCGTAGACCGGCCCGGTCGAGTCCTCGACGAGGACGTTGTAGGTGAGGATCGCGCCGGCGGTGTCGTCGGCTGCGATCGTGTCGACGCCGACCACCGAGACGGCGTTGCCGACTTGGATCGCCGTGCCGGCCGGCTGCCTGAGCGCCAGCGCCTGCGTCGTCGCATGGGCGGACTGGCTGATCGTCACGCGATAGGCCGAGCCGTTGGCCGAGCGCGCCGACAACGTCACCTTCTTGGCGGCGGCCGGGCTCCCCGAATTGAGGACGACGGGCGTGGGCGCCGCGGCGCCGGCGCCGAGGATGCGCGCGACGTAGAGGCGGCCGCCGCCATTGTTGAAGAAGGCCTGGGCGGCGAGCGCGACGTAGTTGGTCGCCCGCGCGGTTCCGGCCGTCAGATCGTCCACCCCGCCATAATAACGCTCGAAGTCGCGGAAGCTGGTGAGGAGCGGCGGGGTCGGGTCGCTCGGCGTTACCGACACGGGGCCGCGCGCCGTCATGCCGACGAAGGCGGCGGTGCTGGTGCCGACGCCCTCGATCGACTTCGCGCGGAAGCTCGTCTCCTCGACGAAGACCGCGGGGGCGAGATATTCAGGCATAGAAGGTCTCCCAGGTTCGGCGGCGCGGCGGCCGCCCGCGAGCGTTCAGGATCATGCGGGACTCCAGGCGATGGCGAGCGCGCGGCGGGCACCGGCCGCGAGGGTGACGGCTGTGCCGGCGGCAAAGGCGGCCGGCGCGGCACCGGCGAAGGCGTCGGGATCGGGATGCCCGGCGGTGCGCGCCGCGGCGGCATCCTGGGCGGCGGCGATGTCCGCCGGGGCATGGAAGAGTGCCGTGGAAGGATCGACGGCGACGGTCGCCCGGGCGTCGCAGACGGGCTGCACGCCGCCGCCCGACTTCGCGAAGGCGAGGGGAAGGCCGGTGAACACCAGGCACGCCTCGCCGCGCGCATCGGTGAGCGCGCGGGCGGCGAAGGCGCCATTGTCGCTGCGGCCCCGCACGAGCGCGTGCTCGATCAGCCGCCCGTCGTCGGCGCGGCGGACCGTCACCCGGACCGAGCAGCCGCCGGGGGGCGCTTCCGCCGATGCTCCCGGCAGGAGCTCGACGGGAACCGGCAGGAACACGGAGTCGGCCGCGTCGCGGCGCGTCGGGTCGGGATCGCGCGGGAGCGGGAGGACGAAGCTGCGCGGCGCGACGTCGGACGACGCCGGCGTTACGTCGAGCCGGAGCTTGACCGTGCCGGGAGCGGGGCTGCCCGGTGCGGCATCGAACGCTGCGGTGTAGGCCTCCAGGTCCCGAGCCGAGAGCAAGGCATAGTCGCCGGCCGACTTGGCGACGAGGCGCACCGCGGCGCCCTCGATGCGCAGCGGCGCGCGCACCGGCGCCCCGGCGACGTCGACGAAGCGGAGCAGCGCCAGCGCCCGCCGGTCGAGCAGGTCCGGGGCCAGCATCGCGGTCACAGCGCCGGCTCCGCGGCAGGGTCGCCATGCGCGAAGGCGAAGCGGCTCGCGACCACCGGAGGCCCGTCCGCCACGTCCCCATAGCCGATGCGAACGATCCGCGCCTTGAACAGGGCGCTCAGGCGCAGCCGCTGCTTCAGCGCATCCCAGATGCGGAAGATCCGCTCGGGGTCCGGGTCCTCGGGCACGATCTGGATGGTCTCGCCGCGCGCCCAGCCGGCGCCCTGGAGCTGGCCGGCGGCAAGCACCGGGTAGCGATCGAGCTCGAGCATCGCCCAGCTGAGCAGCGCCTGCTCCTCCTCGGAGACCGACGACCAGCTCACCATCAGATAGGAGAGTTCGAGCGAGATGCCGATCCCGCGCGCCGGATCCTCCATCGCGCGCCGCCCGAGCGGGTGATCCGAGCGTGCGACATGATAGCAGCTGATCGAGAGGCCGGACGATGGCGGGGAGGCGCCGGCGATGGCGGCGAGCGTCAGGTGCTTGATGTCCTGGGAAGCGGGGACCGGGGCCAGGCGGCCTTCGCTCGCCAGCAGCTCCCGCCGGGCGCGCAGCAGCGCCGCGACCGACTCGCCGACGAGGTTGACGGCGCCGAGCTCAGCCACGGCCCTTCGCCTCGATCTCCCCGGCGAGGCCGCCCTCGGCAATCGCGCCGAAGCGCGTTTCGTAGAGATCCACCGCACAGCCGATTCGCTGGCGCATGCCGGCGAGATAGTCGGGGCTGGTGACGAAGCGGCCCTTGACGTCCGGCTCCGCGGCGCCCGCCGCCACCTGCCCGACGTCGATGCGGACTTCCGACAGGGTCACTTCGAGCCGCATATGGTTGATGAAGACGCGGGCGCCGTCGTTGCCGCTGCCGGCGCTCTCATCCGCTGCCTCCCCCATGCCGGTCTCCCGCGGCGCGCCGCGCACGCCGCCAGGACGCACCGCAAGCGGCGTGCCAATCAGCGGATGACAAGCGTTTCAGGGACTTGCGGCGGGATCGCCCGCGGGAAGGCGTCGCGGCTGAGACGCCGGGGCGTCACAGGCCCGCACCAGGCCGTTACAGGTCAATCCGCGCGGGGCGCGCCGTCCGTGTCGAGGCCCACGCGATCGAGCCGCCGGTAGAACGTCATGCGCGAGCATTTGAGCGCTCGCGCCGCCTCCGCTTTGCTGCCGTCGGCGCGGGCGAGCGCCCGCAGCAGCACCGCGCGTTCGCGTTCCCGGGCATCGTCGCCCGTTGGCGCCGACGCGACGATCGCCGGCAGGTCGAGCGGGTCGAGCAGGCCCGGGCGCTCGGCCGTGACGAGCGCGTGCTCCAGGGCGTTGCGCATCTCGCGGACGTTGCCCGGCCAGTCGTGTCGTCCCAACGCATCGAGGAACGCCGTGGGGACGATCGGGGACGGCAGGCGCAGGTCGTCGCAGATGCGCTCGACGAGGCAGCGGGCGATCGGCGCGATGTCTTCGCGCCGCTCCCTGAGCGGCGGGATGACGAGTTGGATCACCGCCAGGCGGTAGAACAGGTCGGCCCGGAAGGCGCCGCGGGCGACCTCCTCGGCGAGGTCGCGGTTGGTCGCGGCGAGAATGCGCACGTCGGCGCGCTGCGGCCGTGCCGCGCCGATCGGGAAGACCTCGCCCGATTCGATCGTCCGCAGCAATTTGGCCTGGGCGGCGAGGCTGAGCTCGCCCACTTCGTCGAGGAACAACGTGCCCCCGTCGGCCAGGCGGAACTTGCCCGGATAGGAACGCGACGCGCTGGAGAAGGAACCCTTCTCATATCCGAACAGCTCGCCCTCGATCAGCGTTTCGGGAATCGCCGCGCAGTTGATCGGCACCAGCGGTCCCGCCGCGCGGGCACTGGCGCGGTGCAGCATCAGCGCGACCAGCTCCTTGCCCGTCCCGGTCTCGCCGCGGATCAACGTCGTGCTGCCGGACCGCGCGAGCCGACGCACGAGCGCCTTGATTCCCTTCACCGCGCGGCTGGTGCCGACGAATCCGCAATCGTCGGTCGCGGCCGCGGCGGTGCGGGCGAGGTGCCGGCGCAGGCGCTCGGCCGCAGCGTCGGCGTCGCCGCTGAGCCGCAGGAAATCGTCGGCACCGGCGCGGATCGCGGCGAGCGCGGCCTCTTCGCCGCCGTCGCCGGCACAGGCGAGCAGCGCGGCATCGGGAAAGGCCGCGCGCAGCCGCGTGAGCGCGCGCGGCACCGCACCCGCGGCGACGAGCACCGCTGCGGCGCCGTCTGCGCCGGCTTCCTCCACGGCGAAGAACGGCGCGCCGACTCGCGCGGCGAGCGCACGCGCCTTTGCTTCGGTCTCGCGCGGAAGCTCCGCAAACGCGACTGCGCCTTTTCGATCGAGCCCCATCCCCACGTCATCCCGCAATGACATCAGCAACTTGGCTGGTGCAGGGCCAGGGAGAGGCGCCGCTGCCAATGGAGAATCGTCGCTTCGGACCCCACGATTTCCGCAAGTGCCGATTGTCTCCGCCGACAGATGCTATTGCAAAAGATCGCAGAGTCAATGTCGCAACCGTTAGGTCTATGAAATAACGTCCGCCGTTGCTGCGGCCACGTTACCAAGGTGATTGCCGCATTAACCGAATTCGACTGGCTGGGCGTGACGCGGCTGCGCCGCCAATCAGCGATGCCGCCGTCGCGCGACATGGTTGTTCTACGCGATTGGCGCCTAGGGGCGGGTCGGCCGCGCTCGTTTCGGCGCGTGATCTCATTGGATTCGAAGGACAAGTTTTCGGCTCGGCACGTGTCCGCAAGAGGGGAAGGCACTTTTCTGTGGAAAACCGCGCGGCCTCCCATCAACCCCTTGAGCTGCAATCAGTTTCCTGCGGTACCTGTGTCCTCGGGGTGACACTGCGGCCGCGAGGCGCAGCACGACCGATTTTCCCGTTGCCGATGGACTCGAAGTTTGATTCATTCCTGAATGGGGAGCGGGGATTTGGTTAAGCGGTTGGTAACCGTCTGATTCCTATGATCTCTGCCGGGGTGTGAGGAGTGGGATCATGGCGACGAACACCAAGCCTGCCGACGGGGCGCTGACGTTGGTCGAGATGAAGGAGTTCGCGGGCTTCTCGCCGGCGACCCAGCGCTACATCCGCCGCGCGCTCGACATCGGCCTCGGCCGCCGCGACGCCATGCGCCGCTGGTCGCGCGATGCCGGCGAGGCCGCGTCGATCCGCGCGCAGGAGCGGATCTACCGCCGCCTCGATCAGGTTCGCGCCAACGTTCCCGACGACAGCGGCCTCGACGAGATGGAACCGATGATGGGCCTGCTCGTCACGATGACCGCCTTCGACCTCGGCCAGGACCGGCTCCCCGATTTCGCGTCCTACCGCTTCCTCTACGAGCGGCTGATCGGCGCCGCGGTCCGCCCGTGGCTGCCGGGCGCCTTCTGCGCCGCCGCCGCGCTGCCGCACCTCCACCCGGAGAAGCGCCGCGCCCTGCTCCAGTCGATCAGCGAAGCCGCCGCTACCGCGCCGGGCTGGTCGAACCGCGAGCCGGCCTTCTTCCCGGAATGGGTGGACAAGGTCGACCTGACCGTCGCCGGCTGAGCCGGCGCTCCTGAAAATCCAGGGAGCGGCGGGCCTTCGGGGTCCGCCGTTTCCGTTTCAGAGGGCGTCCATCACCTCCCGCGCGAAGGCGGGGAGGGTGTCGTCGCGGGCGCCCATGACGACGATGCGGTCCCCCGGCCGCGCGAGCTCGGCGAGGCGGCGGCCGGCGGCGGCGCGGTCCGGGACATGCTCGGCGCGGCGGCCGCCTTGCGCGACGGCGGCAACGATCTCGCCGCTGCCGACGCTGCGCTCGACCGTGCCGCCATAATAGACCGGATCGGGCATGATCAGCAGGTCCTCGGTCGCCATCTCCTCGATCAAGGTCTGGGTGAGCTCGCGGCCCATCGTCCGTAGCGGTCCGTAGCCGTGCGGCTGGAAGAAGAGGAGGAGCCGGCCGGGGAAGGCGTGCAGCGTCCGCAGCGTCGCGGCGATCTTGTCCGGATTGTGCGCGAAATCGTCGATGACCGCGACCCCGCTCTGCGTGCCGACCACCTCGAAGCGGCGGCGCAGCCCCTCGAAGCCGGCGAGCGCCGCCGCCGCCTCGGGGAGCGCGACGCCCGCGGCGCGCGCGGCGGCGAGGGCGGCGAGGGCGTTGGCGACATTGTGGCGACCCGGGACCTGCAGCCGCACCGGCACCGGGATCCCGCCGAGTTCGCGGACGGCAAAGGAGACCGCCAGCGGCTCCTCGACGATCGCGGAGGCGCTGAAGTCGGCGGCGGGATCCGCGAGGCTGTAGCCGATCGCCCCCGGCAGCCGTGCTGCCAGCGAACGGGTCTCGGGATCGTCGAGGTTGACGATCGCCGTCTTCGCCTTGGTCGCGAAGCCGAGGAACAGGCCGCGCAGCTCGTCCAGGCCCTTATGGTCGAGCGTCACGTTGTTCAGCACGGCGACGGTGGGCGCGTAGAGGGCGATCGAGCCGTCGCTCTCGTCCACCTCGCTGACGAAGGCGTCGCCGGTGCCGACGAGGGCGCTGGCGAAGGGCGTGTCCGGACCGGCGAAACTCTTCATTACCGCGCCGTTCATCACCGTCGGATCGCGCCCCTCGGCGTGGAGGATCCAGGCGATCATCCCGGTCACCGTCGACTTGCCCGACGTCCCGGCGACGCCGATCGACAGCGGCGCGGCGTTGAACAGGCGGGCGAGGAGCTCGGCGCGAGTGATCCGCGCCGCGCCGACGCGCTTCGCCGCGACGACGTCGGGAACCGTGTCCTCGACGGCGGCTGAGGCGACGAGAAGTTGGTCTCCGGAGACGATGCCGCTGCCGTCCTGCGGATAGAGGCGGATGCCGCGGCGTTCGAGGAAAGCGAATTTGTCGCCGATCCGGCCCTGGTCGAGCGCCCGGTCCGAACCCGCCACCTCGGCACCGCGGGCGCGGACGATACAGGCGAGGGGGAGCATGCCGCTGCCGCCGATGCCGCAGAAGAAATAGGATTTGGTCTCCGTCATCGCGCCGCCCTATTGAGGTCGCTCCACCTTTTCAAACGGGGAGAGGCGCTTTGCGGATCGCGGTCGTGGCCCCGAGCACGCCGATCGCGAGGACGACCGCGGCACGGGTGCAAAGCTTCGCCTCCCGCGCCTTCCCCGGCGTCGAGATCGTCTTCCACCCGCAATGCTTCGACCGCCACAACCATTTCGCGGGGACCGACGCCGCTCGGGCGGAGGCGTTCGTCGCCACGGCCAACGATGCCGCCTTCGACGTCCTCTGGTTCGCCCGCGGCGGCTACGGCTGCTGCCGCGTCGCCGAGGATGTGCTGGAGCGGCTCGGCCCCGCCGCGCGCGACAAGATCTATCTGGGGTACAGCGACGCCGGCTTCCTGCTCGCCGGCCTTTATCGGCGCGGGATCGGCACGGTCGCCCACGGGCCGATGCCCAACGACATCCTGCGCGTCGGCGGCGAAGCGGCGGTGCGGCGCGCGCTCGCCTGGTTGACATCGCGCGATCCCGGCGCGGTGGAAGGAGGCCTCGACGAGCGGCCGGCCATGGCGTTCAACCTCACCGTGTTGGGCCACCTGCTCGGCACGCCGCTCGCGCCGGACCTGTCGGGCCACGTCCTGCTGCTCGAGGACGTGTCCGAGCATATGTACCGCACCGATCGCGCCATGTTCCACGTCACCTCGTCGCCGGCGGTCCAGTCCGTCGCCGGCATCCGCCTCGGGCGGTGCAGCGAGGTGCCGGTCAACGATCCGGACTTCGGCGAGAGCGAGGAGGAGGTGTTCCGCTTCTGGTGCGCGCGCGCGGGAATTGCCTATCTCGGCCGCGCCGACATCGGCCACGACGCCGACAACAAGATCGTCCCGTTCGGCGCCCGAAAATAATTCTGCGGGCCGCTCATCCGATCGCGCCTCCGCCTGCGTCTGGCATGCAGGAACAGTCGAGGAGGGAAGCCAATGGAAGCGGATATCGTAGCCTTCATCGCGATCGCGGTCGCCGTGATGGTGGGGATCGTGCAGCTGGGACGCGTGCTGCGCGCGATGATGCTGCACAAGACGGTGCGCGAGGCGCTGACCCGCGAGAACGCGCTCGGGCCCGCCCTGCTCGACAAGCTGGACGAGCCGAAGGCTTCGGGTGGCGGGCTCGGCGACGACCGGATCGGCCTCGTCCTCCTCGCCATCGGGTTCGCGGCGATCGGCTTCGCCCTGATCCAGGGCAGCGCGGATACGATCCGCAACGTCAGCGGCATGGCGCTCTTCCCCCTGTTCGTGGGCGCCGTGCTGCTGGGCCGCTTCATCTGGAACGCGCGCCGCGGAGCGGAGGGCTGAGCGACGCCGACGATCGCGCCCTCGCCCGCGCCGCGGCGGCGGGAGACGTCGCCGCCTTCGCGACGCTGGTGCGCCGGCACGAGCGGCGGGTGCGCGGCTTTCTCGCCCGGCTCACCCGCGGCGACGGCGCGGACGATCTCGCCCAGGAGACGTTCCTCAAGGCGTGGCGGAGCGCCGGTGCGTGGCGCGGCGACGGCAGCTACGAAGGCTGGCTGCTCCGCATCGCCTGGCGCACCTTCCTCTCCAGCCGGCGCGGACGGCGCGAGGAACCGGTCGCGGAGATCGAGGACCGGCCCGCGCCCGGCCACGCCCCGGAGGCGCGGCTCGACGTCGAGCGGGCTTTGGGGCGGCTGCCGGCGCGGGAGCGGGCGGCGGCCCTGCTCTGCTTCGGCGAGGGCTATTCTCATGCCGAGGCCGCGGCGATAATGGCGCTGCCGCTCGGCACGGTGAAGAGCCTGGCGGCGCGGGCCAAGGCCGCGCTCGGCCAGGCGTTGGAGGAGCATCGATGAGCGACGAACTCGACCGGCGGCTCCGGACTTTGCTGGCGCCTCCCGAGCGCGCGCCGGACGAAGCGTTCGCGGCCCGGATGACGCGCCTCGTCATGGCCGAGGCGCGGCTGCGCGCCGCCCGCCGCGCAGCCATGACCCGGCTGGCGACGGTGATGGCGGCGACGGCGTCGCTCATTCTGCTGTTCGTCCTGCTGGCGCGCGCGGCGCCGGGCGACTCGGGTTCGGTGGTGGCACCCTCCAGCCCCGCCGCCGCGGGATTGCTCCTCCTCGCTCTCTGGGCCGGCGTTGCGACGGCGCCCGTAACGATGCGTCGCGGCCACTAATCCACATCATTCTACGCGCCGGGGCGCCCGATGCGCCCGACAGAGCGAATCTCCCCTTCTAATCTCTTGCGCTCGTCCCGCGTTTCGGCTGTATCAGGGCGCAACATCAACAGGGAGGGCATCCATGGCCAAAGGTACTTCGGGTGGCGCGCGCGGCGGTCTGGCGCGGCCGGTGACGCCGTCGGCGGATCTCGCGCCGATCACGGGCAAGGACCCGCTGCCGCGCAGCCAGGTCGTGTCGAAGGTGTGGGACCATATCCGCAAGCACAACCTGCAGAATCCGCAGAACAAGCGCGAGATCATGGCGGACGACATTCTCAAGAAGATTTTCGGCAAGGACCGCGCCACCATGTTCGAGATGAACAAGCTGCTCTCGAACCACCTGAAATAAGCCGCACCCCACGGGAAGCGCAGACGGTCGGCCTCGCCCCACGGCGGGGCCGATCGCGTTTCGGCCCGGTGACTAGGAGAAGGGCGGTCCGTCGCAGCTCCAATGCGCGGCAGCGGCCCGTTTCGCAAAGTGGAAGAGGGTGAGCTCGTTCTCCCGGATCCTCGCCAGCGCGTCGCGCAGCGGCGTGTCCGCGGGCGCCTCGCTGCGCGAGACGTCGAAGACCTCGGTGGCGATCGCGCCATGGTATTCGCGCACGAGAAGGGCGGCGTAGGGCAGCCCGGCAGCCTCGAGGTCGCGCAGCACCGCCGTCCACAGCTCGAGGCTGTCGCCGCCGCCACCGCGCGGCCGCGCGTCGGCCTTGCGGCGATCCTCGAGGGCGCGCGCGATCTTGGCGGGAGACCAGCCGCGCCGCCGCAGCCGCTCCGCTTCCTCGCCGAGCTTCTTGTCGAACGCCGCCGCGTCGGGGTGGCGCGCGGCGAGGATCGTGCCGCAGTCGCAATGGCCCTTGGTGGTCAGCATCTGCCTCTCGCCAGGGAGCATCGCCCGGCCGATCGACGGATTGTCGGTCGGCTCGGCGGCGCGGCCGTGGCGCGCCATCACCGCTCGCACCGCCGCCATGTCGCAGGACGGCACGACGAGGGTGATGAAGTGGCACATCGCCCGACGCTAGCGCCAGCGCGTCACGGCGTCATCACCGCTCACCGGCAGCTACGCCAGCCCCAGGCGCCCTTGCCGGCCTCGTCGAGGTGGAGGTGGTCGCGATGGGCGGCGTTGTAGTCGGGCGAGAGGGTGTGGGTGAACAGCCGGCAGGCACCGTCGCGCACGTCGTGGAGAAAGTGCTGCCTGGCGCCGCCGTCGCGCCAGTCGGCAGAGACGCTGACCAGCTCGCCGTCGTCGAGGCGGAAGCCGGCGACGTCCACCGCGTTGGCGCGGGCATGCTCGCTCCAGTCGCCCCCGGCGCGGCCGTACATCCGGCGGCAATTGTAGCTGCCGAACGTCTCGACCTCGCGGACGCGATGGCCGAAGCGCTTCAGCGCCGCCGGCTGGACGACGTGCCATTCCCACAGAGCGAGGGCGGCGGCGACCGGGCAGCTGGTTGCCAGTCCTGCCGGCCGATAGGCGAGCGTCGCCGCGCCGGCGTCGCTGAGCTCGACGCCGTCGAAATAGCCGCATTGCGGCCTGTCGACCCGCCGCGGGACGGCGACGAAGCGAATGCCGGCGCGGGCGAGCAAGGCGCGGCAGCGGACGCCGTCGCCGTGCAGACCCGCCAGCTTGGCGCGCGTGAACGCGCCAACCGGTCGGGTGAGGTCGAGCTTCGTCCACGGCACGTCCTCGGGATGCTTGCGGCCGTAGCCCCACAGCAGCAGCGCGGCCAAGGCGAGCGGCGCGAGCAGGAGCAGGCGTGGCGTCCAGCGCAAAGCGGTGCTCACCGGCGCCGCGCGCTTTCGTAGGGTTCGGCGGTGACCGGGTAGCCGATTCCCTCCGGAATGCAGACGAAGCGGCGGTCGCCCCGCGCCTCCACCCACGGCGTGATCCGCGTCACCGGATGCTCCGCCGCGTCGGCCCGCGCGTCATCGAGCGAGGCGAAGCGGGCGAGCCGTTCGAGGTTGCGGCGGGTCGGGAATATGGCGTGGGCGCGGCCCGCCTCCACGGCCGCGAGGACGGTGGCGGCGGTGGCCCAAAAGCTGTGCACCGCCTCGGCCGCGTCGGCCCGCGGCGGGTCGGCGCCGGCAGGGGCGTGGGCGAGATAGAACAAGGTGTCGAACCGCCGCGCCTCGCGGAAATTGGGACACCAGCGGGCGAAGGGCGTGAGGGCAGCCAGGTCGGGCGTCAGGCCGAACTGCGCCAGGAGCGGCCCGAACGATGCGCCGGCGGCGAGCGCCGCCCGCAGGGCGCCGACGTCCGCCCCAGCCGGCAGTGCCGGCGCGATCCCAGTCTCCTCGATCGTCTCGCGGATCGCGGCGAAGCGGGCGGCGCCGTCCGCGATCCCCGGCGCCAGCAGGGCCGCCGCCTCGTGATCCTCAGGATCGATCCGCCCGCCGGGGAAGACGAGGGCGCCGGCCGCGAAAGCCATCGTCTTCGCGCGTTCGAGGAACAGGATCTCCGGCGGTCCGCCCGCGGGCGACGGCCGCATCAGGATCAACGTCGCGGCGGGGATCGGCGGCGGAAGCTCCTCGTCCATGCACGCGGCTTAGGCGCCCGAGATAAGGGAGGGAAGTCCGCGCGGCGGCGGCTGAGGAGGAAGCCCGCCTTCGCCTCGCTTGGCTCCGGCCGGCTCGCCAGCCGTAGCTGCGCCGCGGATGATCAGGTCGCCGTGTCCCCCCGGACACGGCTAAGCAGTCCGGGGGACTACTTACCTGATCATGGCTGGTGGAGCTGAGGGGAATCGAACCCCTGACCTCTGCAGTGCGATTGCAGCGCAGCTAAACAACCGTGGACACGACCGGACTCCAAAAGGCGCGGAAATCCTTGACTTTCTGTCGCGGAGTGTCCACCAAAGTCCACGCATATTTTCCGTATATTCTCCGTACGGAAAGGCGGTGGAGGCGAACCGATGACCCTAGACCTAAGCCGGGTGAAGGATCGGGAGGGGTTGAAGTCGCGGCGCGAGCCCTACTGGCAGCGGCTCCGCCCTGGTTGCTTTCTTGGCTATCGTCCGTCCGTTCGCGAGGGGTGCGGGACCTGGATCGCCCGCGCCTATGACGAGACGACGCAGAGCTACCGGCTGAAGGCCCTCGGCGATTTCGGACCCATCCCCGGGCGCGACAAATTCGCTGCGGCGAAGCGTGAGGCCGAGGCCTTCGCGGAGACGATCGAGTCGGGCGGCGCCACCAAGGTGGAGACAGTTGAGGAAGCCTGCCGCCAGTATGCCAAGGCGCACCCCGAGGCCGAGGGCCGCTTCCGGCGGTATGTCTATTCAGACCCCATCGCGAAGCTGAAGCTGGCCAAGGTGCGGCGCAGCCATGTCCGGGCGTGGCGTGAGCGGTTGGAGGAGACGCCGGCGCTCGTCAGTCGGCGCAAGGATGGGGAGCGGTCGACCCGCCCCCGTTCCCCCTCGACGGTAAACCGGGACGTGGCGATCGTGCGAGCGGCGCTGGGAAGGTTCCTCGCGCCCGGCTCCCCCGATACCGAGGCGGCATGGCAGGAGCCTCTCAAGCCGATCAAAAACGCGACGAAGCGGCGCACCCTGTACCTGGACCGCGGGCAGCGAAAGGCCCTGCTCGAGCGCACAAGCGACGAAGCGGCCCCCTTTGTACGAGCGCTCTGTCTCCTGCCGCTGCGGCCGGGCGCCATGGCAGGGCTGAATGCCGGCGACTTTGACAAGAGGACGTCGGAGCTGACCATTGGCGAGGACAAGTCGGGCAAGCCCCGCCGCATTCTCCTGCCACCCGCCACGGCGGCGCTGATCGCGGACCAGGCGAAGAACAAGCTGCCAGGCGCGCCTCTATTCATGCGAGGGAATGGGGGGCGATGGGACAAGGAAACTTGGAAGAAGCCGATCACCGCCGCGGTGCGCGCGGCAGGGCTTCCTACCGGCGCGACCGCCTACACTTTGCGTCACAGCACCATCACGGACCTGGTAGCCGCCGGGCTCCCTTTGCTGACGATCGCCCAGCTGAGCGACACCAGCGTGGAAATGATCGAACGGCATTACGGGCACTTGACCCAACACGAAGCGATGCAGGCGCTCGCCAGCCTCGGGCTGTAAACGCCGGTACGTCCGCACAACCTTCCACGGACGCTTATTGACTTTGCTCCGCTACTGGGAAAGAAGTGACCCCACGAGCGGCGCCATATGCCGGCCGGAACGGTGTCGCGGCGCTAGATCGCGGCATCGGGCGAGTTAACTGTTCGGGGGGCCTCCTGGCCCCGTCCGCCCTCGCCCAAAAGTGACCGAGCGTGCGCGATCTGCGCAACGTGTCCGGGACCGTTTCCGAAACTTGCTCTAAATTCCTGGAGAGCTGGCGCGTGGGCGCCGGCCGCCTGAAGGAAGCCCCAATACCAACCGCACCCCGCCACTGAACCGGCGGGGTTTTTTGCGTCCGAAGGAGAAGCCCCATGAACGTGCCTATCACCTGCTCCGTTCAAGACGCGACGAAGCTCAGCGGGCTCAGTCGCTCGTATCTCTATGAGCTGATCGCCGCCGATCGCATCATTACGAAGAAGCTCGGCCGGCGTCGGCTGGTCCTCGTCTCCAGCCTCCGGGATTTCCTGGAACACGGCGGCCAGTGAAGTGAGCTGGTCCCTGCTCGCCGCCGCCTGGGCGAGTGACACCCCGCACATAGACCGCTTCGTCCTGGTTGCGTTGGCCGATTGGGCCGACGAAACCGGCCGGTGCTGGCCGTCGCTCCCGCGCATAGCGGGGAAGACGGGGCTCGACGTGCGCACCATCCGCCGCGCGATCGGGCGGCTGGTGGCGGCCGGGCATATGAGCCGGGAAGAGCGGTCGGGGAAAGGTGTCGTCTATACCGTCCACCCCGGTCACTGTGACCCCGGTCAGGCTGACCCCGGTCAGGCTGACCCCCGGTCAGGGAGTTCCCTGACCCCGGTCACTGTGACCCCCAATACCTTAAGAACCACCATACCTCAGAAGGCTTCGCCTTCTTCGGTGGGCGCACGGCTGGAAATGCGGGCCGAGGCGGCAATCGAAATCTGGAACGCTATGGCCGATCGAACGGGGTTGCCGAAGGCGCTCGCCGCCACCGGCAAACGGCTGGCTCTGCTCAAGAAGAGGCTCGCCGAGCATGGCGAAGAAGGTTTCCGGGTAGCCGTGGAAGCGGTCGAGCGATCGCCATTCTGCCGCGGCGAGAACCAGCGCGGCTGGCGGGCTGATATCGGGTTCCTTCTAAGGCCGGACAACTTCCAGAAGCTGATCGAGGGCGGCTACGACGCGCCTGGCTCAGCGAAGCCGAGGCGGGTCGACACGCCGATGACGCCCGACCAGATACAGAACGCAATCCGGTTCAATGAGGACCAGGGCAACCCCGCTCGTGTCGCCGAGCTCCGCGCCATGCTCGCCAGCGTCACTCGGAGCCTGGCAGCGTGAGCGAGGCGCCCGACTACGCACCGCAACCCGGCCGGCGATGGGGGCCGTTGGGGGTCATGCTGTCTCAGCTCAGCCGCCAGCTCGAGGATCGGATTGATGCGGCCGACGTCGACCAGGCTAACCTCGACATGAAGCGCCTTGGCTGTCGCACCCGCTACCGACCGGACGGCACGCCCTACCAACTTGACGGAGGAGGGGGCTGGTAACGTCAGAGCGACCGCCGGGCCGGCAGCGGCCGGGCCGCGCCAGCCGAAGGGAGGACCGCGTGGAGATTGCGGACATGCTGAAGGCGACGTGGGCGCGGATCAACGCCCGGCACTCACCGCCGGGGACGGTGCGGCTGCGCCGCGCCAACGACAACCCCGCCGCCCGGACGCCGCTCGAGCGCGTCGTCCTGGCGATGGGCGAGGCAGCGCGCACGGCCAGCCCGGCGCCCCTGGAGCGCGTGCTGGCGGAGCTGATCGGATCGGCCGGCGCGGGCGGCGAGACCCCCCCTGCCGAGGCGCCCTAGATTGTACCCCAAAGTTTAAAGACGGGGGTGCCCTAGACCGGTCCGGTCCTTTTTTTTCATCGCGCGCAGGTTTTCGGCCATTTTTTCGGCGGCGGTCCCGAGAGGCCTTTGGCGCCCCGGCCGGCTGACTTGCTCGCTCGGCCGCGCGCCGGCGCGCCACCCTGCCTTCCACCCCCCTACGCCCGCCCGCCGGCCGCGCGACCTCGAGCACCAGCTCGAGCTGCGGCGCGGGGGCGGCTGGATAGTGAGGCCGCCCGGGCACGTCCGGCCGGCCGCACGGCGTCGACCACCCGTTCCCCCCGCGTTCCTAACGCGGCTGGACGGGGAGCCCCGCTTTGTGCTATGCCCCGGCTTCAGGCGCGACCTCCGGCCCTTCCGGTTCTGGTCGCGAACGACGCCTCCGGCATAGCGCCCTTTGCGCGGCTCATAGCGTCGGCACGGTGACGGCTCCCGCCGTCTGTCTCAACGTGCCGGCGAATGTGAGCCGGCGACTCTGAAGGGAATTTCGCTATGCCGAACCGGGGAATCCAGGATTGCCGCGAAGCAATCGCCGCCGCCCAACAGGCCCTTCTCAAGGCCGATGGGACCTTTTTCACCAACCTCGCCAACCGTTACCAGCAGCTCTCGGCGAAGTCGCAACATCCGGCCGACTTCCGCCGCCTCCGCGGCGACGTGGCGGCTTGGGCCAACACCTTCATCAACCGCGACGGCTGGAACGCCACGAACGACCAGGCCGCCTATGACGGCGTCATGGCCTGGGTGGACATGATCGACAACCACATCGAGCGGCTGGTCGTCGCCGGCGACGCCGTGGGCGACCTCAACGCGTCCGGTGCCTCCGACGCCGTGTCGGGATGGGTGAACGCCGAAACCGGCCAGCCGGTGCGGCTGTTCGGCCCGCAAGCGAGCATCCGGGCGGCGGCCGGACCGTTCCGCGATCCGAACCAGCCGACGCTCGGGGCGATCCTCACCGGGATTCTGCTCGGCCCGAAGACGGACGCCGTTCGCAACGCGCTCTCGACGGGCACGGACTCGGCGGGCGGCTATGCGGTGCCGACCTTCATCCTGCCGGAGTTCATCGACCGGCTGCGGGCGGCGACCCAGTTCGTCAAGGCGGGCGCGCGCACCCTCATCCTCGAGGGGCAGAAGGTCGCGATCCTGCGGACGGAAACGGACCCGGCGGCGACGTGGCGGGCCGAAAACGACGCCTTCAACGTCGATGACCCCTCGTTCAGCCGCCTGGACTTCCATGCTCGCTCGCTCGGCGTCCTGGTGAAGGTGCCGTACGAAATGATCATGGACGCGGTGAACATCGACGCCGTGTTGGTGGCCTCGCTCATCGGCGCCCTGTCGGTCGAGCTGGACCGCGCGTGCTTCTTCGGCTCCGGCACCGGGAACGAGCCCCTGGGGCTCTACAACACGCCCGGGATCAACGAAGTGTCGCTCGGCACGAACGGCGCCGTCCCGAGCAGCTATGACCCCCTGGTCGACATGCTGTTCGAGCTCGAAAACGACAACGTGACGGCGCCGACCGCCGCGGTGTGGAACCCCCGGACGGCCCGGACCTTCCGCAAGCTGAAGGACTCGACGGGCCAGCCGTTGGAGGCGCCGGCGCCGATCGACACCATGCCGATGCTGAGCACCACGTCGTTCCCGACGAACCAGACGCAGGGGACGGCCAACAACTGCTCGACGGTCATCATGGGCGACTTCGGCCAGGCGATCCTCGGCATCCGGGAGCACCTGACGATTACGCGGCTGGACCAGACGTTCGCCGCCAACGGCCAGGTGGGCTTCCTCGCCCGGATGCGCGCGGACGTCGGGTTCGCCCATTCGCAGAGCTTCTGCCGCCTGGTCGGCGTGAAGCCCTAGAACGGAAACGGGCCGGGGACTCCTGCCCCGGCTTCCGGCGGCGGCGGCGAATGACGCCGCCGGACCTCGGGGGGGGCTTCGCCTGAATGGGCCCCCCCCGCAGGCGTCGCCCCGGCCGGCGCGCCGGCCGTCTCCCATCAAAGGAACGCTCCCATGCCAGGCTCCACGATCGGCCAGCTTCGCGTCATCCTCGGCCTGGAGACGGCCGAGTTCGAAAAGAAGGCCGACCACGCGACCGAGTCGATGCACCGATTCGAGGGCGCAACCGAGCTGGCGAAGCACGCGCTGGAGGCCTTCGGCGTCGTCATGGCGGCGCAGGAGGTCATGGAGTTCACGAAGGAGGCCTTCGAATACGCCGCCTCCCTCGAAAACGTGGCGCGGCAGCTCGGGACGAACGTCGAGCAATACCAGGTGCTAACGCGCACGGCGAAGGAACACGGCGTCGAGCAAGCCAAGCTCGAGGCCGGGATGAAGAAGCTCGGAATCACCCTCGGCGACGCCAAGCGCGGCAGCGCCGAGGCGATCAAGGCTTTCGCGGCGATCGGCATTTCGAAGGACCAGCTGGACTCGTTCCACGACGCCGGCGACGCGCTGCCCTACGTCGCCGAGGGGCTGAAAAACTCCGGGGACGCGGCCGTGGAGGCGTCGAAGGGGAAGCGGCTCTTCGGGAAGTCGGTCGGCGACCTCATTCCGCTGTTGAACCTCGGCAAAGAGGGGATGGACGAAGCGACCGAATCGGCGCGGAAGCACGGCCTTATCACCGAAGAGCAGGCCGAGAAGGCGCACCGGGCGCATGTCGCAATCGAGGACTTCGCCACGTCGTTGAAGACGAAGCTGGCGATCGCGGTCCTGGACAACACCAGCGACGTGAAGGGCTTGGTCGATGTTTTCGAGGACCTGCTCGGCACCCTCGAGACGACCATGCAGGAGTTGAAGGCGATCGGCGCGTACGGCCCCGGTGTCTTCCTCCGCCTCAAAGAGGGCCTGGTCATGGCGGGGGTCGGCTCCGGCCTGGTCCCGTACAGCACCCTTCTCCAAACTCAGCTCGAGCTGCGCGGCGCCAAGGTCGGCGAGAAGGCCTTTCAATACGAATCCGACATGGGCGCGGCGGCGAAGTCGGTCGAGGGGATGCGCAAGGAAGCGGAGCTTTTTCGCCGCCAGGCGCACTCGGCCGCCGAGGCGATGGGGTATTACAAGCCCGGGACGACGGTCGCTCAGAAGCAGCAAATCCTCCAAATGCCGGAGGTCCGCGCCGCGCTCGACAAAACGAAGTCGCTACTCGCCGACGCCGCCTCGCTGGCGACCCGCGAGAAGGAGGAACGGGAGAGGCGCGCGGCCGGCGACGTCGACCAGGACCTCGAGAAGAAGAAGAAGGAGAAGACGGTCAAGCCGGGGGACGAGATAGAGGCCGCCCGGCGCGCCGACCTTCTGGCGGCTGCGCAAGGGTACACCGGCGCGAACGAGCATACGAAAATCGGCAAGAGCACCTTGGGCGAGCTGTTCAAGGGCGCCGGGATCACGATCGACCCGGAGAAGCTGGCCTGGTGCGCCGCCTTCCTCAACGCCGTGCTCTTCTCAAAGGGCTACCCCATGGCGACCGATGCGGCCGGACACCCGACGCTCAGCGCCTCCTCGTTCCTCAAATACGGCTCGGCGACCAACGACCCGAAGCCGGGCGATATCGTCGTCTTGGACCTCCACGGCAAACACAAGGCCGACCACGTGGCGTTCTTCGCCGGCTTCGACGCGAAGGGGAACGTCAAATACACCGGCGGCAACCAGAGCGCGCCCGGGAGCCACGGCGACGGCGTGACGGTGAACACGCACACCGCGGCGCGTAGCAAGGTGCTCTCGTTCCGCCGCGTCCCGGACGCGGCCGACGCGATCGGCCAGGTGGAGGACCAGCACGCGAAGGCGCTCCGGGAGGAGCACGACCGCGACCAGCAGCTCCGCACCCTGGACGAGGAAATCCTTCGGGAGAAGCTGGCGCAGACGCACGACCTCCACGAGCGCACGGTTCTTTCCGGCCAAATCCTGGACCTCGAGCGCGAACAACAGAAGAAGGACAACCAGCTCGCGGTTGAGCTCGAGCCCGGCCGCGCGGCCGAGATTCAGGCGAAGGACGAGAAGCAGCAACAGCTCTACCTCGAGAAGAAGGCGACCCTGCGGCTCCAGGAATCCTATGCCGTGAAGCAGGAGGCCATGCAGGCCGCCGAGGACGAGCTACAGGCGCACCGGGACCGGCTGGAGAAGGAACGCCAGCTCGCGACGACGGCCGAGGACCGGCGGCGCGTGGAGCTGGAGATTCTGGACCTCGCCTATGCCGAGAAGCGGCAGAGGCTCCAGGATATCATAGACGACGAACGCACCAGCACCCGGAAGCGGCAGGCCGCGCGCGACGCGCTGGCGAACCTGAATGGCGCGTACGGCACCGATCGGGAGATCGTCCTTCGCGGCACCAGGTCGCCCCTCGAGGAATTGTCGGCTGGCATCCCCAACACCGCCGCGAAGATGAACGAGGCGCTGGAGGAGGTCGTGGCGGGCGGCATCCGCGACATGAACGACGGGCTCGCCGAGACCGCCCTGGCGTGGCTGAAGATCGGCGGCACGGCCGGCCAGGCAATCAAGCAAATCCTCGCCGGGATTCTCCGCCTCTACATGGCGATGGAGGTTGAGCGGCCGGCCGCGAATTGGCTGCAGAAGCTCTTCCACGGCGGCTCGTCCATCCTCCAGGCGTTCAAGTTCGGCCAGGATGGAGCGGGTTTCGGCGGTGGCGGTGACGGCGGCGGCGACGGGGGCGGGTATGTGCCCTTCGACTCCGATTTGCCCGGCTTCGCCAGCGGCGGGTCTTTCCTGGTCGGCGGCATGGCGGGGATCGACAAGAACGTCATGTCCATCAACGACCAGCCCGTCGCGAAGGTCATGCAGGGCGAGAGGGTGAGCATCAGCCGGACCAACGACCGCGGGCCAGCCGGTGGCAACACGTACAATTTCAAGGGCAACCTGATGACGCCCGAATGGTGGGACCAGATTCACGCGGGCGACGACGCCGCGGCTGTGCGCGGCGCGGCCGGCGGTGCCTTCCTCGGCCGGGAACAGCTCGTCAGGAGGGCGCGCCGCAGGATGGGCCGCTATTGACGGGCGCGCGGCCGGCGGCGGGTGGGCGGCCGGCGGCTGGACGCGGCGATCGGGGCGAGGAAATGGGGCAGCTCGAGCGGCTGGACGGCGGCGGCCGTGCGACGTCGGCGGCTGGCGCGCCGGCGCGCGGCGCCGGCCCCGTAGGGCTCTTGCGCGCGATTCGCGGATGAGGCATTTCGTTCGTGGGTGTCGAAACCCTGACCGAAGATAGGCGGCCTTTCCCGTTGGCGTGGGATGGTCGCTGAGTGACGAGCTTGGCGGCTCGTCGTGCGACGGCGCTTAGCGGCGCGTCGAACCTGGCTATGTAAGCCGGGGGCGGCGGTGCTGTCCAGAGCGTCCGCGCTTAAAAGCCGCCGACCTGTCTCTTCGGCAGGTTTCGACCCCCCGGTGAACCGGCCGGCCCGGTTCGCGGTTGTCGAAAGCCGAACCGAGGAGAGCAACCATGATGACGAACCGATTTGAGACCAGGCGTAGGGCAACCTTCGCCCGCCGCCTTCGCGCCTATGAGCAGGCCTGGACCGCCGCGAACGCGGACGGGCTCGGCGAGGCTGAGTGCGATCGGCTGGCCGACATTGCCGAGCAGCGACGGTTGGAGCTCGTGGCGACGCCAGCGCCCGACGCGTGGGCGGCCGGCCAGAAGTTGCGCACGCTGGTGACCGAAGGGACGATTCTCGCCGCGGCGCCCGGGGTGCGGGAAATCCTCACCGAAGCGCTCGAGTTCCTGGTGGGCGCGCCGGAGCGGGAGGCGGCGCACAGCTAAGGTCCAGGCGGCCCGGGCGGGCCTGTTTCCGTAGGTATTCCGTACGGGCCGCCGGCTCTGTTGCTAAGTGCTTGTTTTGGCTGGTGGAGCTGAGGGGAATCGAACCCCTGACCTCTGCAGTGCGATTGCAGCGCTCTCCCATCTGAGCTACAGCCCCGCGCCGGTAACGAGGCCGCCCCATGGGAAGGGCGGCGGCCCGAGAAGGCGCCCAGATAGCGGCCTCGGCCGCCTTTCGCAATGCGGCATTTACGCCCGCCGCGCCTCTCGATTTCGTTTCGCCCGACACCCCGAACGCCCCGGCTTCGGGCTCGGAACGGGTGCGGCCCGAGCGCCGTTCCTGTCTCGGCTCGCGGCGCGCGGATGGGCCGCGCCTGTCGCCGCGGGCATCGCATCAGAGGAGACGAAGATGGGTTATTCCGGCGACGACCGCAGCGGCGGTGGCGATCGATGGCAGGGCCGCGACCAGTATCGCGATCACCATCAGGGGCGCAGGCGCGAGCAAGGCCGCGGCGGCGATGGCGGCTATCGCGATGACGACGATCGCGGCTTCCTGGAGCGGGCGGGCGACGAGGTCCGTTCGTGGTTCGGCGACGACGAAGCCCAGCACCGGCGGGAGCTGGACCAGCGCCGCTGGGAGCAGGAGCAGCGCATGACCGGCCGCCGCGATAACGATTACGGCCGCGGCGGCTCCGGCCGGGGCAGCTTCGGCGGCGGCTGGGGGAACCAGCGCGGCGAGAGCTGGAACCGTGAGCGACCCGGCGAACGCGGCTGGTACGGCGCCGAGGCGCCCGAGCGCTCCTATGGCGGCGAACGCCACTACGCCCGCGGCGAGCGCGAAGGCTGGTTCAGCGACTCGCGCGGCGGCGAGCGCGGCGAGCGCTATGGCGGCCCGGGCGGCGGCGGTGGCGCCAATTACGGCTCCCGCTACGGCGGCGGCGAGCCCGAGCTGTGGGGCGGCTCCGGCTATGGCGGCGATTCCGACCGCGGCCGCCGCTTCGACCGGGTCGACGCCGGCTCGACCGGCACCCACGGCGCGCATCCGATGTCGGCCGCGACCGGCGGCGGCATGGGCGGCGCGTACGGCGCGTCCTCCCATGGCTCCGGCAGTTCGTCCCGCTACGCGGCGGCGATGCGCGAGCGCGGCGGCGGGGACGACCGCTCCCCTGGGTTCGGCGGCGATGCGCTGCGCGGCGGCGCCGGCGGCCCTCGCGGCCTCCACGATCCGCATTATTCCGAGTGGCGCCAGCGGCAGATCGAGGATCTCGACCGCGACTATGACGAATATCGCCGCGAGCACCAGTCGAAGTTCGAGAGCGAGTTCGGCTCGTGGCGTTCGAAGCGGCAGTCGCAGCGCCAGTCGCTGAACCGGGTCGCCGAGCATATGGAAGTGGTCGGCGCGGACGGCAGCCATGTCGGCACCGTCGACAAGGTGCGCGGCGACCGCATCCTTCTCACCAAGTCCGACCCGTCGGCCGGCGGCATCCATCATTCGGTGCCCTGCTCGTGGGTGGAGAGCGTCGACGACAAGGTGACGCTGAACAAGAGCGCCGACGACGCACGCGCGGCCTGGCGGAGCGAGGAGCGCAACCAGGCGCTGTTCGGCGACGGCAGCGACGGCAGCGACGGCAGCGACGGCGATGGCGGCGCAGGCGGCGAGGGCCCCCGCAACCTCAACCGCAGCTTCTCCGGCACTTATGACGAAAGCGGCAGCGGCGACGAGAGCCGCGACGGCTAGTGGGATGGGACGGTCTATCTGACTGTCCCCTTTCGACCGCACCAGCGGGGACAGCCAATAGGCTGTCCCCGTCCTTGCCCTGAACGTCGCCGGCGTTCGATCCTTTGACATCCGTCTCCAGCGCGGCGAAGGCTTGATCCGCACCGCCCGCGAACCGTCGGGAGGGGGAGGGACGTCATGACCAATCGCGCCTGGCATTTGAAGTCGCGGCCGCAGGGCCTGCCGACCATGGACAATTTCGAGCTGAAGCCGTTGGACGACCGGGCACTGGCCGACGGTGAGGTCAGGGTCCGCAACGGGTGGCTGTCCGTCGATCCGTACATGCGCGGGCGGATGAACGACGTGAAGTCGTACGTGCCGCCGTTCGAGGTCGGCGCGCCCATGGAAGGCGGCGCGGTCGGCAAGGTGGTCGAGAGCCGCTCGCCCCATTTCGCCGAGGGCGAGACCGTCTTCCACATGATGGGCTGGCGCGAAGAGGCGGTCGCGGCGGCGGAGAGGTTCAACAAGGTGCCGCCGCTGCCCGTCGCGGATCAGGAATGGCTCGGCAATCTCGGCCTGACCGGCGCCACCGCCTATTTCGGCCTGCTGCGGGTGGCTCAGGCGAAGGAGGGCGACATCGTCTTCGTCTCCGCCGCGGCGGGCGCGGTCGGCTCCGCGGTGGTGCAGATCGCCAAGGCCAAGGGGATGACCGTCATCGGCTCCGCCGGCGGGGCGGAGAAGGTCGCCTGGGTCGAGGCGCTCGGTGCCGACGCGGCCATCGACTACAAGGCCGAGCCGGTCGTCCAGGGGCTGCAGCGCGCGGCGCCGAAGGGGATCGACGTCTATTTCGATAATGTCGGCGGCGAGCATCTCGACGCTGCGTTCGCCGCCGCACGCAACAATGCCCGCTTCGCCATCTGTGGGATGATCGAATCCTACAATAGCGGTTCCGGCCACGCCTTCCGTTACATCATGCGCGTCATCGCAGCCCGCATCATGCTCAAGGGCTTTATCTACACCGACTATCTGCCGGAGATGGGCGACTTCTACCGGGACATGGGCGGCTGGGTCGCGTCGGGCAAGGTGAAGGGGCGGGAGACGGTGCGGGACGGCATCGAGGCGGCGCCGGAGGCGTTCCTCGACCTCTTCCGCGGCGGCAATATCGGCAAGATGCTGGTGAAGCTCTGACCGGGAGGGACGAGGGATGGATCCGCGGCTGGCGACCTTCGTCGCTCTCGCGCTCGCTGGGGCGGCGCCCGCCGCTGCGGAACCGGTCGAGGCGGGCGGCGGCACGCTGTCGCGGACCGAGACGCCCGCCTGCCACACCGATCTTGTCTACCTGAACCAGCTGTTCGGCTGGCAGGTACGCTGGCCGCGCGAATGGGCGTCGCTTGCCGGATCGTCCGACGGCGAGGTCCGCGATGCGATCGCGCGGTGGCGGACCGCGCCGGCCGCTCTCGCCGCCGACACCGCCGCGCTCGCCGCCACGCGGCCCGCCGGGGGGCGCGCCCCCCGTGAAGTCGTGGAGCGGGTGCTGGCTCAGGTGCGAGCGCTGGAGGGAAGCCTCGGCGCCGGTCCGCCCCCGCTCGCCGCCACGGTCGACCCGGCGCTGCGGGTCGAATGGACCCGGCTTTTCAACGAGCAGATCGCGCCCTCCGTCGTCGCCTACCGCCGGTTTCTGGCGGAAGCCTATCTGCCGGGGGCCGCGCGCTCGCCCGGACTCCTCGCCACGCCGGACGGGCCGCAATGCTTCCGCGCGCTGGTCAGGAGCTTCACGACCGCCGACCTGGCGTCCGAGGAGGTGGAGGCGATCGGCTGGCGCCTGCTCCGCGCGACCGAGGCGGACATGGCGAAGACCAACCGGCTCAGCGTCGCCGAGCTGCCGGCCTTCCTCGAAACGCTGCGCCACCGTCAGGATCCGGCTTTCACCGCGGAGGTGCTGACCCGCACCTCGCAGGCCGCGATCGCCCGCGCCGCCGCTGCGATGCCCCGCATCTTCCGCGGCCCGGTTCGCAAACCGATTCTCGTCAAGCCGCTCCCCAAGGCCATGGAAGAGTCCTTCCCGGCCGGGCTTTACCAGCCGGCGACCGGCACTGCGCCGGCCGCCTACGTGATCAACCTGTCGCGGCCGATGGACCGGCAGCTGATGGCGGAAGTGATCGCCTTTCATGAAGGCCTGCCGGGCCACCATGCCAGCCATGCGCTCGGCTATCCGTTCGGCACCTTCAACTCCGGCTTCCTCGAAGGCTGGGGCCTCTATGCCGAATATGTCGCCGACGAACTCGGCCTCTACAGCGGGCCGCGCGACCGCACCGGCATGATGGCCAAGCATCTGTGGGCGGCGAGCCGGCTGATCGTCGAGCCCGGCCTGCACGTGCGCGGCTGGAGCCGCGAGCAGGCGGTCGCCTTCATGCGCCGCCATACCGCCCTCAGCGAGCCCGAGATCGCCCTCGAGGTCGACCGTTACATCGCCACCCCCGGCCAGTCGCTCTCCTACATGATCGGCTACGACCGCATCCGCGCCGCGCGCGATTATGCTCAGGCGAAGCTCGGCAGGCGCTTCGACGTGCGGGATTTCCACGACGTCGTTCTCCGCGGCGGCTCGCGTCCGCTCGCCGCCATGTATGCGGACGTCGTGCGCTGGGCGGATGCGCGCGCGCGCGGCTGACGGAGAGGGACGATGGCGAACGAGGACGAGGCGGCGATCCGCGGCCTGATCGACGAGCGGGTCTCGGCGCTGAGGGAACGGGACGCGGCGCGGGCGGTCGCCATGCTCGCGCCGGACCTCGTCGCCTTCGAGCTCGCGCCGCCGCTCGTCGCCGACCGCCCGACCGACGCGGCGGCGACGCAAGCCTGGTTCGACGGCTTGGCGGGACCGGTCGAAACGGAGGTGCGGGACCTGACGGTGCACGTCTGCGGCGATGTCGCCTTCGCCCACAGCCTCAACCGCCTCCGCGTGGTTCGAAAGGGCGGTGCCGTCGGCGCGTTCTGGATGCGCTCGACGCTGGGTTTTCGAAAGCGCGACGGCGAGTGGAAGATCGTCCACGCCCACACCTCCGTGCCGATGCGGATGGACGGGACTTTCACGGCGGCGATGGATCTGGAGCCTTGACCGTCGCCCCGGACTTGATTGTCTGGGTCGCCATGTCCCCCGGCCATGGCTGCGATCCTCCACGGGAGGTTCGCACCTAGGCAATGGGTCCGCCTTCTGCGATTGGGAGGAAAGGCGGCATGACGGGTCAGGACAGCTCCGTCAGCCGCTCCTTCACCCGCACGAGATCCTCGACGAAGCGGGCATATTCCGCCTCCTTGTTGTCCTGCACCCGCAGCAGGAAGCTCGGGTGCACGGTGACCCAGGCTTCGCCGCCCTCGGGCAGCGCGTGGGCGCGTCCGCGATAGCCGGCGATGGTGATCGCCTTGCCGAACAGCGAGCGGCCGGCGGTGGCGCCCAGCGCGACGGTGAGGGCCGGCCGGAGGATCGACCGCTCCTGCTCGATCCACCAGCGGCACGCCTCGATCTCGCCGGCGTCCGGCTTGGAGTGGATGCGGCGCTTGCCACGGCGTTCGAACTTGAAATGCTTGACCGCGTTGGTGACATAGGCCTGACTCCGGTCGATGCCGGCGTCGCCGAGGGCGCGGTCGAACAGCTGGCCGGCGGGACCGACGAACGGCTTGCCGGCAAGATCCTCCTGATCGCCCGGTTGCTCGCCGACGAACATCAGCGGCGCGGTGACGGGCCCTTCCCCGAACACGGTCTGCATCGCGCATTCGAACAGGTGGCAGCGGGTGCAGCCGCGCGCTTCCTCGCGCACCGCCTGCCAGGCCGCCAGGGCATTCGATCCGACCTGCGTGCCCGACTTCTCCACCATGCTCGCCTCGCGCGCCTGCGCGCCTGCCACCAGTTCCCCGACCAACGCCGTCTCCGGCATGTTTTTCCAATATTTCTTCGGCATTTCCTTCAGCATCGCGCCGACCTTCAGCCGCGCCGGATTGAAGATGGAGGCGTAATAGGTTCTCCAGACGGCCTCGACGGGATCGTCTGCGGGCGCATCGGCGCGGGACGCGGCGGGACCTTCGACGAGGCGCACGCCGTCCCAATGGACCGACAGCTGCGGCGTCAGGATCGACCAGCGCATCGCGGCGAAGCGGCGGACGAAGAAGCCGCTCGCCGCGCGGACGATATGGTGCTCCGGCTCGAACCAGGCGACGAAGCGGGGGCCGTCGTCATCCTCGATCTCGCGGAAGCGCAGGAAGGCGTGCATCTTGTGAATGTCGCGACGCACCGCCTTGGCCAACGCCTCGACCCGTCGCACGAGTGGATCCGCTCCGTCCTCCAGCGCTCGCGGGGCGCCGCGGAGACGCAGGAGCAGGGTGTAGAGAAATGCGAACCGTTGGGGGTCGGAGTGGCAGACGACGGTGCGAGCAAGGTCGATAAAGGCGCGGGGCACGGCAAAGTGCGGCACGGCGGCAGGTGTGAGCGCCGCGGCATCGCCAAACAGTTCGCCGCCGCTCTCGCCGACTCGCCATGTTACGTCCGCGGCCGCGATTCCCGCCGCCGCCAGCGCCCGCGCCGCGTCGCGCCAGCCGTCGAAATCGTCCTCGCCAGCAAGGGCGACCGTTTTCATCATGGGGCCTCGACGGGACCTCGGCTAGTCCACTCGCACCCGTTGCTCAACCTGCGAACAGCTCGAGCTGCGTCTGCGCCGGCTTCACCCACGCCGAGAGATCGGCGCGGTCGGCGAGCAGGGTCGGTCGCCAGCCCACGGCGATGAGGAACGGCCGCACTTTCGCGAGCGAGGCGGTGACGCGGGCGACGTCCTCGAGGCGGAGCCGCCGCCACTTGCGGCTGGCGACGAGGCGGTCGACTGCTTTGACGCCGAGGCCCGGGACGCGGAGCAAGGCCTCGCGCGGCGCCCGATTGACATCGACTGGAAAGTGGTCGCGAAATTTGAGCGCCCAGGCAAGCTTCGGATCCATGTCCAGCGGCAGCATGCCGGACGCATCGGCGGCCGCGGCGACCTCCGCGGCGCGGAAGCCGTAGAAGCGCATCAGCCAGTCCGACTGGTAGAGCCGGTGCTCGCGCATCAGCGGCGGCCGCTTCAGGGGCAGGACGGCCGACGCGTCGGGGATCGGCGAGAAGGCGGAATAATAGACGCGGCGGAGGCGGAAGCGGTCGTAGAGCTGGCTCGCCCGTCCGATGATCTCGCCGTCGGACGCGCTGTCCGCGCCGACGATCATCTGCGTCGATTGCCCGGCCGGCGCGAAAGCGGGCGCGGACCGGTAGCGCCGCCTGGCGTCGCCCCCGTCGTCGATCGCCGCTTTCATGCCGGCCATCGCGCGTTCGATGCGAGCCCCATCCTTCTCGGGTGCCAGGCGCTGCAGCCCCCGCGCGGTCGGCAATTCGACGTTGATCGAGACGCGATCGGCATGGCGTCCCGCCAGCCGCACCAGCTCCGGATCCGCGTCCGGGATCGTCTTCAGGTGGATGTAGCCGCGGAAATCGTGGTCCTCGCGCAGGCTGCGCGCCACTTCGACGATCTGCTCCATCGTGTAATCGGGCGAGCGGATGATGCCGGAGGACAGGAACAGGCCCTCGATATAGTTGCGTTTGTAGAAAGCGAGGGTGAGCCGGACGACCTCCTCGGCGGTGAAGCGCGCCCGCCGGACGTTCGAGCTCTTGCGGTTGATGCAATAATGGCAGTCGAAGATGCAGCTGTTGGTCAGCAGGATCTTCAGCAGCGAGATGCAGCGACCGTCCGGAGCATAGGCATGGCAGATGCCCATGCCCTCGGTCGAGCCGATGCCCTTGCCGCCGCGGCTGTCGCGCTTCGCGCTGCCCGAGGAGGCGCAGGAGGCGTCGTACTTCGCCGCGTCCGCGAGGATGGCGAGCTTCTGCTGGACGTCGAGCTGCGGCATGCGTTCGAGATATGTTCGATTTGACGCGGCCGCAATATGGGCGAAGGGAGGGGGTGGGCAGAACGCTCGGCGGCGGTATCGCTGCCTCTGGATCGACCGCAGCGCCGCGCCGGTCGGCGAGATGCTGGTCCATGCCTGCTGGGGGAGTGGAGGAGCGGGCCGGAACAAGTTGAAGGGCCGCCGGACCTGCGCCCGACGACCCTCCGAACATGGTCAGCGGCCGGAAGCTCCAGCCCGGAAGACCCGGAAACCTTAGGCTTCCAGCTCCCGAACGAGCAGAACCGACCTCACTGCTGAACCATGAGACATCGGATCACCTCCTTTCGCTTGTTGATTGGCAGAACCGAGGATGAATCATCGTGAATCGCCCCGCAAGGCTTGTTTTGAACTTTTTTGTGGATAAGATTCCCGCCTTCCGCGGCGCGCCCATTGCGTCGCATGTCCAGCTCTCGGGGCGCGCAATGCTGCGGTTCCTCTTGCCCGGCCTCGCCTTGCTCGTTGCCGCCTGCACCAGGCCCGCCATCGACATGATGCAGGCCCCGACGGCGCCGCTCGCCGGCTCTGTCTATATCTACGACATCGACCTCAGCCTCGGTCCCGACGCGAAGAAGGAGGTCGCGGCCGCCGATGCGCGGGTCGCGGCGAAAGCGCCGGGTCGCGGTTACGCGACGATGGCCTTCGCGCCGATGCTGCGCGACATGTTCAAGCAAGGCGCCGCCGCGCGCGGCCTTTCAGCCGGACGGGCCCTGACCATCGTCGTCGAGCTCGACCACCTGCGCGTCCCGGCGGCGGGCGGCGCCTTGATGGGCAAGCACGATCGGCTGGCGGGCCTCGTCCGCGTCGCCGACGCTCGTACCGGCCAGGCTCTCGCCACCTTCTACGTCGACGTCGATCAACATTATCCGGGGCTGATCGGCCTCGCCGTCCGGGAGGGAAATGGCGGCGTCCGCGAGCGGCTGGCGGCCGCCTTCGTGCGCCACGTCCTCGATCAGATCGCGCCGGCGGCGAAGCGCTAGGGCTCCGGCCGGCATTCCTCGACGACCCGCGCGGGCTCGGGCCAGGTCGGCAGGGTGAGCGGCGGCAGCCCCGGCGCCTCGATGGCGACGCGGCCGCGGCTCGCGACCAGCTCGTCGAGGAGGGAATCGCTTGCGGGCAGCGCCACCGCGCCGTCCGCCGCGACGGTGAGCGCACGCGATCCGTAGCTGGTGCGCACCGTCAGAGCCGCCCCCGGCGCGGTGTCGCTGCGGACGAGGAGGAGGCGCTGCCCCGGCGCGTCGCAACGCAGGACGAGGAGGGGCACGCCCGCCTCGCCGTAATCCGCCTCGGCCGCCGGCGCCGCGACGAAGCGCCAATCGCCCGGGGTCGGCATCCTGTCATCCCAGTTCAGGGAGGCCGGCGGCGCCGGCGGGGAAGGCGCCGCGGCGGTCGGGGGCGGGGCGGGCGGGGCAGGGGGCGCGACGCCGGGCGCTTCCGGTGCGGTGGCGCAGCCGCCAATCAGCAGCGCCGCCGCGCCGCCGGCCAGCCAGGTTGCTCGCGCCATCGCCGTCTCCCCTACGCGTTCTTGCGCCAAGCGCGCGGACGGTGGAAAGTTCCGCAAGGCTTCCGGCCGGCCGCGGGGACATTCATGCGCTATTCAATGGTCCAATTCTATCTCGTGCCGCATGCGTAACGCGTCCCAGTCCCGCTTCCTCGTCGCCGTCCTCGCCGCCGGCAGCGTCCTCGTGCCGGCCGCCGGCGCGCATCCGCCGCGACCGCGCGAGCAGGACGAGGCGTTCCGCGGCCGCGAGCAGGGGCGGTTCATGCCCCTGCGCGCCATCGAGGATCGGATCGTGCCGCGGATGCGCGGCTTCGACTATCTCGGCCCCGAACTCGAACACGGGGCTGCGCGCTATCGCCTGAAGTTCATGCGTGGCCAGCAGGTGGTCTGGGTGGACGTCGACGCACGCACCGGCGAGATCCTCGCCCGCTCCGGCTTTTGACAGCGGCGCCGCCGCGCGCCACAGCGTCGTTCCGCAACGCCTGCGCAATGAAACCATTGGCGCGGGCGTGCGCTTGGGGCGTAAATGCACCCGCCACGGACAGGGGATCGAAATGCGTGTTCTGATCGTCGAGGACGAGCCGAACCTGGGCCGCCAGCTGCGCGCGACGCTGGAGGGCGCCGGCTATGCCGTCGACCTCGCGACCGACGGCGAGGACGGCCATTATCTCGGCTCGACCGAAAGCTATGACGCGATCGTCCTCGATCTCGGCCTGCCCGAGATCGACGGCCTCACCGTGCTCGACCGGTGGCGCAAGGAGGGCAGGACCATGCCCGTCCTCGTTCTCACCGCGCGCGACAGCTGGTCCGACAAGGTCGCCGGGCTCGATGCGGGGGCCGACGACTATCTCGCCAAGCCGTTCCAGACCGAGGAGTTGATCGCCCGCCTGCGGGCGCTCATCCGCCGCGCCTCGGGCAATGCATCGTCGGAGCTCACCGCCGGCGACGTGCGCCTCGATACGCGCTCGGGCAAGGTGACGCTGGACGGCGAGCCGGTGAAGCTCACCGCGCAGGAATATAAATTGCTCTCCTACCTCATGCACCACAAGGGCAAGGTGGTGAGCCGCACCGAGTTGATCGAGCATATCTACGACCAGGATTTCGATCGCGATTCCAATACGATCGAGGTGTTCGTGACGCGCATCCGCAAGAAGCTCGGACCCGACGTGATCACCACCATCCGCGGCCTTGGCTATAGCCTCGAAGAGCCGCGCTCATAGAAGTGGCCGGAGGCGGTTCAGCGGAGACTAAGGCGAACCGGCCTTGGATCGACCGATGAAGCCGCCCCGCTCCTTGCCCCACGCGCGCCGCGGCGGGGGTTCACTCGCGCGGCGGCTGATCTTCGTCTCGGTGGCGTGGATCCTGATCCTCCTCGCGGCCGGAGGCTTCGCGCTCGACCGGGTGTTGACCTCGGCGCTGACGCGCAATTTCGACGCGCAGATCAGCTATGTGCTCACCGCCCTCATCGGCTCTGCGGAGATCGGCCCGGAAGGCGAGGTCTTCCTCAACCGCCCGCCCGCGGACCAGCGCTTCCTCGAGCCCAATTCGGGAGCCTATTTCCAGATCAGCGCGATCGGCCAGAGGGCGGGGCCGGGGCGGCAGGACCTCGACCTTCCGTCGCGATCGCTGTGGGACCGCCGGCTCAAGGTCACCGCCGGCCATAACGACTACCATATCCACTCCTACGACAGCACCGAGTTCGTCACCGGTGCCGACAAGGAGAAGCTGCGCGTCATGGAGCGGGACGTGCGCTTGCCGGGATCGCCGTTGCGCTGGCGCTTTCAGGTGGCGCAGACCCGCGAGGAGCTCGACGCGCAGATCCGGGTGGTACGCGCGACGATGATCCGCAGCTTCGCGATCCTCGGCCTCGGCCTCGTCATCCTGGCGGTGCTGCAGGCCTTTTACGGCCTTTGGCCGCTGCGCCGCGTCCGTCGCGCGATCGCGGCCATCCGCTCGGGTGCCAAGTCGCGTATCGAGGACCGGTTTCCGCGCGAGATCGCGCCGTTGACGGAGGAGCTCAACGATCTCCTCGCCCATAACGAGACCCAGGCCGAGGAGGCGCGGCGCCACGCGGGCAACCTCGCCCACGCGCTGAAGACGCCGCTCACCGTGATCACCAACGCCGCCACCGCGCAGGCGCCGGACCTTGCCGACACCGTCTGCCGGGAGGCGACGACGATGCGGCGCCAGGTCGACCACCATCTCGCCCGCGCCCGCGCCATCGGCCGCCGCTCCTCGGCCCAGGCACGCTCGGAGGTCTGGCCCTCGCTCGAATCGGTCGAGCGGGCGGTGTCGCGGCTCTACAATAACGTCACCGTCGACCTGGCCGGCGACAAGGGGGCCTTCGTCCGGGTCGAGCGGCAGGATCTCGACGAGATGCTCGGCAACCTCATCGAGAATGCCGCGAAATATGGCGGCGGCCGCGTCTTCGTCACGGTCAGGACGATGGCCGAATGCGTCGAGGTCGAGGTCGAGGACGACGGTCGCGGCATCCCCGAGAGCGAGCGGGCCACGATCTTCGACCGCGGCGCACGCCTCGATACCGGCAAGCCGGGCACCGGCCTCGGCCTCGCCATCGTCCGCGACGTTGCCCACATTTACGGCGGCTCGGTGCACCTCGAGGAAAGCGAGGATCTGGGCGGCCTCCTCGTCCGCCTGAAGCTGCCCTTGGGGGGGTAGGTTTTCGGGACTGGCTACTGGCGGGAAAGACAGAACCCCAACCCCCCAACCCCTCTCTTGCCTTTCCCCCGCCTCCGTCGCAGGAGGCGCGGCCATGAGCGCCACTCTCCACGCCATCGGGCCTGCCCGCGCGCCTTCGCTCGAGCCGATGATCCAGCTCGTCGCGGGCGACCTCAACCACGTCAATGCGGCGATCCTCGAGCGGATGCAGAGCCCGGTCGCTTTGATCCCGGAGCTCGCCGGTCATCTCATCGCCGGCGGCGGCAAGCGGATGCGGCCGATGCTCACGCTCGCGTCCGCTCGGCTGCTCGATTATCCGGGATCGCGGCATCACAAGCTCGCGGCGGCGGTCGAGTTCATCCACACCGCCACCTTGCTGCACGACGACGTCGTCGACGGCTCCGGCCTGCGCCGCGGCCGCCGCACCGCCAACGTCATCTGGGGCAACCCGGCCAGCGTGCTCGTCGGCGACTTCCTCTTCTCGCGCGCTTTCGAGCTGATGGTGGAGGACGGCTCCCTCAGGGTCCTGCGCATCCTCTCGCGTGCCTCCGCGGTGATTGCCGAGGGAGAAGTCGACCAACTCACCGCCCAGCGCCGGGTCGAAACCGGCGAGGACCATTATCTCGCCATCATCGGCGCCAAGACCGCGGCCTTGTTCGCCGCCGCCTGCCGCATCGCGGCCGTCGTCGCCGAGCGCGACGAGCGGGTCGAGGAGGCGCTCGACGGCTACGGTCGCAACCTCGGCATCGCCTTCCAGCTCGTCGACGACGCGATCGACTATGCGAGCGACGAGGCGACGATGGGCAAGGACGCCGGCGACGATTTCCGCGACGGCAAGGTGACCTTGCCGGTAATTCTCGCCTACGCCCGCGGGTCGCAGGATGACCGGCAGTTCTGGCGCGCCGCGATCGAGGAAGGGGTGAACGACGACCCGGCGCTGGCCCGCGCCACCCGCCTGATCCGCGACAGCGGCGCCCTCGACGACACGCTCGCCCGCGCCCGCACGTACGGCCAGCGCGCGATCGACGCGCTGGGTCCGTTCCCGGCGGGCAAGGCGAAGGCCGCGCTCATCGAAGCCGTCGAGTTCGCCATCGCGCGGGCCTATTGAGCGGCGCCGTGGCGGGCGGCGCGGACGGCGCGGTCGAGCGTCGAACCGTGATACAGGTCCAGGCACTGGAGCAGCGAATAGGAGCCCGGCACCGAGCCGCCATAAGGCTTGGCGAGCTGGGCGCGGACCAGTCTGTCGATCGCGTCATACGTTTCGATACCGTAATCGCCTCGCTCCAGCAGCGCTCCGGCCGTCCGGGTCGCGTCCGCGCCCGCCGCCTCGCCTTCGAAAGCGATGGCGACGCACCGGCTCAGCGCCCAATCCTTGAGCCGCTGCTGCTGCTCGGACCGGTGGGAGGGTGGCGGAGCCGCGCGCGCTTCGGCGTGGCCGGCCAGCAGCAGCGGCAGCAGCGCGAGCGCCGAGCGGATCATTTGAGCAACCAGAGCGACGCCGTCTCGGGCGTGAACGCGCCGTTGTCGGGGTCCTGCGCGAGGTGGCAGCTGTCCTGACACATGGCGCCGTTCCAGAGCGTGACGTGGCCGGCTGCATCTGACCAGCCATGGCCTTTCACGATGAGCAGGCCTTTGGAACCGCTAAAATCTGCAGGTTTGGGAGAAGCGACGGTCTTATCAGGCTTTCCAAACGTGTTGGTGACAAAAGACATCATGTCCTTCACCCGGTATATGTACCATTTTTTATCGGCGCCACTCACCGAGTCGTAGCCGGCCTTCGGAATAAGTACACCTGAATAGTTCAGAACATAGCTTATCCTGATCGGGCAAGCGTTCACGAAGATTTTTTCATCAATATTATACTGTACTTTGCCACCTATTTTTTTACCCACCTTCGCAACGCTTACGTTCACATCCCGGAACTTGCTCCAAGCGATATCGAACGATGGTCGATTCACTGACACGGCTGCCTCCCCCGGTAAATCGAATGGGTTTGATAACATACGAAGGTCAAGCAGGCCACTCTGTCCCTGCTGTTGAGAAGTATCCGTTTTTTCAGAACGTATCTCTGACTGTCCGCACGACCGCACCCTTCCGATCCGCCGCCGACCCGCACTTGGTTGCCCCCGCGGCCGCCGTCGAGGTACGGCGCGCAGGTGAGCGAACTTCCAATCCACGCCGTCCTCCCCGAGCTTCTCGCCGGCCTGCGCGATCGCTCCTCGGCCGTGCTCGTCGCGCCGCCGGGCGCCGGCAAGACGACCGCCGTCGCGCCTGCTCTCCTCGCCGAACCGTGGTGCGGCGGGGAAATCCTCCTCCTCTCGCCTCGCCGCCTCGCCGCCCGCGCCGCGGCGGAGCGCATGGCCGAGCTCGCCGGGGAGCGGGTGGGAGAGACGATCGGCTACGCGACGCGCCTCGATACGAAGCGCTCCGCCCGAACCCGCGTCCTGGTTCTCACCGAAGGCATCTTCCGCAGCCGAATCCAGGCCGATCCGGAGTTGGCCGGCGTCTCCGCCGTGCTGTTCGACGAGGTGCACGAGCGCAGCCTCGACAGCGATTTCGGCCTCGCCCTCGCCCTCGACGCGCAGGCGGCGCTGCGGCCGGATCTCCGGCTCGTCGCCATGTCGGCGACGCTCGACGGGGAGCGTTTCGCCACGCTCATGGACGACGCGCCGGTAATCGCCAGCGAAGGCCGCGCCTATCCGATCGCGCTGCGCTATCTCGGCCGTGCGGCGGAAAAGCGGATCGAAGAGGAGGTCGCCGCGGCGATCCGGCGCGCCCTCAGCGAGACCGAAGGGGGTCTGCTCGCCTTCCTGCCCGGCGTCGCCGAGATCGAGCGCACCGCCGAGCGCCTCGCGCCGCTTCCGCCCGGGGTCGCGCTCCACCGCCTCCATGGCAGCCTGGAGCCGCGCGAGCAGCGGGCGGCGATCGCTCCGCCGCCGGCGGGCGTGCGCAAGCTGGTGCTCGCCACCTCGATCGCGGAGACCAGCCTCACCCTCGACGGCGTCCGCGTCGTCGTCGACAGCGGGCTCGCCCGCCGCCCGCGCTACGACCGCGCGGCCGGGATCACGCGCCTGGTCACCGAACGGGCCAGCCAGGCCGCCGTCGCCCAGCGCGCCGGCCGCGCCGGTCGGCAGGCGCCGGGCGTGGTCTACCGGCTGTGGGAGGAGGCGGCGAACGCGGCGCTGCCGCGCTTCGACCCGCCCGAAATCCTCGAAGCCGATCTGTCCGCCCTCGTCCTCGACTGCGCGCTGTGGGGCGTCCCCGACCCGCGCCAGCTGCGCTGGCTCGATCCGCCGTCGGCCGCGGCGGTGGCGGAAGCGAAGCGGCGGCTCGTCGCGCTCGGCGCCGTCGAGGCGGACGGGCGGCCGACGCCGCATGGCCGCGCCGTCGCCGCTTTGCCCCTCCCCCCGCGCCTCGCCCACATGCTGATCGAAGCCGAGGCGCGCGGCTGGGGCGGCACCGCGGCAGAGGTGGCGGTGCTGCTGTCCGAGCGGGGGCTGGGCGGCAACGACGCGGACCTGGAGATTCGGCTGAGGCGCTGGCGCGGCGACAAAGGGCAGCGCGCCGACGCGGCGCGGGGGTTGGCACGGCGGTGGCGCAAGATGATCCCCCTGCCCGCAAGGGAAGGGCCAAGGGTGGGTTCCGGCGGCGCCGGCCGAAACTCGGGCTCATCGGAGGCGCTGCGCGCACCCACCGCCGGACCCTCCCTTGCAGGGAGGGACAGCGAGATCGGCCTGTGCGTCGTCCTCGCTTACCCGGATCGCGTGTCCCGGCGCCGTGCCGCATCGGGCGAGGACTGGGTCTCGGTCGGCGGCCGCGGCTTCCGCCTCGATCCAGCCTCGCCGCTCGCCCGCGCCCAATGGCTCGCGGTGGCGGAAGTCTCGGGCACCGCCGCCGGCGCCCGCATCCTGTCCGCCGCGGCGATCGAGGAGGCCGAGGTCCTCGCCCTGTTCGCCGACCGGATCGAGACCGGCGCCAGTCTCGCTTTCGACCCGGCCACCGGCACCGTGCGAGCGCGTTCCGGCCGCCGGCTCGGCGCGATCACCCTATCCGAAGGCCGCGACGCCCGGGCGTCTCCAGAGCAGGTCGCCGCCGCGCTGGTCGAGGGCGTCCGCACCCATGGGCTCGACCTGCTCCCGTGGAGCGAGGGCGCCCGGTCGCTGCGGCGCCGCGCCGCCTTCGCGCGGCGATTCGACCCGGCACTTCCCGACCTGTCCGACGAAGCCCTGCTCGCCACCCTCGATGCTTGGCTGCCGTTGCTCGTCGCGGGCAAGGCTTCGCTGCGGGCCATTGACCCGGCGGCGCTCTCCGGAACGCTCGACGCGCTGCTCGGCTGGGAGGGGCGGAAGGCCGTCGATCGCCTCGCCCCCCAAGCCTTCGAAACGCCCGCGGGCAGCAGCCACGTCATCGACTATGAAGCCGAAGCGGGCCCGACGGCGACCGCCCGCGTCCAGGCGCTGTTCGGTCTCGACGAACAGCCCGCGGTCGCCGGCGGCGCCGTCCCGCTCGTGCTAAGCCTCACCTCGCCGGCGGGGCGGCCGATCCAGACCACCCGCGATCTTCCGGGCTTCTGGCGAGGGAGCTGGACGGCGGTCGCGAAGGAGATGCGGGGCCGCTATCCCAAACATCCCTGGCCGGACGATCCGGCGCGGGCGGACGCGACGCTGCGGACGAAGAAAGCCCAGAAGCGTTGATTTGCGCGGCGCGCTCGGGCAATCGGCGCGGCGAACGAAGGAGCAGGCCATGGCGGCGGCGCGGATATTCCAGCGGTCGAAGAATGCGATGCAGTCGGGCCAGGCGCGCGCCGGCGAGTGGATCCTGCAATATGAGAGCCACCGTCCGCACAGCCCCGACCCGTTGATGGGCTGGTCCGGCGGCGGCGACACGCAGAGTCAGGTGACGATCGGCTTCCCCACGCTGGACGCCGCCAGGGCGTATGCCGAGCGCCACGGCCTTGCCGCGCACGTCGTGCCGCCGCCACCCGCGCGCAAGCTGCGGCTCCAGAGCTACGCCGACAATTTCAAGTAAGCGCCGGCCGGTCAGCCCAGCAGGCGGCCCGCCAGCAGCAGCAACAGCTTGACATCGGCGCAGGCACCCTCGGCGCGCTTCGCCTCGAGGAAGACGTCGACCTGATCGAGCGCGATGCGGTGGACCTCGATCTGTTCGTGCGCGTCGACGCCGCCGCCTTCGCCGACCTTCGTCAGCTCCTCCGCGCGCAGCAGGGTAAAGGCTTCCGACGACATGCCGGGTGAGGCGTGGAAGCGGCCGAGGTCGACCATGCGCCCGGCCCGGTAGCCGGTTTCCTCCTCGAGCTCGCGGATCGCGGCGGCGGCGATCTCCTCCCCCGCGGTCTCGTCGCCGACGAGGCCGGCCGGGAGCTCGACGCACTTCGCCCCGACCGGCACCCGATATTGCTCGACGAGGATGACGTGGCCGTCGTCGATGGCCAGGATCACCGCCGCGGTCACGCCGCGGGTGCGCGAGACATATTCCCACGTCCCCTGCTTCGCGACCTTGAGGTACTTGCCTTCCCAGACGATCTGCTTGGGCCCGTCGCTGCCCGCGGTCAAAGCTCGATCACTCCGTCGGGTATCTCGTTGGGGTTGTCGCCCGGCACGGCCGGCACGTGGGCGGCAAGGACCGCGCCGATCCCGGCGACGGCCTGTGCCATGCCCTCGCCGGGCCGCCCCGCCTTCACCTCGGCGACGAGGGCAGCCATCGCCTCGCCCCACGCGGACGATTCGACATTGGCGTGCACGGTCTCGTCGACCACGATCTCGGCCTGCCGCTCCGCCAGCGACACGTAGAGGAGGACGGCCGTCTTGCGCTTGGTGCGGCCGAGGCAGGTGGCGCGGAACAGCTCGCTTGCCCGCCGGCGCACGCGACGGACCTTCGTCGAGCGGGGGGTCAGCGCCATCCGCCACGGCAAGTAGGCGAGCGCGTAGCGCACGACGAGGAACAGGAAGATCATCTTGGCGAAGATCAGCAGCATCAGCAGGTGCAGCCCCGCCGACGCGTTCCAGCCGAACACGAGGGTCATCCACCAGTCGATCCAGGCGACCGGCGTCACCGCGGTGCCGGCGGGCACCAGCAGCATCGCCAGCACGGCGTAATGCAGCCCGACGTCGTGATAGGCGTCCGACTGCGGCGCGACGATGGTGACGATCTCCGCATCCGTGTGCCGCTCCGCCGCGGCCACCGCCTCGGCGATGCGCTGCCGATCCTGATCCGAAAAGCTCACCATGATCCCGACGCTCCCCCGCCGCCGAACGAGCCGCCGCCGCCCGAGAAGCCGCCGCCTCCGCCGCCGCCCCAGCCGCCGCCGCCGGAGCCCCAGCTCCCGCCGCCGCTTCCCCAGCCGCCGAGGCCCGGTCCCCACAGGAACACGCCCGGCGAGCGGCCGTAGCGCCGGCCGTAGGTCTTCCTGCGCTTCCGGAACATCGACAGGATGACGAAGAGGATGATCACCCCCCAGAAGATCAGCGGCACGAACGAGCCGCTGCTCCGCCGCGCGTGCGTCGCCTTCTGCCCGGCCGCGGCCGCGCGCTTTTCCGCTTGCTCCTGCGGCGCCTGGAGCTGCTGGACCAGCGCGTCGACGCCGGCATTGATGCCGCCCGGATAGTCCCCGCTCTTGAAGGCGGGAACGATCTTCTCGTCGATCACGTCCTTGTTGAAGGCGTCGGTGAGGATCGGCTCGAGCCCGTAGCCGACCTCGATCCGCACCTTATGCTCCTTCGGCGCCACGAGCAGCAGGGCGCCGTTGTTCGCGCCCTTCTGGCCGATGCCCCAGGCCCGGCCGAGCTTGTAGCCGTAATCCTCGATCGGATAGCCTTGCAGGTCCGGCACCGTCGCGACGACCAGCTGGCGGCTCGACGCCTGCTCCAGCCCGGCGAGCTTCTGAGTCAGCGCCTGTTGCTGCTGCGCATTGAGCAGCCCCGCCGTGTCGACGACGCGGCCGCTGAGCGGCGGGAACTTCTGTGCGAGGGCCGGCGACGCGACGATCGCGACCAGGAGCAGCAGGAAGCGCAGGATCCGGTTCATCGGCGGGCCTCTCGTGGCGGCTGTGGACGCCGCGTGTCGCGTGCGAGGACGGCGGCGATCCGGGCGACGCCCGCCTCGGCGGCGGCATCGTAGCGCGACGCCTTGAGCAGGGGGAGGAGGGGGTCGCGGACGATCGCGGCGCTCCTCGCCGGCGTCAGCAGTCCTTCGAGCCCGCAGCCGACCTCGATCCTCACCTTGCGGTCGTTGGGCGCGACGACGAGCAGGACGCCGTTATCCAGGCCTCTGCGCCCGATCCGCCAGCCGTTGCCCAGCGCGCGACCCCAGGCCTCGATCGTGCGGCCGCGCAGGTCCGGGAGGGTCACGACGACGAGTTGGTCGCTGGTCGCCGCCTCCAGCCGTGCGAGCCGGCGCGTCAGCGATGCCCGCGCCGGCGCCGACAGGATGTGCGCCTCGTCCACCACCCGGCCGGTGAGGCGCGGGAGGGTCGCGTCGCCTGGTGCCGCGCTCGTCGCCCCCTTGCACGCTCCGGCGGAGAAGGTCGCCGATACCCGGTCGGAGGCCGGCGCGGCTGCGGGCCAGGCGACGAGCGCCAGCGAGAGGGCGAGGGCGGCGGTGCGGCGCACCGGCGGGCCGATCAGTGGCCGGACGTGTTGGTGTCGAAGTTCACCGTCGGCGCGGCTTCCGCGTTCGGGGTCGTCGCCTGGTACGGGACCTTCGGCTTGGCGCCGTAGAAGACCTTGGCGCCGATCACGTCAGGGAAGGTGCGGATGCGCGTATTGTAGGATTGCACGGCCGAATTGTAGTCGCGGATCGCGATCGCGATGCGGTTCTCGGTGCCTTCGAGCTCGGTGATCAGGGTCTTGAAATTGCCCTGGCTCTGGAGCTGCGGATAGGCTTCCTGGAGCCGCTGCAGCGACAGGGTCAGGCGGTTCTGCGCCTCGGCGAAGCGCTGCATCGCCGCCGGGTCGGAGAGCTGGTCGCCCGTCACCTGGATCTTGGTCGCGTCGGCGCGCGCCTGGGTGACGCCGGTCAGGATCTTCTCCTCGGACGCGGCGGCGCCTTTCACGGTCGAGACGATGTTCGGGATGAGGTTGGCGCGGCGCTGATAGTCGGCCTGGACGTCCGCCCAGCGCGCCTTCACATTCTCCTCCGCCGTCGGGATCGAGTTGATCCCGCAGCCCGCGAGCGAGGCGGCGGCGACGGGCGCGAGCAGCAGGGCGGCGATACGGTTGCGGGTCATCGAGAAGTCCCCTCCCTCAGGTGTGTTACACGTGTAAGTAGGCGGTCCGCTCGGGCGCCGCAACTCCGCCCCTTCAAAAATCGTGCGCCGGCGCCTATATCGGCGCTGCCGGGTTCGCCCGGCTATGGCGATAAAGTGTTGCGTGCAATAGGCGCAGCGGACCCGGGGGCAGTACCCGGCGGCTCCACCACTTAAGCCGAGCGGCCAGCACGCGTGAAGCGTGCCGGCCGAGCGGCTCAGCTGATGGGGCCGAACCAGGATCGACGTGTGTTGAAAAGCGCAGCTTTCGCCCGGAATGGGACCACCGCAACGGCCCATCACACAAGTGCCAACGATAACGAGGCGCTCGCGATTGCTGCGTAACTGAAGCCTCACGGCTAAGGTTACAAAGTCAAAAGCGCGGTCGGGCCGCACCGGGCAACAGAAGCGGACACCAGCGGCCGGGGGAGGGCCGGGCAACAGAACCTCCCCACTTCCCTCTTTTCGGAACGCCGCGCGCCTGCGATGAGGCGCTATGGCGTATCGCTTCGTCCTTGCCCTCGCCGCCGCGCTGCTCGTCGCGGGCTGCCACAAGGCGCAGGAAGAGAATGTCGAGGCGCAGGCGGCCAACGCCTCGCGCGATCTGCAGGAGCGCTACAACGCCCTCGCGGCCGAGGCGGAGAACGGCGCCGACGCGGCCGCCGCCCCGTATGACAACGAAGCCGACGCCCTTCTCAACCAGATGTCGGCCAATGCCGCCCGCGCCACCGGGGCGATCGTGGTGAGCCCCCCGACGGCCCCGCCGCCCGTCAGCGGCGCTCGTCCGCGCCGCTGACCACGTTCCTCCGGCGGGAAGCCGAAGGCGGGGCCCCACGCCCCCTCCTTCGACCCCAGCGCCAGAGTCGAAACTCTGCCCCCGCGCGCAGCCTAACATAAAATTGATCTGCCGCCAGTCGAACAAATCACGTGCTCAGTCGGCGGTGCGTGGCGCGACGCCCGCCGTGCGCAACCTCCGCGCCGGCTGCTTGCGGAGCGCCTCCCTCAGCAGCAGCAGACGGGCGCGATAGTCGGCGACGACGGCACGGCTGCGCGCAAGGCCGCGTTCAAGGCGCCTCGCCGCCCGTTCGCTCCTTTCTGCCTGCTCCTGCGCCACCGCACATTTCCTTGATCCAAATCAGGGTGAAAACCGCCCGCATCGCGGGAGGTTGCCGCAGTTCCACTGGCGAAACGGCCTTTGTGCTGTATCGGCACCGCCGCCCCGGCCTGCGTTAGCGGCCGTGGTCCGCTCTTGACCGGCCGCGCGCGGCTGGATGTTATGGAGACGAGGGGGGACATGCGATGATCGACCTGCTCCTGTCGGCCGCCGCCGCCGCGGCCGCGCCGTTGCTCGCGGGACCGCTGGCGCCCATGGCGCCGCTCGTCGGCCATTGCTGGGCGGCGGACCTCCCGGGCGGCCGGCGTGACGTGCATTGCTTCGAGGCGATGTACGGCGGCCGGTTCGTCCGCGACCGGCACGAGGTCGGCGGCGGCGGCGCCCATTATCTGGGTGAAACGATCTACGGCGTCGAGCACGGCGAAATTGCCTTCACCTATTGGAGCAGCGACGGGGAGACGGTCCGCGGCACGATGCGCGGCGATGGTCGCCGTCTGGACTTTGGCGAAACCGCCGTCCGCAATGCGGCGGGCCGGGAGACCGGGTTGCGGACGGTATGGCTGCTCGCCGATGACGCCTACGACGTGCGCTGGAACAGCGACGATCCGCGCCTCAACCGGACGATGCATTATGTGCGCGTCGGGGCGTCGGCCTTGGCAAGGTGATGCCTGTTCCGTCTCGCCGCCGGAACATGCCGGGGGCCGCGTCGTTCGAGACCCTTGCCCGCGACTTGACGGGCTCAGGGAGATGGACGCCATGAAGAAACTGCTCCTGGCCGCCACCGCCGCCTCCGCGTTGATGGTGTCGGCGTGCGGCGACAAGAACAAGGACGCCGCCCAGGCGGTCAACGAGAGCCAGAACGCCGCCGCGGCCGCGGATGCGGCTTCGCTGGAGGCGAACGCCGCGGCGAACGCGACGATGAACGCCGTTACCAACGGCTCGGACAAGGCCAAGGAAGCCGCCGGCAGCGCCGCCGCGGCCGCCGGGGAGAAAGCCGAGAAAGCGGGCAAGGCGGCCGAGAAGGCCGGCGACAAGGCGAAGGACGCCACCCACTGAGTCGTCTCGAATGCGGCAGCGACCCGGGGCCCGGCGGGCCGCGGGTCGCTGCGCTTGCGCGCCCCGCGGCGCCGCTCAGGTGGCGGCGCTGAGGCTCTTGTTGAGCTGCTCCCACTGCATCCGGCCCTCGCGGACCGAGCCGTAGCAGGACTGGAGGAGCGCGCGCGTCTCCGGCGACAGCTCGGCGTCGTTCAGCGCCGCCTGCCATTTCTCGTCGAGATAGGATTCGCCGCGGTCGACCTCGGCGACCACCGCCTTGTCGTCCGAGCCCGTGACCTTGTCGCGGAGCGAGAGGAACTGGCGGTGCATCGCCGCGAGGATGCCGCCGTCATGCTCCGGCTCGCCGCCGAGCGCGCGGACGCGATCCCGAAGCCTGGTCACCACCTGCTCGCGGTCCTTGGCCCAGTTCCGGAAGCTCTCGCTGAACCGCTGGTTGGAGGCTTCGTTCGCCGCGTGGCGATAGCCGTCGACGCTGTCGATCGTCGTCTCGATGAGGCTGTTGAGGACGGAGATGTCGTGGCTCTGGTCGAACATGCATTGCTCCTTGTCGAAGGGTACGAGGGCGGCAACGCGCGGCGCGGCGCGGCGGGTGCGCGCGTCCGGCGCGGGAACGCCTCGCTCCGGCGCGACGTTCAACCCGCGAAAGGAGCGTCTCCTCATGGACGATAGCGAACGCGGCAAGCCGGCGAGCTTCGATCGCCGCACCGGCGAGGTGCACGGCAGCGGCTCGGGCGCCGGCGGCGGCGGCAATCCGAACGAAGATTACGATCAGGATCCGGAAAACGGGTCCGGCAAGGACCATGTCGGGAGGCCCCGTCCGGGCGGCGAGGGCGTCGCCCGGCCGGTCGATCCCGACGAGGGAGTGTGACATGGCGGGCGAGGGCAAGGGCCACCCGCTCCCGGCCAGTGAAGAGGCGCGGCACGCCGAAATTCCCGAAAGCGTCGAGACGGAAAAGGGCCGCGGAGACGATGCCGCCGCGGTCGTGACGCCGGCCGGGACGGCAGTGAACCCGGACGGGGAGCCGTACCGTTACGACGATGCCGGCCGCGGCGAACGGATTGAGGAGTAGGACGATGACCAAGGACAATTTCGACACGATGACGGCCGCCGAGCTCAAGGAGTCGCAGGCGGGCGGCGGCAGCGGCCGGTTCGGCGGGAACCAGGACGAGATGCAGCGCTCCGGCCAGGTCGGCGGCGGGACCGAGGCCGCGGACGTGACCAGTGCCGGCGGCTCGAGCGGCACCGGCGGCTACGGCTCGTCGCAGGACGTCGTCAATCAGCAGGACCAGCAGGCCCGCGGGGGCGCCGATTCCGGGCTCGCCGGCGGTGACCGGTCCGAGGCGCGCGGCGCCGGGATCTCGCGCGGTGAGCGTTTCGACGAGGAAGCGAATGGCGGCCGCGGCGCGGAGGACGTGTCGCCGTCGGCGGACGAGCTCGCCTTCGCCGAGGATCAGCGCGCGCATCAGGACCGCGGCCAGAGCGAGGCGGACGACGATTTCAACCGCGACGCCGGCTAGGCTCCTGCGCGCTTGACGGAACCCGGCTTTGGCCCGACCGTTTCGCCTCAGTTACAAGCTTTGGAGACGAACATGGCTGAGGGATCCAAGTCGGGCGGCCGGGGCGGCTCGAAATCGACGACCGAAGGCTTCACCGACGCGCTCAGGGAAGCGGGACAACGCGCGGCCGAGCTGGCGCAGAACCCGATCGCGCGGTCGATGCTGGCGGCCGGCCTGGTCAGCGCCGCCGCCGCGCTTACCGCCAATGCCCGCGTACGCAAGACCGTCGCCGATGCGAGCCGCGATGCGCTCGACACCGCCGGCGCCGCCGCGACCGGCGCCGCCGAGATCGGCGCCGCCATCGTCACCGCCGCCACCGACGCGGTACGCCGGCTGATCGGCGGCGAAGGCGGCGCCGCCGCGGCCGGTTCGTCCTCGGGCGCGTCAGCGGGCGGTGGCGCGAAGTCGGCGCGCGCCGGCGGCGGCAAGGCATCCAAGCGCGGCAAGGCGGCCTCCGCTTCGGCCGGCAGCCGGTCCCGTGCCAAAACGGCCAGCGGCTCCGGTGCCGCCAGGAGCGGCGGCCGCGCCAAGTCCGGAACCGGCGGTCCGTCGCGGGCCAAGGGCGCGAAGGCGGCGTCGTCCGCCGGCGGCTCTGCGGCCACGACGAGCGGGACCAGCTCCGGCGGGCGCGGCCGCTCCGGCGCGAGCGGCTCGACCGGCAGCGCGGGCAAAAGCGCCGGGTCCGGCGCCAAGAGCGGCGGGACCAAGACCGGCACCGCGAAGCGCGGCGGCGGCCGCAAGAAAGCCGGCGACGGCGCGGGCGCCTCGGCGTCCAGCGGGTCGAGCGGCGGCGGGTCCGGTAGCTAACCTTCCTGCCTCCCCATCCTCTGGATGGGGAGGCAATTCTTACAACACGTACTTCGACAGATCCGTGTTCCGGGCGATGCCGGCGAGCTGCTGGTCGACATAGGCGGCGTCCACCGTCACGGTCTCGCCGACGCGCTCCTCGGCGTCGAAGCTCACGTCTTCCAGCAGCTTCTCCATCACCGTCTGGAGCCGGCGGGCGCCGATATTCTCGATCTGGCCGTTCACTTCCGCCGCGATCCGCGCGATCGCCCGGATGCCGTCGTCGGTGAAGCGGACCTCGACGCCCTCGGTCGCGATGAGGGCGCGATATTGCTCGGTCAGGCTCGCCCGCGTGTCGGAGAGGATGCGGACGAAATCGGCCTCGGTCAGCGCCTTCAGCTCGACGCGGATGGGGAGGCGGCCCTGCAGCTCGGGCAGCAGGTCGGACGGCTTGGCGACGTGGAAGGCGCCGGACGCGATGAACAGGATGTGGTCGGTCTTCATCGGCCCGTATTTGGTCGCCACGGTCGTGCCCTCGATCAGCGGCAGCAGGTCGCGCTGCACGCCTTCGCGGCTGACCGAGCCGCCGCGCACGTCGGAGACCGCGATCTTGTCGATCTCGTCGAGGAAGACGATGCCGTTCGCCTCGGCGTCGGCCAGCGCCGCGCGGGTGACGTCGTCCTGGTCGAGGCGCTTGTCCGCCTCCTCCTCGACCAGCCGGTTCCACGCCTCGCGCACCTTCAGGCGACGGCGCTTCCGCGGCTGCTGCCCCATCGCCTTCGCCATCATGTCGGAGAGGTTGATCATGCCGACCTGGCCGCTCATGCCGGGAATCTCGAACGGCGCCGCCGGCGTCTCGACCACGTCGACCTCGACCTCGGCGGCGTCGAGATGGCCGTCGCGGAAGCGCTGGCGGAAGCTCTCGCGGGTCGCCTCGGAGGCGCCCTTGCCGGTCAGCGCCTCGAGCAGCCGGTCCATCGCCGCTTCCTCGGCCGCGTCCCTGACGGCGATCCGGCGCCGCTCCTTCTCGAGCCGCACCGCTTCCTCGACCAGGTCGCGCGCGATCTGCTCGACGTCGCGGCCGACATAGCCGACCTCGGTGAACTTGGTCGCCTCGACCTTGACGAACGGCGCGTCGGCGAGCCGGGCGAGGCGGCGGGAGATCTCGGTCTTGCCGCAGCCGGTCGGGCCGATCATCAGGATGTTCTTGGGCGTCACCTCGTCGCGCAGGTCGTCGCCGAGGCGCTGGCGCCGCCAGCGGTTGCGCAGGGCGACGGCGACGGCGCGCTTGGCCTCCTTCTGGCCGACGATATGGGCGTCGAGCGCGGCGACCACCGCCTTGGGGGTGAGGCTGTCGTTCATCCTGGCTTGGGTCTCCGGGGAAGGCACGGGCGCGGCGTTGGCGCGAGCGGCCGCGAAGCTGCTATGGCTGTTCATGGACGTTCACATGGTTGCGGGCCCGCCGGCTTGCAACCGGCGGGGAGGGAGGCGCGACATGAGCGGGATTCGGGCGCTGGTGCCGCTGGCGCATGTCGCCGACATCACGGCCTCCATCGCCTTCTACGCGGCGCTGGGCTTCACCGTCGCGAACCAGGTTATCCCGGAAGGCGAGGCGGTGCCCAATTGGGCGTGGCTGCGCAGCGACAAGGCCCAGCTGATGCTCGCCCGCGCCGCCGCGCCGGTCGAGGCGGAACGGCAGGCGATCCTGTTCTACGCTTATTGCGCCGACATCGCCGCGACCCACGCGGCGCTCGCCGCGGCGGGGATGGCGCCGGGTCCGATCGCCACGCCCTTCTACAATCCCGGCGGGGAGTTCCGCCTCGTCGACCCGGACGGCTACGTTCTCTACGTCGCGCAGATCTGAGCGCGGCGCGCTCACGCCGCGCCGACCTCGCCGATCGTTTCCACCGTGAGGTTGCCGTTGGTGTAGACGCAGATGTCGGCGGCGATCGCCATCGCCTTGCGCGCGATCGCCTCCGCGTCCGCCTCGTAATCGTAGAGCGCCGTCGCGGCGGCGAGCGCATAATTGCCGCCCGAGCCGATCGCCGCGACGCCCGCCGCGGGCTCCAGCACGTCGCCATTGCCGGTGAGGACCAGGGTCACGTCCTTGTCGGCGACGATCATCATCGCCTCGAGGTTGCGCAGGTACTTGTCCGTCCGCCAGTCCTTGGCGAGCTCGACCGCGGCGCGCATCAGCTGGCCGTGATGCTGTTCCAGCTTGCGCTCGAGCCGCTCGAACAGGGTGAAGGCGTCGGCCGTCGCGCCCGCGAAGCCGCCGATCACCGATCCGTCTCCCAGCCGCCGCACCTTGCGCGCGTTGGGCTTGATGACCGTCTGGCCGAGCGTCACCTGGCCGTCGCCGGCGATCACCGCCCTGCCGTTCTTGCGCACGCTAAGGATCGTCGTGCCGTGCCAGCTTTCCATGTCCGCGCTCCCGCTCGTCTGTCGGGCGCCATGTGGGAAAGGGAGGGCGGCGGCGCAACACGCACCGCCGCCCACCCGCCCGGTCAAGCCGCCGCGGCCTTATCCGTCGCGGCCGGCCTGCTCGCGGCGCCGTCATTGGCCGCGGCCGGCGCCGCAGGCGGGGCCGGATCGTTGGCGGCGGCCCGGGGCGGCGCCTTCACCGCCTGCTTCACCGCCTTGACCGCACCGATCACCGCCGGCGCGTTGGCGGCGATCGCCGGCAGCGCCTTGCCGATCGCCTTCAGCAACGATTTGAACGACATCGTCTTTCTCCTCTCTCTCTTGGTTCATGGGTGGTTGGAGCTCCCCTGGACGGGGCGCTTTCCCGTCCGCATCGGGACGGGATGGGTGCGGGAACATGCGGTGTGGCGGCGCCCGCGATTCGCCGCTACCTCGGACGCACATGGAAGTGCTCCTTCTCCTCTTCATCCTCGGCCTGGTGGTCGGCTATGTCCGCCTCGATGCCCGGCTGACGGCGCTGCGCCGCGAGGTCGAGGCGCTGCGCTTCGAGTCCCGCGCCGAGGTGCGGGTGACGGAACGGGCGCCCGAGCCGGAAGCGCCGCCGCTCGCGTCCGGGCTCGCCCCCGCGCCTGCCCCTGCGTCCCGTGCCGCCGCGCTGCTGGCCGAGCGTGAAGCGGAGGCCGCGGACGATCCGGCGCCGCCGATCCGCGAGACGCTCGGCGCGCTGTTTGAGCGCTATGTCGGCGGCCGCCTGCTGATCTGGGCGGGCGGCATCGCGCTCGCCGTCGCCGGCATCTTCCTGGTCCGCTTCTCGATGCAGGTCGGGCTGATCGGCCCCGCCGTGCAGATGTCGCTGGCGGCGCTGTTCGGACTGCTGCTCATCGCCCTCGCCGAATGGGCGCGGCGGCGGCCGGGGGCGCTGCCCGATCCGCGCGTCGGCCAGTCGCTCGCCGGGGCCGGCATCTTCGTCCTCTACGCGGCGGCCTATGGCGGCCTCGTCCTCCATCATCTCTACGGCCACGGCACGGCGATGACGCTGATGATCGCGATCACCGGCCTCGCCCTCGCCTTGTCGCTCCGCCACGGCGCCCCGACTGCCGTGATGGGCCTCGCCGGCGGCTTCGCGACCCCGTTGCTGGTGGGCGAGCGGCACGGCCAGATCATCCCCTTGCTCTTCTATCTCGGCCTGCTCGACGCCGCCTTGTTCGGCCTCGCCGCGCGCCGCGGCTGGACGTGGCTTGCCGCGGCGGCGGTCCTGCTCAGCTTCGGCTGGTCCGCCGCCTTGCTGTTCTCGACGCCCGACGACGCGCTCGCCACCGGCCTGTTCGTGCTCGTCCTCGCCGTCGGCGCCTCGCTGCCGCGGCCGGGGGAGGGGCGGCAGCTGGCCTTCCTGAGGCCCGCCGCGCTCGGGGTGGTCCAGCTCGCTTTGCTCGTCGGCCGCGGCGATCTCGGCCTCCCCGCCTGGGGCCTGTTCGCTTCGCTGTCGCTCGCCGCCTTCGTCCTCGCCGGCCGCGCCGGCGAATACCGGCCGATCCCGGCGCTGGCGCTCGCGGCCGCCCTGATCCTGCTCGCGGTCAAGGCCCTGCCGCCGGCCGACCCGCATGTCGGCGCGATCGGCGCCGGCATCGCCCTGCTGTTCGCCGCCGGCGCCATCGCCGCGCTGCTGCGCCGTCCCGCCGAGGCCCTGCTGTGGACGGCGGTGGCGTCGATCGCCTTTGCGGGCCCGCCGATCCTGCTGCGGACGCTGCGGCCCGAGCTGCTGCCGCTCGGCGCGTGGGGCGCGACCTTCGCGGCGGCCGCGCTCGGGCCGCTGGCGCTCGCTTTGCTCCGGCGCCTGGTCGCCGCGGAGGCGGCCTTGCTCCTTCTCGGCATTGCCGCCCGCGACCTCGTCCCCGAGGCCTTCCTCCCCGCCGCCTGGCTCGTCCTCGGCACCGGCGCGGCGCTGGCGGCCGCCCGGCTGCGCGACCGCGACCTCACCATCCTCGCCTACGCGGTCGCGGCGGTCGCGACGCTCGCCGGCATCGTGCTGGTGCCCCGCCTGTGGGAAGCGCTCGCGGCCTCCCTCGTCGGCGCCGCGATCCTCGCCGCCGACCTGCCGCCGGCGCTGCGCGCGCTGGAGACCCTGCTGCTTCCGGCCGGGCTCCTCATCCTCGTGTGGCGGGTGGCGCCGCGCCGCCTGCCGCGTCTCGGGCTGGCGCTGCCCGCGGCGGCGGCCGCGCTCGCCGTCGCGGGGGTCTACATCCTGTTCAAGCAGGCCTGGGGCCTCGCCAGCCACGACGATTATCTCGCCCGCGGTTTCGCCGAGCGGGTGCTGATCACCCAATCCCTGTTCGCGCTCGGCTGGGCCGCCTGCAGCGGGCGGGTGCCGGTGCCCGGCCTCGAGGAGGCGCAGCGGCGGACCCTCGGCACCGGCCTCACCGCCCTCGCCGCCGCCCGCTTCGCCTGGTTCGACCTGCTCGTCGCCTCTCCCTTGCTCGTCGAGTTCCGCGTGGGCGCGCTGCCGTTCGCCAACCTGCTGCTGCCGGCCTACATCCTCTCCGCTTTCTGGCTGTACCGCGCGCGGCAGGGCGCGCGCGGCAAGGGGCGTTCCGGCCTCTGGCTCAGCCTCTCGCTCGTCGCGCTCGTCGCGGGCACCCTGCTCCTCGTCCGCCAGGGCTTCCACGGCACGATCCTCAGCACGCCGGGCGTGCCGGCGACCGAATCCTACGCGGATTCGCTCGCCGCCCTGCTGCTGTCGATCGCCTTGCTCGTCGCCGGCATCCGCATCCCCGACAAGGCGGTGCGCCTCGCCGGCCTGCTGCTGCTCAGCGCCACCGCCGCCAAGGTGTTCCTGGTCGACGCCGCGAAGCTGGAGGGCGTGCTGCGCATCCTCTCCTTCCTCGGCCTCGGCATCGCCCTCATCGGCATCGGCAAGCTCTACGGCGCGGTCCTCAACGCCGAGGCCGGCCCCCGCGCCCCGGACGATCCGCCAGCGCCGGCCACCGCCCCCGAAGCCCGCGCATGAGCGTCGGCTTGCTGCTCGCGCTGGCCGCCGCCCCGCCCGGCCCGGGGCCGGTCAGGCTGATCCAATGCCGCATGATGGAGTGCGACTGGTCGCGGCGCGTGTCCAACCGGATCGTCCGCACCACGCCGCGTGGCCGGCTGCGCCAATATGTCGCGTGGCAGGGCCGCTCGATCCACCGCGACTCGCTTTACCCCGTGCGCTATGCGGGCAGCCTCCCGATCCGGTGGGGCAAGAGGCCGGCGACCGACTATGTGTTCTGCGCGCGCGCCCAGCCCGCGCTCGCCTTTCGGGCCGACGGCCGCTGGATCGCGCACGCCTTGGACCTGTTCCACCTCGCGGGCTACCAGGAGCCCTCGGCGACCACCTATCTCCTCGCCTGCCACGGCCGTTACGGCCTCGCTCCCGGTCCCGAGCGCGGACGCGCGCTGCGTCGCCTCGGCTATCGGCCGGGGACGCGAAGCGAGCAGGTATCGATCGACCGGCCGGAGGCGCTGGTCGCGCTCCCCGCCCGGCCGAACGACTAGCGCGCGCAGACCTTGTTCAGCACCTCGGCGGCGATCGACGTCGGCGGCGCGGTGCGCTTCTCCTCGGCGCCGCTGGTGCGGAGCACCGAGCCGTTCTTCATGTAATCGGTGGTGAGGTCGCTGTAGGAGCGGTCGCTGCAATCGGCGCGGCGGAAGGCGACATAGCCGTCGGCCTCGCCCTTCGGGCCGTCGGGGCCGTAGCGGACGCGCAGCTTGAACGTGACGATGGTGCCGTTGCGCGACACGCTGTCATTGTCATATTCGTAGACGCTGCCGTAGGTGTTCTTGCCGATATAGATCCAGTTGGACGCGAGCGCCGGCGTCGCGACGGCCGCGAGCGCGGCGGCAAACATGAATTTCATCCGCATTGGCGAGATCCTCCCCCGCGCCTTCCTGACTCGCGGGGCAGCCGATGGCAAGCGGGAACCGGCGGTGGAACGATTTTCCGGACGCTTGCGCCGCCGCCGCGGCGGGCGCAGAACGCACGAAATGTGCACCGCCACGCTCCCGACGGCGGCCGATTCCCGTACGGCGCCCGGGCCGCGCGGGATCCCCCACGAGCCGAGCGGCCGGGTCCGCCGCGGAAAACCGCGGCGGACCCGCTTTCCAGTGCCGCGGCGATCGCGCGAAACCCCCTCGTGCAGCTGCTGATCGACCCGGAAGGCGCCGACCGCAACAGCCGCGTCACCGGCATCCGTCTGGCCATCCTGCTCACCCGGCTCATGGAGCAATGGCGCCTCGGGCGCTTCGACGCCGAGAACGCCCTCATCATCGTCGCGGTCATCGCCATCACGTCCGAGAAGCTGGTCCGCGCCGGGCTCACCGACACGCAGCGCTCGCTCGAGGAATATCTTCCCCTCTCGCGCCTGCAGGGCTGCAACGTCAGCTCGATCTCCGCCGCGACCGGCATCAACCGCGAGACCGTCCGCCGCCGCGTCCGCCGCCTGATGGACGAAGGCGCCCTGATCCGCACCGAAGCCGGCGAAATCGCCCTCCCCCCCGAGCGCGTCAACGACGACACCGCGTTGACCCTGGTGCGCCGCCAGCTGGAAGCGGTGACCCGCTTCATGAACGAGTCGATCCGCGATGGCGCGGTGGTGGGGGAGTAAGCGACGTGCATGGGCAGCGGGCGTAAGGGCAGTGGCTGACTTCTCGGACTTTATCGTTTTCGCCGACGAGAGCGGCGACCACGGGATGCAGTCGATCAACCCCCAATTCCCGGTGTTTTCCTTGGTCTTTTGCGTCTTTCGAAAGGAGGAGTACGCCAACGAGGTCGAGCCCGCGGTGAGGCGTTTCAAGTTCCGCTGGTTCGGTCACGACGCCGTGATCCTCCACGAGCGCGAGATCAGGAAGCAGCAGAGTCCCTTTGACTTTCTCAAGGGATCCCCGGCGGTCAGAGCGAGGTTTTTCGATGAGCTGACGGATCTTATGTCGACCCTGAAAATGTTCGGATACGTTTCCGTCATCGACAAGGCCAAGCATCGGGCGAAATATGCAACGCCTTGGAATCCCTATGAGATTGCCATGCATTTCTGCATGGAGCGTCTGTGCGACCGGATGTTGGTCGAGCGCCAACGGGATCGCTTGGTGCACGTTCTTTTCGAGAGCAGGGGCGTGACCGAGGATCGCGACCTGGAGCTCGAGTTCAGGCGCGTTGCGTCCAACCAGTCACAATGGGGATGGCGTCGGGTCGACTTCAGCAAGCTGACGTTGGAGCCGGTCTTCGTTTCGAAGGCCGCGAATCTCGCCGGACACCAGATCACCGATCTGGTCGCTCGTCCTCTTGCGCTCATGGTGCTCCGGCCGGACCAGCCAAACCGCGCGGTCGAGGCGGTTAGATCGAAAATCTATGACCTTAAGGTCTTTCCATGAACGAAGGGGCCCCGGTCCGACCGAAGCCCCAACGTCGATCGAGAAATCCCCGATCCTTGTCCTCGGATATAGACATTTTTTCGGATATGGCAAAGGGCGGCCTCGGAACCGCGACACTTGAGGCACATCGAGGCCGCAACCCGCCATTGGGATTGTCGGCGGGGTGAATCCGCAAAAATGGTCGGGGCGACTGGATTCGAACCAGCGACCCCCACACCCCCAGTGTGATGCGCTACCAGGCTGCGCTACGCCCCGACCGGATGCCCGCTCACGGCCCGTCGAGGGCCGCTGGCGAAGGCCGGGGCTGTAGAGCGGCCCGCTGGCCAAGGCAAGCGCCTTGGCCGCCGGCGCTGCCTCCGGGGCGTCCCCCGGAGGCAAAGCGCATTCGATTCACACGTTCAAAGAGCCGTCCGAGTCGGAGAATAGATGTAGAACACAATCCGGAACAAGTCAAGCTCCTTTGGGCCGAGATGACACCATTATGGAACAGGATGAGTCCAATCTCGTCAGAGTCTTGCCACGGCCCTCCCTGCGCCCGCCGTCGCGTCCCGCACCGCCGACCCCTCCGCTTGCGCTTTGCGCCCGCCGCGTGATAGTCGCGCCGCTTTCCCGGCCCGCCGTCGCGCGGGCCGCCATCAGGTATACCGCATGCAAGCTTCCGCCCCCGCCGCAACCGGCGCCGCGTCGTCCGGAATGGAGAGCCTCATCGGCTTCGCGCCGCTGCTGCTCGTCTTCGTCATCATGTACGTGCTGGTGCTGCGGCCGCAGCAGCAGCAGGTGAAGACGCTGCGCCGCAAGATCGCCGACGTGAAGCGGGGCGACACGGTGGTGACCGGCGGCGGCATCGTCGGCAAGGTCACCAAGACCGACGAGGCCGAGGTCGAGGTCGAGATCGCGCAGGGCGTCAAGATCAAGGTCGTCCGCGCCACCCTCTCGGACGTGCGTCCGCTCAACGCCAAGCCGGCGAACGACTGACATGCTCGACTTTCCCCGCTGGAAGCGAATCGCCATCTGGCTCGCCCTCTTGCTGGGCGTGCTGCTCGCCGTGCCGAGCCTCATCGGCGAGACATACTCGAAGCAGATCGGCATGGGCGGCTTCCCGCGCATCAGCCTCGGCCTCGATCTGTCGGGCGGCAGCCATATCCTCCTCGAGGCCGACGTCGACGACCTCGCCAAGACGCGCGTCGCGGCGATGGAGGATACGATGCTCACCGCGCTCAAGCGCGAGACCCCGCCGATCGACGTGGGCGATGTTTCGACGACCAACGGCCAGCTGAGCTTCCTCGTCCGCGACCCCAGCAAGGTCGACGCGGCGATGGAGGTGGCGCGGCGCCAGACCAACGGTGTCGGCACCAGCGGCCAGCGCGACTGGGACGTCCGCGTCGTCGACGGCAGCCGTATCGTCATGGCGCCGACCAAGGCGGGCCTCACCAGCTTCATCAACGAGGCGATGGTCGGCGCCACCGACGTCGTCAGGAAGCGCATCGACGCGCTCGGCACGCGCGAACCGAGCATTCAGCGCCAGGGTACCCAGCGCATCCTCGTCGAGGTGCCGGGGTTCCAGAATCCGGCGGCGTTGAAGGCGCTGATCGGCAAGACGGCCAAGCTCGAGTTCAAGCTCGTCGACCAGAATGTCAGCCCCGCCGACCTCCAGGCCGGCCGCGCGCCCATCGGCAGCCAGATCCTGCGCTACGAGAACGGCGCGCCGATCGCGGTGCAGCGCCGCTCGATCATCACCGGCACCCAGCTCACCAAGGCGAATCAGACCTACGACCAGTCGAACCAGCCGGCCGTCGCCATCACTTTCAACGCCGAGGGCGGCAAGCGCTTCGCTCAGGTCACCCGGGAGAACGTCAACAAGCCGTTCGCCATCATCCTCGACAACGTCGTCCTCTCGGCGCCCAACATCAACGAGCCGATCCTCACCGGGTCGGCGCAGATCACGGGCAGCTTCACCGTCCAGTCGGCGCAGCAGCTCGCCATCGCGCTGCAGTCCGGCGCGCTGCCGGTGACGCTCAAGGTGGTCGAGGAGCGCACCGTCTCCGCCTCGCTCGGCAGGGATTCGATCCACGCCGGCATCACCGCCTCGATCATCGCCTCGGTGGCGATCGTCGTGTTCATGCTGGTCACCTACGGCCGCTTCGGCGTCTATGCGAACATCGCCGTCGTCCTCAACATCTTCGTCATCCTCGCGGTGCTGGCGATGCTGAACGGCACGCTGACGCTTCCCGGCATTGCCGGCTTCGTGCTCACCATCGGCACCGCGGTCGACGCGAACGTGCTGATCAACGAGCGCATCCGCGAGGAGCTGCGCCGCGGCCGCAACGTCGTCATGGCGGTCGAATTGGGCTACAAGGAAGTGAGCCGCACGATCTTCGAGGCCAACGCGACCCACGCCATCTCGGGCATCATCATGCTGCTGCTCGGCTCGGGGCCGATCAAGGGCTTCGCGGTGGTGCTGCTGATCGGCATCGTCACCTCGGTGTTCACCGCGGACGTCTTCACTCGCATGCTGGTCGCGCAGTGGATCCGCCGCCGGCGGCCGACCGAAATCCATATTTGAGGCCCAAGAGATGCGCCTGCTGAAGCTCGTTCCGGAAGACACCAATATCGGCTTCGTCTCGATGCGCTATTGGGCGTTCGGGATCACCGGATTCCTGACCCTGCTCGCCGTCGCCACCGTCTGGTTCCAGGGGCTGAACCTCGGCGTCGATTTCGTCGGCGGCCTGATGATCGAGGCGCAATTCCCGCAGCCGCCGCAGATCGAGCAGGTCCGCGCCAATGTCGACCGGCTCGGCTTCGGCGAATCCCATCCGACCCAGTTCGGCGACGGCCGCACGCTCTCGATCCGCCTGCCGGTGCCGGCCTCGGACAATCCGGCCGCGGCGTCGGCGGAGGCAACCCGGGTCGAAGCCTCGCTCCGCAGCGAATTTCCAGGGGTCAACTTCACCCGCTCCGACAATGTCTCCGGCAAGGTCTCGGACGAGCTGATCCAGAAGGGGATCATCGCCGTGCTGCTCGCCGTGTTCGGCATCGCGGTGTTCAGCTGGCTGCGCTACGAATGGCAGTTCGGCGTCTCGACCTTCGTAGCGGTCATGCACGACGTGCTGATGACCCTCGGCTTCTTCGCGATCACGCGGATGGAGTTCGATCTCACCATCGTTGCCGCGATCCTCACCATCATCGGCTATTCGATCAACGACAAGATCGTCGTCGACGACCGCATCCGCGAGAATATGCG
>JAFAZW010000066.1 GCA_019239415.1 Alphaproteobacteria bacterium
CGGCGGCGGCGACGAATTCTACGGCGGCGGCGGCGGTTTCGAGGACAGGGGCAGCTTTGGCGGCGGTGGCGGCGGCTACCGCGGCGGCGGGGCCGGTTACGGTGACCGCGGCGGCTTCGGCGGCGGCGGCGGCGGATTTGGCGACCGCGGCGGCGGCGGTGGCGGCTATCGCGGCGGCGGTGGCGGCTTCGGCGGCGGTGGTGGCGGCGGCGGGTTCCGCGGCGGCGGCGGCGGCATGCCCCCCCAGGTCGTCGGCCAGGGCAAGGGCACCGTCAAGTTCTTCAATGGGCAAAAGGGCTTCGGCTTCATCGTCCGTGACGATGGCGGCGAGGACGTGTTCGTCCATATCTCGGCGGTCGAGCAGGCGGGCCTCACCGGCCTCGCCGAAGGCCAGCCGCTCGAATTCACGCTCGTCGACCGCGGCGGCCGCGTCTCGGCCACCGATCTCAAGATTGAGGGCGAGCCGCTCCCGGTCCAGGAGCGCGCCCCGCGCGAGCCTCGCGCCGGCGGCGGCGGCTTCGGCGGCGGCCCGCAGCGGCAGCTGACCGGTGAGAAGGCGCAGGGCACGGTCAAGTTCTTCAACGCGATGAAGGGCTTCGGCTTCATCAGCCGCGACGACGGCCAGCCGGACGCCTTCGTCCACATCTCCGCCGTCGAGCGGGCCGGCCTGGCCGGCCTCAACGAGGGCGACCGGGTCGAGTTCGAGCTGGAGGTCGACCGCCGCGGCAAGACGGCGGCGGTGAACCTGCAGCCGATCCAGTAATTGCCAAGCTCTTTCGTGGGGCGAAAGAGACCCGGCCGCTTCCCGGTGGAGCGGCCGGGTTGTTTTTGAGCTCGCTCGCCGGGATCAGTCCGCGAGCCGCCAGCCCAGGGTCTCGCCGGCCAGGAACGGCACCAGCGCACTGCCGGCCGCGGCAATTCTCGCAGGGACCTGCGCCGTCGCCTTTTCGAGCGTGACCATATCCTCATTGAGCGGCAGGCCGTAGAAGCGGGGGCCGTTCTCCGAGGCGAAGGCTTCGAGCCGGTCCAGCGCCCCCTCATCCTCGAAAACCTGCGCGTAGGCTTCGAGCGCGAACGGCGCGTTGAAGATACCGGCGCAGCCGCACGCGCTCTCCTTCTTCTCGACGGCATGCGGCGCGCTGTCGGTGCCGAGGAAGAATTTTGCCGAGCCCGAGGTGGCGGCGCGGCGGACGGCGAGGCGGTGCTCCTCCCGCTTCGCGACGGGCAGGCAGTAAGCGTGGGGGCGGAGGCCGCCGGCGAACAGCGCATTGCGGTTGATGATGAGGTGCTGCGGCGTGATCGTCGCGGCGACCCTGGGGCCCGACGCCTCGACGAAGGCCACGGCATCGGCCGTGGTGATGTGCTCGAGCACAATGTTGAGCGCGGGAAAATCCGCGACCAGCCGCTTGAGCGTTCGCTCGATGAACACCTTTTCCCGGTCAAACACGTCCACGTCCGCATCCGTGACCTCGCCGTGGATGAGCAGCGGCATCCCGGCGCCCTGCATGGCTTCCAGGGCAGGGTAGATATTCTCGACTCTCGTGACGCCGTGGGCGGAATTGGTGGTCGCGTTGGCCGGATAGAGCTTCGCCGCCGTGAACGCGCCGGCTTCGAACCCGCGCACCAGCTCCGACGTGTCGGCGGCATCGGTGAGGTAGCAGGTCATCAGCGGCGTGAAATCCGCGTCGCCGACCGCGGCGCAGATCCGCTGCCGGTACGCCTCCGCCGCGGCGACGCTCGTCACGGGCGGATCGAGGTTGGGCATGACGATGGCGCGGGCGAACTGCCGCGCCGTGTAACACGCAACCGCATCGAGCATCGCCCCGTCGCGCAGGTGGACATGCCAGTCGTCGGGGCGGCGGAGGGTGAGGCGCTGGGTCATCGGCTCCCTTGGGATCGTCGCTCCGGCTCCCTATCAAGGGGGCATGGCTGCGACCACCCTTGCCGACCGCGCGCTGCTTCGCCTCTCCGGCGACGACGGGCGCGGCTTCCTGCAGGGCCTCGTCACCCACGACGTGACGCTGCTCGGCGCCGATCGTCCGCTCTGGGCGGGGCTGCTCACGCCGCAGGGCAAGGCGCTGTTCGACTTCATCCTGTGGGCGGACGGCGAAGACGTGCTGGTCGACTGCGAGGCGGACGCTGCGGACGATCTCACCCGCCGCCTGACCATCTACCGTCTGCGTCGGAAGATCGCGATCGAGCGCGAGGAGGGCCTCGCCGTCCACTGGTCGGCGCAAGGCGATGCGGGTCTGCCGGACCCCCGTCTGCCGGAGCTCGGCCGCCGCTGGCTGGCGGCACCCGGCGAAGCCGCCGAAGGCTGGCGCCCCCACCGCCTCGCCCTGGGTGTGACGGAGGGCCGCGGCGAGCTCGGCTCGGACAGGACGCTCTGGCTCGAATGCAACGCCGCCGAGCTGAACGGCGTCAGCTTCGCCAAGGGCTGCTATGTCGGCCAGGAGAATACCGCGCGGATGAACTACCGCTCCAAGGTCAACCGCCGGCTCGTCGTGGTTCCGGCGACGGCGCCGGGCGAGCGCACTCGCGCCTTCTATCCCGACATCGGCCTGGCGGTGGAGCACAGGCGGGTGGAGGATCTCGGCGATGCCGTCGTGCCGCCCTGGCTCGCCGCCGCGATCGCGGCGCACGGGAATCCGCCGGTGTCCTGAGCCGCGGGTTCGTGGGCGCGGCGCTCATTCGCTCCGGGCGCCGTCCATATTGTGCGATGCTCCGAGGTCGCGTCCCGCCCGTGCCGCAGCCAGGAGCAGCGGCCGCACCGCGGCCGGGTCGAGGTCCGTTCGCTTCCGCTCCTCGTCGAGCCGTGCCGAGCGCTCGTTCACCTCGAGACCGTCCACGAGCAATTTCGTGGCGAGATCCCGCCATGCGCGCTGCGCCCGCAGGCTTCGCCCGCGCGCATAGTCCTCGACCGCCCTCTCCAGCGCCAAGCGGACGAACGTGGAATCGGGGGGCGCATTGTCCGCGTAGTTCGCGTGGATGGCCGCGAGCCAGCCGAGAGCGGAGGACGCATCGAGGGCGCCGCCTCCCTCGCCTTCGCCACCGTCGGCCGTCAGCTGCGGAGAAAGCCGCGCCCCCATCCGGGTCTGCAGATAGGCGCAGGCGAAAGCGACGGTGAGGATGCGGGCCTCTTCGTCCGGCAGCGCGTCCATGTACGCGTAGACCGTCCCGGTCGCGGCGAAGCTCTCCGTATAGCCGGTATAGCCGCGCCCCCGCGCCGGTCCCGCATCGATCGGGTCGAAGCGCGGACGCGGCGACCAGCTGGGCCCCGGCCGCGCCGGAGGCTTTGCCGCTCGCGCGAAGCGGCGTTGCTGAAGGTGCGGGCCGAGCTGCCTGGCCATGACGATGAGGGTGACGGAGACGGCCGCCAGAGCCGTGCGCAGAAGCGAATCCGTCATCCGCCGAGCTGCGCGAACGCCCGGACCGGGAAGGTGCCCATGCCGCGCACCTTCGGCGGGACGGCGGTGAAGCGGAAGCCGGCGTCCGGCAGCGCGCCGAGGTTGGTCATATGCTCGCAGATCAGCACGCCGGCGCCGAGCAGGTGCGTGTGCACCGGGCGGGCGCGGCGCGCGGTGTCGTCGATATTGTGGCTGTCCATGCCGACCAGCTTCGCGCCCCGCTCGACGAGGAGCTGGGCGGCCGCCTCGGTGAGGAAGGGGTGGCCGCTCTGATAGGCCTCGGTCCGCCAGTGGCGGTCCCAGCCGGTGTGGACCAGCACCGCCTTGCCGGCGACGTCGCGGCCCGCGAACGCCTCCGGCCCGATCGCCGGACCCTCGGAGCGGACGACAACGCCCTCCAGCCCGGCCAGCGTCGCCAGGTTCAGCGCGGCGAGGTCCGCCCCTTCCGCGAAGCGGTGGAAGGGCGCGTCGAGATAGGTGCCGGTGTTGGCGACCATGTCGATGCGGCCGATCTGGAAGGTCGCGCCGTCGTCGTAATATTGGGCCGAATGCTCCCGGCTCCAGAAATCGCAGATGTGCGGGCCGGGGAGACCCTTGTAGGTCGTCATCCCGTCCTCGATCACATGGCTGAGGTCGACGAGCCTTTCCGTCCTATCCGCCATAACGCCACCGCTCCGATCAGCGCCCAGACCAGGTTCAGCGAGGCCGACGGCACGGCGCGGTGCCACCAGCCGTTGACGACGAACCCCGCCGCGCCGACGACGTTCATCGCCTGGTACACAGCCGACTGGCCGGTCAGCCGCCCCATCGACAGGAGCAAATAGGCCGACAGGATCAGCACCGCCCCGGCCCAGCCGACCGCCTCGACGAAGAGCTCGAGCGCGCTCAGGCGGCGAGGTTCCTCAGCACATAGTGGAGGATGCCGCCGCTGCGGAAATATTCGAGCTCGTTGAGCGTGTCGATCCGCACCCGGACCGGGAAGGAGGAGGTCGAGCCGTCGGCGCGGGTCACCTCGACCGCGATCTCCTGGCGCGGGCTGAGCGAGCCGATCCCCGCGATCGTGAAGGTCTCCGAGCCGTCGAACTGGGGCGGCTCGCCGAGGAACTGGAGCGGCAGCACCCCCATGCCGACGAGGTTGGAGCGGTGGATCCGCTCGTAGGTCTCGGCGATGACGGCGCGCACGCCGAGCAGGTTGGTGCCCTTCGCCGCCCAGTCACGCGACGAGCCGGTGCCGTATTCCTTGCCGGCGATGACGACGAGCGGCGTCCCTTCCGCCTTGTAGCGCATCGCCGCGTCGTAGATCGGCATGGTCTCGCCGGTGGGGACATATTTCGTCACGCCGCCCTCGATGCCGGGGACCATGCGGTTCTTGATGCGGATGTTGGCGAAGGTGCCGCGCATCATGACTTCGTGGTTGCCGCGGCGGGCGCCGTAGGAGTTGAAGTCGGCGCGGGCGACCTGGTGCTCGGAGAGGTAGCGGCCGGCCGGGCTGTCGGCCTTGATGGCACCCGCCGGGGAAATGTGGTCGGTGGTGATCGAATCGCCGAAAATCGCCAGCGGCCGCGCCGCAACCACGTCGGAAGGGGCCGAAGGCGTCATCGTCATGCCGGCAAAGTAGGGCGGATTCTGGATGTAGGTGCTGCCCGCCGACCAGGCATAGGTTTCGCCGCCCGCCACCGGAATCGTCCGCCAGCGCTCATCCCCTTGATAAACGTCGGCATAGCGCGCGCGGAACATGTCGCCGTGGACATAGGTGTCGATGAGGCGCCGCACTTCCTCGTTCGTGGGCCAGATGTCCCGGAGGTACACGTCGCCGCCGTCGGCGCCCTGGCCGATCGGATCGTCGATCATGTCGTGGGTGACGGTGCCCTTGAGGGCATAGGCGACGACGAGCGGCGGCGAGGCGAGATAATTGGCGGGCACGTCCGGCGACACGCGCCCTTCGAAATTGCGGTTGCCCGACAGCACCGAGGCGGCGACGAGGTCGTTCTTGTTGATCGCGTCGGAGATCTGCGCGGGGAGCGGCCCCGAATTGCCGATGCACGTCGTGCAGCCATAGCCGGCGAGGTTGAAGCCGATCGCGTCCAGATCCTCCTGCAGGCCCGACTTGACGAGATAGTCGGTGACGACCTTGGAGCCCGGCGCCAGCGACGTCTTGACCCAGGGCTTGCGGCCGAGCCCCTTCTCGCGCGCCTTGCGGGCGACGAGGCCGGCGGCGATCAGCACGGCCGGGTTCGACGTGTTGGTGCAGGACGTGATGGCGGCGATGACGACGTCGCCATGGCCGAGGTCGGTGGCCGCCGCCGCCTGCGCGTCGAGCGCGTCCGCGCCGGCGCCCGGGTTCGCGACCGCGACGCGCTTGCCGAGCTCGCCGAGCTCGTGGCCGTACTCCCGGGTGAAATTCGCGATGAACTCCTCGTCGACGCGGGAAAGCGGCACCTTGTCCTGCGGCCGCTTCGGCCCGGCGAGCGAGGGCTCGACCGTCGCCATGTCGAGGCGGAGCGTGTCGGTGAACACCGGCTCGTGCGCCGAACCCTCGTCGAGCCACAGCCCCTGCGCCCTGGCATAGGCTTCGGTCAGCGCGACCTGGTCGTCCGGCCGGCCCGTGAGGCGCAGATAGTCGATCGTCTTCGCATCGATCGGGAAGAAGCCGCAGGTCGCCCCATATTCGGGCGCCATGTTGGCGATCGTCGCCCGGTCGGCGACGGAGAGCGCCGAGACGCCGGGCCCGTAGAATTCGACGAAGCGCCCGACCACGCCCTTGGCGCGCAGCATCTGGGTGACGGTAAGCACGAGGTCGGTCGCCGTGATCCCCTCGCCCAATGCGCCGGAGAGGTGGAAGCCGACCACTTCGGGGATCAGCATCGAGACCGGCTGGCCGAGCATCGCCGCCTCCGCCTCGATCCCGCCGACGCCCCAGCCGAGCACGCCGAGCCCGTTCACCATCGTGGTGTGCGAGTCGGTGCCGACCAGCGTGTCCGGATAGGCGACTTCGCCGCCCCGCTGGTCCTTCGAGGACCACACCCCGCGGGCGATATATTCGAGGTTGACCTGATGGCAGATGCCGGTGCCCGGCGGCACGACCTCGAAGTTGCGGAACGCCTTGGAGCCCCATTTCAAAAATTCGTAGCGCTCGTAATTGCGGTCATATTCGAGCGCGACGTTGCGCTCGAACGCCTTGGGCGTGCCGAACTCGTCGACCATCACGCTATGGTCGATGACGAGGTGGACGGGCACCAGCGGATTGATCTTCTCCGGATTGCCCTTCAGCGCCGCCATCGCGTCCCGCATCGCCGCGAGGTCGACGACGGCGGGGACCCCGGTGAAATCCTGCATGAGGACGCGGGCGGGGCGGTACTGGATCTCGCGCGCCGGGCCGGCCGGATTCTTCTGCCAGTCGACCAGCGCCTGGATGTCGTCGCGGGTGACCGTCTTGCCGTCCTCGAAGCGCAGCAAATTCTCGAGCAGCACCTTCATCGAGAAGGGCAGGCGGGCGACGGAGCCGAGCTGCGCGGCGGCCTTGGCGACGGAATAATAGCTGTACTTGCGTCCGTTGACGTCCAGCTCGGTGCGGGTGCGGAGGGTGTCGTTGCCAACGGCGGTCATTCGCGCGCGTCCTTGGTGATGCGGGACGTTCGGACAATCCGAACTTTGGGGGCGCTCTAGCAATGCGCGGGAAGGGTGTGAAGGCTTACACCCCCGGCGTCCTGCCGGAGCCTCTGACCCGTCATGCCGGACTTGATCCGGCATCCACCTTTCTCTCTTCGGATTTTCCGAACGCAGATTGACCCGGGATCAGGTCCGGGGTGACGGGACGGTTCACGCGGAGGGCGCGGAGACGCGAAGGAGGAGGCGCGGAGAAGGGGCGACAGGTTTCCCTTGGCGCAGCGACTAAGGTGCTGCACCGGACAAGGAGGGACGGGTGGAGATCAAGGACGCGAAAGACCTGCCGCTCTTCCTGGCGTTGCTCGCGCCGGGATTCATCATCCTGTGGTTCCGCAGCAGGGTGATCGAAGGTGCCGCCCCCGATTTCAAGAAGGAGCTGCTCTACTTCGCCCTGGCGTCGGCGGCTTATTATGGGGTGGTGGCGCCACTGTTCGATGTGGGCGCCGGAGTGCGGCTGCCGCCGGTGCTATGGAATCTCCTGTTCTACTTTGCGGTCCCGGTGTTCATCGGTGTTGCCGTGGGATGGGTGACGCAACGAGACCTCGAATATGCGTGGGCCGAACGGCTCGGCATGCACTTTGCGCATCGCATCCCCACGGCATGGGATTTCCGCTTCGGCCGGCTCGCGGAAGGAGATTTCGTTCTCGCCACTCTGACCGACGATAGGCAGGTCGGAGGCCGCTGGGTGCCTGGCTCCTTCGCTTCCTCGGCCAAGGATGGAAGGGACGTCTACTTGGCCGAGGTGTGGGACATCCCGGCGAACGGGCCTTGGATTCCGGCGGCGCCCCCGCGAGGAATCCTTCTTTGCGGGGCTGACATACGCTATATCGAAGTCTTCGGAGGCTGAGATGAACGATCCCAAGAAAATCCGCATCAACGAAGGCTGGACTCCCATGGAGAAGGGTCACCTCCCGAAGAAGGTGCAGGGCGGCTATGTGCCGACCGCCAGCCGAGGCGCGGTAAACCCTCCTTCGGGGGGAAGTGCCGTCAAGCCGCCGCCGAAGAAGTAGCCGGCGCCCACGTCCGCAAGGTGCGCAAGGCGCTGGGGCTCAGCCAGGAGGAAGCAGGGCGGCTGATCGGCGGCGGTAAGCGGGCGTTCCAGAAATATGAGAGTGGGGCGACGCCGCCCTCCTAGGCGGCGGTGGGATTGATCGAGGTGCTGGCGCAGCACTCCGAGGGCGATGGAGACGCTACGGGCGATGCGGGGCTAACGCCCTTCGCCGCATGGGGCGGCAACGCTATAAACTCCGCCTAACCTATGTACGACATCTATAAGCCATTCAGGAACCGCTTGCGCCAGGTATCGCTGCTTGAGTCGCTGTGGTCAGTTTATCACTTCATGCAGCATCTTGACTTCGATGTCCCGCTGCCACCGAGCCTCAAGCCGCCTATGGCGCTATCCGACCGAAGCAAGATGCGCCTCGGGCTTGTGCAGTGGGAATTCGAAATTCTCGCTCGTGAACTTATTCTGAATGCGGATAAGTTCGCATCTAAGCGGCTGACAACGTGGCATGATATAGCTCGTGAGATCAATTCTATTAAGGATCTAGAGAATAGGACTTGGGGCATCCACTCCAAACGTGGTGAAGATGTTCTCTACGAGCTGGTGCGAATTGCCCATCAGCAGTTTCCTTGGCAACGTGGCATTTCGCAACCGCATTTTCTCAGGTACTCGCGTTTGTTTGAGCTGTGCGGCTTAGGTCGCCTAATTCACGAAGAGTACGGGATGAGTCCGCAAGAGATGCTTCAGCTAGCTCTGGGCATCGCCGGGCATTTTCTCTCGAACTTCAGCCTCCGTATTCCCATTCGGAATGAGCTGAACTCGGCCTCCGCCGAAGCCTGTGAGAGGTTTCTGGCGCGATTCTCCCAGACGCTTGATGAAGCTCGAGAAGCGTATAGGAAGGTGCAGTCTTACGATATCAACTGGGCGTATACGTTTGATCCCCTCCGAAGCAGGCCAATCCTGAAGGTTAATAGCACGACGGCAATTTGCCTGATCCCTTCGTTCCTGATCCGTCGAGCCACAAACGAAGTCTATTTCGATCTGGTGGGGAAGGAGCCGCACTTTTCCAAGGCATTCGGACCTGCGGTGCAGCAGTTGGTTGGCGAGGCAGCTGAGAATGCAAACAGGAGGGGGCGCTTGAACATACTCTCGGAGGCGTCCTACGGGGGAGCGAAGACGCGCAAAGATACTGCTGATTGGCTTATCGCTGACGAAACCGCAACCTTGCTGGTCGAATGTAAGTCAGCGCGAGCGCGCCTGAAAGGTACAACGGATCTTACGGACCATGCTCACATTGACAAGGAGTTTGAGAGAATACGGGCTTTTGCTGTGCAGATATACAAGACGCTGGCTGATGCGCTTGGAGGAAAATATCCACAGTGGAAGCCGGACGGCCGTCCGGTTTATCCCCTTTTGGTTACGTTAGAGGATTGGCAAACCTTTGGACTCCACGTAGATCGGCTGGTTGTTCAGCCACTCCGAGAGGAGTTGCGGAGCTTGGGAATTGATCCTGCCCTGATTGAAAATCACCCTTTGTCCTTTTGCGCACTTGATACTTTCGAACAGGCGGTGATCGTGTTCGAACAGGCTGGGATCGATAATGTGTTCCGACGGAAGACACAGGGCGAGTACCCACAGTGGGCGCTGGAGACGTTCCTGCTAGACCAATTTAGCGAGGAGCTCGCCGAAGGCCGCTCCAGCCTGTTCTCCGGACAGTGGGCTAAGTTGCGACCGCCTAGTGTGCCAAGGGCGATGCCTCGAGGCAAGCAGCGCATCCACTGAGGTAGGCCGGCAACGGCAGCCCTTGTCGAGCTCGGCCTACCCCCTTTCGGCCGTTACGGTATTGATGGTGGCGGGATCACGCCTCCGGCTAGGCGGCCGCTATCTAGGAAGAGAACCCCCTGTGCCTCCAGCGCGTGACGCATTTTTTGCACCTGAGCCGGGAGGACGGACTCCGCCTTCTCAAATCGGGCGACGGTGCGCCAGCTAATCGCCGCAGCCTCCGCGAGATCGTGCTGCGTCCAATTTAGAGCGGCGCGCGCCATCCGACACTGTCGCGCGTTCACTTTGTCTGTTTTCCAACAAAAAACAGTTGACGCCCTCCCATGGTTCTCTCAGAAAAACAACAATAGAGAAGGACCCCCACCTCCTATGGCGGGAGAGCCTTGGTCGTGGCTGCCAGGGAGCATAAACGAGTGCGTGACGCACTTCCAGCAGGGGAAGGCGAGGGCGGCCTCGCCGCGTCGTCGGACGGGCTCGGCTCCGCCGACCCGCTGGCCGGGCAGCGCGACGAGTCCGTTCGCTGCTCGCGCGGCGCTCCGGGTACCCATCAAAGTACTACTTTGATGAGAGCCCACGCGCCGGGCTCCCTGCTCATGGCCGGCGCCGCCCTCACGCGCCGCGATCTTCTCGCCGGCGCGGCGGCGGCGCCGTCCGCCCTCGCTCTCCGCGGCTCCGCGGCCTCGCCGCCTCCCGGGCAGCGGCAGGAGGCCCGATCCGCATGGGACGAGGCGCTCCCCGCTCTCACTCGGGCCGAGGAGGAGATTGCGGCGTTCAAGCGGGCCGAGCCCAAGGGCGTGCCGTTCGCCGTGCAGTGGGAGCTGGACGAGGCCTTCTCCGATCTCGCCTCTGCGCAGAACGCGGCGCTCGAGGCGCTGCTCCTCACGCCCGCGCCGGACGCCGCCGCGCTCGCGGCGAAGCTGGCGCGGGCGGTCGCGGAGATGGCGTGGGAGCTGCCCGAAGGCGAGGCGACGATGGCCTGCATCGCGGCCGATGCGGCGGCCCTGGCCTCGCAACCTTAGCGTTCGCCGGTTTCGAGGGGGCAGTGGCGTCGGCCCTACCAAAAGCGTATATCGGCCTTGGGAAAGGACCGGCCATGGCGGATCGCCCGGACAGCGAAGGCAGGAAGGTTGCGAAGCGGCCGCCGCTCAAGGCGCGGCCGCAGCGGGACGTCGACGTGGACGCGCTGGTCGAGGACATTTCCGAGCGCTTTTCCGAGACGCTTAAATATCTTGGCCGGTGAGCCGAACTGGCTGGACCTTCAGCGGGTCCTTGCCATCCACCAGCGGCAGATCGCGCGGTTCGGCGGCGGCGAGGGCGTGCGCGATCTCGGGCTGATCGAAAGCGCTTTGGCGCGGCCGCAACACCTCTTTTTCTACGAAGGCGAGGATGACGTGCTGGCGCTCGCGGTGCGGCTCGGCATTGGGCTCGCGATGAACCACGGCTTCGTCGACGGCAACGAGCGCACCGGCGCCGTAGCTATGATCGCCTTCCTGGCGCTGAACGGTTGGCGCCTCGAGATGCCGGCGAACGACGAGACGCTCCGGCGCTGGTTCGAGGCGGTGATCGAAGGGGGGATACGCGAGGACGAGCTGGCGGAGGCGATCGCGCCGTTCCTCTCCCCGATCTGACGCGCCGGTAGCCTCACCGCTGCTGCTGCTCACCGCCGCCCACGCCGCCGCCGCCAGCGCAGCAGGTTGGCCGCGACCGGGATCGCCGCGACGGCCGCGAACGGCACCCATTTCGGCAGCGCCAGCGTCCCGCTCACCATCAGCACCGCGACGCCCCAGGCGAGGCCGATCAGCAGTGCGGTCGCGGCCAGCGCGGCGAGGGCGAAGAGGAGCTTGGGCATCCTGTGACCCATAATGCGCCCGCCGCGCCCGCGACAGCGTGCGCGTGCAGGTCGCCACGGCCAGGGTTTGTATTTTGTTCTTCCTTCCCGGCGCCATTCGTGCTTTAACCTGATCGGTTGGAGATAATCGATTCGGAGGCGGTATCGCGGTGAAGAAAGAGGCGCAGGGGAAAAGGCCGCGGGAGCGGTGGGACGGGTTTACGGCGGCGCGCAAGAAGGTGTTCCTCGAGGCGCTCGGCAAGCACGGGACGATCGCCGATGCCTGCCGCATCGCCGGGGTGAGCCGGCGGACATTCTATTATCATCACGACAAGTGGCCGGACTTCGCGGCGGCGTGCGCGGGGCAGCTGGCGCGGGCGGCGGGGGCGGTCGAGGCGCTGGCGTGGGAACGGGCGACGGTCGGCGGCGAGGAGATGGTGATCCGCGGCGGCGAAGTCGTGCAGGTCAGGCGCAAGCCCTCGGACGCGATGCTGCGGATGCTGCTTCAGGCCTCCAACCCCAAGAAATACGGGCGGATGGCCGCGACGCGGCGCAAGGCGATCGAGAAGGAATTGCGGGCGAAGATCGCGGCCGAGGGCGGCGGGGGCGGCGTGCGGCAGCCGCGCCGCGCCACCAACGAGGAGGTGTTCGAATCGCTGCTGAGGAGCCTCCATTCGCTCGGGGTGCGGATGACCGCCGAGGAGGCGCGGGCGGCGGCGCGCGCCGAAATCCTGGGTCCGGAGGCGGCGGAGGACGTCGCGCCCGGCCTTGGTGACGAGGACGCCGGAGGCGGAGACGACGCTTGCGGTCGCGGCGAGGGCCTCGATCCGCACGGGGAGGATTTCGAAGGCGGCGCCGGATGAGCGGCGGCGCGACTCGTGGGAGCAATCGTGCCAGCGAAAGCCGCGGCGGCCCGTTCAGCGACCGGCCGAAAGTACCACTTTCGGCCGATTACGTGGCGAACCCCGGGTCCAGCCGGTAGGCCTTGCGCAGCAAAGCCGGCCAGGCGAGCGCCTTCGCGGCGAGCTTCAACCCGATCTTGCCCTGCTCGGCGGTGACCTCGGGGGCGCCCTGGGGCGGGTTGTTGAGGTTGGCCTCGCCGGCGGACAAAGCGAGGATCTGGGCCTCGCAGGCGCGCTCGAGGAAATAGAGCTTGAGGAAGCATTCGCCGACGCTTTCGCCGACCGCGAGGGTGCCGTGATTGCGAAGCAGCATCGCGCTCTTGTCGCCGAGGTCGGCGATCAGGCGCTCGCGCTCCGAGAGGTCGACGGCGACGCCCTCGTAATCGTGATAGGCGAGCTCGCCGCGGATCAGCATCGCCGTCTGGGTGAGCGGGAGCAGGCCCTCGTTATGGGCCGAGACCGCCTGGCCGTGGGGGGTGTGGAGGTGCATCACCGCCTGGGCGTCCTCGCGCGCCATGTGGAGGGCGGAGTGGATGGTGAAGCCGGCGGGGTTGGTGATGAACGGGGTCGGCTCGACGGGGAGGCCGTTCATGTCGACCTTGACCAGCGAGGAGGCGGTGACCTCCTCGAACATGAGGTTGTAGGGATTGAGGAGGAAATGGTGCTCGGGGCCGGGGACGCGGGCCGAGAGATGGGTGAAGATGAGGTCGTCCCAGCCGTAATAAGCGACGAGGCGGTAGGCGGCGGCGAGGTCGACGCGGATCGCCCATTCCTCGGCCGAGACCTTGCCCTCGAGCGACGGGATCGCGACGGCATCCAGCGGGCGGGCGCCGTCCATCCCGGCGTTGATCGCTTCGACTCGGCCCATGCTCAACCCTCCTTCGCTCGCGCCTGTATAGCGTCGGGATGCGCGGCGGCGAAGGCGGGAAGCGCAGTCGCCGCGGCCTCGGCGCCGAGCAGGGTCGGATAGGCGTCGAGCGGGGCGGCGACGCGGCGGGCGTTGTAGAGCTGGGGGACGAGGCAGAGGTCGGCCAGCGTCGGCACATCGCCGAACAGGAATGCGCCGGCGCGGGGGGCGGCGAGCGCCTCGAGGGCGGCGAGGCCTTCGCCGATCCAGTGGCGCGACCAGGCCTCGCGCGCCGCCTGCGCCTGGGCGAGGGACCCGGCCAGGTATTTGAGCACGCGCAGGTTGTTGATCGGGTGGATGTCGCAGGCGACGGTCAGCGCGAGCGCGAGGACATGGGCGCGGTCGGCGGGGTCGGCGGGGACGAGCGGTGGGTCGGGCCGGGTCGCGTCGAGATAGTCGCAGATGGCGAGGCTCTGGCCGAGGCTGTGGCCGTCGATGACGAGCAGCGGCACCAGCCCCTGCGGGTTGCGGGCGCGGTACGCCGCGTCGCGCTGGGCGCCGTCGAGCAGGTTCACCGCCACCGTCTCGTAGTCGATGCGCTTGAGGTTCAGCGCGATCCGCACGCGGTAGCAGGCGGAGGAGCGGAAATAGTCGTAGAGGAGAGGCTTCGACATGGCGGCGACGCTGGGCCAGGGCAGGCGGCGCGTCAATCGCTTGCGCGGGCTGCGCCGCCGCCTGTACGAGGCGGCCTCACCTGTTCGGGAGCGAAGGCCTTGGCGCAGCCCAAGACGAAGAAGACCGTGTTCTCCGGCGTCCAGCCGACCGGCGACCTCCATATCGGCAACCTCATCGGCGCGCTGTCGCTCTGGGTGCGCGAGCAGGAGCGGCACGACAACATCTTCTGCGTCGTCGACCTCCACGCCCTCACCATCCCCGAGGCGATCGAGGCGAAGGCGCTGCACCGCAGCAGCCTCGACGTGGCCGCGCTCTACGTCGCCTGCGGCATCGACCCCGACAAGTCGATCATCTTCCTGCAGAGCCAGGTGCGCCAGCATGCCGAGCTCGCCTGGATCCTCGAATGCGTGACGCCGATGGGCTGGATGAACCGGATGACCCAGTTCAAGACCAAGGCGCAGATGCAGGAGACGGTCGGCACCGGCCTCTACACCTATCCGATCCTCCAGGCCGCCGACATCCTTCTCTACCATACCGACCTGGTGCCGGTCGGTGAGGACCAGCGGCAGCATATCGAGATCACCCAGGACATCGCCCAGCGCTTCGAGGGGCTGTTCGGCTACCATTTCACGCGGCCCGAAATCATGGTCCGCGAGGTCGGCGCGCGGGTGATGGGGCTCGACGACCCGGAGGCGAAGATGTCGAAGAGCGCGGCCAATCCGCGCCACGCGATCGGCATCCTCGACGCGCCGGGCGTGATCCTCAAGAAGCTGAAGTCGGCCAAGACCGACTCGCGCACCGCCGTCGACGCCGCCGACCTCGGCGCCGGCGTCAGGAACCTCCTCACCATCTACCAGGCCTTCGCCGGCGGGACGTGGGAGGAGGCGGTGCGCCGTTTCGACGGCCAGGGCTATGGCGCGCTCAAGACCGGCGTCGCCGAGGCGACGATCGCCGGCCTCGAGCCGATCCAGCGCCGCTTCAAGGAGCTCCGCGCCGACGAGCCGGCGCTCGAGGCGATGCTCAGGCGCTCCGCAGCGGCGGCGGCGGAGCGGGCCGAGGCGACGATGGTCGAGGTGCGCAAGGCGGTGGGGGTGCGCTGACCTGCCGCACCCGCCTCGGGGCAAGCGACCCGCTCCAACCCGCCATGGCTTTGCCCGAACCTGCCGCGGCCAGCGCCTTTCCTTCGCAGACGAATTCCGCGACTATCGCGCCATGGGCGAGGCAGGCGGGCCGGAACTGAAGGTTGAACTCCTCGACGTCGGGCATGGCGACGCCTTGCTGCTGCACTGGCAGCCTGCATCGGGGCCGTCCTCTACCATCCTCATCGATGGCGGCCCCGTCGCGGGAGCGGACCGAATCGCCACCGCGCTGCAACGCCTCGGGGCGACTGCGCTCGATCTGGCGGTGCTCACTCACTGCGACGCCGACCATGTCGACGGCTTGCTGGCCTATGCCCGGAGAGACGAGCGTCTGCCGATCCGGCGCTTCTGGGGGCCGTGCCTGCCGGCGTTCCGCCGGCACGACTGGCTGTTTCCCCCGCGGGTCCGGCGAGGCCTCGATCAGGCCGAGGCGCTGCAGGCCGCGCTCGGCGCCGAGACCCTGGTCTCCTGGCCCGTCGAAGGTGCGACCTGGACGAGCGCGGACGGCGACTTGACGATCCGCGTGTTGTCGCCCGCCGCTCGGCTGACCGAGCGGCTCCTTCTCGGCGACGACGCCGTCAGCCTCTTTCTCGAACGACCGACGCCGCTTGGCTGGCTGTTGGTCCCGGCGGAAGACGTGACCGACCCGGAGGACGCATACGCCGACCTGCGCTACGCCATCGGAACCGGCGAGATTGCTCCGGACCGGGTGCCGGACGAGCTGCCGTCGTCGGAGCAACTGGCTCCGCAAGAGAGCTACGCAGCCCAAGCCGAGGCGATGGGGGTCGAACCGGAATTCTTCGGCAATTCCGTTCTGAACGACACCTCGATCGTGCTGCTTGTCGAAGCCCGCCTCGGCCTCGCCCAGCGTCGATTGCTGTTCACCGGCGATCTTGAAAACTTCACCTATCTGATGGCCCGCCATCCGATGGGCCTGGGCTGCGACCTTGTGAAGGTCCCGCATCACGGTTCCTGGTCTTTCGTCGATCGCGACAAGGCCGAAGACGCCGTCTGGCAATGGCTTCGGCCACGGGCCGCCCTCGTCAGCGCCAACGGCAAGCACGGGCTGCCGCGCGCCTGGGTGCGCGATGCCGCCCTGCGGTGGGGAGCGACTTTGTTCTGCACGTCGCGGCGGTCACGCGAAGTCGTCAGTGGCACGGCAGGCCAATCCTGCTGCCACGCCGAATATGGCTGCAAGGAACGCGCCCAGGAGCCGGTGTCCCTCAGTCTCAGGCCCGACGGTATCGCCTCAGCTGGCGTGGCCTGCGCGCGCGGCAACCTCTCGGGCGCGATGCCGGTGATCGAGGTGCGCCAGCATGTCGTCGAGCCCAGCCCGATCCTGTCGACGCTCTGCGAGTCCGAGGTGCGCCGCCATGCGGATTGGCTCGTCAAGTGGCTGCGCCGGACCCATGCCGAGCGTCGGTCGAGACCGGCCGGGCCCAAGTTGGAGCCGGTCAGGCTCGATGTGCTGCGCCAGGCCGCAGTGGCCGCCGACCGCCTGGCGGCGGCGACGGAGATCGAAAAGATTGCGGAGCGCGCGGCGCGCGACGGTCGCGTATGGCTGTCGAAATCCGATCGCTACCGCTCGCATGAGCGCCTCGTCTGGCCGATGCCCGATGCGCGCGAGCGCGCCGCTCTGGCGGCGTGGATCGACCGCTTTGCGCTGGTGCAACTCGCGGTAAAGAGACCGGCCGTGGCGTCGGCCGTCGAAGAATTGCTCTACGCGGCGGACACGGAATGGCTTGCGGCCGATGTGGCGGAGCGGCTGCTATACCCGCGCGCGATGTTCGAGGACGTCTTGTGGCCGATCCTCGTACAACATCTTCTGAAGACCCGGTCCGTCGGCATCCGCATGGTCGACCCGACGGCGCGATCCTTCGATGCCGCAGTCCTGATCGCCCTGTTCCAGGGCTCCACCCGCGAGCAGGCCGCCGCATCCCTGCGGCAACGGCTCGAACGCTTGAAGACGGATGAAGCGATTCGAGACTTCCTGGCCGCGTCCTGTCGCAACATGGGTACGTACGAGCGCAGCTCCGGCCTGAAGTGGCCGGAGGGGCTGCGCGGCATCCTGCCACCGCTCTGGCTGGAGCAGGTGCTGCCCCCGAGCGGACTCCTCGTTCGCGCATGGGAAGAGCTGGATATTTCGGCTGTCGACTTCGGCGAGCGCCGCGGCGCCGTCGAACAATGGGCGGAAAATCTTCGCTCGAGCTACCTGCGACAGCCGATCGCTGCCGAGCTGGCGCCGGCTTTGCTCGCCGCTCTCGTTCTGAGCAATATCGAAGTCGTGGAGCCGGCGCCCCAGTCTCCCCCGCTTGGGGTCTAAACTCCGTTCGCGCGGAGCCTGTCGAAGCCTCCGCGTGCCCTAGGCAACACGGCCCCTGCTCTTCATCAGGGGCTGGATGCGGGTGCCGAAATCGTCGGTGCCTTTGAGGAAATCGTCGAAGACGAGGAGGACGCCGCCGGTGTTCGGGACCGTCGCGGCCTCGTCGAGCATACGGGCGATGCTTTCGTAGGAGCCGACGAGGGTGCCCATGTTGAGGTTGACCGCGCTCTCGCGGTCGGCGAGCTGGCGCACGTTGGTGGTGGCGCTCGTCTTGTCGGCGGCGCCCTGCGCGCCGAGCCACGCCACCGCCGCCTCGTCGACGCCCTCGCGATAGGCGATCCATTTCTCCATCGCCGCTTCGTCCGTCTCGTCGGCGATGACCATGAAGAGGGCGTAGATGCGCACGTCGCGGCCCGTCTTCGCCGTCGCCGCCATCAGCCGCTCGTTGTTGGAGGCGAAGGCGGTGGGCGTGTTGACCCCCTTGCCGAGGCAGAAGGCGTAGTCGGCCCATTGCGCCGAGAAGGCCAGGCCCTCGTCCGAGCTGCCGGCGCAGATGATCTTCATCTCGCCTTTGGGCTGCGGGCGGACGCGGCAGTCCTCCATCTGGTAATAGTCGCCCTTGAAGTCGGAGACGCCGGTCTCCCACAGCTCGCGCAGGATATGGGCATATTCGCCGAGCATCTGGTAGCGGTTGCGGAAATGCTCGTCGCCCGGCCACAGCCCCATCTGGCTGTATTCGGGACGCTGCCAGCCGGTGATGAGGTTGAGGCCGAAGCGGCCGTGGCTGATCGAGTCGATCGTGTTGCACATCCGCGCGCAGAAGGCCGGCGGGATCACCAGGGTCGGGCAGGTGGCGTAAAGGCGGATCTTCTCGGTGACGGCGGCGAGGCCGGCCATCAGGGTGAAGCTTTCGAGATTATATTCCCAGAACTCGGTCTTGCCGCCAAAGCCCCTCAACTTGATCATCGACAGCAGGAAATCGACGCCGTGGCGCTCGGCCTTGAGGGCGATTTCCTTGTTGAGGTCGAAGCTCGGCTTGTATTGCGGCGCGGCCTCGGAGATGAGCCAGCCGTTGTTGCCGATCGGTATGAAGATGCCGACTTCCATGGGTCTCACTCCTCGGGAAAGGTTTCGCCCGCCAACCAGGGGAGGACGCGGGCGTGGAAATCTTCGGGCTCGACGATGTTGCTGGCATGGCCGCCGCAGAACTGGAGCATTCTGGTGGCGTTGGGCAGCCCCTCGGCGAGGGCGCGTGCGCAATGGCTCGGAACCAGGGCATCATCGGCCGTGGCGAGCACCAGGGTCGGCGCCGCAATGCCCGGCAGCCGCGCCCGTGCGTCCCACTCCCGAGCCGCGGCGACCCGCTTCTCGACCGCCGCCGCGCCCGGAAATTCCTCGAGCTGCTTCGCCGCAAGCCGGTCGAGCTCGTCCGAGGCGACGGTGATCCAATCGGGCGGATAGAGGAAGATGGGCTGCGCGCGCAGGTACATCGCCGCCCCGCTGTCGCGCAGCAGCGCGAGCCGCACGTCGAAGCAGCGGGCGGTATAGGCATCCAGGCTCGCCCAGCCGTTGAACACGACAAGCCTGTCCACCCGCTCGGGAGCGGCCTCCGCGAGCGCGAGGCCGATCAGGCCGCCCAGCGCATGGCCGAGGAACCGCGCGCGGCCGATGCCGAGCGCATCCATCAGTCCGAGCACGTCGCGCGCCATGTCCTCGACCGTCACGTGATCGGGAAGCGCGCGGTCGCTGCGCCCGGTGCCGCGGTGGTCGTAGAGGAGGACCCGATAGCGTGCGGCGAAGGTCGCAAGGTTCGGCGCCCAATAGGCCCCGGCGCCGCCGAGGCCGGCGGAGAGGATCAGCACCTCGCCATCCTCCGGCCCGTCCCATTCGTACCAGAGCCCCGCCGCGTGGGGCATCAGCCGAGGTGCGCCACGCTCGCGATCTCGACGAGCAGGCCCGGCTTCACCAGGCCGCACTGGATGCAGTAGCGGGCCGGCTTCGCGCCCGGGAAGAATTCGGCATAGACCGCGTTCATCGCCGGATAGTCGGCCCAGTCGGCAAGGAAGATGTGGTTGAAGGCGACGTCGGCGAGGGTGGCGCCGGCCGCCTCGAGCGTGGTCCGGATCGTCTCGAGGACGTGACGGGTCTGCGCCGCGGCGTCGCCGGGATGGAGGACGCTGCCGCCTTCCCCGAGCGCGAGCGTGCCGGAGACGTAGACAATGTTCCCGGCCTTCGTCCCCGCCGAATAAGGCGCGATCGGCTTGGGGAACTGGCTCGGGTTGATGGATTCGAAGGGCATCAGCATCTCTCCTCGAAAGGGGACACGTACCTTTTCGCGAAAAAGTACGTGTCCCCAAGCTCGGTCACTCCGCCACCTGTCCGAAGGCGCCGCAGAAGTCGGCGACGGTCGACACCCAGCCGAAGAATTTCTCGACATTGTAGACGCTCGCCTGCTGCAGGAAGGCGGGCCCGGCCTGGTGCGTCGCATCTTCGAGCATGATGCCAAAATATTCGAGGAAGAACCCGTCCCTGAGCGTCGATTCGACGCAGACGTTGGTGGCGATGCCGACGAGGACGATGTTGCGGATGCCGCGGGCGCGCAGCGTGCTGTCGAGCTGGGAGTTGAAGAAGCCGGAATAACGCGGTTTCGGGAGGACCAGGTCGCCGGGCTGCGGCTTCAGCGCCTCGACGAGATCATAGTCCCAGCCGCCGCGGGCGAGCAGCTTGCCCTGGAGCTCGGGCCGGTCGCGCATCGTCTTCAGCGCGTTCGACTTGTGCCAGTTCGGCGAGCCGGGGCCGCCCGCCTCGCGATACTCCTCGTCCCAGCCGTTCTGGAAATAGACGATGGTCATGCCGGCGCCGCGCGCGACGGTGAGGACCTTGGCGGTCTGGTCGATGACGGCGGCGGCGCCGCCGATGTCGAAGCCGGCGAGATCGAGATAGCCGCCGGGCGAGGCATAGGCGTTCTGCATGTCGACGACGATCAGCGCGGTCTCGTCGACGGCGACGCGGATCGGCTCCGGCCGCGCCGGCAGCGTGACGAACCGCCGTTCGCCCCCTTCCGCCGCCGCCCCTGCCGCTACCGTCATGCCCGCTCCCTTCGCCGGCGAATGTTCACGAGAAGCCGGCGTTGCACAAGGGCCGCCGGTCAGGCAGGGAAGCGGCCATGGAAGACCGTCTCCGCGAGCGGGCGGCGGCCGCTCGGCACCTCGCGGTCGCGCAGCTTCCCGGCCAGGGCGGCGGGGTCGCCGAGGCGCCCCACCGCGACTGCCGCCTCGATGCGGAATCGCTCCGGAACGCGCAGCTCGACGCGGGCGCGCTCGAGCTCGATGCCGGACATGCCGTGCGCCTGGTAGCCGAGCTTCGTCGCCTGGAGAGCGAGGCAGGCCCAGGCCGCGCCGGCGTCGAAGCTGTGCGTGAGGGAGGGGGCGGGGGCGCCGTCCTTGCCGGCGAAGGGGAGGGTGTCGGAAAGGATGTAGACGAGCGCCGCGGCGGCATGGGCCCAACCCTGGTTCCAGGGGATGAGCAGCGAGAGGAACAGCGGCCAGTCGTCGTCGCCGCGGCGCGCATAGAGGAAGCGCCAGGGCTGCGAGTTGAAGGCGGAAGGCGCCCAGCGCGCCGCTTCGAAGAGGCTGTGGAGGTCGGCCTCGGGAATCGGTGCCGGATCGAAGGCGCGCGGCGACCAGCGCTCGAGGAAGAGCGGGTCGATCGGGTGGTCCGGCTGGCGGGTCGACATGGATGGCGCTCCGGCGTTCGTCGCACCGTCCCCTGCATCAGGGCCGGCCAAGTTTCCATCCCGCATGCGCCGTCAGATGCGCTTCAGCACCGCGCCCGTCAGCACTTCCGAAGCCACGCCGATGGCGAGGCCGGCGCCCACGTCGGTGGGATAATGGGCGCAGCGCGGAACCTGGGCGAGCGCGAGCAGGCCGGCGGCGGCATAGGCGGGGGCGGCATGTTCCGGATAGGCGCGGGCGAAGGCGCGGGCGACGGCGGCGGCGCCCGCGGAATGGCCGGAGGGGAAGCTCGTCTCCTCCTTCGACGTGTCGCCGCCGGGGCGAGGCCTGGCGTCCTTGCCGGGCTTGTCCGCCGAACGGGGCCGGGTGCGGTCGACGCGCTCCTTGACCGCGTCCTTGACCAAAGTCGCCAGCGTGTGGGCGGCGAGCATCGCCACGCCGGCCCGGGCGAGGCGGCGGTCGCGCGCGAACAGGCCGACGGCGATGAACGACGCGCACAGGATCCGCAGCGGCGGCTGGTCGCCGAGGTCCGCGACATGTTCGAGGAGCTTGACGGGCGCGGTGTCCTCGTAGCGGCGGGCGAGGCGGGCCACGGCGGTGTCGGCCGCGAAGGCGGTGTCGGCGGCGTCAGCCATGGCGGGCAAAGGGCGAGCCGTCATAGTCGGCGAGAAGGTGCGCCGCGCCCTCATAGAGTGCGATGGCGCCTTCCGCGCGCAGCTCCGCCGCGGCGAAGCCGCCGGAGAGGAAGCCGACCGCCTTCAGCCCGGCCCGGCGGGCGGCCTTGATGTCCCAGGGCGAATCGCCGACGACGAGCACCTCCGCCGGCGGGATCGGCGCCACCTTGGCAAGGGCGGCTTCGAAGATGTCGGGACAGGGCTTGGAGCTTTCGACGTCGTCCTTCGAGGTGAAGGCAGCGACGAGATCCTCCGCGGCGATCAGATCGAGGTGGAACGCCACTTCCGCCTTGGACGAGGAGGAGGCAAGGACGATGCGGATCTCGTCTTCGACGAGGCGTTCGAACAGGTCCCGCACCCCGGGGAAGGGGACGGCGCTGGGGAGGTAGTCGCGCTTGAACAGGTCGCCGCGCCAGGCGTCGATCTCCTCGCGCGCCGCCTCGTCGAGGTCGGGAAGCAGGGTCGGAATCAGATTGTCCCCGCCCTTGCCGATTTGGGTGCGGATGAGGTCGAGCGGAAAATCGTGTCCGAAATGGCGGAACGCTTCCCGCCAGGCGACGGCGTGGAGCGCGTTGGTATCGACGAGCGTGCCGTCGACGTCGAACAGCACGGCGCGGGGCGGGGGAGTGGATGCCATCACGTTTGCGTAAAGACGCGCGCCGCTTCCCGGTTCCGGGCGAGGGTCATCGTGATGCACCGGAGCACCGGCCCTTTCATCCTGCTGAACCTGGTTCAGCGTCCAGGGTGGAGACGGCAGGGCGGATGGAAATTTGGACCCTGGACCGAGTTCAGGGTGACGACAGCGGCGCGATCGCGCCTGCCGTCACCCCCAAGGGGTCCGGCGCCGCGGCTTGGGCGGACCGCGCAAAGGAAAAGGCTCTGCCGTGGGAGCGGCAGAGCCTTTTGAAATTGAAACCACGGTAGCCCGGGGTTTCGAGCCACTTGGCCGATCAGCCCTTTCCGCCCGTGCTGCCCCAGCCCGACCCGAAAAGGTAGTCGTAAATGCTGCGAGCGGGCTTCTGCTGCTTCTGCATCTGCTTTCCCCGTTGCGTTTGGCCACGGCGCGAATCGCCGCGGCAACGGGGACGTAGGTAAACAAAACGTTAAGCCTTAGCAAGCGATTCACCATTTTCAGGCAACAAGGCTGTTTCTCCAGCCCGGAATGAATGGCGTTAAGTGCTTGAAAGTCATTGGTTTCGCGAAATAAAAGCCCTGCACGATATCGCAGCCCATGGCCGCAAGCGTCTCAAAAGTGGCCATATCCTCGACCCCTTCGGCTACCACCTTGTGCCCCAGCGAGTGGGCGAGCTGGATCGTGGAGTGGACCATGAGTCGGTCGCTCTGGCTCTTGCCGACGGCCTGGACGAAGCTCTTGTCGATCTTGATCTCGCTCGCCGGCAGCCGCTTGATATAGTCGAGGGTCGAAAGGCCGGTGCCGTAATCGTCGATCGAAATCTGCACGCCGCGGGCGCGCAGGCGGTGGAGCGGGGCGAGATCCGCCTCGGCGCGGGCGAGAGTTGCCGTCTCGGTGACCTCGAGGGTCAGGCACTCGGGTGGCAGCTTGAACTTGGCCAGCAGCTCGAGAACGCGCTCTTCGAGCGGGAAGGCGCCGAGCAGCTTCGGCGACAGGTTGACGGACATGTTGAAGTGCGGGCAGCGCTGGACGGCGAGCGAGCCGGCGCGGATCGCGCGGTCGAGCACGAACTCGGTGAGCTTCTCGATGCGCCCGCTCTGCTCGGCGGCGGGAATGAACTCCATCGGGCTGATCTCGCCCTTGGTCGGATGGGTCCAGCGCACCAGCGCCTCCGCGCCGACCGCCCGCTTGGTCTTGACGTCGATCTTCGGCTGATAGGCGACCCAGAGGTCGCCCGCGCCGATCGCCGCGTCCAACTGGCTGAGGATCGACAGGCGCCAGGCCGCATCATCGTCCTTGCCGGGCTCGTAGCGCTTCCACTTCCGCGATTCGGCGGCCGCCTCGTCGGCGGCTGCGAGAGCCCCGCCGAGCCGGCCGGCGACCGACCGTACCTCCGCCGAATCGACGCCGAAGGCGATGGTGAGATCGAACCGGTTCTCGCCGACGACGACGGGGCTGCGGAAGAGGGCGTGTAGCGCGCCCAAATGTTCCTCGAGCTCCGTCTGGACTGGCGCGAACCATGCGAAGATCCCTTCGTCCCCCTGATACACCGTGGTGGCGGTGCCGACGGCGAGACGGGCGGCGATCTGCTCCGCAAGCGTCCGCTCGTCGTCAGTCTGCAGCGCGGCGCAAATTTGCGCATAGTTGAGCACGCGGGCCGCCACCAGCGGCGCTCCTCCCTCCGGAGTGGCGCGCCGCAGGGCGTTTAGATTGGGAAGGCCGGTCGTGAGATTGATCGTACCGCGTTCGCTGAGCGCGCGTCGGAAACGGAGCCACGCATGCACCGTCCCGGAGCCGACCAGCGTGAGCAGGGCGGGCACGATCTCCGCGCGTATATTGTGACGTTCCAGGACCAAAGGCAGGAGCAAGGTCGCCGCGATCGAAACCCCGAGGACGGCAATGGCGCTCTCCGCCCGGCGACAGAAGATGGCCGTGCCCGCGGCGATCGAGGCGAGCAGCAGCGGCAGCCACCACCCGATCACGATCGGCGCCCCGCGCAACAGCGTCTCGGCGCCGAGGACTTGCGCATATACTCCCGGCGAAGGCCCGTGCCGCGGCATGATGAACTCATCGCCGAGACGCAAGGTCGCCGGGGCAATAATCGCCGTCTTGCCCGCCAAAGCCGCGCTCGACACGCGTCCATCGAGGATGTCCACGGCGCTGAACACCGGAACGGATTTCGGATCGATCGAATAGTCGATCGGGAACATTCCCCCGGTCGGCCCTTCCACTCGCGCGAGGGAGGCTGCGAAGGAAGGATAGTCGCGGCGGCCGTACGTTAACGCGTACGGGATGTTCCAGATCGATCCGTGCGCCATATATTGCGCATTGATGCTGCCCAGCCGCGCCTGACGACGGAGCGGTTCATACGGAAAGCTGTCGACCCGCTTGCCGGTAAGCGGATCCACGACGAAACGGAGCGCCAGCGTCGCGCGCCCCCCGAGTCGGCCGAGGGCGGCGGCGAACGCCCGGTCCTCAGCCGCGGTGCTGGCCAGCGAGAAATCGAGGTCGAAGAAAACGCGCTCGGCGCCAAGGCCGTTGAGGCGATCCGCAAGCTTCGCATGAACGCTACGCGGCCAGGGAATCTGCGGAATCCTGTCGACGCTGCGTTCGTCCATGGCGATGACGACGAACTTGCCGCTCGCCTTGTGCTGATTGGCGTGGGCTCGGGCCAGGTAGAGGAACTGTTCGAGCGGCTGCCCCAGATCGAGCAGCCCGAACAGCAAGGCGACGAGGCCGACCCAGAAGAGGATGCGCGAGCGCGGGTCGCGTCCCACGCCGCGCAGCCGCTTTGCCATGCCCTTCTTCCCGCCCATGCCGGCCGGTGTCGCAGGCAATGGTTAACAAAGCCGTAATCGACCCGTTTCGGTCAGGATGCGCCGTCTTCGTGCCAGCGCACCACCTCCCACCCCTCGGCCGCGGCAAGGCGGGCGAGGGGCGCATTCGGGTTGGCCGCGACGGCTTCGTCGGCGAGGCGGTGCATCGGCGCGTCGCTGTGATGGTCGGAATAGAAGCGGATGTGGACGCTGTCGCGCGCCAGACCCTCGCGCTCGAGCCAGGCCTCGACCATGTCGCGCTTGGCGTCGCCGTAGCAGTTCGCACCGTCGATGCGGGCGACGATGCGGCCGTGGGCGTCGGTCAGGGTGCGCGTGGCGATGACGTCGTCGAAGCCGAGCGCCCGGCCGATCGCGGCCGCATAGAGCTCGTAGGAGGCGGTGGCGAGGACGAGGCGGCGGCCGGCCCTGCGGTCCGCGGCGATGGCCGCGCGGGCGCCGGGAAGGACGTTGGCGGCGAGCTGGGCGGCGGCGAAGCTCTCCACCACCGGCTTCAGCCGCGCCGGATCGACGCCGCGGCCGACGAGCAACGTGTAGTTCAGCTCCTTGAGGCGGGCACGGTCGAGCAGGCGGAGGGCGTAGGCGAGGGTGAGGAGCCCGGCGACGGGGAGAAGGAGCAGGCGCCAGGGCGCGAGGCGACGCGTGGCGTGGAGCAGGAACGGCGTGTAGGTCGCGCGGCGGGTGATGGTCTTGTCCATGTCGTAAATGGCGAGGCCGACCTTCATGGAACCGCCCCATCCACCGCGCGTAGCCTTCTGTCCAGCTTGCAGCCCCGGGGGAATTGAAGCATGTCGCGCGGATGAGCACTGTCGCCAGGTTCAGCGAGGCGCAGGAAGACGGACGGCGCGTGCTCCGCTTCGCGGGCGACCTGACGCTGCCGCGCCTCGGTCCGTTGCCGCAGCGTCTCGACCGGCTGAAGGGCCGGGATTTCGTCCTCGACATCTCCGAAGTCGGCCGGATGGACACGATCGGCGCCTGGCTGCTCCACCGCACGGCGCGCGAGCGCGGCGGCGAGATCATCGGCGCCGATGCGGGCGCCGCCAGCCTGCTCCGCCAGGTCGGCGAAGCCGACAAGCCGATCAAGGTGCGGCCCGACCCGCCGCCGCCGCTGCTGCGGGTGATGGACCAGATCGGCACTGCGACCGTGCTCGCCGGCCGCACGATGCTCGGCCTGCTCGGCTTCTTCGGGGCGATGCTGATTTCGCTGTGGCAGGTGGCGCTTCACCCGCGGCGGTTCCGGCTCAATGCCGTGGTCCAGCGTTTCGAGGTGGTCGGCGTCCACGCCTTCGGCATCATCGGCCTGATGAGCCTGCTGGTCGGCATCGTCATCGCCCAGCAGGGGGCGGTGGAGCTGCGGCAGTTCGGCGCCGAAGTCTTCACGATCAACCTCATCGGCCGTGCGGCGGTGAAGGAATTGGGCGTGTTGATGACGGCGATCATGGTCGCCGGCCGCTCGGGCTCTTCCTTTGCCGCCGAGATCGGCTCGATGAAGCTCGCCGAGGAAGTCGACGCGATGCGGACGATCGGCGTGTCGCCGCTGGAGGCCCTGGTGCTGCCGCGGGTGATCGCGACGGTGGCGATGATGCCGTTGCTCGCCTTTTACGCCGCGATTCTCGCGATCGTCGGCGGCGGCCTGTTCTGCTGGGTCAGCCTCGAAATTCCGCCCATCACCTTCATCCAGCGCACGCGCGAGGTCGTTCCGCTCACCGACTTGTGGGAGCTGCTCATCAAGGCGCCCGTGTTCGGCCTGATCATCGCTATGGCCGGCTGCTTCCAGGGCATGCAGGTCGAATCCAATGCCGAGGAGGTGGGGCTCAGGACCACGACCGCGGTCGTGCAGGCGATCTTTCTGGTCATCGTCCTCGACGCCTTCTTCGCCGTCTTCTTCACCTCGCTGGGCTGGACATGACCGAAACGCCGGCCGCGCGCGACGAGGATCGCGACATCGTCATCCGCGTCCGCGGCCTCACCAACCGCTTCGGCGAGCAGCTCGTCCACGAGGACCTCGAGCTCGACGTCCGGCGGGGGGAGATTTACGGCGTCGTCGGCGGCTCGGGCACCGGCAAATCGGTGCTGATGCGCTCGATCATCGGCCTCCAGCGGCCGGAGGAAGGCGAGATCGACGTGTTCGGCGTGCCGATGCTCTCCGCCTCCGAGCGCGAGCTTCAGGCGGTGCGCAAGCGCTGGGGCATCCTTTTCCAGGGCGCGGCGCTCTTCTCGACCCTCACCGTCGCCGAGAACGTCGAAGTTCCTCTGCGCGAATTCTACCCGCGCCTGTCGGAGCGGCTGCTCGATGAGATCGCCGCCTACAAGATCGTCATGGTCGGGCTCAGCCCCGAGGCAGGCCCCAAATATCCGGCCGAGCTGTCGGGCGGCATGAGGAAGCGCGCCGGCATCGCGCGCGCCCTGGCGCTCGACCCGGAGCTGTTGTTCCTCGACGAGCCGACCGCCGGCCTCGATCCGATCGGCGCCGCGGCTTTCGACAATCTGGTGGTGGAGCTCAGGGACAGGCTCGGTCTCACCGTCTTCCTGATCACCCACGATCTCGACACGCTCTACACGATCTGCGACCGCGTCGCGGTGCTGGCGGACCGCAAGGTCGTCGCGGTTGGAACGATTCCGGAATTATTGGCTTTGGACCACCCGTGGATACAGGAATATTTCCGTGGCCCGCGCGGACGGGCGGCCGAAGAAGCGGTCGAGGAAGCCGAGGCGCGCGCGGAGGCGGCCGAGGCGGCGGAGGGGGGCGCTGAGGGCTGATGGAAAACCGATCCAACCATATCCTCGTCGGCAGCGTCGTCATGGTGATGCTGGTCGCCGTGCTCGCCTTCGTGCTGTGGCTGAGCCAGGGCACGGGCGACAAGAGCAAGCATTACGACGTGCTGTTCAGCCAGGCGGTCGACGGGCTCGCCACGGGATCGGCGGTGACCTTCTCGGGCGTACCCGTGGGGTCGGTCAAGTCGATCAACCTCCTGCCCAAGACCCCCGAATTCGTCCGCGTGCGGATCAGCGTCAAGGAGGACACGCCGATCCTCGTCGGCACCACGGCCACGATCAAGGGTGTCGGCTTCACCGGCGTTTCGGCGATCCAGCTCGATCCGCCGGACCGCGACCCGCGCCGGCCGAACCTCAGGCGGCCGGAAATCGCCTGCCCGTCGGGCGACGAGGCGCAGGTGCGCTGCCCGTTCGGCGTGCCGGTGATCCCGACCAAGGCCGGCGGGCTCGGCGCCCTCCTCAACAGCGCGCCGGAGCTGCTCGACCGCGTCTCGACGCTGACGCTCAGGCTGACGGAGCTGCTCGGCGACAAGAACCAGGCCTCCATCGCCGGCATCCTCCAGAACGTCAACACGATGAGCCGCAACCTCGCCGCCCGCTCGGACGAGATCGCCGCCACCCTCGCCGACGCGCGGGTGGCGATCCGCCAGGCCGGCGACGCCGCCGACCGCTTCGGGCGCCTCGCCGATACCTCGAACGACGTGCTCCAGCGCGACGCGCGGCCGCTGATCGCGGACCTGAGGCGTACGGTCCAGTCGGCTGACACCAGCATGAAGACGCTCAACGCGACGTTGGGCGACGCGCGGCCGGGGCTGCAGGCCTTTTCGAAGCAGACGGTGCCGGAGATCGGCCAGCTGGTCCGGGACCTGAGGCAGATGTCCGATTCGCTCAACAACGTCGCGCAGCGGCTCGACCAGGGCGGCGTCACCGGCATAATCGGGCCGCAGAAGCTGCCCGACTACAAGAGGGGCAAGAGATGATGCGCACCACCCTCCTCGCCCTCGCCTTCGCCGGCTCCGTCGCGCTCGCGGGGTGCAGCCTCGGCGGCAAGCCGCCGCCGACGCTGATGCGTCTCACCCCCGACGTCGCCGCGCCCACCGGCCCCCGGTCGGGGCCGACCAGCCAGGCGATTACGGTCGTCGCGCCCTCGGTGCCGCAGGAGCTGGGCACGCTCAGGGTGCCGGTCCGCTCCGGGACCCAAGTGACCTACATCCCCAAGGCGCAATGGGTGGAGATGCCGAATGCGATGTTCGCCCGGCTCGTCACCGAGACGATCGCCGCCAAGACGGGACGGGTGGTGCTGGATCCGCACCAGTTCACCATCGATCCGGGCCAGCGGCTGACCGGCACGCTGCAGGAATTCGGGCTCGAGGAGGCGGGGAGCCAGGCCGTGGTCGTCTACGACGCCGTCCTCGCCCGGGGCGCCAATGCCGTGGAGACCCGCCGCTTCGAGGCCCGGGTGCCCGTGGCCGCGATCGACGCGGCAAGCGCGCCCGCGGCGCTCAACCGCGCGGCGAATGACGTCGCCGCCCAAGTCGCCGCCTGGGTCGGCTGAACTCCTAGCGGAGCCCGAAAGACCCCTCGGCGCTAGGTCGCGAGGCTCTTGCTCGCCTGCTCGAACACTTCCTTCGACAGCCCCGGGGTGCCGACGATCCGCTCCAGCTCGGCGCGCATCAGCGCCTGGCGCTCCGGGCCCAAGCGGCGCCAGCGGCCGAGCGGGGGGACGAGGCCGGCGGCGGTCTGGGGGTTGAGCGCGTCCACCTCGAGGATGGTGTCGGCGAGGAAGCGGTAGCCGCGACCCGAGCGGTGGTGGAAGGCGCGCTGGTTCGACGCGAAGGCGCCGACCAGGGCGCGCAGGCGATTGGGGTTGGTGAGCGAGAAATCGGGATGCTTCGCCAGCGCCTCGACCGTGTCGATCGTGTCGGCGCGGGTCGCGCGCGCCTGGGCGGCGAACCATTTGTCGAGGACCAGGGGGTCGGCCCGATAGCGGTCGTAGAAGCCGGCGAGGGCGCCGTGGCGCTCCGCCGCATCCGAATTGGCAAGGACGGTCAGCGCGCCCAGCCGGTCGGTCATGTTGTCGGCCTCGTCGAACTGGCGCATCGCCAGCTCGGGCGCGTCGGCGGCACCGGACGCCATCAGATAGGAAAGCGCGACGGACCGCAGGCGGCGCGCGCCGCAGGCGGCGGCGCTATATTCGTAGCGGTTGGCGGCGGTCGAGGCGTAGGCGGCGCGCCAAGCGGGCTCGAGCTCGGCGGCGAGCGCCGCGCGCAGCGCCTCGCGCGCCGCCGCAACGGCGTCCGGGTCGACGGTGGCGAGATGGTCGCCGACGAACGCCTCGCTCGGCAGGATCACGGCCTCCCCGACGAACGCCTGGTCGAGCTGCTCGTCGGCCAGCGTCTCGCGCACCGCGGCGACCACCGCGCGCGGATCCGGCTGCCCGCCGATCCCGGCAAGCAAGGTGTCGAGCATGAGCTGCTGCATCGCCTCGTAGCGGGCGAAGGGATCGTCGTCGCGGGCCGAGAGGAAGGCGAGGTCGGCGGCGCTGCGGTTGGTCTCGACGACGACGGGCGCCGAAAAGTCGCGGTTGATCGAGAGGATCGGCGGCTCCGCGACCGGCCCCAGGTCGAGATCGGCTTCGGCGCGGTCGAGCAGGATCAGCCGCTCGCCGAGCTTGGCCCCGGTGTCGAGGCCGAACAGGGCGGTGCGCAGCGGGATCGGCATCGGCTGCTTGACCGGCTGGCCCGGCGTCGGCGGCACGTCCTGCCGCAGCTTCAGCCGGGCACGCCCGTCGTCAATGCCGAGCTCGGCCCGCACGCGCGGCGTCCCGGCCTGGCCGTACCAGAGGCGGAATTTGGAGAGATCGACGCCGCTTGCATCCTCGAGCGCGCGGACGAAATCCTCGCAGGTGGCCGCCTCTCCGTCGTGGCGCTCGAAATAGAGATCGGTGCCCGCGCGGAACCGCGCGGGACCCAGGATGGTGTGCATCATCCGGATCAGCTCCGCGCCCTTATTGTAGACGGTCGCCGTGTAGAAGTTGCTGATTTCTATGTAGGATTCCGGCCGCACCGGGTGAGCGAGGGGCCCGGAATCCTCCGGGAACTGGCTGGCCCGCAGCGCCCGCACGTCGGCGATGCGGCTGACCGCCTCCGAGCCCTGCGCGGAGAATTGCTGGTCGCGAAAGACGGTGAAGCCTTCCTTGAGGCTGAGCTGGAACCAGTCCCGGCAGGTGACCCGGTTGCCCGACCAATTGTGGAAATATTCGTGGGCGACGACGCCGGCGATGGCATCGAAATCGTCGTCGGTCGCGGTCTCCTGGTCGGCGAGGATGTAGCGCGAGTTGAAGATGTTGAGGCCTTTGTTCTCCATCGCCCCGAAGTTGAAATCGCCGACCGCGACGATGTTGAACACACCGAGGTCGTACTCGCGGCCATAGGTTTCCTCGTCCCATTCCATCGCTTCCCGGAGGGACACCATGGCGTGGCCGGTGCGCGGCAGGTCGGCGGCGCGGACCCAGATGGCGAGGTCGACCTTGCGGCCGGAACGCGTCTCGAACGTGTCGCGGTTGGCGACGAGGTCGCCGGCGACGAGCGCGAACAGGTAGCAGGGCTTGGGGAAGGGGTCGTGCCATTCGGCCCAGTGGCGGCCGTTGTCGAGGTCGCCGCTCGCGAGCGGGTCGCCGTTCGAGAGCAGCACCGGATAGCGCGCATGGTCGGCGATGAGCTTCACCCGGTAGCGGCTGAGGACGTCCGGCCGGTCGGGGAACGGGGTGATGCGGCGGAAGCCTTCGGCCTCGCACTGGGTGCACAGGATGCCGCCGGATTCGTAGAGGCCCATCAGCTCGGTGTTGGTGGCGGGCTCGATCTCGACCTCGGTCTCGACGACGGCGCGCGGGGCCGCGAGGGCGATGGTGAGGACCTCCTCGTCCTCGTCGAAGGCGTGAGGCGCCTCCTCGCCGTCGACCCTCACGGCGAGGATCTCCAGCTCCTCCGCGTTCAGGCGCAGCGGCCGGTCGTGTTCGCCGTTGCGCTCGACGGTAAGGCGGGTGCGCACCCGGGTGCGTTCGGCGCCGAGATCGAACTCCAGCTCGATGTCCGGCACGAGCCAGTCCGGTGGGCGGTAATCCTCGCGGCGGACGGGGGCGGGGGGCGCGGCGGCGGCGTGCGGGGCATCGAGCATCGCCGCGCCTTAGGATCCCGCACGGGGGCGCGCAACGCGACGGCGCTTCCCTTGCCCCGCATTTCGCGCCAGATATCGTTTCGGGGAGGAACCGAAATGGCGGCATTGCTCATCGCCGCGGCGGCGGCCGCGCAGACCTTCGACCCGGAGGCGGCGACCCGCGCCTACCTCTCGACCCTGCAGGGCGCCGCCCGGGCCAAGTCCGACGCCTATTTCGAGGGCGGTTACTGGCTGATCCTGTGGGGTGCCCTCGTCGGCGTCGCGTCGCACTGGCTGATGCTCACGATGCGCTGGTCGGCGGCGTGGCGGAACTGGGCCGCACGGGTGACGAAGCGGCGCTGGCTGCAACCGGCGCTCTATGCGCTGCCCTACGTGATCTTCGGGTGGCTGATCGTCCTCCCCTGGACGGTCTACGAGGGCTTCTTCCGCGAGCAGCAGTACGGCCTGATGAACATGAGCTTCGGCGGCTGGCTGGGGCAGCAGGGGATCATGCTCGGCGTCACCGTGCTGATGACGGCGCTCGTGCTGCTCATCGTGTTCGCCGTGATCCGCCGCGCACCGCGGACCTGGTGGCTCTGGGGTGCGGCGGCGCTGACGGCGCTCACCGCCTTCGCGCTCGTTCTCCAGCCGGTCTTCGTCGAGCCGCTGCTCAACAAGTACACGCCGATGCCGCAGGGACCGCTGCGCGACCAGATTCTCGCCATGGCCAAGGCCAACCACATTCCCGCCGACAACGTCTGGGTGGTCGACGCCTCGAAGCAGTCGAAGCGCATCTCCGGCAATGTGGCCGGCCTCGGGCCGACGATCCGCATCGCGCTCAACGACAATCTCCTCAACCGCTCGACTCCCGCCGAGGTCAAGGCGGTGATGGGACACGAAATGGGCCATTACGTCCTCGGCCATGTCTGGAAGGGCCTTGCGGTTTTCGGAATCGTCTTCCTCATCGCCGGCCTCATCCTGTGGCGGGTTGCGCCGTGGGCGCTGGCGCGCTGGGGCGGGGCCTGGCGGGTGGAGAGCGTCGCGGATCCGGCGGTCGTGCCGCTGTTCGCGCTAATCCTCACCGTCTTCGGGCTGGTGATGACGCCTGTGTTCAACTCCCTGATCCGCAGCCAGGAGAGCCAGGCCGACGCCTTCGGGCTCGACGCCGCGCGCGAGCCGGACGGCTTCGCCTCGATCGCGATGAAGCTTTCCGAATATCGCAAGATCGAGCCGACGTCGCTCGAGGAGGCTTTGTTCTTCGATCATCCCTCCGGCCGCACGCGGGTGCGGATGTCGATGGACTGGAAGGCGCGGCACCTCGCGGAGCTACCGCCCGAGCAGCGGGCGATGGTCACCCCGCCTCCTCCGGCCGCGGCCGGGCCGACCGCAGGGCGATGAACAGACCGGAAAGGGCGAGGACGCCGCCGGCGACCGCCCAAATTGACCAGCGATAGCCCTCGAAGGCGGTCGAAAAGGCCATCGCGATGATCGGCACGAGCAGGCTCGAATAGGCCGCTCGGGCCGGCCCGACGGCGCGGATCACCTGGTAATAGAGGACGAAGGCGAGGGCCGAGGCGAGCAGCGCGAGGTAAAGGAGACCGGCCCAGTAGAGCGGCGCGGTGTCGATCACCGGCGGACCGGCGAGAGCGAAGGCGATGAGCGCGTTCGTCGCCGTTCCCCACACCATGCCCCAGGCGAGGATTGACGGGATGGCGTGGCGGCGCAGCGCCTCGGCCGCCTGCATGGTGTTCGCCGCCGACGCGCTGAGGATGGCGAGCAGGGTGAAGCCGATCCCGACCAGCACGCCGCGCGGCCCGGCGCCGCTCGTCCGCACCTCCTGCACGAAAAGCAGGACGACCCCGGCCATCGCGACGGCCGAGCCGAGCAGGAACCGCCCGCTCAGCCGGTGCCCGAGGAAGAGGCGCGCCATGGCCGAATTCGGCACGACAAGCAGGGCGAAGACGACGGCGACGAGGCCGGAGGTGACGAAATGCTCGGCCGCGTAGACCGCATTGTAGTTGAGGCAGAATTGCGGAATCCCGAAGGCCGCGGCCCAAAGCTGGCCGCGCCCGCCGAGCCGGAGCGGCGCGCGGCGCCACACGGCCCAGGCGAACAGCGCGGCGGAGGCGATGGCGAATCGGTAGGTGACCGACCAGACCGCCGGCACCCGTCCGAACTGCCCGAGGATGACGAACCAGGTGGAGCCCCAGATCAGGGTGGCGACGGCGAAGGCGGCGAGAATGCGAGGCGAGCTGAAGCCGCCCTCGGCCGGGCTCACAGCGCCCGGATCGCGGCGGCGAGCGTGTCGACGGCGGCGAGGTCGGTATCCCAGCTCGTCACCAGCCGCGCTTCGCCGGGACCCCAGTCGTAGAAATCGAAGCCCTGCTCGCGCAGCCGCTGCGCTTCCGCCGGCGTGACGCGGATGAACAGCTCGTTCGCCTCGACCGGGAGGATGAGCCGCTCCGGCCCCGCGGCCTCGGCGAGTCGGGCGGCGGCGGCGTTGGCGGCGCGGGCGTTCCTGAGCCAGACGTCGCCTTCGATCATCGCGAGGATCTGCGCCGCGAGGAAGCGGCCCTTGGAAAGGAGGTGGCCGGCGCGCTTGCGCCGATAGAGCGCCGCCGCCTTCAGCTCGGGACGGAAGAAGACGAGGAGGTCGGCGGACATGCCGCCATTCTTGGTGAAGCCGAAGCTGAGCGCATCCCCGCCCGCCTTCCAGCTGAGCGCGGCGGGGCTCGCGCCGGTGCGCACGACGGCATTGGCGAAGCGCGCGCCGTCGACGTGGAAGGCGAGGCCGCGCGCCTTGGCCAAGGCCCCCAGCGCGGCGGTCTCGTCCGCGCTGTAGACGAGCCCATATTCGGTGGCGTTGGTGATCGACAGGACGTGCGGCTGGGTCTGGTGGACGTCGTCGCGGATGGTGGCGAGCGCGGCTGCGGCCGTCTCCGGCGTCAGCTTCGCGCCGATCCCCTCGGCCAGCACCAGCTTCGCGCCGTGGGTGTAGAATTCGGGAGCGCCGCATTCGTCGTTCTGGATGTGGGCGTCGCGGTGGCAGACGATGGCGCCGTGCGGCGGGCACAGGGCGGCGAGCGCCAGCGCGTTGGCGGCGGTGCCGGTTGCGACCCACAGGGCCGCCACCTCCGTCTCGAACAGGTCCGAGAAGACGGAGTCGAGGCGCGCGCTCCATCCGTCGCCGTCATAGGCCGTGTCGAGCCGATTCGCTCGCGCCAGTGCAGCCATGACTTCTGGGCAGGCGGGGGCGGCATTGTCGGAGAAGAAACGCATCGCGCGCCGCCATAGCCGCCGCGCCCGCGAGGTCAACGCGGCCCACGCCGCGCCGCCGGCAAAAATCTGCCGCCGCGTTTACCACAAGTTAGGCGGCGCGGGCGTAGCGTGCCGGCAAGCGCGATTGGACGGGAAAAGAGATGGGCGTCGAAAGCTTCTTGGACGTAAGTGTGGCGGGCAAGCGGCAGGCGAAGCGCAACCGCGTCCTGCTCGCCGCGAAGCTGGAGGTCGGCGGCATCGAGATCGACGTCCGCCTCCGCGACCTCTCGCAGAAGGGCGCCCTCATCGAGTGCCAGCGGGTCCCGCCCGCCGGCAGCGAGGTCGTCTTCCACCGCGGCTCGATCACCGTGCCGGCGCGGATCGCCTGGGCGGGCGCCAATCGCGCGGGGCTCGAATTCGCCTACATGATCGACGAGAGCGAGGTGCTGGTCCAGCTCCGCCGCACCACCACCGACCAGAACCAGCCGCGCTTCCGGCGGCCGGGCCTCGGCGAGGGGCTCAGCGAGCAGGAGAAGAAGCTGGCCCAGCTGTGGGGCGTGTCGGTCGGGATCTCGGTCCCCGAGCGCTGACGGCCGCGCGGCGATGGCGCTCACCGGACAGATCAGCACCGATCCCGGGCTCGACGGCCGCCGCGCCGCGCGCACCGACGTCGTGCTCGGCGCCGGCCTGCGCCAGCGCGGCGCCCACGCCGTGACGGTTCAGATCATGGACCTGTCGACGCACGGTTTCCGTGCCGCCACGCACCTCGAGCTCGAGCCCGGCGCCGACGTCTGGCTCAAGATGCCCGGCCTCGAGAGCATGCACGCCCGCGTCGCCTGGATGCGCGGACACCTCATGGGCTGCGAGTTCGTCCGCCCGCTCCACCCGGCGGTGCTCGACATGGTGGTCCGCGCCGCGCGCAATTGAGCGCGCAACCCGATCGGCTGACCTTCTCACCGGAAAACGGCGTTCGGGCTGAGCCTGTCGGAGCCTTCTCTTCGCCCCTTCCTGCCGAGGAGAAGGACAGGGCTTCGACAAGCTCGGCCCGAACGGCTCTATGATACCGCCCGCCAGGCGAGGTCCGAGCTCGCGGCTCAGCCGCCGTCGGGGCCGGTGCGGATGCGGATCTTGTCGAGATTCTGTCGCTCGATGTCCTTCTGCTGGCGCCACTGCTCGCGGGTCAGGCAGACGCGCTTCTCCGCGAGGCGCGAACCGATGTCGGGCACGGTGCGGCAAATGACCTTGTCGCCGTCCGCTTTCTTGGCCGGCGCGGCATCAGCGGTCGACGTGGCGGCGCTCGTGGCGGCGACGGCGAAGCCGAAGAGGATTCCGCTCGCTCTCGACATGGCAAGTCCTCCGAACGGCGGCCATTAAGCCGCCGCGGAGCGCCGGAGTCAATTCAGCCGCGCCGGCGACGCCGGCGGTCGATCAGTGGCCGTCCTGGCCGGTGCGGATGCGGATCTTGTCGAGCCCCTCCCGCTTCATGTCTTCCTGCTGGCGCCACTGGCTGCGGGTCAGGCAGACGCGCTTCGAGGCGAGGCGCGAGCCGAGCTCGTCCATCGTGCGGCAGATCAGCTTGTCGCTGTCGCTCTTCTTCCCCGCATCGGCGGCGACGGCGCCGCTGGAGCACAGGCCAGCCGCGACGAGGGCGGCACCGGCAAGCATCACAAATCGCATCGAAATTCTCCGTCAGGCTCGGCTGATCATCCCCGCCTTTTGATCGCCCGCGCGGCGCGCGCTGTCAATGGCGGCGTCGGGACCCCGCGGCGATGGTGCTGCCGGTGAGGATTGAACTCACGACCTCAGCCTTACCAAGGATGCGCTCTACCACTGAGCTACGGCAGCATCGCCTGTCGGGGGACGCGGGCCTATGGCCGTGGCGCGGCCGATCTGTCAAGGCGGGAGCGATGGCGAAGCGCGACGAGGACCGCGAGAAAAGGCTCGCCGAGGCGCTGCGCGAGAATCTGCGGCGGCGCAAGGCGCAGGCGCGGGGAGAGGACAGCGCTGGCGCAGACGCTCCTCCCCGGGACGGGGAGGGGGACCAGCCGCAGGCCGGTGGAGGGGGACCACCCCTGCGCCGCGACTGATTCCCTGGGCCCCCTCCACCACCGCCTATCGGCGGCGGTCCCCCTCCCCGTTCCGGGGAGGAGCTAGAGGGCCCTGCACTGCTCTTCGAGCCAGGCCTTCACCTCGCCATCGAGTTGCGGGCCGACGACTTCCAGCACCTTTGCGTGGTAAGCGTTGAGCCACTCGCGCTCCTCCGGCGACAGCAGCGACACCTCGACCAGCGCCGGGTCGATCGGCGCGAAGGTGAGGGTTTCGAAGCCGAGCAACGGCTTCTCGCCTTCGAACGCCCCTTCCGGTTCGACCGGCGTCACCAGCACCAGATTCTCGATCCGGATGCCGTACGCGCCGGTCTTGTAATAGCCGGGCTCGTTGGAGAGCAGCATACCCGCCTTCAATGGCTCGTCGCCGCCCGACTGGCTGGAGCCGACCGGGGCGATGCGCTGCGGGCCCTCGTGCACGGCCAGGAACGAGCCGACGCCGTGGCCGGTGCCGTGGGCGTAATCGAGCCCCGCGCGCCACAGATACTGGCGGGCGAGCGTGTCGAGCTGGCTGCCGCGCGTCCCTTCGGGGAAGCGGGCGCGGGCGACGGCGATGTGGCCCTTGAGGACGCGGGTGAAGCGGTCGCGCATCTCGGCGGTCGGCGTGCCGATCGCGACGGTCCGGGTCACATCGGTGGTGCCGTCCGGATACTGGCCGCCGGAATCGACCAGATAGAGGGAGTCCATCTCCAGCGTGCGGTTGGTCTCCTCGCTGGCGCGATAGTGGACGATCGCCCCGTTGGGGCCGGCGCCGGAGATGGTGTCGAAGCTGGTGTCGCGCAGGTCGCCCGCTTGCTGGCGGAAGCGGTGCAGGGTCTCGACCGCGATCAGTTCGTCCACATTGCCCTTCGGCGCCTCGAGGCTGATCCAGTGGAGGAAGCGGGTGAGGGCGGCACCGTCGCGGGCCTGGGCGGCGCGGTGGCCGTTCACCTCGGCGTCGTTCTTGATCGCCTTGGGAAGCACGGCGGGATCGCGCTTCTTCACGACCCTCGCGCCCGCCTTGTCCAGGGCCTCGAAGATGGCCGCGACGGCGCGCTCCGGGTCGGCGACGACCGTCTTGCCCTTGAGGCCGCCCAGATACGCCTCGAATTCCGAGCGATCGTGGACGCGCACCCCGTTGCCGAGATGCTGGCGCACCTCGTCGCCGATCTTCTCGGGCGCGACGAACAGCTCGGCGGTGCCGTCGGCATTGACCAGCGCGAAGGAGAGGGCGACCGGCGTATGCTCGACGTCGGCGCCGCGCACGTTGAAGGTCCAGGCGATCGAATCGAGCGCCGACAGCACGGCCGCATCGGCCTTCTGCTCGTGCAGCCAGTCCGCCATCTCCTGGCGCTTCGCGGCGGAGGATTTGCCCGTGTAGGTCTCGGGATGGACGATGAGGCGGGCCTTGGACGGCTCCGGCTTGTCGGCCCAGACGGCGTCGATCGGGTTGCGGCGGACCGCGACGAGCTCCGCGCCCTTCTCCGCCAGCGCCTCCTTCGCCCGTGCCACCCAGTCGCTGGTGTGGAGCCAGGGGTCGTAGCCGATGCGGCCGCCGTCGGGGGCGTGGACCTTCAGCCAGTCGGCGACGCTCGTCTCGGGCACCGATTGGTAGGACCAGTGCCGGCCGTCGACCTGGTCGCGCACCTGCAGCGTGTAGCGCCCGTCGACGAAGATCGCCGCTTCCTCGGGCAGCACCGCCGCCGAGCCCGCGGAGCCCTGGAAGCCGGTCAGCCAGGCGAGCCGCTGGGCATAGGAGCCGACATATTCGCTCATATGCTCGTCGGTCAGCGGCACGACGAAGCCGTCGAGCCGGTCCGCCTTCAATTGCTCGCGCAGGGCCGCCAGGCGGGCTTCGTAGGTGGACATGGCAAATTCCTCGCTCGGCGTTATGGGCTGCGCTTGCGAATAGACCAGCCGCCCTTGCCACGAAAGAGCCGCATGACCCTTCTCCCGCCGCCCCGCGCCGAGCAGCGCCCCTACAGCTACGAGCGTCACGGCATTCGCGTCGAGGACCCGTTCCACTGGTTGCGCGACCCCCTCTATCCCGAGGTGAAGGACGAGGCGGTGCTCGCCTACCTCGAGGCGGAGAACGCCTATTTCGAAGCGGCGATGGCGCCGCACAAGGGGCTCGTCGAGACGCTGTTCGAGGAGATGAAGGGGCGGGTGAAGGAGGACGATGCGTCCGTCCCGATCCGCAACGGCGACTGGCTCTATTGGTGGGCGTTCACGCCCGGCGCGCAATACCGCGTGTGGTACCGCAAGCCCGCGGCGGGGGAGGGACCCGAACAGGTGGTGTTCGACGAGCCCGCCGCGGCGGCGGCGAACGATTATTTCCGCCTCGGCGCGCTGGCGGTCAGCCCGGACGGCAAGCTGGCGGCGACGCTGGTCGACGACAATGGCTCCGAACGCTTCAAGCTGCGCATCAGGGACATCGCCACCGGCCGTGACATCGAGACCGTGACCGAGGTCGGCATCGGCGAGCCGGTCTGGACCGCCGACAGCCGCGGCGTCGTCTTCACCGAGGTCAACGAGCATTGGCGCAGCTACCGGGCGCGGCTGCACTGGCTCGGCCGCCCGACCGACGAGGACCGCACGCTCTACGAGGAGACGCAGGATCTCGGCTTCAGCGTCGGCGTCTCCAAGGCGCAGGACAAGAGCCTGATCTTCCTTGCCACCGGTGACAACACGACGGACGAAGTGCGGTTCGTGCCGGCGGCGGATCCGGAGGCGGCGCCGACTCTGGTTTCGCCGCGCAAGACGGGCCGCCACTATTCGTGCGATGCGGCGCACGGCAAGCTCTGGATCCTGACCAACGACGATCACGTCAACTTCCGGCTTGCGGAGGCGGATGTCGCTGCGCCCTCGGACTGGCGGACCGTTATCCCCGGGTCCGACCGCGTCTATCTTACCGACGTCACCGCCTATCGCGAGCATCTCGCCCTCTCGCAGCGCGTCGACGGCCTCGACCAGCTGCTGCTGCGTACCTATGCCGGCGCGGAGACCCGCCTTCCGTTCGCCGAGGCCGCCTACAGCGCCGCCTTCTCCGGCAACCCCGAATTCGCGCCCGCGAGCTACCGGCTCAGCTACTCGTCGATGGTGACGCCGGGGACGGTCTACGACTACCATCCGGAGAGCGGCGAGCTGGAAGTCCGCAAGGTCCAGGAAATCCCCTCCGGCTACGACGCCTCGCTCTACACGAGCGAGCGGCTGATGGTGCCGGCGCGCGACGGCAAGCAGGTTCCGGTCTCGGTCGTCTACCGCAAGGGCTTCCCGAAGGACGGGTCGGGGCGCCTCTTCCTCTACGGCTACGGCGCCTACGGCTTCGCCATCCCGCCGAGCTTCTCGACCAGCCGGATCAGCCTCCTCGACCGCGGCTATGCCTACGCCATCGCCCATATCCGCGGCGGCGACGACCTCGGCTATGGCTGGTTCCTCGACGGCAAGCTCGACAAGCGGACCAACACCTTCAACGACTTCGTCGACGCGGCGAAAGGCCTGGTCGCCGCCGGCTTCGCCCGCCCGGGCCGCATCGCCGCGCAGGGCGGCTCGGCCGGGGGCGAGCTGATGGGCGCCGTCGCCAATTCCGATCCGGACGTCTGGGGTGCGATCGTCGCCGACGTGCCGTTCGTCGACGTGCTGGCGACGATGCTCGACGACAGCCTGCCGCTCACCCCGGGCGAGTGGCCCGAATGGGGCAATCCGATCGAGGACCGGGCGGCGTTCGCCCTGATCCGCTCCTACAGCCCCTACGACAATGTCCGTGCCCAGGCCTATCCGCCGATGCTGATCACCGGCGGCCTGCACGATCCGCGCGTCACCTATTGGGAGCCGGCGAAGTGGGCGGCGCGGCTGCGCGCCACCAAGACCGACGACAATCTCCTGCTCCTCAAGATCAACATGGGCGCCGGTCATGGCGGCAAGTCGGGCCGGTGGGAACAGCTGCGCGAAGTGGCGGAAGCCTATGCCTTCGTGCTGACGCAGATGGGCGGCGCGTGAGAATCTTCGAGCTCGCGATCACGGCCGCCGCAGCCGACATCGACGAGCTCGGCCACGTCAACAATGCCGTCTGGGTGCGCTGGATCCAGGACATGGCGACGGGGCATTGGCAGGCGGTGGCGCCGCCGGCGCATCGCGAGGCCTATGTCTGGGTCGTGACGCGCCACGAGATCGACTATCTGCGCGCCGTGCTGCCCGGCGAGACGGTCACCGGTCGCACCTGGGTCGGCGAGGCGCCGAAGGGTGCCCGCTTCGACCGCCACGTCGAATTCGTCGGGGCCGACGGCAAGCCGCGCGTCCGCGCCCGCACCACCTGGGCGATCCTCGACAAGGCGACGGGACGCCCGCTCCGCGTCCCGCCCGAGGTGGCGGCGCCGTTCCGTTAGCTCCCCCCGGAACGGGGAGGGGGACCATGCGCAGCATGGTGGAGGGGGCCCGGCCCCTCCGCCGCATCTGAGTCGGGGCCCCTCCACCACGCCGCTTCGCGTCGCGGTCCCCCTCCCCGTTCCGGGGAGGAGTTCAAGCCGCGCAGCTCGTCACGGTGTAGTCGAGCATCGGCCGCCCGGCGCGGTCCTTGTAGAGGAAGGCGAAGCGGGCGCCGTCGGCGACCGCCTCGGCGCTCGCCCGGTCGCTGCAGACGAGGCGGCGCAGGCCCGCCTGCATGCGGGCGCGGCTGCCGGCGAACTCCACCCTGCCGATGTTCATCCGGTAGACCTGCGTCATCGTGAAGCCGGCGACCGAGACGTGCTCGAGCGTCGTCAGCCGGTCGACCTGCCGCGGCGTGCCGGCGTTCAGCTTCGCCGCGGTCACCGCGAGATCGTTGCGCAGGCTCTTGTCGGCGAGCGTCTCGCCTCCCGGCGCGCGCCCGCTCGCCGAGGCGCGGACCACCGCTTCGCGCGTCGTCAGCACGTTGGCGTCGACCAGCTCGTCGGCGGTCGGGAACCACATGCTTTGCGGCGGGGGCTGCATCGCCTGCCAGACGAACGCCTCCTTGACGCCGGCGGCGACATAGCGGTCGTGCATCGCCATCGTCGCGCGATAGCGCTCGGCATCGCTGAGGCCCGGAAAGTCCGGCTGGTGGAAGCCGATCCGCGCCCGCGCCGGGGCGCTGCGGTCCCGCCCGGCGAGGAGGATGTCGGTGCAGGCCGACATGCAGGCATCGTCGACGCGCGTGTCGAGCCCGCGCTTGCGCACCGCCTCCGCGATCCGCTCCGCCTCGAAGATGCGGCCGCCGGGCGAGGAGAGGACGAGCGTCTTCGCCTGCGGCGCTGCCGCCAGCACGGTGTCGAAACGGTCCGCCGCGCCGACGGCGATGTTGCCGCGCAGGATCAGCTCCCGTCCGTCGGGCGACACCTTCATGTCGGCGATCTCGCCGATGCTGTCCTTGCCGCGGGCGAGGTTGCCGAATTCGGCGGCCTGGAGCGCGATGTCGCCGCTCCGGAACACGGTCAGCACCGCGCCGAGCAGCACCAGCGCCCGCGCCGCGAAGCCCCAGCCGGCCGCGCCGCCGCGGCGGCGATGCCAGTAGGCGGAGCGCCAGATGCCGACCGAACTCCACAGCCATACGAGGGTCGACACGATCAGATAGCCGAGCGCCACCGCCGCCATGCCGCGCAGCGAGTGCCAGTCGTTGCGCATCCGGTAGGCGAGATATTCGGCGATCCCGAGGACGAGCGCCGACAGCAAAGCGCCGTTGACCCAGTAGGACAAAGGCAGCGGCAGGTGGCCGACCCAGTGGCGGCGCAGGTAGGAGCGGCCGCGATTCTTCTCGTCCCAGTCGTTCACTTCGTCGTCGTAGCGCGAGAGGTCGTCATAATCGGGATCGAAGACGAGCTGGTCCTCGCCCTTCTCATATTCGCGGGCGTAGACGACCATGCGTAGCGCGCTCGCCGCGAAGGTGCCGCCGAGGAAGGTGAGGACGAACTGGATCGGCGGGACGACGATCGCGCTGCTGTTGCCGAAGACGTGGATCCGGCTGGTCAAGAGCGCCGTCCCCGCGGCCATCAGCGTCACGAACGCCGCGACTCCGCCCAGGGCGATGCCGGCGATGCGGTCGGCAAGGAGGCGGCGGAGCAGCCATTTGTCGAGCGCCCAGGAGAAGCCGTAGGCGAACAGGAAGGCGATGACGGCGGCGACCGCCATCTCCGTGAAGCTCGGGTCGCCGATCGTGAACATGCGCGCGTTTCCCCCCACCCGCAGAGCAGCTTAACGGCCTGAAAGCGCGGAGGAAACCCGCAAAACAGGGTCGTGCGCAGGGCTCTCGCGAGAAGGGTTGAACGCTCTCCACCAAGGGGAGAGGGAGCTTTGGCCGCCAGCCGCGCGGGCGCTAGAAGGCGCGGATCGCCGCCACGATCTTGGGATAGGCGCGGCCGCTGACGCCGAACGCCATGTGGCCGCAGTCGAGCTCGACCTGGCGGTCGCTCTCCCCCGGCGCGCCGCGGGCCGAGGCCGGCGCGACGATGCCGTCGCGCCGCGACCAGATGGCGAGGGTGGGGACCGGCGGCTTCTCGTTCGTCCGCGCCGCTATCGGCGGCCGGTCGACCGGATGGCCGGCGACCCGTTCGTAGAGCCGCCAGGCATTGTTGGCGCGCGGATCGCCCGAGAAAGGCGAGCCGAGCGTCACCACCTTCGCGACCAGGTCCGGCCGCGCCTTGGCGACCTCGCGCGCGAAGATGCCGCCGAGGCTCCAGCCCACGAGGATCACCTTCTCGCCCCGGCCGTGCCGCGCGATCTGGGCGGCGAGCCTGTCGAGCGTGTCGGCGCGGACGCCGCGGTTCATGCCCATGCCCCAGCCGGCCACCCGATAGCCGGCAGCGGCGAGCGCGCGCTGGAGGCCGAGCGTGGTGCGGTCGGTGGCGAGGAAGCCGGGCACCACCATCAGCGGCGGCCCGTCGGCGGGGCCGCGCTCGCCGAGCCTGCCCAAGCCGCGCCAGAAGCGGGCGGCGAGCGCGGCGCCTTCCTTCAGCAGCAGGAAGGCTGACGGGCGCCGCGCGTCCGGATCGTCAGAGATAGTCGCCCCCCATCAGCTCCCGGAGCGCCGCGGGCAGCCGCACCCGGCCGTCCGCCTCCTGGTGGTTTTCGAGCAGCGGGACGAGGATGCGCGGGGAGGCGAGGGCGGTGTTGTTGAGCGTGTGGACGAAGCGGACCTTCCGCTCCTTGTCCCGCCACCGGAGGTTCGCCCGCCGCGCCTGCCAGTCGTGCAGCGTCGAGCAGCTGTGGGTCTCGCGATACTTGCCGAGGCTCGGCACCCAGGATTCGATGTCGTTCATCCGGAACTTGCCGAGGCCCATGTCGCCGGTCGACGTCTCGATCACCTGATAGGGGATTTCGAGCTCCCGGAGCAGCATCTCGGCATTGGCGAGCAGCCGGGCGTGCCATTCGGCCGACACCGCATCGTCATCCTCGCAGATCACATATTGCTCGAGCTTGTAGAATTGGTGGACCCGGAGCAGCCCGCGCACGTCCCGCCCGGCGCTGCCGGCCTCGCGGCGGAAGCAGGGCGAATAGCCGGCGTAGAGGAGTGGAAGGGTGTCGGCCTCCACGATCTCGCCGGAATGGAGCGAGGTCAGGGCGATCTCGCCGGTGCCCGCGAGATAGAGACCGTCCTTCTCGATCTCATAGGCTTCCTCTTCATGGCCCGGGAAGTGGCCGGTGGCGACGAAGGCCTGCGGCTTGGCGAGGGCCGGCACGGTCATCAAGGTGAATCCCTCGGCGGCGAGCTTGCGCTCCGCCCAGAACATCAGCGCCTGCTCGAGCAACGCCAGCCGCCCCTTCAGGCAATATTGGCGCGACCCCGCGACCTGGGTGATGCGGGCGAGATCCGCCCAGTCGTTCCTCTCGATCAGCTCGACATGGTCGCGCGGAGCGAAGTCGAAGCGCGGCGGCTCGCCCTCCGTCCGCACGACGACGTTGGCCGTCTCGTCCGGCCCGACGGGCGCGCCGGCCCAGGGGATGTTCGGCACGCGCAGCAGCAGCGCGTCGAGCGCGGCTTGCTTCTCGCCGAGCGCCGCCTCCGCCTCCGACGCCTCGGCCCCCATCGCCTTCGCCCGCTGTCCCAGCGCGGGCCGGTCCGCCGGAGCGGCGGTCTTGAAGCTCGCGCTGATCTCGTTGCGCTGGCGCCGGAGCTCGTCGATCCGCGTCTTGAGGCCGCGCACTTGTCCGTCGAGCCGCAGCAGCGCGTCGAGGTCCAGCGCGACGTTCTTCTCGGCCGCCGCCTTGCGCACGGCGTCGGTGTTTTCGCGGATGAATTGCAGGCTCAGCATGGGCCGCCGCCTAGGGCATCGGCACGGTCGAAGACAAGCCGGCGAGCGCCGCCAGATCGCGCGGGGGGGGCGGTGATCTTCGTGGCGCGGCCATGGCAGGCGCGGCGAGGCGCTCAAACGGCGACCGGCGCGAGAGAAGCGTTGATGGCGGAGACGGAGGGATTCGAACCCTCGGTAGGAGTAATCCCCCTACGGCGGTTTAGCAAACCGCTGGTTTCAGCCACTCACCCACGTCTCCGGGAGGCCGCCGGCGAGGGCTATAGCGGGGGCTTTCCCGGCGTTCAACCGCCCCCGCGCCACGGTTTCGGCGCGCGAACGACTCGCTTCGTCGCCCGTTCATTGCGGCGAAAGCCCTGGCGGGCTTAGCTTCCGGGCGGAGCGTAAGGGGGAGTATTGCCATGCGCAGGTCCGTGTCCGTGAAGCTGCTCGCCGCGCTGGGCGCGTTCGTGCTGGCCGTGCCGGCGGCCGCCCAGGTCGACCGGATCGATCCCAGCGGTCCGCCGCCGCCGGCGAAGCCGGCTCCGGCGTCCGCGCCCGCCGCCGAGACGCAGCCGGTCCCGGCATGGGAAAGCGCCGCTCCTCCGGCCGCGCCGGCGCCGCCACCGGCCGCGGACCCCGGCGCTCCGGTGCCGGCTCCCGCCGATGGCCGCGAGATCGCCTTCCAGCGCGCCCACGCCGACGTCACCAACCAGACGGTCGCCAACAAGGACGTGCTGAGCGCCGCCGAGGGCGTGTTCGGCAAGGGCGCCAACGGCCTCGCCGACATGATCGAGAAGCTCCTGAAGGACCAGGGCCAGCCGACCGGCTACATTACCGGCCGCGAGGCGGGCGGCGCCTTCGTCGTCGGCCTGCGCTACGGCTCGGGCACGCTCCACCACCAGATCGAGGGCGACCGCCGGGTGTTCTGGACCGGCCCCTCGGTCGGCTTCGATTTCGGCGCCGACGCCAACAAGGTGTTCGTGCTGGTCTACAACCTCCACGACACCCAGCGCCTGTTCCGCCGCTTCCCCGCCGCCGAGGGCAATGCCTATGTCGTCGGCGGCCTCACCGCGAGCTACCTGCGCTGGGGCGACATGGTGCTGATCCCGATCCGAATGGGCGTGGGCGCCCGCCTCGGCGTCAACGCCGGCTACATGAAGTTCACCCAGAAGAGTAAGTGGCTGCCCTTCTAGGTCACGCGGCTTCGGAGACCGGGCGCCAGTTGCGGCTGTGGCTGCCGGCGCCGCGCGCCGTCGCGCTGGCGAGCGGCAGCGCCGTCGCGCAGAAGCCGCATTCCGCCGAGACGCGGCCCACATACCATTGGGTACGGCCGCAGCCGGGGCAATGGTTCACCTCGTCCTCGTGGTAGACGACGCAATAGCCGCGGCTGCGCGGGTCGTGCGCGTGGCCCTCGGCTCCGAGCGGCAGGATCGAAAGCGCCATGTCGGCCTCCTCGGCTGCGGCGACCGCGGGAGGGTCGCCGGGTCAAGGCTCCATCCGCTTCGGCGATGTGTCTGTCATCCCCCGATTTTTCGTCGTCCCGCGCAGGGATAACCTCGGGCGACCGGTTAACAGGCCCTGCCCTGGGGACGCGTACTTACACCCGCGGCCCGACCTGTCTTCGCGGGGCGAGCGTGAAAGTACGTGTCCCCATCCAACTACGTCGCCATCCTCAGCAGAGTCTCGATCCGGTCCGCGTCCGCGGCCGGTTTGTCGGTGCGGATCCGCGAGATGCGCGGGAAGCGCATGGCGAGGCCCGATTTGTGGCGGCGGCTGGCGTGGATCGAATCGAAGGCGACTTCGAGCACCAGGCTCTTATCGACCTCCCGCACCGGCCCGAAGCGCTGGACGGTGTGGGTCCGCACCCAGCGGTCGAGCCACATCAGCTCGTCGTCGGTGAAGCCGAAATAGGCCTTGCCGACGGGCAGCAGCTCGCCGCTCCCGCTCCAGCAGCCGAAGGTGAAGTCCGAATAATAAGAGGAGCGCTTGCCGCTGCCGCGTTGCGCGTACATCAGGATGCAGTCGGCGGTGAGCGGATCGCGCTTCCACTTGTACCACAGGCCGGCCCGGCGGCCGGGGACATACAGGCTGTCGCGGCGCTTCAGCATCACGCCCTCGATCGCCGCGTCGCGGGCGCCGGCGCGGATCGCCTCCAGCGCCCCGAAGCTATTAGCCGCGATCAGCGCGGAGAGATCGAAGCGTTCGCGGTCGAGCGTCGGCACGAACGCCTCGAGGCGCGCCCGCCGCGCCGTCCAGGCAAGCGCGCGCACGTCCGCGCGCCCGTCGAACAGCATGTCGTACAGGCGCACGAAGGCCGGGAAGTCGCGCAGCATCTTCGCCGAGACCGCCTTGCGCCCGAGCCGCTGCTGGAGGGCGTTGAAGCTGGCGGCGCCGCCGCTTGCCGTCTCCGCCCCCTGCGCCGCCCCCTTCACCAGCAGCTCGCCGTCGAGCACACCGTCGCGGTCGAACGCCGCCGCCACCTCCGGAAAGCTGCCGCTGATATCGTCGCCGGCGCGGCTGTAGAGGCGGGTGGTGCCGCCGGCGCGGACGATCTGGACGCGGATGCCGTCCCATTTCCATTCGGCGGCATAGTCGTCCATCGACAGCCGCAGATCCTCGAGCGGATGGGCGAGCATGAAGGGCCGGAAGACCGGCACGTTGTCGGCCGTCGGCTGGACGCCCCGGCCCTCCGCCCAAGCGAAGAGGGGAAGGTAGGGAGGGCCGAGTCCGTGCCACACCTCCTCGACCGCGTCGACGTCGAGGCCGAATGCTTGGGCGAGCGCCGTCTTGGCGAGGCGGGCGCTGACGCCGATCCTGAGCTCCCCGGTGGCGAGCTTGAGCAAAGCGTAGCGGCCGCTCGCGTCGAGATGGTCGAGCATGCCGGCCAGCGCCGCCGGGGCCTCGACCCGGCCGAGGCCCTTCAGCCGCTCGACCACCGCGCCGATGCGCAGGCTGCCGTCGTCGACCTCCTCGGGCTGCTCCTCCCGCTTCGGCCAGAGCAGCGACACCGTCTCCGCCATGTCCCCGACATAGTCCCAGCTCATGTGGAACAGCACCGGGTCGATCCGCGCCTCGACGATGGCGCGGATCGCGGCCGGCTTGACCCCCGGCAGGTCGAGCTCGCCGGTCAGCGCGGCCAGCGCATAGCCGCGGTCGGGATCGGGGGTGCGGCGAAGATAATCGCCGATCAGCTTCAGCTTGCCGTTTCGGGATCGTGTGTAGACGAGCGCGTCGAGGAGCTGGGAGAAGTCTCGCATCGGCTGCGCAACGATTGCGCCGCGCTGCGGCTCCCGTCCAGCCCGGTGCGCGTGCCGAGCGGCGTCTCCAGCTCGGACAGGACGGAGGCGAGCAGGAGGTGCATCGCTTCCTCGCCCCGCGCGCTGAGGGTGACGATGACGCGGCGGCCGTCCAGCTCGTCCGAGCGGCGCGTCAGCAGCCCCTCCTGCGCCATCTTGTTGATCCAGCGCAGCGCAGTCGTCGCCGGCGCGCCGGTCGACAGGCTGAGCTGCGACACCGTCACGACCTTGCCGCCGTGGCTCTGCACGTAGAGATCGAGCAGGATGTCCCACGCCGGCTCGGCGAAGAATTCCCCGAGCAGGCGGTCACGCAGCCGCCGCATCGCCAGGATACGGCGCGCCAGATCGACCGACATCTCCTCCCGGGCCGGCGCCGCCACATCGCCCGTCCCGCTCTTGCCCCCCTTGCCCGTCACCTGTCCCCCGCCTTAACCCGCATCATTGTCGACTTGTTTTCCGGACGTTAGCCGGCCATTCCAATGATGAAGCTAGGGCCGTGGGGGGCTCCGGTCGCGATGAAGAATTCCGAACAGGGTGTTCAGCCGCCGAACACCCCGGTGAATACCGGGGCGCCGGAGCTCGACCGGCTCGACTGGGACGATCTGCGCCTGTTTCTCGACGTGACCTCGCGCGGCAGCCTGCGCGCGGCGGCGGAGGCGCGGCGGCTGTCGGTCAACACCGTCCGTGCCCGCGTCGAGCGGCTCGAGGCGGCTTATGGCGCGCCGCTCCTCACCCGCACGCGCGAGGGCAGCTCGGTCACCGCCGCCGGCGCGCGGCTGCTGCGGATCGCGCGCGGGATGCGCCAGGGTGCCGAGGGGGCGGCGGCGCGGCCGCTGCCCGGCCATGTTCGCGACGCGGTGCGGCTCGCCACCACCGAGGGCCTCGGCGTCCTGTGGCTGATGCCGCGCCTCGGCGCGGTCACCGACCGGCTCGGGCCGGCCGGCCTCGAAGTCCAGTTCAGCTACGACTTTCGGGGTCTGCCGGTGGACGGCATCGACGTCGCCATCGCCTTCCAGCCGCCCGAGGAACCCGGCTACGACGCGGTACGGATCGCCACGCTTCATTACATGATGTTCGCGGCGCCCGCTTATGTCGCGGCGCACGGCTGTCCGATCGGTCTCCACGAAGTGGCGCGGCGCCGGCGGGTCGAGCAGAGCGCGCCCGGGCTCCACACCCACATCCTCGATTACATCCTCGGCCCGCCGCAGTCCGGCTCGCCGCCGCCGATCCGCACCAACTCCAGCGCCGGCCAGCTCGCGGCGGTCGAGGCCGGCGCCGGCATCGCGGCGATGCCGACCTATGTCGCGGTCCTGTCGCCCGACCTCGTCGCCATCGAGCCGCCGCTCAACCTGCGTTTCGACGTCTATGCGGTCTTTTCAGCCGCCTCGGGCGACGGCGCGGGCGTGCGCACGTTGCTCGACTGGCTGAGCCATTGCACCGACCCCGAGGCCAATCCCTGGTTCCGCCACGAATTCGTCCACCCGCGCGATTTTCCGCGGCCTCAGGCCTCCAGCTCGACGTCCCAGTAGAGATAGTCGCGCCAGCTGGCGTGGAGATAGTTGGGCGGGAAGGAGCGGCCATGCTCCTGCAGCTGCCAGCTGGTCGGCCGGAACGGGCGGCGGAACAGCGCCATGTGCGCCTCGCGCGGCGTCCGGCCGCCCTTGCGCAGATTGCACGGCGCGCAGGCGGTGGCGACATTCTCCCAGGTCGTCCGCCCCCCCTGCGCGCGCGGCACCACGTGATCGAAAGTCAATTCGCGCGTGTCGCCGCAATATTGGCACTGGAAGCGATCGCGCAGGAACAGGTTGAACCGGGTGAAGGCGGGATTGTCGCTCGGCTTCACATATTGGCGGAGCGCGATCACCGAGGGGAGCTGCATCGTCCGCGTCGGGCTGTGCACTTCCCGCGCGTACTGGGCGACGATGTCGACGCGCTCCAGGAACACCGCCTTGACCGCCGTCTGCCACGGCCACAGGGACAGGGGATAGTAGCTGAGCGGCGTGTAGTCCGCGTTCAGCACCAGGGCGGGGCAGGCGTCGGGATGCCGTATGAGATCGGGATGGTACATACGCTCGCGACGGCCCTCCATGTCCCGCGGGGACATTGCCGGCCCGGCCTGTCGCACCCAGGACGGGGGGCGGCGCGTCCCCGGTCCAGCCCCTTCTGCCAAGAGAAGGTGACGGCGCCATGACTGCATGGGCGGCGACTCGCGGTCAAGGGCCAAGTCGTTGAGCGAGGTTGTTTCCCGGTTCGCGCCGAGCCCGACCGGGCGGCTGCACCTCGGCCATGCATACTCATCCGTTCTGGCGCATGATCATGCACGCATGCGCGCCGGCCGCTTCCTGCTGCGCATCGAGGACATCGATCCCGGCCGGACGCGCGAGGAATTCGTCCTGGGCATCGAGGAGGATCTCGCCTGGCTCGGCCTCGCCTGGGACGGGGCGGTCGTCCGCCAGTCCCAGCGGCTGCCGCTCTACGCCGCGGCGATCGACCGGCTGAAGGCCCGGGGCCTCGTCTATCCCTGCTTCTGCACCCGCTCCGCCATCGCCGCCGAGATCGCCGCCAGCGCCGCCGCCCCGCACCCCGGATCGGCGCCCGGGGCCGGCGGCCCGGACGGCCCGCTCTATCCCGGGACCTGCCGCCGCCTCTCCGCCGACGAGCGCGCGGCCCGGATGACGCAGCCCCACGCCTGGCGCCTCGACGTGGCCACGGCGGCGGCCGAGGCCGGCCCCCTCGCCTGGCGCGAGGGCGACGAGGAGGTCGAGGCGGAGCCGCAGGCGTTCGGCGACGTCGTCCTCGCCCGCAAGGACGCGCCGACGAGCTACCACCTCGCCGTCACCGTCGACGATGCCGCCCAGGGCGTCACCGACGTCGTCCGCGGCAACGATCTCCACGCCGCGACCCATGTCCACCGCCTGCTTCAGGCTGTGCTCGGCCTGCCGACCCCCCGCTACCACCACCACGCCCTGCTGACCGACGCCGCCGGCAACCGTCTCGCCAAACGTCACGGCGCGCCGACCCTGGCGAGCCTGCGCGAGGCAGGGGCGGACCCCGTCGCGCTCGTCGCGGCGCTGCGCAGGGGCGAGGTGCCGCGCGGCTATTCGCGGCCCGGGGCGTGACCGTCGCCAGGGACGGTCACTCGTCACTGTCACGACCGATCCCATTGCGGGCCGCGCGAATGCCGCTCATGATGGCGCCGTCGGCACTGGCACCAGGGGAGGCGGGAATGCGGAAAAGAATCATCGCCTTGGCGGCGTTTGCGGTTGCGGCGCCGGCCCTCTTCTCGCCGGCGGTCCTCGCGCAGCCTGCGCCACCGGCAGCGCCCGCAGCCTTGAGCGAACAGGCGCGGCAGGAGGTGGTCGCCAAGCTGAGCGGCGCGCTGCGCGAGCGCTACGTGTTCCCGGACGTCGGCGAAAAGGCCGCCGCGCGGATCACCGCCGCCCTGGCGGCCGGCGACTATTCCGCGCTCGGCGACCCGGCTTCCTTCGCGGCGCGCCTGCAGGCCGACGTCGACGCCGTCGCGCACGACAAGCATCTGCGCATCAACGCGATGAACGGCCCGCCTCCCGGGCCTCCTCCCGGAGGGCAGGCGATGCCGCCCGCGGAAGCCGGGATCGTGCGCGCCGACCGGCTACCGGGCGGCGTCGGCTATATCGAGGTGGTCGGTTTCCCGCCGCCGGAGGCCTTCAGGCCGGCGATCGACCGGGCGATGTCGGCGCTGGCCGGCAGCAAGGCGCTGATCGTCGACATTCGCCGCAACGGCGGCGGCGCCCCGCCTTCCGTCGCCTACCTGGTCAGCTTCCTGCTCCCGCCCGGCCAGGCGGTACCGATCAACGACATCGTCAGCCGGGTGGCGGGAACCGCGAACTTCACCCGCGAAAGCTTCCGCCGCGTGCCGACCCCGGTCAGCTTCGCCGGGGTGCCGGTGTACGTCCTCACCAGCAGCCGCACCTTCTCCGGCGGCGAGGAGTTCGCCTACGACGTCAAGTCGCTCAAGCGGGGCGTGCTCGTCGGCGAGGTGACCGGCGGGGGCGCCAATCCGACCGGACCGGTGCCGCTCGGCAACGGCTTCATGGCCTCGATCCCGTTCGGCCGTGCCGAGAACCCGGTCACCAAGACGAATTGGGAAGGCCGCGGCGTCGAGCCGGATGTGAAAGCCCCGGCCGCGGAAGCGCTCAAGCTGGCGCTCGAACGCCTGGGCCAGAAGCCCGCCGTCACCGTCGCCGAGGCGTCCGGGCAGCAGGTCTTCGCGCCGCGCTCCACTCCGCTCCCGGGCACCGAGGCGGCCCTCCGCGCCATCGTCGCGGGCCTCGCCAGCGGCAAGCCGGACTACCAGGCGATGAGCCCCGAGCTGGCGGAGCGGACGCGCGAGCAGCTGCCGGACCTGCAGCGCCTGTTGCAGCCGCTGGGCGAGCTCCGCTCCGCCGCCTTCGCCGCGCCCCTGGGCGGCGGCGATGCCTACGACCTGGTCTTCGCGAACGGCACGCTCAGGATGGGAGTCATCCTCGGCCCGGACGGCAAGATCGTCGGCTCCATGATCGCCCCCGGCCGGCCGCCGGCCCGCTAGCTCCGGCCCGCCGCACCGACCTAATTCACTGCTTGCACAATAGGTTGGCATGCGGATAAGCAGCGGGCGCAGCCGACGGTCGTTTGGCGCGAGGGGTTCTATGGGCAGATTGAGAATATTCGCCGCCGCGGCGGCGCTCGCTTTGACGTGCGGCTGCGGCGATGGCGGCGGCGGGTCCGGCCCGGTCGGCGGGACGCCCGCCCCGACCATTGCGACTCTGCCCGTGACGCTTTCGGCCTCCTCGACGAACGTCACGATCGACGAGGGCCAGAGCGCGACGTTCGGCTTCGCCGCCACCTATAGCGGCAGCAGCACCTCCCCCGTCGTCGCCAGCGTGCAGGTCGACAGCCGGCGCTACGTCCTCGACGGCACCCCGACCGCGAACGGGAACAGCTTCAACGTTTCGCTGAAGACGGTTCCGCTCCCGCCCGGCGGCGCAACGGCCAGCACCGTGACGTTCCGGCTGTGCACCGACGCCAGCTGCACCACCGTCTATCCCGGCTCGACCCAGACGTTCACCGTCAACCTCGACGTGCGCCTCAAGGACTGGGCCACTTTCCAGCGCGACGCCGCCCATACCGGCTATGTCGCCGTGAACTACACCAGTGCCGATTTCGCCAGCGCCTGGACTCTCCCCGCGACGGCACCGTCCGAGATCGCCGCCCGGCGCGGCAGCATTTTCGTCAATTTTCGCCAGACCGGCGGAGACCTGGTCACCCGCGCGCTCGATCCGGCCAACGGCAACGCGCGGTGGACCTACGATCTGGGGACGAACAATTATTCCAGCGGCCCGTCCTACGTGAACGGCCGCGTCGCCTCGATGGCGATGAACCTGAGCTCCGGCACGCTGCCGATGCCGATCATCTCGGCCGATGCCGGGACGGCGGTCGGCGTGATCAGCTATGCCAGCCAGTTCAGCAATGGCGGGGTACCGACGCCCGTCGGCGACAACCTCTATTTCCAGGCCGGCTATTACGGCGACGTCGTCTACGCCGCCAACGCCGCAACCGCGAACCCGATCTGGACGCGCGATACCACCCAGCCGGGGGAAGGCTACGTCCAGGAAGGCGCCAGCGTCGCGGCGGATCAGAACTATGTCTATTTCTTCGGGGGCGGCAACCTGTTCGCCCTCGCGCGCGACACGGGCGCGATCGCCTACAAGATCCGCAATCCCTATTTCACGGAATTCGGCCTCAGCTACTTCGGCAGCTATCGCGGCGCGCCGATCCTGGGAAGCAACGGCCGGATCTTCACCTTCTCCGACAACCGCGTCGCGACCACGCCCTTGCCGCTGCTCGCCTTCTCCTTGTCGAGCGCCGCGCCGCTCTGGCGGACGTCGGCGACCTATGTCGGCCATCCGGCGCTCAGGGACGAGACCTTGTTCGCCATCCGCGCGAACAGCGCCATCGTCGATCTCATCAACACGGCCGACGGAACAGTCCGCGGATCGATCGATCTCGGCAGCGCCAACGCTCCGCTGGTCAGCAACGTGATCGTCACCGGCAGCCACCTCTTCGTCGCCAGCGACACGACGACCTATGCGGTGGACCTGCAGCAACCGAACTTCCCGGTCGTCTGGTCGGCCCCCAAGGGCGGCGCGCTCGCCATCACCCCCGACAACCTGCTGACGGTCTCCGCCCGCGACGGCCTCTTCGCCTACCGCCTGGCGTCCTGACGCGCCGGGCGTTCGCCGGCCGCGCCAATCGCCGGGGCGGCTGCGACGGGAGGTCCCCTGCGCGCTCGGCTATCGCGCGGCCTGACCCTTGGATACGAGGGTCGTCGGGTCGAGCCCCCTTTCTTGAGGTCATCATACAGGGCCAGGAACGCGCGGCCGACTGGCCGTGAGAGCGGGGCTCGGGCGCCCGCCTGCTCCGACCGGACCCGGGCCCGCCCGCACTTGAAACATTTCGGGTGCGGTTCGTTTGACGGTCGTGAAGAGCGTGCCTCCCTCCTCGCGCGCGCAGGTCCTGCGGTCGGTGCGGATGCTGAAGATGGCGAGGAGCGTCCATTCGTACGTGCGCGGCAACACCGCGAAATTCTACGAATGGCTCGCCGACGCCCCGCTGGCGACGACGATTCCGCAAGGCCCGCCGATCTGGATCTGCGGGGACTGTCACCTCGGCAATATGGGGCCGGTGGGAGACGCCGACGAGAAGGTGGATTTCCAAATCCGCGACCTCGACCAGACGGTCGTCGGCAACCCCGCGCTCGACCTGGTGCGGCTCGCCTTGTCGCTGGAGACCGCCGCCCGCAGCTCCGACCTGCCGGGCGTGGCGACGGTGAACATGCTCGGCGCCATGGGCGCTGCCTACCGCGCGGCTCTCGATGCGGATCCCCGGTGCAAGCTGCCCGAGCCCGACGTCGTCCGGACCGCCCGGCGCCGCGCCCTGAAGCGGCGCTGGCGTCATCTGGCCGAGGAGCGGATCGGCGATATGGATCCCACAATTCCGCTCGGCAAGCGCTTCTGGCCCATCGACGAGGCGGAACGCGCCGCCATTGTCGCGCTGTTCGAGCAGCGGGCGGTGCGAAGGCGCGCGATGGAGCTGGCCGGCCTTGGACCCGAGGGCGGGCTGAGACTGCTCGACGCCGCTTACTGGAAGAAGGGCTGCAGCTCGCTGGGCCACCTCAGGTTCGCCGTGCTTCTCGGCGTCTCCGATGAAGGACGCGGGGAGCATCTGGCGCTGGTCGACATCAAGGAGGCCGTTCCCCCTCTCGCGCCGGCGGCAAGGCGGGCGAAGATGCCGCGGGACGATGCCCGGCGCGTGGTGGCGGGCGCCTGCGCCCTGGCGCCGAACCTCGGGGAAAGGATGATCGCGGCGCACCTTCTCTCGCGGCCCGTGGTGCTTCGCGAACTGAAGCCCCAGGATCTCAAGCTCGAGGTCGAGCAATTCTCGCGCAAGGAGGCGGTCCGGGCGGCGGCCTATCTCGCTTACGTCGTCGGACGCGCCCATGCGCGCCAGCTCGACGAGGCCGGCCGTCAATCCTGGCTCGAATGCCTCAGCGGCGGCGGCGAGGACGATCGCGCTCCTCCCGGATGGTTGTGGAACTCGGTCGTCGACCTCGCCGCCATGCACGAGCGCGCCTACCTCGATCATTGCCGCACTTATGCTCTCGACGGCTGATCCTCGACGACGAATGCCTGGACGAACACGCGAGGAGGCGGATGTACCCCGGACCTGTTCGAATGGGCCGACCGCGCGCGATCCGCGATCCCGCCAAGGGGCTCGTACCGGCCTCTTGCGCGCGGCGACGGAACGCTCGATCCAGGGGCCTGCGAAGAGGTAATCATGGCGCCTGTCCGATCGCTCCTTGTGTCCATTCTCGGCTTCCTCGGCGCGAGCGCGGCGGCCGACCCGCCGCCGACGACCGCTCTCGGCGTCTGGCAGCCGCCGCCCGGGCTGGACCAGGTGCGAATCTGGCCGGGGGACGCGCCGGACGGGACGTTCCGGCCGCAGCCCCCGGAAAGCGTCGAGACTTATGACGATCCGGGTGCCCCGGGCGGAAAGTCCCAGGCCGTCCTCAACATCGCCGTCCCGACGATGACGATCGTGCCGGCGAGGGAACCCAGGACCCGCGCCGCCGTCATCGTCTTTCCCGGCGGCGGCTTCCGGAAGGTTTTCATCGACCTCGAGGGCATCGAAATCTGCCGGTGGCTGACGACTCGAGGCATCACCTGCATCGTGTCGAAATATCGCGCGCCCGGCGGCAACGATTTCTGGGACGGCGAGCTGCATCGCCAGGTGACGCCCGCGATCCCGCGCGCGTTGCAGGACGCGCAGCGTACGATCCGCCTGGTGCGGTCCAAGGCAGCCGAGCTCGGCATCGACCCTCACCGCATCGGCGTCCTGGGTATGTCGGCCGGCGGTTATCTGGTGGCGCAGACCAGCAACATCCTGACTCCGGCCTACCGTGCCGTGGACGCAACCGACCGGGTCAGCAGCCGCCCCGACTTTGCGGTGGCGCTCTATCCGGGCCACATCTGCCGCGACGACGGGTCGTTCGACCCGAGCTTGCCGGTGACCAAGGCCGCTCCGCCGACCTTCATTGCCCAGGCATGGGACGACGCGACCGATCCGGTCTGCAACAGCCTGATGTACGCGGCCGCTCTCGACAAGGCCGGCGTCTCGACGGAAGTTCACCTGTTCGCCAAGGGGGGCCACGCCTTCGCACTGCGGCACAAGGACGAGCCGATCGGCACATGGCCGCATCTCGTGGAGCTGTGGCTCCGACAGATCGGCATGATGTAGCTGTCCATCCCTCCCCGTTCGCCTCCCCCCACCCCCCAAGTGCCGGGTGGATATTCCCTCGCAAGCGCCTAGATAGGCGCCATGAGCCTCCTCCTCATGATCCTCATCTTCGCCGCCGCCGGCGCGACGCTCTACGTGCTGGTCAAGGGCGTCGTGAACATGGCGCAGCAGAAGGACATTACCGGTCAGCGCTCGCAGCAGCTGATGCGCCAGCGGGTGCTCTACCAGGCGGTGGCGATCGTGCTGGTCGTGCTGTTCCTGCTGATGGCCAGCGGGAAGCACTGAGCTGGTCCGGCTCACCAAGATCTACACCCGCACCGGCGACGCCGGCGAGACCGGCCTCGCCGACGGCTCGCGCATCGCCAAGGACCATCCCCGCGCCCGGGCGATCGGCGACGTCGACGAGGCCAACAGCGCCCTCGGCGTGGCGCTGCTCCACGTCGTCGAAGACGGCCAGCGGGCGACGCTGCGGCGCATCCAGAACGAGCTGTTCGACCTCGGCGCCGACCTCGCCACGCCCGGCGAGGATTTCGCGCCGTCTCAGATCGCGCTGCGCATCGTCCAGCCGCAGATCGACCGGCTGGAGCGCGAGATCGACGCGATGAACGCCGACCTCGCGCCGCTCAGGAGCTTCATCCTGCCGGGCGGCGGCGCGGGCGCCGCTTACCTGCATCTCGCCCGCACCGTCGTGCGGCGGGCCGAGCGCGCGGCGGTCGCGGCGGCGCGCGAGGTCGCGTTGAACCCGCTCGCGATCCGATACCTGAATCGCCTTTCAGATCATCTCTTCGTCCTGGCGCGCCTGGTCGCGGCCGGCGAAGGCGGCGACATCCTGTGGGAACCGGGAGCGACGCGAAGCGCTGACTGATCCAGGTTACGGGTAGAGAACGAACGGCTGGCGGAGGAGGGGCGAGTGGCGACGCAGGCATGGCTTCCGCGCAGCGACGAAGCGGCCGAGCGCTTCCTCGCGGTGCGGGCCCTGAGCCTCGCCCTCGTCGCGCCGCTGTCGGACGCCGACGCCACCCTCCAGCCCTGCCCCGATGCGTCGCCGGCCAAGTGGCACCTCGCCCACACGACCTGGTTCTTCGAGACCTTCCTGCTGCGCGACCATGTCGCCGGCCATCGGCCCTACGCGCCCGGCTGGGCCTATCTGTTCAATTCCTATTACGAGGGCGAGGGCGACCGTCACCCGCGGCCGAAGCGCGGCATGCTGAGCCGGCCGAGCCTCGACGAGATCCGCGCGTTCCGCGCGCACGTCGACGAGGCGGTGGTGCGGGCGCTGCCCGGCCTGCCGCCGGCCGGCTACCGCGTCCTCGAGCTCGGCCTCCAGCACGAGCAGCAGCACCAGGAGCTGATGCTCACCGACATGCTCGCCGCGATGGCCGAGAACCCGCTGAAGCCGGCGCTCTGGCCCCGCGCCCCCGCGGCCGCCGTGGGGGACGCGCCGCCGATGGGCGGCGTCCCGCGGCCCGGCGGGGTCTACGAGATCGGCGATGCGGGCGGCGCCTTCGCGTTCGACTGCGAGCGGCCCCGCCACCCGGTCGCGCTGCCGCCGCACGAGCTCGCCGAGCGGCTGGTGACCAACGGGGAGTGGCTGCGCTTCATCGACGAGGGCGGCTATCGCACGCCCGGCCTGTGGCTCGCCGACGGCTGGGACTGGGTGCGGCGGGAGGGGATCGAGGCGCCGCTCTACTGGGAGCGGGACGGCGACGGCGCCTGGCGCCGCTTCGGTCTCGACGGCCTCCATCCGGTCGAGGCGGGGGAGCCGGTCTGCCACGTCAGCTATTACGAAGCCGAGGCGTTCGCCCGCTGGGCCGGGGCGCGGCTGCCGACCGAAGCGGAGTGGGAGACGGCGGCGGGTTCCGCCGATCCCGCCGGGGGGAACCAGCTCGACGGCCCGGGTCCCGTCCGGCCGCGCCCGGCGTCCGACCGGAGGGGCCTCCGGCAATTGTTCGGCGACGTCTGGGAATGGACCGGCAGCGCCTACCTTCCCTATCCGGGCTTCCGGCCGGAGCCGGGCACGGTCGGCGAGTATAACGGCAAGTTCATGGTCAATCAGATGGTGCTGCGCGGCGGGTCCTGCGCGACTCCCCGCGGACACCTCAGGCCGAGCTACCGCAACTTCTTCTACCCCCACCAGCGCTGGCAATATTGCGGCCTGAGGCTGGCGCGGGACGCCTGAGGCCGATGCACGCGCCGCGCCCCCTCGAGGTCGACCCCGCCTTCCGCGACGACGTCGTCGCCGGCCTCGCCGCACCGATCAAGGCGATCCCGGCGCGCTGGTTCTACGACCGCCGCGGCTCGGAATTGTTCGAGGAGATCACCCGCCTCCCCGAATATTATCCCACCCGCACCGAGATGGCCCTGCTCGGGCGCCACGCACCCGAGGTCGGCGCCATGGTCGGCGCCGGCCGGGCGGTCGTCGAGTTCGGCTCCGGCTCCTCCGCCAAGACGCCGCTGCTGCTGCGCCGCGTCGCGCCGAGCGCCTACGTCCCGATCGACATCAGCGGCGATTTCCTGCGCGACGCGGCGCGTGAGCTGGGCGCCGAATTCCCCGGCCTGCCGGTGCTGCCGGTCGAGGCCGATTTCACGCGGCCGATCCGTCTCCCCGGCGCGGTGGCGCAGGCGCCGAAGCTCGGCTTCTTCCCCGGCTCCACCATCGGCAACCTCGTGCCCCGCACCGCCGTCGACCTGTTGAGGGCGATGAAGGACACGCTGGGCGAAGGCTCCTTCCTCCTCATCGGCATGGACCGGATCAAGGATGTCGGCGTCCTGCTCCGCGCCTATGACGACGCGGCGGGGGTCACCGCCGAGTTCAACCTCAATCTCCTCCACCGCATCAACCGTGAATTGGACGGCGACATCCCGGTGGACGCCTTCCGCCACCGCGCGATCTGGAACGACGACAAGGCGCGGATCGAGATGCACCTCGAGGCGACGCGGGACCTGCGCTTCGGCGTCGACGGCCGCGCCTTCACGATGCGCCGCCGCGAGACCATCCACACCGAGAACAGCCACAAATATGGCGACCGCGATTCCCGCCTCCTGCTCCGCGCCGCCGGCTGGGGCGTGGTGAAGCAGTGGACCGATGCCGGAGACCAGTTCGCCATCGTGCTGGCCGAAGCGGAGGCACCGAGGTTCGCGCCGTGAGGCGGGGGGACGGAGAGAAACTCCGTTCGGGCTGAGCCTGTCGAAGCCCTGTCTTTCCCTCACCACCAAGCGAAGAAGGACAGGGCTTCGACAAGCTCGGCCCGAACGGATGGCTTTCTCTCCCTGCTGGTGAGTCTCGGAGGTCCTACCGCCGCACCGCCTTCGCCCGCCACGTCGGAATCCACGCGATCGAGCCGCGGCACTCGCCCATCTCCTCCTGGAGGATCAGGCGGAAGCGCTCGCCGTCCCAGGCGAAGCTCTGGCGCGTGCCGCAATCGCCGAGCCCGCGGCCCTTCATGAACATGTCGAGCGTGCCCGCCTTGGCGTTCCACTCGGCATTGTAGGCGACCGGGCCCGAGCCGGCGTCGTCGGTGTTCGGCTTGTCGGTATCGTAGCGAATGGGGCGCCAGCCGCCGCTGTCGGCCGCGACGTACAGGAGCGACGCCGCGTTATACGCCCCGCTGTCGCAATGATCGGGCACGACCGCGAGCGTGTGGCCGGCGTCGAGCCGATAAGTGTCCGCCTTCCAGCCGGTGTCGGGCTCGCCGCTCTCGCAGGCCTGCTTCCGCAGCGCCGCCGCGACGGCGAGCGGCATGCCGCGCGGCGCTTTCGCCGACCGCGGCGGAACGACCACCTCGGGCGCAGCCGGGGCCGGCGGCACCGCGTTCGCCGGCTTCGGCCCCGGCCGGGCGAGGGCCGTGACCGTGCCTACCCGCTGCTGCCGGTCGTCCATGTAGAGCAAGGCGGCGCTTGCGCCGGCGAGGGAGATGGTGCCGAGGCGCTTGCCGTCGGCGCCGAGCGCCTCGAGCTTCGCCCCCACCCGCAAGGCGGCGAGCAGCGCCACCGTTCCGGCCGGGTCGACCTCTGCGCCTCCTTCCACCTCGGTCAGCCGGGCTGGAAGCCGCTTGCCGTCGACCGCGAGGGCGACGACGCCGGTCTTGTCGTCGGAGGCGCCCAGCGGCGGGCCGACGACGATCCGCACCGGCGCGTCCGGCGCCGCGCCGCGCGACAGGCTCATCGTCAGGCCGTCCTCTGCCGCTTGGTCGTGGAGCAGCGCGACCGCCTGGCAGGCGCGGACATTGTCGCAGCCGATGGTCCAATCCTTGAACAGCTTGAGGGGCGACGGCTGCGGGGCGACGCCGGCGGCCGCGGCGAGGAGGAGCGGCAGGATCATGTCGCCAGCGTAACCGGCACCCGCCGCGCGCGCCACCCTCGCCATTGCCGCCTTCGGCCCCGACCCCTACATGGCGGGCTTGCGGGTGGTGGAGACTCTATGTTCGCGCTGTTCCAGATCATCGAGCTGCTGCTCACCATCGCCTGGTGGATCATCATCATCCAGGCGATCCTCAGCTGGCTGATCGCCTTCAACGTCATCAACACCTACAATTCGGGGGTGAGGAGCTTCCTCACCGCGCTCGACCGGATGACCGAGCCGCTCTACCGCCCGATCCGCAAGATCCTGCCGGATTTCGGCGGCCTCGATTTCTCGCCCATGGTCGTGCTGCTGCTCATCTACATCCTCAGCAACATCGTCGTGCCGCAGATCTTCCGCTCCCTCCTCGCACCGACATGACGGCCGCGATCGTCGACGGCCGCGCCTTCGCCGAGCGCCTGCGCGCGCGGGTGGCGGAGGCGGTGCCGGCGTTCACCGCGGCGACCGGCCGCGTGCCCGGCCTCGCCGTGGTGCTGGTCGGCCAGGATCCGGCGAGCGAGATCTACGTGCGCTCCAAGCAGAAGGCGACGCTCGCGGCCGGGATGGCGAGCTTCGAGCACCGTCTGCCCGACACGACGAGCGAGGCGGAACTGCTCGCCCTCGTCGAAGAGCTGAACGGCGATGACCGCGTCGACGGCATCCTCGTCCAGCTCCCGCTTCCCGCCGGGATCGACGACAAGGCCGTGATCGACGCGATCGACCCGGCCAAGGACGTGGACGGCTTCCACGTCGTCAACGCCGGCAAGCTCGCGGTCGGCGAGGAAGGGCTGGTCTCCTGCACGCCGCTCGGCTGCCTGATGCTGCTCAAGGACCGCCTCGGCGACCTCTCCGGGCTCGAGGCGGTGGTCGTCGGCCGGTCGAACATCGTCGGCAAGCCGATGGCGCAGTTGCTCCTCAGGGAGAATTGCACCGTCACCCTCGCCCACAGCCGCACCCGCGATCTCGCCGCGGTCGTGCGCCGCGCCGACATCCTCGTCGCCGCCGTCGGCCGGCCCGAACTGATCCGCGGCGACTGGTTGAAGCCGGGCGCGACGGTGATCGACGTCGGCATGAACCGGCTGACGGACGCGGACGGCAAGACGAAGTTGCTCGGCGACGTGGCGTTTGCGGAGGCGCGGGAGGTGGCGGCGGCGATCACGCCGGTGCCGGGCGGCGTGGGGCCGATGACGATCGCCGTGCTGCTCAGGAACACGCTGGCGGCGGCTTGCGCGCGGGAGGGGTTGCCGGAGCCCGCGGGGCTGTGAGGGGGTTCGTGAGTGTCACGGCCTGTCATGCTGAACTTGTTTCAGCATCCAATTCTCCACCGGCCGAGCGGGCGACCAGCTGGACCCTGAACCAAGTTCAGGGTGACGGCCGTGGCAGTGATCGGTTCGCCCCATGATCGAAGCGTTCGTCTCGGCCTTCATCACTTTCTTCGTCGTCATCGACCCGCCCGGCTGCGCACCGATCTTCGCCGGGCTGACGCGCGACTGCACGCCGGTGCAGCGCCGCTCGATGGCGATCCGCTCGACGCTCGTTGCCGCCGGCATCCTCGTCTTCTTTGGGATGCTCGGCTACAAGTTGCTCCACGCGCTCGGCATCAGCCTCGCCGCCTTCCGCATCTCGGGCGGGATCATGATGTTCATGATCGCGCTCGACATGGTGTTCGAGCGCCGCACCCAGCGCCGCGAGCACCGCGCCGAGGAAGTGAACGCCGACCCCGAGCATAACGACATCTCGGTCTTCCCGATGGGCATTCCGATGATCGCCGGCCCGGGCTCGATCGCCTCGGCGATGCTGCTGATGGCGCGCAGCGACGGCTGGGAAGGCTCGCTGGTGGTGCTCGGCGCGATCGGCGCGGTGCTCGTCCTGACTTTGGTCTCGCTGCTCTCCGCCGCCTTCCTGATGCGGCTGCTCGGCAAGCGGCTGGAAGCGATGCTGACGCGGCTGCTCGGCGTCATCCTCGCCGCCCTCGCGGCTCAGTTCGTCATCGACGGGGTCACGATTGCGCTGAGGCTTTGACCACCCGCCACATCCTGAACGGCGAATCCTTCGGCAGGTCGACCGGGGCCAGCCATTTCGGAACCTGCCCGCGCATCAGCTGCATGTAGAAGCCGCCGGGCGCCTCGCTCGCATAGATGGTCGATTCCGAGATGCCGGGGCAGACCAGCACATAATCGATGTGCCGCCGGTCGATCACCGACCTGGCGTAGTCGGCGCTCTCGCGGAACGCCTTCATCACCTCGGCGATGTCGCGGCCGTTCCGGTGATACGGACCCGCGACGGCGCTGTGGTGGGTGACGGCGATCAGGCGCGGGCCGAGGTCGACATGGGTCAGCACATAGCCCTTGGGCACGAGCGCCACCGGGTGCAGCGCCCAGAGCGAGGGGCACAGGCCGTTGGCGCGGTCGACCGCCTTGTTGGCGGCGCCCTTCTGCTTCTGCGGCAGCCAGCTCATCGCCCGCTCGATGCCGGTGCCGGAGATGATCACGAAGACGGCGACGACGCCGACCACGCGCACGAGCATGAAGCGGCTGTTCCAGAATAGCGGGATGACGACCCAGCCGAGCGCCACCGCACCCGGCACGGCGAGGATCTGCGCGGCCGGGCCGGCGCGGCTCTGCCAGAGGAGCAAGGCGGCGGCGAGGAAGGCCGGCGCGGCGAGGACGAGCCAGCGGCGCAGCGCCGGTCCGTCGCCGCGCACCTTGGCGAGGATGGCGAGGTAGCCGAGCAGGCCGATCGCCGGGATGGCGCAGACGGCGACGATCACGTCCCGGCCGTGCCGGTAGATGGGCCGCGCCTCGAGCACGTTCCTGAGCCACAGATATTCGGCCTCGGGGTCGAGATTTTCGAGGCGGCCGAGGCAATGCGGCCAGAAATGGACGAAGGCGCCGGCGACCAGCGCACCGCCCACCGCCGCCGCGGCGAGGCGCAGCCAGATGTTCCCGAGCTTGAGCATGCCCAGCGCGACGGCGATGGCGCCCGCCGCCATCAGCGCCGAAAGCCACACCGGCGACAATGCGTCGCAGACCGGCGCGCGATTGGCGTAGGAGGCGAAGAGGGCGTAGCCCAGCGCGACGCCGCCGGCGAGGCTGGCGCCGTAGGCGAGGAGCTGGCGGGCATTGTCGCGCCCGTTCTCGTACACCCAAAGCAGCACCGCCGCCGCGCCGAGCAGCGCCAGATAGGGCAGCATCTCCATGCCGATGACGATCGAGAGGGCGCTCGAGATGCCGAGGGTCAGCCCGCCCCGGGCGCGATCCGGATCGGTCAGCGCCGAAACCGAGACGGCCAGGAAGGCGAGCTGCCAGCCGTGATGATCGATGCGGAGCGGCGACCACATGCCGACGTCCGACGGCGCACAGAGCAGGATCGCCAGCGCCAGCGCGAAGGCGAACGGCCCGAGCATCCGCCGCACCGTCAGCGACACCGCCGCCATCGCCACCCCCATCGGCAGCAGCGGCGCGATGGTCACCGCCGCTTTTTCCGCGTCGGCGCCGCTCATGAACGGCATCAGCGCCAGCTTGATGCCGGCGATCGGCAGGTCGACGAGCCGCGACCAGTGGATGTTCGCCCCGTCGGGCGGGTTCAGGCGATACTGCCGGAGGTCGAACCAGCCTTGCCCGGCGAGCCAGGCCCGGACCTGCATGATGCGGATATTGTCGTCGGTATCGGGCAGGGCGAAGCCGCGGATGCGTGCCCAATGCTGATAGACGAGCCAGAGCGAGGCGACGAGCCACACCAGCGCCACCCACCAGCGCCAGTGCCGGTCCAGCCGCTCGAGCCCCTCCATGCCTTTCGCCCTTTCCATCCCCGTGCCCCCGCATTAGTCGGTCCCGCTCGAAGGGCAAGCCGAGTGGCCGGGGAACGCGCTGGAAATGGACGATATGGCGCATCTTCGCGAAATGCTCGGCCAGCTGATCCGCTTCGGCGCGGTCGGCCTGTTCTCGACGTTCGTCTACGCCGTGGTCTACTGGCCGCTCGCCCAGTTCGTCATGCCGCCGGTGGCGGCGGTGCCGATCGCCTTTGGCGTCGCCGTCTGCATCGGCTATGTCCTCCACAGCCGATGGAGCTTCAGGGGACATGGCGAGGAGCGGACGCCGCGGACGCAGGCGAAGTTCGTCTTCGTCCAGTCGCTCGGCCTGGTGCTCAACTGGCTGTTCACCTGGGAGCTCACCGTCAGGATGGGCGGCCCCGCCTGGTGGCCGCTCGTGCCGGCGGTGCTGGTGACGCCCGCGGTGACCTTCGGGCTCAACCGCTGGTGGGTCTTCCGATGACGGGGCGGTTCTGATGGAACGCATCGTCTACGAGCGCATGGCGGAGCTCGACAGCCGCCACTGGTGGTACGTCGCCCGGCGCGACATCCTCGCCGAGCTGATCCGCCGCAAGGTGCCGCTCCCGGCCGAGCCGCGCATCCTCGAGATCGGCTGCGGCACCGGCCACAACCTGCCGATGCTGGGGCAGTTCGGCCGCCTCGACGCGGTCGAGATCGATCCGATCGCCCGCGCCATCGCCTCGAGCCGGCTCGGCCACGCCGTCCACGACGCGCCGCTGCCGGACCTGAGGGGCGTGCCCGAGCGGGCCTACGACCTGGTGGCTCTCCTGGACGTGCTGGAGCATGTCGAGGAGGACCGCGACGCGCTCGTCAGCATCGCCGCGCGCCTCCGGCCGAACGGCCGCATCCTCCTCACCGTCCCGGCCCACCCGTGGATGTGGAGCGCCCACGACGTCGCCAACCACCACAAGCGCCGCTACACCAAGAAGACGCTCAAGGCGGTGATCGCCGACGCCGGGCTGAAGCTCGAGGAGCTGAGCTATTTCAACTCCGTGCTGTTCCCGATCGCGGCGATGGCGCGCGTCGCGGCGCGGCTGGCGCGGAAGGAAGGGAGCGGCGACGCGATGCCGCCCAAGCCGGTCAATACGCTGTTCGAGGCCTTGTTCGGCCTGGAGCGTCACGCGATCGGCAGGCTGCCGTTCCCTCCCGGCGTGTCGCTCGCGGCCATCGCCTCCGCTTCGTGAGCGACATGGCCGAGGCGCCCATGCGCCCCGGTATGGCCGGCAATGTCGGAGACGATGTAGAGCGGCCGCCGCTTCGCCTCGATGTAGAGCCGGCCGAGATATTCGCCGATGAGGCCGAGCACGAACATCTGCACCGCGCCGAGGATGACGACGACCAGCATCAATGAGGTCCAGCCGGGAATGGCGCTGCCCGAGAGGAAGCCGATCGCGATGTAGATGAGGATGAGGACGGTCGCCGCGACCAGCCAGAGGCCGAAATGGCTGGCGAAGCGCAAGGGCGCGGTCGAGAAGCCGGTCACCGCGTCGAGCGCGAAGCGGACCATCTTCGACAGCGGATATTTGGTCTGGCCGGCGTGGCGCTCGGCGCGGTCGTAGACGATCGGCACCTGGCGGAAGCCCACCCAGGCGACCATGCCGCGAATGAACCGCGCCTGCTCCGGCAGGCTGAGCAAGGCGTCGAGCGCGCGCCGGCTCATCAGCCGGAAGTCGCCCGTGTCGCGCGGGATCTCGATCTCGGCGAGCTTGGACAGGCCGCGGTAGAAGAGCTTGGCGGTGGCGAGCTTGAAGGCGGTCTCGCCGGCGCGGGCGCGCCGCACCGCATAGACGACGTCGGCCTTCTGCGCCTCCATCTCCGCGACCATCGCCCCGAGCAATTCCGGCGGGTCCTGGAGGTCGGCGTCGATGATGAGGATCCGCTCGCCCCGGCAGAGGTCGAGGCCGGCGGTCAGCGCCAGCTGGTGGCCGTGGTTGCGCGACAGGTTGATGGCGACGAGGCGTGGGTCGGCGTCGGCGAGGCTCGCCATCATCGCCCAGCTGCCGTCGCGCGAGCCGTCGTTGACGAGGACGATCTCATAATCTTCCCCCGCCACCCCCTGCGCGGCCGCGCTCACCCGGCGGTGGAGCTCGGCGAGGCAGGCTTCCTCATTGTAGCAGGGGATAACGACGGACAGAGCGGGGGGCGACAGCGCGGGCGCGGCGGCGGCGGACATCATTCTTCCTCTTCGGGCACCGCCGGCGGCTGATCGGGGGGCGTGCGGTCGACGACCCTATAGAGCACGCTCGCGCCGCTCCGCCAGATGGGCTGCAGGCCGCGCGCCAGGGCGGGATCGAAGTCGGGCGGCTGGATCAGCCAGACATAGTCGAAGGCCTGGCGCGGGAAGGTGCGCATCGCCTCGTCGATGGTGCGCCAATATTCGCCGCTGCACGGCTCCCTGGTCACCTGCTGGGCGGGGTCGTAGCGCCAGCCGCCCGCCCCGGCGAAGCGGCTGCTCAGGAGCTGCCCGCCCGGCATCTGCCACTGGTCGTTCGAATACGCGTCCTTGCGCACCAGGGCGATGGCCGGGAGATGCTCCAGCCGCGTCATCCCCCAAGGCTGCCGGCAATGGACCTGGACGAAGGAGACCACCTTCGCGCCGTGTGGGATGTGATCGACCGCCGCGAGCTCGCGCCTGTAGGTCTGGTCGTACATCCAGAAGCTCACCGTGTTCGCGCCGATCCGCACCAGCACGAAGGCCGTGGCGGCGATCGCCAGCAGCCGGGCGTAGCGCGGCGTGGCGGTGTCGCGCAGGCGGATGGCGATGACGCCGATCGCCAGCAGATAGGGGACCAGCCGCATGTCGGCATAGGCCGAGCCGAAGATGATCCGCGGCAGCAGGATGTAGACGAGGCAGAGGAAGATCGCCGACGCCGCCAGGTTGCGCGAGAAGCCGAGCCGCGGGCTCCTGATCCCGCCGACGATGACGAGCAGCACGCAGAGCAGCGACAAGAGGTCGAACATGAACCAGCGGTCGCGCAGCGCCTGGACCAGCCAGAGATATTTCGCGCGCCAGTTGAACCAGTCGCCGGTCTCGCCGCCGACGTGATGGCCGCTTCGCCACAACAGCATGAGCAGGATCGGCGGCGCGATCGACAGGCAGTGCCAGGCGGAGCGGAGCGCCGAATGAACGAGGCTGCGGCCCTTGTCGAACTGCCGGACCAGCTCGGCCGAGAAGGCCATCACGCCCAATGTTCCCCAGCCGAACGTGTGGGTGAACCAGATCACCACCGACAGCGGCACGAAGATCGCCGCGCGCAGCAAAGGGTGGCCGAGCCGCCCGAGCCGCAGCCAGAAGGCGAAGGCGAGCAGCGCGAAGGCCATCGACAGGGAGAAATTCAGGAAGCCGAAGATGAAGGGATGGCCGTAGGCGAAGGGGATGGCGAACAGGGCCGTGGGCGGCACCCGGCCGTGCACCTCGCGCGCGACCCACAGGAAGCCGGCCACGGTCATGGGCGGGATCGCGAGGACGATCAGCTTGGTGGCGAGTTCGAGGCCGAAGACCTTGGCCATCGGGATGATCAGCAGATCGACGCCGAGATTGCCGATCACCGACCATTTGAAGCTGTAGAATTGCTGGAGCGCCGGGTCGCCCGCGAGGTCCAGCTCGACGCGGAAGCGGCCCATATGGCCGGGCAGGTCGACCAGCGGCGGGATGGCCGGCCAAAGCAACGGCAGGGCCGCGAGCAACGCGAGGAGCGCGACGCCCCAGCGATGCTCCCACCAAGGCGCGCCCTTCCTGTCCAATGCTCTGTCCGTCTCGTCCTCGGCGCGCCTTGCCACAGGCTGACGCGCGCGTTCAAGCGCAGTACAGTTGCGGCGCCCTAACCACCATGCGGGATTTTCCCCTTGCCGCTTCTCCAGGAGCCGCTTCACCGATGAACAAGATCATCCTCGCCGCTCTTGCCGCGACCGCCGCCGCCCCGCCGGTCGCCCCGGCGCCGACGACCATCCTGCCGCGGGTCCCGCCCCCGGGCCCGCCCACCGGCGCGCCGACGCCGATGCGCGCCGTCACGCGTGCCGAGGTGAAGACCCAGGTCCAGGCGGCGTTCGCCCGTGTGGATGCCAATGGCGACGGCTTCGTCACCCGTGAGGAGGCCGAGGCCGCCCGCCCGCCCCGCCCGGAGGGGGCGCCCGCCGCCGAGGGTCGCCGCCGCGGCTTCGCGGGCCATGGCAGCATGTTCGCCCGCTTCGGCGGCCGCGGCTTCGAGGAGATGGACGCCGACCGCGACGGCAAGGTGTCGCTGGCCGAGGCCATCGGCTTCGCGATGCGCATCTTCGACCGCTTCGACACCAACCATGATGGCGTCATCACCGGGGAAGAGCGCCTGGCCGCCCGCGAAGCCTTCCGCGCCGCGCGCCAGGGCGGCGGCGAGCGCTGACGCGCAGCTTTCGCCAAGCTGTCGATCGCGTTCAATCGTCCGACAGCGGCGCGTGCCTAGAGGGTCGCTCTAGTCACGTTTCACATCCGATGGAGGGATAGTCATGAAGAAGATCGTGTTCCTGACCGCGCTCGCGGCCTGCGCCGCCGCCGCGCCCGCTTGTGCCCAGCCGCCGGCGCCTGCGGCACCGCGCGTCGAGTTCCAGCGCGGTCATGCCGCCCGTCCGGTGACCCGCGCCGACGTCCAGGCGCGCGTGCAGCGCCTCTTCGCCCGGCTCGACGTCAACCGCGACGGCTTCGTCAGCCGCGACGAGATCGAGGCGGCCCGTACGCTTCGCGCCGGTCGCGAGGGCCCGCGCCGCTTCGGCGCCGAGCGCGGCCTCCGGGGCGATCCGGCCCATCGCGGCGAGCGACTGTTCGCCCGGCTGGACGGCAATCACGACGGCGTCATTACCCGGGCCGAGTTCGACGCGGCGATGGCGGCGCGCGGGCAGCGTCTCGCCGCCCGCGGCCCGATGGAGGAAGGTCCCCGCGCGCGCTTCGGCCGCGCCGGCATGGGCGGCTTCCGCGGCCAGGCGTTCGAGCGGATGGACCTCAACCACGACGGCCGGGTCTCGGTGGAGGAGGCGACCCGGTTCGCGCTCCAGGCCTTCGACCGCGCCGACGCCAACCATGACGGCGTCGTCACGCCCGAGGAGCGCCGCGCCGCCCGCGCCGCGCGGATGGGCCTGCGCGGCCGCATCTAGGCGGCGGGCGCGAGCTGGGGACAGTCACTTTCCCGCGCCGCGTGTCCGTTGCGGTACGAGGTGGCTGAAAGTGACTGTCCCCTTTCCGGCTCAGTTCAGGCGAGTGCCGCCTGCTTCTCCTCGGCAATGCGGTCGAGCTCGGCGCGGCTCTTCTTCTCCGCCGCCGATTTGAGCTGGCCGCAGGCGGCCATGATGTCGCGGCCGCGGGGGCGTCGGACGGGGGCGGAGATGCCGGCCTCGAAGACGATCTCCGAGAAGCGCCGCACCCGCTCCTCGTCCGAGCATTCGTAGGGCGCGCCGGGCCAGGGGTTGAACGGAATGAGGTTCACCTTGGCGGGCAGCTTGTACTTCCTGATCAGCCGGACCAGCTCGCGGGCGTCCTCGTCGCTGTCGTTCTTGTCCTTCAGCATCACATATTCGAACGTAATGCGGCGGGCGTTGTTGGCTCCCGGATAGGCGGCGCAGGCGGCGAGCAGCTCCTCGATGCCGTATTTGCGATTGAGCGGCACGATCTCGTCGCGCACCGCCTTCGTCACCGCATGAAGGGAGACGGCGAGGTTGACGCCGATCTCGTCTCCGGCGCGCCCCATCATCGGCACGACGCCCGACGTGGACAGGGTGATGCGGCGGCGCGAAAGGCCGAGGCCATCGCCGTCCATGACGATCTTCAGCGCATCCCGGACATTCTCGAAATTGTAGAGCGGCTCGCCCATCCCCATCATCACGATGTTGGAGAGCATACGCCCTTCCGGCTGGGAAGGCCATTCGCCGAGCGCGTCCCGCGCCAGCATCACCTGGCCGACGATCTCCCCCGCCTCGAGGTTGCGGACCAGCCGCATCGTGCCGGTGTGGCAGAAGCGGCAGTTCAAGGTGCAGCCGACCTGGCTCGAGACGCAGAGCGTGCCGCGGTCGGCGTCGGGGATGAACACCATCTCGAAATCGTGCCCGTCGGCGGTCTTGAGAAGCCACTTGCGGGTGCCGTCGGTCGAGACCTGCTGGACCACCACTTCCGGCCGCCCGATGAGGAACCGCTCGGCGAGCCAGGCGCGCTGCGGCTTGGCGATGTCGCTCATCGCCGCGAAGTCGGTGGCGCCGCGATTGTAGATCTGGTGCCAGATCTGCTTGGCCCTGAGCTTCGCCTGCTTCGGCTCCAGCCCAGCCTCGATCAGCGCCGCAGCGATCGCGGGCTTGCCGAGGCCGACGAGGTCGACGCGGCCGTCCTCGCGCCGGGTGGCGGCGCGCGGCACGGGGACCGGGTCGATCTGACCGGGAATGGGCATCGGCGCTGACATGAGGCGGCTTATCTAGGGGTTTCGCAGACGATTTGCCACCCTCGTGCCGCGCCATCCGCTCGGACGGTGAGGCAGCTATCCCCGCGCGCAGGCGATCGCCGCGGCGTCGATGGCGGTGGCGGCGCCGCGCAGGGGATAGGTGTCGCGCAATGCCGCCCCGTTCTCCGCGCGGCTCTCGAGCGTCATCTGGACGCCGGTGCGCAGCGCCGCGACGATGTCGGCGTCGGTGCGGCCGTTTTCGGGCCAGGCATTGTCGCCGGTGCCGACCAGCTGGAAGAGCCGCTCGTCCACCCGCAGCAGCACCGCCGAGCCCTGGCGCTTCGCACGCGCGAGGCGGAAGCTCACCTGCCCGCGCGCACCTCGCCCACCCCAGGAAACGGAAGCGAAGGCGCGGCCGCCGGCGCGCCGCGACGCGCCTTCCGGCTCGGCGACGGCCCAGCAGCGATTCCCATCCTTGAACGCACCCCACAAAGAAAAAATCCCGAGCGACTGTTTCGCTGCCGATACGGGTGCAGCAAGCGCAACAAAGACAAGGAAAAGGTGGCGGCCGTTTATCACAGGTTCAGCTTTCGCTTCTTGTTGCCGAAATGCAACTGCTCCCAGCGTTTATCTGAGGTTCATGAAACATTTCGGACAGGCCGGCGCTGGGGGTCACGTAACGCAATGCGCGAGCATATAGGGAGTTGAATACATGCGTAAGTACATCCTGGCCGTCCTTCTCGTCGGCGGCGTCGCGGCGCCGGCCATGGCCCAGCCGGCGAGTGACAATCCCACGTCCTATACCGGCGTCAAGGTCGAAGGCCTCGTGGGCTGGGACCGCCTCAAGGTGCCGGGCGACCATGCCGACGGCGTTCTATACGGCGCCGGCGTCGGCTACGACGTCCAGATGGGCGGCATGGTGCTCGGCGCCGAGGGCGAGGCGTCAGGCTCGACCACCGACCAGTGCGCCACCAGCGTCAACGTCACCGGCGACCGGCTGTGTGCGAAGCTCGGCCGCGATCTCTATGTCGGCGGACGGATCGGTGCCGTCGTCGGCGGTCGCACGCTTCTCTACGCGAAGGCCGGCTACACCAACGCGCGGGTCCGCTTGACCTATGCGGATGGCGGCACGGGGGTGAACAACTTCAATCTCGGCGCCAACAAGGACGGCTGGCGCGTCGGCGGCGGCGTCGAGCAGTCGGTCGGCAGCCGCACCTTCCTCAAGGCCGAGTATCGCTACTCGACCTACTCGGGCAATATCGACAAGCACCAGGTCGTCGCCGGCTTCGGCTTGCGCTTCTGACGAGGGCGCAGCCCTCGTCACCCCGGCGGAGGCCGGGGTCTGGTCGGGTGAAAGGCACCTGTGAGCTTCACCCGATGAGGTCCCGGCTTCCGCCGGACGACGAATTTACCGGGCCGGGGCGGCGACGCTCCGGCCCTTTTTTCGCGCCCGGCGACAACCCCCTAGCGAGGGGCCGCAACCGGCTTTAAGAGTCGGGGCAAGTGCCACTTCCGGGGGTGATGATGAGAGCGACGATTGAACGGGCCACGCTGCTGAGGAGCCTCGGCCACGTCCAGTCCGTGGTGGAGCGGCGGAACACCATTCCCATCCTCTCCAACGTCCTCATCGAGGCGCAGGAGGAAGGCGGCCTGAGGCTGATGGCGACCGACCTCGACCTCCAGATCAACGATACCGTGGAAGCCAATGTCACCCAGCCGGGCGCCACCACCGTCTCCGCCCACACTTTGTTCGACATCGTCCGCAAGCTGCCGGAGGGGAGCCAGGTCGAATTGAACGCCGCCGAGGGCAAGATGCAGGTCAATGCCGGCCGCGCCCGCTTCAACCTCTCCACCCTCCCGCGCGACGATTTCCCGGTGATCGCGGAAGGCGACCTGCCGACCCGCTTCGAGCTCCCGGCGGCGACTCTCCGCCAGATCATCGACAAGACCCGCTTCGCCATCTCCACCGAGGAGACGCGCTATTATCTGAACGGCATCTTCCTCCACGTCTCGGACGAGGCGCAGCCGGTGCTGAAGGCGGCGGCGACCGATGGCCACCGCCTCGCCCGCGTCACCGTGGCGCGCCCGGCCGGCGCCGAGGGCATGCCCGACGTGATCATCCCGCGAAAGTGCGTCGCTGAGCTGAGGAAGCTGCTCGACGAGGTCGACGGCACCGTCCAGGTCTCGCTCTCCGAGACCAAGATCCGCTTCGGCCTCGGCAACGCAATCCTCACGTCGAAGCTGATCGACGGCACGTTTCCCGACTACAGCCGGGTCATCCCGACGGCGAACGACAAGCTGCTCAGGATCGACCCGCGCAGCTTCGAGGAAGGGGTCGACCGCGTGTCGACCATCGCCAGCGAGAAGACCCGCGCCGTCAAGATGGCGCTCGACCGCGACCGCGTCACCCTCTCGGTCACCAGCCCGGAGAACGGCACCGCCGCCGAGGAAGTGTCCGGCGACTATAATGCCGACGGCCTCGAGATCGGCTTCAACGCCCGCTATCTGATGGACATTCTCGGCCAGATCGAGGGCGACGTCGTCGAGATGCACCTCGCCGACGCCGCCGCGCCGACCCTGCTGCGCGAGAACGACAAGGCCGCCGCGCTCTACGTCCTGATGCCGATGCGGGTGTGATGCGACGCGTCGCCGCGGCGGCGGCCGCGGCCTTCCTCGCCTCCGCGGCGCCCGCGGCCAATCCCGCCAAGATTGCCGTCACGCCGGCCTCGCCTGATGCCGTGCTTATCGTGCGCATGCCTTCCGCGGGTGTTGTCTACACGCTCGCCATCGCGCGCTACGATGACGCCCAACAGGATCTCGCGGGGGATTGGATCGGGATACCGGTGCCCGCGCGCAACGATGGCGAGTTGGAATTCTTCGCCGAAAGGGTGAAGCCCGGCAGCTACGTCATCCAGCAGGTGGTTCAGCAGGGCCGGTGGGGGGTGTGCTTCTACGCCAAGACGCTCGAGTTCGACGTGAAGCCGGGGCAGGCGGTTTATCTCGGCACCTTCGACGCGGCGAGGCCGCTGCGGGAATTGCGCCGGCACGCCCTGGCGACGAAGCAACTCTATGCCGGCGGGTTCACGGTCCACAATTATTTCGACGACATCACCCCACCCGGGTTCGCCGAGCCTGAGGATGCGACCTTGCCGGACGTGCGGGCCTTCATCGCGGAGCAGATGCCGAGGACGACGGCGACGCCGGTGCTTGCCCAGTACAGGACCGCCACGTTCCGCGCGGGGAGGGCGCTCGTCGGCCCCCAGCGGGTTTGCGGCGGGCGCTATTCGCGCAAGGACAAACGCTGACCCGCACGGGCGCCCGGCGGGCGTGGGTGGGGACGGTGCCGGCGGTTGCATTGCTCATCCCCGCGGCGACGCGCTAAGGCGCTTGCCGTGGCTGTTTCCCGGCTCTCACTGTCCGATTTCCGCTCCTATGCTGACGCTGTAATCGCTCCCGGGCCCGGGCTCGTCGTGCTCACCGGCGAGAACGGCGCGGGCAAGACCAACGTGCTGGAGGCCGTGTCGCTGCTTTCGCCCGGCCGCGGCCTCCGCGGCGCCAGCCTCTCCGAAATGGCGCGCAACGGCGGCGGCGGCGGGTTCGCGGTGGCGGCGCGCCTCGGCGAGGTCGACATCGGCACGGGGACGCTGGCGGCGGCGCCGGAGCGGCGGCAGGTGCGGATCAACGGCGCGCCGGCCTCGGCCAGCTCGCTGTCGGAATGGCTGGCGGTGCTGTGGCTGACGCCGGCGATGGACCGGCTGTTCCAGGAGGGTGCCGGGGGGCGCCGCCGTTTTCTCGATCGTCTCGTGCTCGCGCTGCATTCCGCACATGCGGTCCACGCCGCCCGCTACGAGGCGGCGATGCGGGCGCGGAACAAGCTGCTTGCGGAGACGGGTCCGCGCGACGAGGCCTGGCTGTCGGCCCTCGAGGCGCGGATGGCGGACCATGGGGACGCGATCCGGGAGGCGCGAGCCGCGACCGTCGCCGCCTTGGCGGACCGGCTGGCGGGAGCGCCGGAAGGCCCGTTCGCGCGCGCCGGTCTCGCGCTCGCCGGGGGCGAGGAGGATCTCGGCACGGCGCTGCGCGCGGGCCGCGTACGGGACGCGGCCGCCGGGCGGACGCTCGCCGGCCCGCACCGCACCGACCTCGCCGTCACCCATGTCGGCAAGGGGCAGCCGGCGGCGCTCTGCTCGACGGGGGAGCAGAAGGCGCTGCTGCTCGCGATCATCCTCGCCCATGCGGACCTCGTTGCCGACCGCGTCGGCCGGCGGCCGATCCTTCTCCTCGACGAAGTGGCGGCCCATCTCGACCCTGCCCGCCGGGCCGCCCTGTTCGAGCGGCTCGATGCCCGCGGGGGTCAGGTGTGGATGACCGGCACCGAGCCGGCACTGTTCACGGGTCTCCCCGCATCGGCCACACGACTCCATGTCGAGGCCGGCGGCGTGTCTGCAGCATGAGGCAAGGTTATTTAGAAGCCCAACTACACGCGAAGTAAGGTGGGAGAAGCGGCACGAGGAGCAGCAGCTACTCTCCTGCGGCCCGTCTTTCTCCGATCTTGCTTGCAACCAATGTTGGCGAGGCGTATTCTTTGCTGCGGCGCACCATCCGATGCGCTGCCGCTCCCCGCCCGGGGGAGTCAGGGACAAGTCGAAAGCTATGAAATCGTTGGATCTGTGGCTCGTGAGCTTCGGGCTCCGATGTGGCGCGCTCCTTCTCGGCGAGGCGGCGTGCTTCCTCTACGTCGTACCGACGCTGTTCGACCTCCACCGCGACGCCGCCGATGCGGCCGCCGCCCTGGTCGCCGTGATCGCGCTGGCCGGCGGCTTCCTGTCCGCCGCCGCGCTTCATCGTGAGATCAACCTTCTCCTCGGGAGTCGGAAACATGATTGAATTCGAATTCGAGCCGGCGCGGCTGCGCCGCCGCCTTCTCCGCCTCTCGCCGCTGGCGCTGATCCCGCTGGCCGCCCTCGTGCCGATGACCTCGTGCACCCGCGTCGAGCCCGGCCATGTCGGCATTCGCGTCAACAATTTCGGCAGCGCCGCCGGCGTCTCGGACCGCGCGCTCGGCGTCGGCTGGTACTTCACGCCGGTCGGAAGCAACATCTACGAATATCCGATCTACACTTCGACTTACGCCTGGACGGCGAGCTCGACCGAGCAGAGCGCGACCGACGAAGCGTTCAACTTCCAGGACAAGAACGGCCTCAACCTCTCGGCCGACGTCTCCGTCGCCTATCGGGTCGATCCGGTGCACGCGCCGGTGCTGTTCCAGAAATACCGCACCGACATGGGCGGCATCGTCGCCGGACCGTTGCGCAACGCCGTGCGCAGCGCCCTCGTCGAGGAAGCGGCGAAGCTCGGCGTCGAGGAGATTTACGGGCCGCGCAAGGGCGAGCTGATCCGCGCCGCGTGGAAGGACGTCTCGCGCTATTTCGAGCCCTTCGGCCTCCATGTCGAGCAGCTCTACTGGGCATCGAACATCCGCGTGCCGCAGCAGGTGCTGGCGCAGATCAACAACAAGATCGCCAACGAGCAGGGCGCGCTCGCGGCGCAGGCCAATGTCGCCACCGTCCGTGCCAATGCCGAAGCGGCGATCGCCGAGGCGGAAGGCAAGGCCAAGGCGTCGCAGATCGAGGGCGACGCGCTGCGCGCCAATCCGGAGATCCTGCGCCAGCGGGCGATCGAGAAATGGAACGGCCAGCTCCCCACCTATCTGGCCGGCGGCGCCCAGCTCCCCTTCATCGTCCAGAAGGAATAGGCCGGGGGGGGCCGCATAGCCGCTCCGGTTGACCGGCGGCGGTGGAGGCGGCAGGGCAGCCTGGCTTATGGCCAAGCTGCCCACCGTCGCTATCGTCGGCCGCCCGAACGTCGGCAAATCGACCCTGTTCAACCGGCTCGTCGGCAAGAAGCTCGCGCTCGTCGACGACCGGCCCGGCGTCACGCGCGACCGCCGCGAGGGCGAGGCGAGCCTGCTCGGCCTCGATTTCCGCGTCATCGACACGGCCGGCTACGAGGACGAGGATCCCGAGACGCTCCCCGGCCGCATGCGCCAGCAGACGATCGCGGCGGTGCGCGAAGCCGACGCGGCCCTGTTCCTGGTCGACGCGCGTGCCGGCGTCACCCCGCTCGACGAGGAGATCGCGCGCTGGCTGAGGAGCGACACCACGCCGGTCGTGCTCGCCGCCAACAAGGCCGAAGGGCGCGCCGGCGAAAGCGGCCTGATGGAAGCCTATGCGCTCGGCTTCGGCGATCCGATCGCTCTCAGCGCCGAACATGGCGAGGGGGTGGTCGACCTGTTCGAGCAGCTCCGCCCGCACGTCGAACGGGAGGAAGAGGATGAGGCCGGGGGCGCGGGCGACGCGACGCTGAAGCTCGCCATCGTCGGCCGGCCGAACGCGGGCAAGTCCACCCTCATCAACCGCATCCTTCGCCAGGACCGGCTGATCACCGGGCCCGAGGCCGGCATCACCCGGGATTCGATCGCCATCGACTGGGAGTGGCACGCGCCGGACGGAACGGCGCGGCCGGTGCGGCTGATCGACACGGCAGGGATGCGCAAGAAGGCGAAGGTCGAGGACAAGCTCGAGAAACTCGCCGTCGCCGACGCCCGGCGCGCCGTCGACTTCGCCGAGGTCGTCGTGCTGCTTCTGGACGGGACAAGGGGCCTCGAGGCGCAGGATCTGCGCATCGCCGACAACGTGCTGCAGGAGGGCCGCGGCCTCGTCGTCGCCATCAACAAATGGGACGTGGCCGAGAATGGCAGCGCGCTGTTCAACGGCATCAAGGCGGCACTCGACGAGGGCCTCAGCCAGGCGCGGGGTGTGCCGCTGCTCACCGTCTCGGGCATGACGGGGAAGGGCATCGACCAGCTGCTCGGCGCTGCCTTCGACATTCGCGACACCTGGTCGAAGCGGGTGTCGACCGGCCAGCTCAACCGCTGGTTCGAGGCCGCGGTCGAGAAGAACCCGCCGCCGGCGCCGGGCGGCAAGCGGATCAAGCTGCGCTACATCACCCAGGTGAACACGCGCCCCCCCGCCTTCGTGCTGTTCGGCAACCGCGTCGACGCGCTGCCGGACTCGTACCTGCGTTACCTCACCAACGGCCTGCGCAAGGAGCTCGGCTTCGGCGCCGTCCCCGTCCGCCTCACCGCCCGCGCCTCCCGCAATCCGTTCAACAAGGACTAACTGCCTCCCCGTCGCTTCGCGCCAGGGAGGTACGGGGCGGCACTAACGCCTCCTTTACTCGGCGCGTCCTACAGTCGGTCCGTGGACGAGATCGAGCTGGTGGACTGGGACATGTTCTGCCGCGCCCGCGCGGAGCTGGGCGCCGGTTTCGCGCGCATCCTCTCCTATTTCCGCGAGGACGGCGAGAAAGCGGTCGAGAAGATCGAGGCGGCGATGCATCGCGGCGACGCCGCCGGACTGGTCCTTCCTGCCCACACGATGAAGTCGGAAGCGCGCCAGTTCGGCGCCCGGCCGCTGGGCGCTCTGGCGGAAGAGATCGAGATGCGCGCCCGCCAGGCGGTGGAGATGCGCACGACCCCGGAGGACATGCTGCCGCAGGTGGCGCGGCTCCGCCCGCTCTACCGGGACACGATGGCGCTGCTCGAGGCGGAAGCGAACCCGCTCCGCCAGCGCCGCGCGCAGATCTAGGGTCCAGACGCTAGAGTCTGTCCCGCCGAAACGGAAACACCGTTCGGGCTGAGCCTGTCGAAGCCCTGTCCTTCTCCCGCACTCAAGAACAAGGATAGGGCTTCGACAGGCTCAGCCCGAACGGGGTCTGGCGATTCAACGAGATCGGGACAAACGCTAGGCCGGCACGACCACCGGTGCCGGCCGCCGCATCGGCTGCGGCGACCAGCGGGCGAGCGAGCGCCATGCCCATTCGAACGGCCCGTAGCGGAAACGGTCGAGCCACGGCTTCGACCAGAGCAGCATCGCCGCCCAGAAGCAGGGTGCGACCAGCCACGCCTGCCAGCGCGCCATGTGCCCGTAGAGGCCGAGGCCGTAGCCGTTGAACAGGAGCGAGGCGGCGAGGCTGGTGCCGAGATAATTGGTGAAGGCGGCGCGGCCCGCGGCGGCGATCCGGTCGCGCAGCGCGCCGGCGCGGCGCGCGAAGAGGATGATGAGGGATGCGTAGGCGCCCATCATCAGCAGCCGGAACGGCGTCGCGACCGCGAAGAAATCGACGAAGATGATTCCTGTCGAGAATTCGCTTCGCCAGCCGTTCCAGGCAAGCAGCGCGTAGGCCGGGACGCCGATGACAAGACCGACGACGGCGATGCGGCGGTAGCGGGCGGGGTCCCATGCGCCGGTCAGGAAGCCGCTCTTCAGTCCCGCCATGCCGAGCAGCATGTAGCCGAGCGTCTCCGGCGAGGCGAAGACCGCCTGCATCAGCGGATCGCCGGCGGCGTGGGCGAGGCGGTCGCGGACGATGCCGCCCCACGACCCCCGATAGACGGCGAGGTCGCGCGCCAGCGCGTCGGCGGCGGGCGGCGCGAAATCGTGGCTGAAATCGTGCCAGGAGGCGAGGGTCGCTGCGCTCGCATGGGGTGCGTGCGCCGCCGCCTCGAGCGCAAGGAAGCTCCAGCCCATCGCCCCCATGACGAGGAGGTCGAGGATCAGGAACCCCGCCGCCCAGTAGAGGAGCCGCCGCACTGGCTGGTTGCGGAACAGGTAGAGGAGCAGCCCGTCGATCGCATAAAGGCTGAGGATGTCGCCGTACCAGATCAGGTAGAAGTGGCAGAGGCCGAAGACGAGCAGCCACAGCATGCGGCGGTAGTGGACCGAGGCCGGACTGAGGCCGGCCGCCTGCGCCCGCTGGATCACGAGCAGGGTGCTCGCGCCGAACAGCAGCGAAAAGAGGCCCCGCATCTTGCCGTCGACGAGAACGAAGTTGGCGAGCCACACGAGCAGGCTGGCGCCGCGGGTGCCGCCATAGGCCGATGGGTTGAAATAGGCCTGCTCGGGCATCGCGAAGGCCACGACGTTGACCGAGAAGATGCCCATGACCGCGACGCCGCGCAGTACGTCGAGCGTCAGGATCCGATCGCTTTCCGTCACCGCCCCCATGGTGGGAGAGTGGCACGAATCGCGGGCAACGCAAAGGGGACGCGCGCTAGAGCGTTGGGCGATGGGTTGGGCGCAGCTTCGTCATGCCGGACGGAGGGACCCCATCAAAGTACTACTTTGATGGGAACCCTGATCCGGCATCCACCTTTCTTCTTCGACATCAGGTGGTTGGAAGAAGGTGGTCCCCGGATCAAGTCCGGGGTGACGATTCAACCTAATCGCTCAATGCTCTAGCGCCGATCCCTGCGGATCATCAGCTTGAGGCCCGACCAGGTCTCGTCCACCGCGCAGACCTTCACGTCGACGAGGCCGGTCGGGAGCGCGACGACGCGAATCACGTCCTCGGTGACGTCGGTCGGCACTCTGGAGGCCTTCTTCGGCCACGACACCCAGAGTTGACCCGCCGGCGCCAGCAGCGGCAGCAGCCGCGCGACCGCCTCCTCCAGCCGCGCCCGTTCGGTCACGAACACGTGCGCCGCGTCGATCGGCGCCTGCGGGGCGGCGAGCATCTCCAGCCCCACCTCCTCCGGCGCGATCTCCGCCCGCACGCTCGCCGGCATCCCCTCGAACCACGCCCGCTGCCCCGCCTTGAGCGACAGCTTCCTGGCCAGCGGCGTCCCGGAATAGCCGGCGGTCATGGGAGGTACGCCACGCCGAGCCGCTCGGCCTGCGCGTGCAGGCGCTTGTCGCGCGTCCACAGCCGACCACGCGGCGTCAGCAGAGCCGAAGCGAGCAGATGCGCGTCGGTGTACCCAATGCCGGTGGCAGCGAGATCCTTTTCATCGATGAGGTAGAGCACGTAGCCCTCCTTCGCGACGTTAGGAACGGGGAGCAACTCGAACCGTCCCAGCACCACCTCCCGCCGCTTGATGCTGCCGAGGGCGATTTCCCCCAGCACGTGCGGATGCATCAGGGCATCGTCGCGCATCAGCAATTCGTCGAGATGCAGTTCCGGCGAACGGATGTGATCGATCCAGATCGACGAGTCGACGACGATCATCGGGCGGCGGGCCGCCGTCTCTCCGGTATCCAGGCTTCAGGATCGCTGCCGCCCAACGCGATGATAGCTCGGGCATTCTCGCGCGCTATGAGGGCGCGCAGGCCATCGTGGAGCAGCTTCGTGCGCTCCCTTTCTCCCGTGGCCTCCATCGCCCGTTCGACGAGCCGGTCGTCAAGATTGACGGTCGTACGCATGCATCAGTCTTAGCATCAAATGATGCGTGCTCCAAGCGTCATGCGACTGTTATCCCCCGCCCATCAGCGCGGGGAAAAAGCCTTCGTGGGCGCGGCGGAGGTCGTTCAGCGGGATGAAGGCCTCCAGATCCGCGTAGGCGCCCTCGATCCAGATACCGTCCTCGCCGGTCAATCCGCTTCTGAAACCGGTCTGGCCGAGCATCATTGCCCGGGTTCCAGCGTCGAACGCCATCGGATTGAGGTGTAGCGGCTCTCGAAGCGCCACGAGGTATCGTCCTTGTCCCTCGCCGAACAGGGCGGCCGCCATCGAATTGGGTTGCTCGCTGGATTGATCGCTACTGTTGGCCGGCCAGATCTCGGCACCGATCCCGCCGGCGAGCGCCATCTCGGCCACCGCCACGAGCACCCCCCCGTCGGATACGTCGTGCACCGCGGAGACAAGTCCTTCCTTGATCAGCCAGCCCACGAACGCTCCTGCGGCCGCTTCGCCGGCAAGGTCTACGGGGGGCGGCGGCCCCTCTTCCCGTCCGACGATTTCCCGGAGCCAGAGCGACTGCCCGAGATGTCCTCCCAAGACGTCGGCTCCGATGAGCCACAGATACTCCCCCTTGGCCTTGAAGGCGATCGTCGCCGACTTCCGCCAGTCCTCGATCAGCCCCACCGCGCCGATGGCGGGCGTCGGCAGGATGGCGCTCCCCGTCCCGTCCTCGCTCTTCGTCTCGTTGTAGAGCGAGACGTTTCCCGACACGATCGGCATGCCGAGCGCGCGGCAGGCCTCCGCCATGCCGTGGATGCAGCCGACCAGCTGCCCCATGATCTCGGGCCGCTGGGGATTGCCGAAGTTGAGGCAGTCGGTGGCGGCGAGCGGCGTCGCGCCGACGGCGCAGAGGTTTCGGTAGGCTTCCGCGATCGCCTGTTTCCCGCCTTCGTAAGGATCGGCGTAGCAGTAACGCGGCGTCACGTCGGTGGTGATGGCGAGCGCCTTGTCGGTGCCGTGGACGCGCACCACCGCGGCGTCGCCGCCGGGCCGCTGCACCGTGTCGGCGCCGACCATGTGGTCGTACTGCTCCCAGATCCAGCGGCGCGAAGCGAGATCGGGCGACGCCATCAGCTTGAGGAGATCGGCGGCGATGTCGGTCGATTCCGGCACGGCGGGGAGCGGTGCCGGCTTCGGCGTCTCCACCCAAGGGCGCTCGTAGCATGGCGCCTCGTCGGCGAGCGGGGCGAGCGGGATGTCGGCGGCGGTCTCGCCGTTCCACGTGAGCACGAGCCGTCCCGTGTCGGTTACCTTGCCGATTACGGCGAAATCGAGCTCCCACTTCCTGAAGAGCGCCTCCGCCTCGGCCTCGCGGCCCGGCTTCAGCACCATCAGCATGCGCTCCTGGCTTTCCGACAGCATCATCTCGTAGGGCGTCATCCGCGCCTCGCGGCAGGGGACGGCGTTCATGTCCAGCTCCAGCCCGACGCCGCCCTTGGAGGCCATCTCGACGGACGACGAGGTGAGCCCCGCCGCGCCCATGTCCTGGATGGCGACGATCGCGTCGGAGGCCATCAGTTCGAGGCACGCCTCGATGAGGAGCTTTTCCGTGAACGGGTCGCCGACCTGTACCGTCGGCCTTTTCTCCTCGCTGTCCTCGGAGAAATCGGCCGAGGCCATGGTCGCGCCGTGGATGCCGTCGCGCCCGGTCTTCGAGCCGACATAGACGACCGGATTGCCGACGCCCGCCGCGGCGGAATAGAAGATCTTGTCCTGCTCCGCGATCCCGACGGTCATCGCGTTGACGAGGATGTTGCCGTCATAGGCGCGGTGGAAGTTCACCTCGCCGCCGACCGTGGGCACGCCGACGCAATTTCCGTAGCCGCCGATCCCCGCGACGACCCCGGCGATGAGGTGGCGCATCTTCGGGTGGTCCGGACGCCCGAAGCGGAGCGCGTTCAAATTGGCGACCGGCCGCGCGCCCATGGTGAAGACGTCGCGCAAGATGCCGCCGACGCCGGTCGCGGCGCCCTGATAGGGCTCGATGTAGGACGGATGGTTGTGGCTCTCCATTTTGAAGATGGCGGCGAGCTTCGTTCCGTTCGGGCCTTCGCCGATGTCGATGACGCCGGCATTCTCGCCCGGCCCCTGGATGACCCAGGGCGCGGCCGTCGGGAGCTTCTTCAGATGGACGCGCGACGACTTGTAGGAGCAATGCTCCGACCACATCACCGAGAAGATGCCGAGCTCGGTGAGGTTCGGCTCCCGCCCCAGCGCGTGCAGCACGCGGGCATATTCCTCGGGGGCGAGGCCGTGCTCGGCGACGATGGCGGACGTGATGGAGTCGGGCATGCGCCGCCTCTAGCGGCGCGCGCATGCCCGTGGAATGGGGACAGTCACTTTCGGAAACGAAGGTGCGAGCTGTCGCACGGCGCCGCGTGAAAGTGACTGTCCCTTGAGGGCTTACCAGCCCCGATAGCGGTCGTAGCGGCGCTCGTACCGCCAGCGGTTGCGCATCTCGCGCACGCAGTGGCGGTAGATGCGGTCCGCCTCGCGGCGGTTCCAGGCACGGCTGGCCTCGCGGCGGCAGATCGCGTCGCCGCGATCGACGCCGTAGCCGTAGCCGTTGCCGTAGCGGACATATTGCGCGTCGGCCGCACTGGCCCCGGTGGCGGCGGCGGCGACGGCGAGGGTGGCAAGGATGATGCGACGCATGGTTTCTCTCCTTCACTCGAAGAGGGACTGGAAACGCCGTCCCTCGACGCTGTTTCGCACCCTACAGGAGCGCCGCTGAACGTGCGGCTACCGAAACGAAGGCCGCCGTTCAGCTTTCCGGGAAGCAAAACGGGCGGCCGAAGCCGCCCGTTCCGTCTCGATCATCGGCCGGCTTAGCGGCAGCGGCTCGACGAGCTTCGCTGGACCTCGCGGCCGAGCAGAGCGCCGGCGACGCCGCCGATCAGGGTGCCGGCGGTCCGGTCGCGGCCGCCGTCGATCGAGCGGCCGATCAGCGCGCCGGCGGCGCCGCCGACGAGGAGGCCGGTCGTGCCGTTGGAACGGCGGCAATAATAGCGCCCGTTGCGGCCGCGCCAGACCGGGCCGTCATAGCCCTGAGCGTAATAGCCGTTGTTATAACCCTGGTTGTAATAGCCGTTATTGTAGGCCTGGTTGTAGCCGTTGCTGTAATAGCCGTTGTTGTACGCGTCGTGCGCCCGGCGGCCGTAGGCGGGGGCCCAGGACGGCGGGTCGGCGGCGGCGGGGGCGGCAGGGAGCAGCGCCGCAAGCGCGGCCGCGGAAAGGACGAGGGTCTTCATCGCATAGTTCCTTCGTGCGAAAGCATCGTTGCCGGAAAGAACGAGCGAGGTTGCGGAGAGTTTCCCTCGCGCGGGCGCCGGTTTTCGGCCATGTTGAGCGGGGGAGACGACGGAGAGAGACTTATGAGCGACGAGCGGGAGGATACGACCATCTACGAAGCGGTCGTGAACGATGAGGAGCAATATTCCATTTGGCCAGCCGACCGCGAGGTGCCGCTCGGCTGGAGACTCGCCGGCAAGCGCGGCACCAAGGCGGAGGTGCTCGCCTGGATCGAGGAAGTGTGGACCGATATGCGGCCGCGCAGCCTGCGCCGGAAGATGGAAGGCGGCGAGGGGGCGTAGCGGTGAAGGTGGATGCCGGATCAAGTCCGGCATGACGAAAATGCTCTGAATTGAAACGCGGGAGGTCTCGGGGCCCTCGAGAACGGGCTCTCCTACCCCAGCCGCGCCGCCAGCAGCTTCTGCACCGCGCCCACGTCCACGCCGGGGCGGGCGCGCAGGTGGAGCGGCTGCGCCTCGTCGCCGAGCCAGATGCGCAGCGACGCGCGGCCGTCGGCGATCTCCTGCACGGCGAAATGACGCACCTCGCGATACGGCCAGGAGGTCGTCTCGGTCCGCTCCTCGAGCAGATGCTCGCGCGTGACGAGCAGGATCCTGAGCGCCGTGAACAGCACGGTGCCGGTCGCCGAGACGAAGGCGGCATCGACCCGCTCGTCCTCGGCAAGGTGCGGCGTCAGGCCGCGGGCTGCGGACGGGGCGGCGGGTTCGACGTCGAGGATGCGCATGGGACCTCCGGGGCGGCGCGACGGAGCGGGCCGCCCCGTAAGTCCTTAGCGCCAGCCGTAGCCGCGATGGAAGCCGCCGTCATAGCCGAAGCGGCGACCTTCCCACCGGCTCGCCCCCCAGCGGTGATGCCAGGGCCGCGGCGCGAAGCGGGCATGATAGAAGACCGGCCGCGGGTGCCACACCGGCTCGACCCAGACGCGCCGGATCGGGCGGTACAGCACGGGCCGGTAGACGGGCCGCACCACCTCGACGATCCGCGGCCGGTAGACGACGCGGCGGACCACCGGACGGAGGTAGGCGACGCGGCGAACGGCGTGGTGCCGGACCGGCGCATAGGCGGCGCGATGGACGACTCGGCAGCTGCAATGCGCCGCGGAGGCCGGCATGACCGGCAGCACGGCCGCGGCCGTGGCGGCGAGCGCGGCGGGGACGAGGATACGCACACTCATTCTCCTCAGAAGGACTCGAACCCGCTGAAAACGGCTGAGAAAGCAACGCGTTGCATGAATGGTTAACGACGTCGCCTTCACCCGCCGTTCACGCCCCACGTCATCCCGGCGAAAGCCGGGATCTCCCTCCACCTGCACCGGCGCCTTCCGCAGCGAGATCCCGGCTTTCGCCGGGATGACGGGTGGGGCGGACGGTCAGGCGCTTGCGCCGACCCCTGTCACCCGCGCCGCCGCCAGCGTGTCGACGAGCTGGCGGAACTCGACGGCGCGGCCATCCGCGATCCGCCAGACGTGGGCCATCCAGGCGTCGAGGCTGCGTCCCGTGGCCTTGAAGGTGCCGCCGTAACGGCCCAGCACGACCACCGTATCGCCGGCGTCGAGATATTCGTCCGGCTTCGCCGCGAAGTCGTCCCACTCGCCGCCGAGGCGCGCGAAGACACCGCCGAGCACCGCTTGCGGCCCCTTGTAGGGGTTGCCGTCGGCGTAGATGAAATTCTCCGCCTCATTCCAGACGATGTCGGGGCTCATCGCGCCAAGCACCGCCGGGATGTCGCCGCGCGCGAACGCTTCGTAGAGGCCGCGCACCACGGCCACATTGGCTTCGGACATCTTCCCCTCCCGCCAGCTGTCGAAGCTAGCGGGGTAGCACGATGCTCGGGCCGAGGCGATTGAGGACGTCGCGGGCGTCGAAGGCGCGCGGATTGTCGGCCGGCTTGGGGCCGCGGCCCATCACGATCTCGGCGGAAGCCTCGTAGCGCTCGACGGTGCGGACATCCATCGTATCGCCCCAGAACGGGTCGCCGAACCAGGGATCCCAGCTCCGCCACCCGAAGCCGCGGCCGTAATAGCGCCAGCGCGGGCCCCAATAGCCGCCCCAGCCGCCCCACGGTCCGCCGAACGGCCGGTCGACATAGGTGTTGGTGTGGCGGTCGGTCTGGCGGTCGTCGGTGACGAACCAGTCATAGCCCTGCTGGGTGGTGAGCTGGGCGGCGCGGTAGAGCAGGTAGGTCTCAACCGTCGGGCGGCTGGTCATCTCGTTGCCGGCGAACATCACGCGGAAGCGGTTCGCTTCGATCTGCTGGTCGGCGAACCCGCCCGAAACGCGGTTCCCCGGCGCCCCGAGCGGCTGGTACGGGGTCGGCGTCGCGCAGGCGGCGAGCGCGCCGGCCAAAGCGAAGGCGAGGAGATGGGCGCCGCGCCCGAAGCGGCGGCGGGCGGTGGGGGACGCGGTTACTGACATGGGTTTACACTCCGCAAGGAAGCTCGTGCCGCTACAACGCGCGAAGCGGCTTCGGGTTCGAATCGCGCGCCCGGCGGGGGCGAAGCTCCGGTGCTCCCCTTCTCGAATATGCGGGAGGGAGCGGGGTGGCTCTTGTGGCACCGTCGATGAGAGCAGAAGCCCCGGCGCCTCCCGGGAATCGGGGAGGGAGAAGCGGGAGCTTTCTCGCGGCTCGCCCGCGCCGCCCGGAAGCCGGGGCGCGCTTCCAACCGGCCGAAAAACGGTGGATAAATCATTTACCGTCTTGGCGGCGGACTCGGGTTGAGGCACTATGGCTAGTGGCGCTGCCAAGGGGGCGACGCTAGAGGTTGTGAGAGCCGGCTGCGCATCCCATATTGGTGGGCAGGCGGAGAAGTCGTGTCCTGTGGATATCGGGGACAAGGCGAAATGAGCGGCGCGCCCCCCTTCGAAAGCGCTTAAAGTCCGGTTAAGAGCCGCTGGAACGAATTTAGAACGAGGGGTAGGATGATGGACCTGTCTGGCAGCCACGAAGTGGGTTCGAGCGACGTGAACCACGCCCCCGCCGAAGCGCCGAGCAAGGCTGCGGCCAAGACTGCGCCGGCCGCCGCGCCGCGGGCCAAGGCCGCGCCGGTCGATTCGAAGTCGGTCGCGCCGCAGGCCTTCGCGGTCGAGACCGACCGCAGCCGCGATGCGCTGCTCACCGATTTCGGCAAGGACACGCTCGACGACCGCTACCTGCTCCCCGGCGAAAGCTATCAGGACCTGTTCGCGCGCGTCGCCTCCGCTTATGCCGACGACCAGGCCCACGCCCAGCGGCTCTACGACTATATCTCGAAGCTGTGGTTCATGCCGGCGACGCCGGTCCTGTCGAACGGCGGCACCGGCCGCGGCCTGCCGATCAGCTGCTACCTGAACTCGGTCGCCGACAGCCTCGACGGCATCGTCAACACCTGGAACGAGAACGTCTGGCTCGCCTCGCGCGGCGGCGGCATCGGCACCTATTGGGGCAGTGTCCGCGGCATCGGCGAGGCGGTCGGCCTCAACGGCAAGACCTCGGGCATCATCCCCTTCGTCCGCGTCATGGACAGCCTTACCCTCGCCATCTCGCAGGGCTCGCTCCGCCGCGGCTCGGCGGCCGTCTATCTGGACATCTCCCATCCGGAGATCGAGGAGTTCCTCGAGATCCGCAAACCGTCGGGCGACTTCAACCGCAAGGCGCTCAATCTCCACCACGGCGTGCTCGTCACCGACGCCTTCATGGAAGCGGTGCGCGACGGGACGGAGTGGATCCTGCGCTCGCCCAAGGACGGGTCGGAGCGGGGCTCGGTCGACGCCCGCTCGCTGTTCCAGAAGCTGGTCGAGACCCGCCTCGCGACCGGCGAGCCGTACATCATCTTCATCGACCAGGTGAACCGGTCGATGCCCAAGCACCACCGCGAGCTGGGGCTCAAGGTCTCGACCTCGAACCTCTGCTCGGAGATCACGCTGCCGACCGGGCGCGACCATCTCGGCAAGGACCGCACCGCGGTCTGCTGCCTCTCCTCGCTCAACCTCGAGACCTGGGACGAGTGGAGCAAGGACAAGACCTTCATCGAGGACGTGATGCGCTTCCTCGACAACGTGCTGCAGGACTATATCGACCGCGCCGAGCCCGGCATGGAGCGGGCCGCGTATTCGGCGATGCGCGAGCGTTCGGTCGGCCTCGGCGTGATGGGCTTCCACTCCTTCCTCCAGGCGCGCGGCCTCCCGTTCGAAGGGGCGATGGCGAAGAGCTGGAATTTGAAGATCTTCAAGCATATCCGCGCCCAGGTCGACGAGGCCTCGATGATGCTCGCCCACGAGCGCGGGCCGTGCCCCGACGCCGCCGACATGGGCGTGATGGAGCGCTTCTCCTGCAAGATGGCGATCGCGCCGACCGCCTCCATCTCGATCATTGCCGGCGGCACCTCGGCCTGCATCGAGCCGATCCCCGCCAACATCTACACCCACAAGACCCTGTCGGGCTCCTGGTCGATCAAGAACCCGCACCTCGAGAAGCTCCTCAAGGAGAAGTCGAAGAATTCGGAAGGCGTCTGGTCGACCATCCTCGAGCAAGGCGGCTCGGTCCAGCATCTCGACTTCCTCACCTCCGAGGAGAAGGACGTCTTCAAGACCAGCTTCGAGATCGACCAGCGCTGGCTGATCGAGCTCGCCGCCGACCGCACGCCTTACATAGATCAGGCGACGTCGCTGAACCTGTTCATCCCCGCCGACGTCGACAAGTGGGATCTCCTGATGCTCCACTACCGCGCCTGGGAGCTCGGCATCAAAAGCCTCTACTACCTCCGCTCCAAGTCGGTGCAGCGCGCCGGCTTCGCCGGCGGCGTCGAGGCCGACAACACGCCCGCGCTGAAGCAGATCGCGCTCGCCGCGACGACGGATTATGACGAGTGTCTCGCGTGCCAGTGAGGTTCCTTGAGCCCTCTCCCCTTGCGGGAGAGGGAGGGGCCCGCGCGGCGAAGCCGCGTGGGAGGGTGAGGGCATACCTAGGCGCCCTGCCCGATATCAGTCCCTCACCCTGCCGCTTCGCGGCTGTCCCTCTCCCGCAAGGGGAGAGGGATTATTCAGAGATTTCTCCCCGAGCGGGGGGAGAGACCCGTGCCTGGCTCCCTTCGGCACGGGAACTGGCGGGGGAGGGAAAGCAAGCGCCGGCGCCCGCCGCGCCCCGTGACGCGCTTTTCCTCCCCGCCTTTTCGGCCGCCGGGAACCTGGCGCTCGCCGCGGCGGCCGCAGGCATCGGTTCGGGAGCCGGCGCATGACCGGCCCGATGATCGCCATCATCCTTGCCGTCGTCGTCATCGTCGTCGGCCTCCTGTCCTACAACCGCAACCAGGCCGGTCCCGCCGGCGGCCGCGCCACCATCGCCACCCTCGTCGGCGTG
>JAFAZW010000023.1 GCA_019239415.1 Alphaproteobacteria bacterium
ACCGGCTCGACGAGATGCCGCCCGGCCGCCAGCCGATCGAGACCCGGGTGGTGAGCGTCGAGCGGCTGCCCGAGGTCATCGACGCGCTCGGCCGCCACCTCGTCAAGGGCGGCCAGGCCTATTGGGTCTGCCCCCTGGTCGAGGAAAGCGAGGCATCCGATCTCGCCGCGGCGGAGGAGCGCGCCCGCCTACTCCAGCTGCGTTTCGGCGACGAGGTTGGCGTCGTCCACGGCCGGATGAAGGGGCCGGAAAAGGACGCGGTGATGGCGGCGTTCCAGAAGGGCAAGGTGGCGGTCCTGGTCGCGACGACCGTCATCGAGGTCGGCGTCGACGTGCCGAATGCGACGCTGATGATCGTCGAGGGGGCCGACCGGTTCGGCCTCGCCCAGCTCCACCAGCTGAGGGGGCGCGTCGGCCGCGGCGAAGGCCGCTCCGTCTGCCTGCTGCTGCGCGGCGCGGCGCTGAGCGAGACCGCCCGCGCCCGGCTCGCGCTGATGCGCGAGACCAATGACGGCTTCCGCATCGCCGAGGAGGATCTGCGCCTGCGCGGCGCCGGCGAGATCCTCGGCACGAAGCAGTCCGGCGAAGCCCAGTTCCGCCTCGCCAGCCCCGAGCAGATCCAGGACCTCGCCCAGGCGGCCACCGACGATGCCCGCCTCCTCGTCGACCGCGACGGCGGCCTTCAGGGCCCGCGCGGCCAGGCGGCGCGCGTGCTCCTCTACCTGATGGAGCGCGACGCCGCGGTGGAGCTGTTGCGCTCCGGCTAAGGCGCAACCGCTACGAGGAGCAGGCGGGGCGAGCCGGGCGCGTACGGAGTGTCGTCCGTAGCCGCATACAGTCCCTGGAGGCGCAGTCCCGCCCGCGTCACCATCCCGACCAGGGCGCCGCTGGTGACGATGTGATGGGAATAGAGGAGCTGGTGCGCCGCGCCGCCGACGTGGAGCTCCGCGCGCGTGTCCAGGCGGGAATGAGCCGTGTCGTAGCGCAGCGCGGCGTGGTAGCTGCCGCCGTCGAAACAGATCTCGCGCTCTTCCGCGAGAGGAAAGAGCGACTCGGCGCAGCAATACGTATCGAGAATGAGGGTGCCGCCGGGGCGCAACGCTGCGGCGAGCTGCCTCACGAACTCCGCCACCTCCTCAGGCGGAAAATAGGCGAGGCTGTTGCCGAGGCAGAGGACGGCGTCGAACGCACTCGGTGACTGGAAGTCTCGCATGTCTGCTTCGACGAACTCGACGGCGAGTCCCTCGCCTGCGGCCCTGGCCCGGGCGATGGCGTCGGCGGAGATGTCGACGCCGGTGACGCGATGGCCGGCGCGCGCGAGGGCGAGGCTGTGCCGGCCAGCCCCGCACGGCAGGTCGAGGAGGCATGCGGGCGGTGGCGCGATGTGGCGGCGGAGGAAGGCGAGGTCCGCCGCCGTCGCTGCTTCGGGGACCACCGCCTCCCAGAAGGCATTGACGGGCGCGGTGAAGAAAGTGCGGTACCACTCGGCGGGCACCGTGAAATCCTGATCCATCGGGGCTGTCCTGAACTCGCGAAGAGAGGCACGGCCACCCAAGGCCGCGTTTCGGGCGATGATCCGGCCGCAACGCTCACGCTGCGGCGGCTTCAGGCAGTGACAGTCAGAGGCCTGCTCCAATGGTGCGGCCACACTAAACCAGCTGGCAATCGTGCGGCAAGCGCCCCGCTCTTCCCTGTTCCGGGGGAGGAGCTTATGGGACGATCAGCCCGTGCTTCTTCTTGCCGGCGCTGAGCCGAGCCTCCGCACCCGGGCGAAGGGTGATGTCGGTATCCACCTTCTCCCCGTTCACCTTCGCGCCGCCCTGCTGGAGCAGCCGTCGCGCCTCGTTGCGCGAGCCGACGAGGCCGAGCGCGACCAGCGCCTCCGTCAGGAGCACCGGCTTGTCCAGCTTCAGCGTCGGCAGCGCTTCGCCGCCGGCGCCTTCCTCGAAGGTCTTGCGCGCCGTCTCGCCCGCCGCTTCCGCCGCCGCGCTGCCATGGGCCAGCGCCGTCGCCTCGTCCGCCAGGATCTTCTTCGCGGCGTTGATCTCGCTTCCCTCGAGCGCCTCGAGCCGCGCGACCTCGTCGAGCGGCAGGTCCGTGAAGAGGCGCAGGAAACGCCCGACGTCCTTGTCGTGCGCGTTCCGCCAGAACTGCCAGTAATCGTAGGGGGAGAGCTGCTCCGGATTCAGCCACACCGCGCCGTTCGCCGTCTTGCCCATCTTGGCGCCGTCGGCGGTCGTCATGAGCGGACTGGTGACGCCGTAGAGCTGCGTGCCGGTCATCCGCCGGGTGAGCTCGATGCCGTTGACGATGTTGCCCCACTGGTCGGAGCCGCCGAGCTGCAGCCGGCAGCCGGCCCGCCGCGACAGCTCCATGAAGTCGTAGGCCTGGAGGATCATGTAGTTGAATTCGAGGAAGGTCAGCGGCTGCTCGCGATCGAGCCGCAGCCGCACGCTGTCGAAGGTCAGCATGCGGTTGATGGTGAAATGCGGCCCGACGTCGCGGAGGAAGGGGATGTAATCGAGCGCGTCGAGCCACTCGGCATTGTCGACGAGGATCGCGTCCGTCGGGCCGTCGCCGAATACCAGGAAGTGCTCGAAGCTCCGCCGGATCGAGGCGATGTTGCCGGCGATCGTCTCCTCGGTGAGGAGCTTGCGGCTCTCGTCCTTGCCGGAGGGATCGCCGATCTTCGTCGTGCCGCCGCCCATCACGACGATCGGCTTGTGCCCCGTCTGCTGCATCCGCCGCAGCATCATGATCTGGACGAGGCTGCCGATGTGGAGCGAGGGCGCCGTCGCATCGAAGCCGATATAGCCGGGGACGATCTGTTGCGCGGCGAGGCCGTCGAGGCCCTCGGCGTCGGTCACCTGGTGGATATAGCCGCGTTCGTGAAGGACGCGCAGGAGGGCGGACTTGAATTCGGACATGCCGCGGCGGTTAGCGCATGTAAGGCAACACACACAAACCCGTTCGGTCCCGGACCTGATCCGGGATTGTCGAAGCCCTGTCCTCTTTCCTAAGCGGTGGAAGGAAGGAACGCCCTTCGACAATGACCAGGTGCGCATATCCACCGGACATTTGCAGCCACGTCCGGGGGACATGGCGACCTGGTCAGCAGGGCGAAAGGTGAGTGTGACGACCCATTACGCGCTCTGGACCCACCCGGGATGGTACAGCCGCGCGGCCGACGCCATCGGCGTGGAGCTTGCCAGACCTTCGGCGGAGCGGCTGCTCCTCACCTACCGCGTCGCCGGCAGGATCGACGATATCGCTCTGCCGCCGCCCGGGCCGCCGCTGCGGCGCGATCGCCTGTGGGAAAGCACCTGCTTCGAGCTGTTCCTGCAGCCGCCGGGGACGGGCGGCTATGTCGAGTTCAACTTCGCGCCGTCGGGCGAGTGGGCGGCTTATTCCTTCGAGGCGTATCGATCGGGCATGGCCCAGAGTGGCGTTCCTGCCGCTCCGCAGATCGCCTGCACCAGAACCGCCGACGCCATGACGATCGAGGTTGCGCTGTCGCTTTGGCCGATGCGCGAGCCGTGCCGGCTCGGCCTCGCCGCGATCATCGACGAAGGCGTCGGGCCGAAATCCTATTGGGCGATCAGCCACGCCGGCGCCGAGCCGGATTTCCACCGTGCCGATTGCTTTGTCGGCGAACTGCCGCCACCACCCGCCCCATGATCCAGACCGGCCTCGACCGCCTCCTCGCCGACCCCGAACTGCGCAAGCCGCTGGAGGGAAAGCGTATTGCCCTCCTCGCCCATCCGGCGTCGGTGACCGCGGACCTCACCCATTCGCTCGACGCGCTGGTCGCCACAGGGCTCAACGTCACCGCCGCATTCGGGCCGCAGCATGGGCTGAGGGGCGACAAGCAGGACAATATGGTCGAGTCGCCCGACTTCACCGACCCGCGCCACGGCGTGCCGGTGTTCAGCCTCTACGGCGAGGTACGGCGGCCGACCGGCCAGTCGCTGGGCACCTTCGACGTTATTCTCGTGGATCTGCAGGACCTTGGGTGCCGCATCTACACGTTCATCACGACCCTGCTCTATGTTCTCGAAAGTGCCGCGGAGAGGGGAAAATCGGTGTGGGTGCTCGATCGTCCCAATCCGGCGGGGCGGCCGATCGAGGGGCTAAGCCTCAAGCCTGGCTGGGAAAGTTTCGTCGGGGCGGGGCCGCTGCCGATGCGGCATGGGCTGACGTTGGGCGAACTGGGCCGCTGGTTCGTGACGAAGTTTACTCTCGACGTCGACTATCGCGTCATCGCGATGGAGGGTTACGATCCCGAAGCGGGGCCGGGCTACGGCTGGCCACTCGGCGAGCGGGTCTGGGTGAACCCGAGCCCCAATGCGCCGAACCTGTGGATGGCCCGCGCCTATGCCGGAACGGTGATGCTGGAGGGTACGACGCTCTCGGAAGGCCGCGGCACGACGCGGCCGCTGGAGATTTTCGGCGCGCCGGACATCGACGGCCGCGCCGTCCTCGCGGAGATGCATAAGCTTGCACCGCAGTGGATGGCGGCCTGCGGGCTGCGCGAGACGGCGTTCGAGCCGACCTTCCACAAGCATTCCGGCAAATTATGCAGCGGCGTGCATATTCATGCAGAAGCGCCGCTCTACGACCATCACGCCTTCCGCCCGTGGCGGCTGCAGGCGCTCGCCTTCAAGGCGATCCGCCGGCTCCGGCCGGACTACGACCTGTGGCGCGACTTCCCGTACGAATATGAGTTCGACAAGCTGGCCATCGACGTGATCAACGGCGGGCCCGCCTTGCGCGAATGGGTCGACGATGCCGCCGCGGAACCCGGGGACCTCGAGGCGATCACCGCGCCGGACGAGGCGGCGTGGGCGGAGGAGCGGCGCGACTTCCTGCTGTATTGACTCGCTCCTCCCCGGCACGGGGAGGGGGACCATGCGCAGCATGGTGGAGGGGGCCCGACTCGGTGGCGGGCGTAGACGTGGGCCCCCTCCACCACCGCCTTTGGCGGCGGTCCCCCTCCCCGTTCCGGGGAGGAGCAACAACGCTCCCCCCTCCCCGCTACGCCAATTGCCCGTGGCAGTGCTTGTACTTGAGGCCGGAGCCGCAGGGGCACGGGGCGTTGCGGCTCACCGTGGCCAGTTCGGCCACATTGGCGCCATCGGGCATCGCCGGCTGCTCGATCTGCAGCGGCGGCAGGCGCGAGAGGATGGTGCCGGTGCCGGCGTCCACATCGGCGGTGTCGTCGTCGCCGCTCAGCGGGTCGATATGGGTGGTGATGAATTCCGGCAGCACCTGCATGTTGAAGTCGGGGAGCGGCTGGAACTCGCCAATCGGCAGAGTGAAATCCTCCTGCGGCGGCGGCATGGTGAAGGTGGCGAGGCCGAGCGTGCGGGTGACGTCCTCGCGGATCGACACGAGCATCCGCTCGAACAGGCCGAACGCCTCGTGCTTATACTCGTCGATCGGCTTCTTCTGCGCGTAGGACCTGAGGTGAATGACCTGCCGCAGCGCGTCGAGCATCGCGAGATGCTCCTTCCAGTGATGGTCGAGCGACTGGAGCAGGATCGACTTCTCGACCTGGACGTAGCTTTCGTGCGGAATGTCCTTGATCTTGTCCTCGAGCTGCTGGGTCGTCAGCGCCTCCAATCGGTCGACGAGGAGCTCGGGGTCGACGGCCTCCTCCTTCAGCCACTCCTCGACCGGGGGCTCGAGCCCGAAGATTTCCAGGACCCGCGCCTTCAGCGTCGGAATGTCCCACTGCTCGGGATAGGTGTTGGGCGGGCAGGATTCGCCGACGATGCTATTGACCGTTTCCGAGCGCATGTCGGTGACGACGTCGCCCACCGCGTCGGCGTCCATGATGTCGGCGCGCTGCTCGTAGATGACCTTGCGCTGGTCGTTCATGACGTCGTCGAACTCGACCACCTGCTTGCGGATATCGTAATTGCGGGCCTCGACCTTCTTCTGGGCGGTCTCGATCGCCTTCGAGATCCAGGGCGAGATGATCGCCTCGCCGTCCTCGAGATTCTTGTTCATCAGCCGCGCGAACATGGTCTGGGGGCCGAAGATGCGCAGGAGGTCGTCGTCGAGGCTCAGGTAGAAGCGGCTGAGACCCGGATCGCCCTGGCGTCCCGAGCGGCCGCGCAGCTGGTTGTCGATGCGCCGGCTCTCGTGCCGCTCGGTGCCGAGCACGAACAGGCCGCCGGCGGCGCGGACGCGCTCGCGCTCCTCCTCGACCTCGCGCTTGATCTTCGCGACCGCCGCGTCCTTCTCGGGCCCGTCATACATGTCGGCGAGCTCGTCGCCGACGCGGAACTCGACGTTGCCGCCCAATTGGATGTCGGTGCCCCGGCCGGCCATGTTGGTGGCGATGGTGACGGCGCCGATGCGTCCCGCCTGGGCGACGATATGGGCTTCCTGCTCGTGGAAGCGGGCGTTCAGCACCTCGTGGCGGACGCCTTCGCGCTGGAGATATTCGGAAAGCAGCTCCGACTTCTCGATCGAGACGGTGCCGACCAGCACCGGCTGGCCGAGCTCCTGCTTCTCCTTGATCGACTTGGCGATGGCGGCGAACTTGTCGTTGACGTTCTTGTAGAATTCGTCGTCCTCGTCGACGCGCTTCACCGGCACGTGGGTCGGGATCGAGACGACGTTCATCTTGTAGATGTCCCAGAACTCGGCCGCCTCGGTGGCGGCGGTGCCGGTCATGCCGGCGAGCTTGGGATACATGCGGAAATAATTCTGGAAGGTGATTGAGGCGAGGGTCTGGTTCTCCGGCTCGATCTCGACTCCTTCCTTCGCCTCGACCGCCTGGTGGAGGCCGTCCGACCAGCGCCGGCCGTCCATCATGCGGCCGGTGAACTCATCGATGATGATCACCTTGCCGTTCTTCACGATGTAGTCGGTGTCGCGCTTGAACATGACGTTGGCGCGCAGCGCCTGGTTGAGGTGGTGGACGACGAGCGTGTTCTCGAAATCGTAGAGGTTCGAGCCGTGGAGCAGGCCGGCATTTTCGAGCAGCCGCTCCATCTTCTCGGTCCCGTCCTCGGTGAGGACGACCGAGCGCTGCTTCTCGTCGAGCTCGTAATCCTCGGGCACCAGGCCCTTCACGATCGCGTCGACCGACATGTAGAGCTCGGACTTGTCGTCGGTCGGTCCGGAGATGATCAGCGGCGTCCGCGCCTCGTCGATCAGGATCGAATCGACCTCGTCGACGATGCCGAAGTTGAACGGCCGCTGGACCATCGACTCGCGGTCGTACTTCATGTTGTCGCGCAGATAGTCGAAGCCGAACTCGTTGTTGGTGCCGTAGGTGATGTCGCTGTGATAGGCGTCGCGGCGCATCTGGTCGGTGAGGTTCGGGACGATGACGCCGACGCTCATGCCGAGGAAGCGGTAGATCTGGCCCATCCAGTCGGCGTCGCGCTTGGCGAGGTAGTCGTTGACGGTGACGACGTGGACGCCCTTCTCCTCGAGCGCGTTCAGATAGACGGCGAGGGTGGCGACGAGGGTCTTGCCTTCGCCGGTGCGCATCTCGGCGATTTCGCCCCGGTGGAGGACGATTCCGCCGATCATCTGCACGTTGTAATGGCGCTGGCCGAGCGTGCGCGTGGCGGCTTCGCGGACGGTGGCGAAGGCTTCGGGAAGCAGGTCGTCCAGAGTCGCGCCGTCGGCGAGGCGGCGGCGGAAGAGCGTCGTCTGGTTGCGCAGCTCCTCGTCGGTCATCGCGGA
>JAFAZW010000037.1 GCA_019239415.1 Alphaproteobacteria bacterium
CGCGGAAGAAGAACCCGTCGCAGGTAGCGCAGGCCGAGACGCCGCGGCCCTTCAAATGCTCCTCGCTCGGCATGTTCAGCCAGCGGGCCTGGGCGCCGGTGGCGATGACCAGCACGTCGCCGGTGTAGATGGTGCCGCCGTCGCCGATCAGCCGGAACGGCCGGCGGGTGAGGTCCGCCTCGACGATATGGTCCCAGACCATCTGCGCGCCGACATGCTCGGCCTGGGCCTGCATCTCCTCCATCAGCCAGGGGCCCTGGATGACGGAGCGGAAGCCCGGGTAATTCTCGACGTCGGTGGTGGTGGTGAGCTGGCCGCCGGGCTGGATGCCCTGGACGACGATCGGCGCCATGCCCGCCCGCGCGCCGTAGATGGCGGCGGAGAGGCCGGCGGGCCCCGAGCCGAGGATGAGCATGCGGGTGGAATGGGTCGCGACCATGAAGCGGCTTTCGTGGCAGGGAATCGGCCCCGAGATAGGGGCTGCGCCCGCGCCCGCGCAAGCCGTTTGCGGGGCCCGGCGGGCCTTGGTAGAGGGCGCGCGACCCCTCGCCTCCCGGAGACGCGCCATGCCCCACGACAATCCGCTCGGCCTCGACGGCTTCGAGTTCGTCGAGTTCACCGGCCCGGATCCCGACGCGCTCGCCGGCCTGTTCACCGCCATGGGCTTCACCCACTTGGGCAACCACAAGTCGAAGAACGTGCGCCATTACGGCCAGGGCGACATCAACTTCATCCTCAACATGGAGTCGTCCGGCCAGGCCGCCGACTTCCGCCACGCCCATGGGCCCTCGGCCAACGGCATGGCATTCCGCGTGAAGGATGCGAAGCAAGCCTTTGAAATGGCCGTCGAACGCGGCGCGACGCCGGTCGACTGTCCGCGCGGGCCCGGCGAGCTCGAAATCCCGGCGATCGAGGGGATCGGCGGCTCCTACCTCTATCTCGTCGACCGCTACGGCGCCGAGCGGATCTACGACGTCGACTTCGCGCCGGTGCCCGGCGCGGCGCGCGACGACCGGTCGGTCGGCCTCCACACGCTCGACCATCTCACCCACAATGTGAAGCGCGGCCGGATGAACCACTGGGCCGGCTTCTACGAGCGGATCTTCAACTTCCGCGAGATACGCTATTTCGACATCGAGGGGCAGCAGACCGCCCTCCTCTCCCGCGCGATGACCGCGCCGGACGACAAGATCCGCATCCCCCTCAATGAGAGCCAGGACGAGCACAGCCAGATCGAGGAATTCATTCGCGAATATAAAGGCGAGGGAATCCAGCATCTTGCCCTCGCTACCGACGATATCTTCGCAACTGTCGACGCGCTCAGGGCCAACGGCATCCGCTTCCAGGACAGCCCCGAAACCTATTACGACATGATCGACCGGCGCATCCCCGGCCACGCCCATTCGGTCGAGGAGATGCGCAAGCGCCGCATCCTCATCGACGGTTCGCCGGAGACCGGCGAAGGCCTGCTGCTGCAGATCTTCACCGAGAACATGATCGGCCCCATCTTCTTCGAGATCATCCAGCGCAAGGGCAACCAGGGCTTCGGCGAGGGCAATTTCAAGGCCCTCTTCGAATCGATCGAGCTCGACCAGATCCGCCGCGGCGTGCTGCCGGCGAAAGCGGAGGCGTAGCCGCGTTCGGCAGCCTCAGGCCGGACGGATCTTCGCGGCGCGCCGGTCAGCCGTCGTCCACCAGCCGCTGCAGCGCCAGCGCGTCGGCGCTCGCCGCGCCCGAGGCGGTGTTATCGAAGATGCACCAGCTCTCCCGCCCCGCCTCGGCGTGGCGGCGGAGCGCCTCCGCATAAGCGGCGAGCCGCTCCTCGCCATAGGCCGAGCGGTACATGACCGGCGAGCCGTGGAGGCGGTAATAGGCCAGGCCGGCCCACCCGCCCGGCCTGTCGAAGCCCTCGGCGCGCGCGGGATCGGCGGCGACGCGCGCCACCTCATGTTCGTCGAGCAGCCGGTCCGCCTCGGCTTCGAGCCAGCTCGGGTGGCGGGGCTCGCAGGCGATGCCGCGGGTCCAGCGGCCGCGCAGGGCGTCGAAGAAGGCGCCGGCCCGGACGGCCTCGAAGGCGAGGCTGGGCGGCAGCTGGACCAGCAGGAGCGCGAGCCGGTCGCCGAGCGGCCGCATCTCGTCGAGCGCGGCGGCGAGGAGAGGGTCGGCTCCGGCAAGCTTCGCCTGGTGGGTGATCGCCTTGGGCAGCTTGGCGGCAAAGCGGAAGGTCGCGGGCACGCTCGCCGCCCAGCGCGCCCAGGTCGCCGCGCGGTGCGAGCGGTGGAAGGAGGAATTGATCTCGGCGCAGGCGAAGCGGGCGCCATAGCGCTCCAGGCTCGTGCCCGCGCCGGGAAAGGCGGCGGCGACGGCGCCCGGGATGGTCCACCCGGCGGTGCCGATCAGGACGGGAGCGCGCGCCACCCCCGCTCAACGCCGCCCGGCCGATTCGCGATCCTCAGCCGCCGTTGCCGGCGCGATAGCCCTGGCCCGGCGCCTGCAGGCCGCGGTGGCCGCCCTGCAGGACATGCTCGCGCAGGCCCGAGGAGAGCGACAGCAGCACCTGCTGGAGATCCTCGGGGAGGGAGAGATAGGCGTTGAGCAGGTCGCTGGCGCCGCTGCTCAGCCACGCGCCCTCCATGCGCTGGCCGGTCAAGACGTAGACGACGTCGACCTTGGCGCCGGCCAGGCGCGCGAGGTAATCGGCGCGCAGCTCGCGGCGATCGTTCTCGTACAGACTCTGCTTCGGCACGTCGGTGCCGACAAGGGCGGCGAATTCCGCCTGCTTGAGCCCAAGCCTCTTTCGCTCCTCGGCGAGCCGCGCTCCGAAACCCATCGGTTTTGACAACCCCCTTGCCAGAATTAGTGTGAAACCAATGTTTTGACTTGGAAATTACTCGAAAAGCCGTTACACGACCATTCCGACTTTGCGGCCGCAATTGCAAGCGCGACGGCGCGGGCGGCCGATCGACCGCACGCGCCCCCGACACGGCAGGCGTAACAGCCTCTTCGCCCCTTCTCCAGCCGCGCGCGGCGGTGGCGCGCGGCCGCCGCCTTGTGCCATAGCCTCGCGCCGTGAGCAGCCTTGCAAGCCTCTTCGCGGCGATGAGCCGGCGCCGCCGCCGGCAGCTCGCGCTGACCGGCCTCGCCATGCTGGCCGGGGCGGCCGCCGAATTGGTCGCGATCGGCGCCGTCTTCCCCTTCCTCGCCATCCTCACGCGCGGCGGCGACGGCGGCGCGGGACGCCTTCCCCTTCCCCGCGTCGACAGCGCCGAGGCGGCGGCTGCGATCCTCGTCGCGGCGGCGCTCGCCGCGGCCGCAATACGGCTCGGCCTGCTGTGGGTGACGCAGAAGCTGGTCGCCGGCTTCGCCCACGATCTGTCGCGGGCGATGTTCGGGCGGATGCTGCGCCAGCCTTATGCCGACTATGTCCGGCGCAACAGCAGCGAGGTGATCGCCTCGATGGAAAAGGTGCGCGACATTGCCGGCCTCGTCCTCCAGCCGTTGATGCAGGCGGCGGTGGCGACGGTGATGGCCTTGTGCATCGCGGCCTTCCTGTTCCTGCTGTCGCCGGAAGCGGCGACCGGCGCCGCCGTCTCGCTGGGCCTCGCTTATGCCGCGATCGCCCGCCTGACCCGCGGCCGCCTCGCCGCCAATTCCACGGTCGTAGGCGAATCCGCCGGGCAACGGGTGAAGCTGGTCCAGGAGGCGCTGGGCGGCCTGCGCGACATCATCCTCGACCGCTCGCACATTGTCTACGAGGAGGCGTTCGCCGCGGTCGACACCCGCCTGCGCCGGGCGCTGTCGAGCAATGCGATCATCTCGCAGGGGCCGCGCTTCGCCGTCGAGGCGGCCGGCATGGTCGCGATCGCCCTCGTCGCCTTGTGGATGAGCGCGCGGCCGGGCGGCCTCGTCGCCGCTTTGCCGGTGCTCGGCGCGCTCGCCGTCGGCGCGCAGCGGCTGCTGCCGCTCGTGCAGCAGGCCTATGTCGGCTGGAGCGCGACGCTCGGCAACCGCCAGGCGATCGCCGACATCGCCGCCTTGCTCGCCGCCCCCGCCCTCCCGGATCCCCCCGCCGGCGCCGCCCGGCTCCCGCTGCGCGAGGCGGTGACGCTGCACGGCGTCTCCTTCGCCTATGCGCCCGCCGGCGCGCCGGTCCTGCGCGGCATCGACCTCGCTATCCCGCGCGGCGCCCGGATCGGCATCGTCGGCCCGACCGGCGCCGGCAAGAGCACCCTGCTCGACCTCGTCATGGGCCTGCTCGAACCGACCGCCGGCGAGATCCGCATCGACGGACGGGCGCTCGACGCGGCCACGCGCCCGCTGTGGCAGGCGCAGATCGCCCACGTCCCCCAGGCCATCTACCTGTCCGACGATTCGATCGCCGCCAACATCGCCTTCGGCGTCCGCCCCGCCGAGGTCGACATGACGCGGGTCCGCGCCTGCGCCGAGGCGGCGCATATCGCCGGCTTCGTCGCCGGGCTCCCCGAGGGCTATGCGACCTTCGTCGGCGAGCGCGGCATCCGCCTTTCCGGCGGCCAGCGGCAGCGGATCGGCATCGCCCGGGCGCTCTACAAGCGGGCGTCGGTGCTCATCCTCGACGAGGCGACCAGCGCGCTCGACGACGCCACCGAAGCCGCCGTGATCGCCTCGATGACCGCCCTCGGCCGCGACGTCACCCTGCTGATGATCGCCCACCGCCGCTCCACCCTGGGCGGCTGCGACCGCATCGTCCGCGTCGAGAAAGGCCGCCTGACGGAGGAACCCGCGCGCCCCGGCGCCGCGTAGACCACGATCGCGTCACGATGAAGCACCGGCCGGAGCGTGCGGCTGCCATCACCCTGAACTCGTTTCAGGGGTCCAGGCCTCCACCCGCTATGCCGCGTCGATCCGGGGTGCTGAACCAAGTTCAGCATGACGGCAAAGGACGAAGCCGAGGCGATGGCGGAACGGGGCGTCGTTGTCGGAGCACATGCGCACCGGCTGGCCGAACGCGGCGCAGGCACGGCGGCGACCTTACGCGAAATCGATGCAGAGGCCCCCGATCCGGGCAAGGCGACTGCGCCATGGTAGCGGAGGAGGGACTTGAACCCCCGACACGCGGATTATGATTCCGCTGCTCTAACCAGCTGAGCTACTCCGCCCCATCGGCAGGGCCGCCGCGCGCGCTGCGCGTGCCGGCGCCGCGGGCCTATAGGGCAGCCCGAGACGGCCGGTCAACCGCGGCGCCGCACGCCGCCGGCGCCGAGTGCCGGCGCGGCCTTAGGGCGCCCCCGGCACGGCCCTTGGGAGGGGGAACCCCCTGCCCCCGATCCACGTTTGCGGGACCAACGGAGATGAGGAATGGAACTGCTGACCCCGCTCGAGACGCTCTGCCGGATCATCATCCGCGCCCGCGAGAACGAGGCCCAGGTGCCGGCGCAGGACCCCGACGAGGATGCCGACGACGTCGACGATTATGACGACGACGACGAGAACAATCCCGGCGCCCTCTCCGTCCTCGAGGACGAGCTCAACACCGGCGTCGAGGAGGAATTGCGCGCCACCCTCGACGACCTCGCCGACGACCAGCTCGCCGAGACCCTCGCCCTCGCCTGGGTCGGCCGCGGCACCTACGATTCGTCCGAATGGGACGACGCCTTCGCCGAGGCGAACGACACCGACCCCGACAGCGCGATCGACGAGCTGATGGACATGCCCCTCCTCGCCTCGCACCTCGAAGCCGGCCTCGCCGCCTTCGACTATAGCTGCGACGGCGTGGGGCAGCTCGACTAGGTGGAACTCCGGGCGGGTCTTCCCGTCATCCCGGCGAAAGCGTCTCGTCATCCCGGCGAAAGCGTCCCGTCATCCCGGCGAAAGCCGGGATCTCCAACCGGATAAGGCTCGGCGGTCCTCCACGAGATCCCGGCTTGCGCCGGGATGACGAGCGGCACCGACCGCCCACGTCAGACCCGGTAATCCGTGGTCGTCCTCGTCCTGACCTCGATCTCGACGCTGGTCTGCATGCGGTGGACGAAGAGGCGCTTGCCGAGCCGCGGGTCGAGATAGTCGCGCAGCAGCGGCGGCCGCCGGGCGAGGAAATAGAATGGCGCGTTGGCGACCACCTCCTCGTTGGCGGCGACGGCGAGCTCGTCCTTGCGGGTGACCGTCTGCACCACCGCCGGCGCATGGGTGATGCCGGCCGCGAGCAACGTATAAGCGCGGTGATAGCCGTTCTGGAGGAGCAGCCGGCTGTCGCTCTTCACCACCGACAGGAAATTGGAGCCGAAGCCGACCGGGAGCGCGAGGACGTGGCTCGCGGGGCCGAAGGTCGCGAGGCGGGCGATCCCGGCCGGGTCGAGCAGCTGCGCGCGATGAAGGCGAAAGTCGGTCGAGTCGGAGGTGAACAGCCAGCGGTTGGAGCCGGTCTTGCGCGCCCTCACCGCCGGCTGCGGCCGCTCGATCGGCAGGCAGAAGCGGAACAGCGCCTCCGGCGTCGGCGCCGCGCCGAGCCGCGCGCGCAGCTCGCCGGAAAAGCCCGGGCTGACGCTCGACTGCGATGCGATCAGCTTGGAGAGCTCGACCATGCGGATTTCGGTCGGCAGCGTGTCGTAGGTGTCGCGGTAATAAGGATAGTCGCCGAGCGCGCGGGCCAGCGGCCGCATCGCCTTCGGCAGGGCAAGGCACTCCGCCGTGTCGGCGATCCCCGCTTCCGCGACCTCGAGCGCGTGCAGATGGTCGTTGGCGGCGCGCCACTCGTCGGCGAGCGCGCGCGGGTCCATCGCCTCGCCGCCGACCACCTTCTCGCGCACGAAGTCGAGATAGTCGGCGAGGTGCGGCTGGCCGAGCAGCCAGACCAGCTCCTCGTGCGCCGCCGCCGGCGGCTCGCCGCCCAGCGCCTGCTGCGATGCGCTCTTCTTCATGCCGGCTACGAGTCCCAAAGCAAAAGGCCGGACGGGGGATACCCGCCCGGCCTTGCAACGGCGTTAAGACGCGTCGGGGCTTAGCAGCCGCAACGGCCCTTGCTGCCCTTCGACTTCGACTTCGAGCCCTTGGACTTCGAGCCGCAGGTCTTCGAGCCGTGGCCGCGCGAGCCGGTGCCGTGGCCCTTCGAGCCCTTGCCGCCGCACGACGGCGGGGTCGGCTTGCCGCAGCTGCCGGCGCCGTAGACGAAACCCAGTTCGGAAGTGGTAAGATCGCGCATGTGAGGTCTCCTGTTTGCGAAGCTTCGAGGCGGCCTTCGACATGGGTGGGGAACGCCGCGACCATCACGGTTACGGAAGCGAAAACGGATATCCAGTGGGCAAAATCGGCTGTCCCGGACGGGGACAAAGGGGGTGGATTCCTTAGGCGCTATCCGCCCGCCGAAGCGGCCGTTATGGAGGCGCAATGAGCCTGCCTCCCCTGTTCGACCGGCTGCGCCTTCCCGTCATCGGCGCGCCCCTCTTCATCGTCTCCAATCCCGACCTCGTCATCGCCCAGTGCAAGGCGGGGATCGTCGGCTCCTTCCCGGCGCTCAACGCGCGGCCGCAGGGCCTGCTCGACGAATGGATCCACCGCATCGTCGAGGAGCTCGCCGCCTGGGACCGCGACCATCCCGACGCGCCGTCGGCGCCGTTCGCGGTCAACCAGATCGTCCATCGCTCGAACGACCGGCTCGAGGCGGACATGGCGACCAGCGCCAAGTGGAAGGTGCCGATCGTCATCACCTCGCTGGGGGCGATCGTCGAGGTCAACCAGGGGGTGCACGCCTGGGGCGGCATCACCCTCCACGACATCATCCACGACCGCTTCGCCCGCAAGGCGGTGGAGAAAGGCGCCGACGGCCTCATCGCGGTCTCGGCCGGCGCCGGCGGCCATGCCGGCACGCTCTCCCCGTTCGCGCTGGTGCAGGAAATCCGCCAATGGTTCGACGGTCCCCTCTGCCTGTCGGGCGCGATCGCCACCGGCCGCGCCGTGCTCGCCGCCCGGGCGATGGGCGCGGACCTCGCCTACATCGGCTCGCCCTTCATCGCGACCGACGAGGCCAACGCCCAGGCCGAATACAAGCAGGGCATCGTCGAGGGTCGCGCGTCCGACATCGTCTATTCGAGCTATTTCACCGGCGTGCACGGAAACTATCTCCGGCAATCGATCGTCGCGTCCGGCATGGATCCCGACGACCTCCCGGCCGGCGACCTCAAGACCATGAACTTCGCCGGCGGCGAAGGCGCCAAGAAGGCGTGGCGCGACATCTGGGGCTCCGGCCAGGGCATCGGCGCGATCGACCGGGTGCAGCCGGCGGGGGATTACGTCGCCCGATTGGCGAAAGAGTATGAAGAGGCGAAGGCGGAGCTCTGCGCTTAGCTCCTCCCCGGAACGGGGAGGGGGACCGCCGCCGCAGGCGGTGGTGGAGGGGGCCCGCCGCCCCGCCGCATCGGAATCCGGGCCCCCTCCACCAGCCTACGGCTGGTCCCCCTCCCCGTCCCGGGGAGGAGCAAGCTCGCCCAATTTCGCCCGCCACATCTCCGGCAGCGGCACGGGCCGGCGTGTCTTCCGGTCCACATAGACGTGGACGAACAAGCCCTCCGCCGCCGCCTCGTCGGAGCCCTTGGCGAAGACGCCCAGCCGGTAGCGCACGCTCGACGTGCCGAGCTCCTCCACCGCCAGCCCCACCTCCACCGCCTCGGGGTAGGAAAGCGGCCGGGCGTAGCGGCAGCCCGTCTCGGCGACGAGCCCGACCGGATCGCCCGCCGCGACGTCGAGCAGCCCAGCCTCGATCAGCCAGGCGTTCACCACGGTATCGAACCAGGCGTAGTAAACCACGTTGTTGACGTGGCCGTAGGCGTCGTTGTCGGCCCAGCGCGTGCCGATCGTACGCCACGCGCGATACGCGTCGCGCCCGCGAAGCGGTGCGCGCGTCACAAAGCCGCCGCGTAGAGGCGCCGCGCGTCGGCCTCGCCGATCGGGCAGGGATTGTTCACCAGCAGCCGTTCCTGCTTCATCGCCTCGGCGGCGAGCAGGTCGAGATGCTCCTCGCCTACCCCCACCTGGGAGAGCCGCAGCGGGACGCCGGCCGTGGCGCAAAGGCTGCGCATATGCTCGACGAAGCCCTGCGCCCGCGCCTGCGTGCCGAGGCGCTCCAGCCCCGGGTCGAGGAGGGTGCCGAGCTCGGCGTAGAGCGGCATCGCCGCGTGGAGATTGTGGCCCAGCACATGGCTCAGCATCAGCGCGTTGGAGACGCCGTGGGGGACGTGGAAATGCCCGCCGAGCGGATACGCCAAAGCGTGGACGCCGGCGACCGGGGCGTTGGCGAAGGCGACGCCGGCGAGATGGGCGCCGAGCAGCATCGCGGAGCGCGCCTCACGATCGCCCGGCGCGTCGCAGGCGCGCTGGAGGTTGGCCGCGAGCAGCCGCAGCGCCTCGCGCGCGAGCGCGTCCGACAGCGGGTTCTTCAGCCGCGCCGAGGTATAGGCCTCGATCGCGTGGACCATTGCGTCGATGCCGGTCGCGGCGGTGACGCCGCGCGGCAGGCCCAGCGTCAGCTCGGCGTCGAGCAGCGCCCAGTCGGCGGTCAGTGGCGGGCTGTTGACGGCGAGCTTCAGGCTGCCGCCCACGGTGATGACGCTGATCGGCGTCGCCTCCGAGCCGGTGCCCGCGGTGGTCGGCACCAGCACCAGCGGCAGCCGCGCGCCCGTCGCCTGGCCGACTCCCCAGATCGCCTCGAGGGCGTCGCCGCTGCCGATGAGATAGGCGGCGAGCTTGGCGACATCCATCGGGCTCCCCCCGCCGAAGCCGACGACGGAGGCGCAGCCCCGCCCCGCCTCCACCGCGGCGAGCAGGGTCGCTTGCGACGGATCGGCCTCGACCGCGTCGAATATCCGCGCCTCGATGCCGGCCTCGGCGAGCGCCCCCAGCGCGGCGTCGGGCAGGCCGATCGCGCGCAGCGCCGAGTCGGTGACGAACAGGCACGGCCCCGGCGGCACCAGCTCCGGCAGCCGCGAGACGACGCCGGCGCCGGACAGCAGCTTCGGACCGTAGGCGAATTGGAACGGCTTCATTCGCGCTTCCTACCGCCGACGTCCTCACCCGTCATCCCGGCGCAAGCCGGGATCTCCCGTCGGAAAGGCTCGGCGGGTCTCGTGGAGATCCCGGCGTTCGCCGGGAGACGAGGGGTTACAACGACCGCTCCAGCCGGCTCAGCAGGCTCCGCGCCGGGCTCGGCTGCGGTCCGGCCGTGTCGGCGCCCTGCTCGTCGAGGCGCGCGACGCGGGCGTAGAGGTCCCGGCTCGCTTCGATCAGCGCCACGGCCTCCCCCGGCAGCCTCGGCAGCAGCGCCGCGTCGGTTTCCGGCGCGTCGCCGAGCCGGCGCGCCGGGCTCCGGGCCTGAAGCGTGCTCAACTCGCCCGCTTCGACGGCGCGCTGGGTCAGCAGCCAGGCGATGACGTGCATCAGCCGCGTCGTCACCTTCAGCGATTCGCACGAGAAGGAGACGCGGACGATGGGGTCGAGGCCGTCGCGGTCGTCGCGGCCCTGCCGTTCGAAATAGGAGCGCGCCTCGTCGGCGAGCACCATCGCCTCGGTGTAGAGGGCGGCGACGAGCTTCGGCGTGAGCGCGATCCGGGCGTCCTGGGCGACCATGGCCGTCTCGTGCCACAGCGCGCCGCGTGCGTGAATTGGGAAAGAGGGTGAATCTGCCGGCTGTTCCGGCGAGGGACGGCCGCTGCGGCGGGCTCAGGCGATGATGTCCGGGATCAGCGCGTCCTCGAGCGCCGAAATCTCGTCCTTGAGCCTGAGCTTGCGCTTCTTGAGCCGCGCGAGCTGGAGCTGGTCCGGCGCCGCGGTGGCGCGCAGCGCCTCGATCGCCGCGTCGAGGTCGCGATGTTCGGTGCGCAGCCGGACGAGGCGCGCGGCGTTGGTGATCTCGGCTCCCTCGCGGCTGGCCATCCCCGTTCGCTTACCCCCTACTCAAGCGCTCCCGACAGGCGTATCAGATTAGCCGATCAACGGGCTGTCGTACATATCGCGGCGGCCGTCCCAAGCGGGGAGACATTGACGCCGGACCCATGGTTTACCCCTTCAGGCAAGCGCAGCATAAGGAGATGGGAATGCAACAGCCGCATATCTCGGCACTGCAGGCGAAACATGCCGACATCGAGGCGCAGATCGCGGACGAAAGCCAGCGGCCTCTCCCCGACATGGCGATTATCTCCCGGCTCAAGAAGGAAAAGCTCCGCGTGAAGGAAGCTATCGCCGGGTTGCACTGACAGCCGCCGAGTCGCGGAAAACGGCAAGGGCCCGGCGCCAGAAGCGCCCCGGCCCTTTCTTGTTGGGGCGAAGCCCCGCACGCCCCTGCCCGAGTTCACGCGGAGACGCGGAGGAGCGACCTGCCCCGTCCGGCGGACTTGCGCGAGCGGGGGGCTTCGCGCCCAGCTCTCTGCGCCTTGCGCGTCTCCGCGTGGAATTTCCCTTCCCGGAGCTGGGGAAGAGGCGCTCCAACGAAAAGGCCCCGGAAAAATCCGGGGCCCCTCGTATCAGTCGTCGCGGCTGACGCGTTCGTTGCGTTCGTGGCGTTCCTGGGCTTCCACGGTCATCGTCGCGATGGGGCGGGCCTCGAGGCGGGCGAGCGAGATCGGCTCGCCGGTCACTTCGCAAAAGCCGTACTCGCCGGTCTCGATGCGGCGCAGCGCCGAGTCGATCTTCGTGATGAGTTTGCGCTGGCGGTCGCGGGTCCTGAGCTCGATCGCCCAATCGGTCTCGGACGAGGCGCGATCGGTGACGTCCGCCTCGCGGATCGGACCGCTCTTGAGCTGCGCCATCGTGCCCGCCGATTCGCGCAGCAATTCTTCCTTCCAGTTGAGCAGCTTCTGCCGGAAATAGGCGAGCTGCATCGGATTCATGAACTCTTCGTTCGCGTTCGGACGATAGGCATCCACCATCGCGCCGAAGGCGACCGCGCCTTGACTGAAGATATCGCTGACTGCCGTAGCCATAACCCCTCCGCTACACCCGCAGGCCCCTCGTGCCTGCAAATCCCAACTGCCGCCCCCGAGTCGTCCGGGATAGGTCGGCGTGAGCCCCAGCGCGCCTATACGCGTCACAAATGGGCAGCACAAGTCACTCAAATAGGCCGAAAAATTCACCCCCTTTTTGCGCGCCGAAGCGTGCCATTTTTGCCGCTCAGCCGAAGCGGAGCCGCTCCGCAACGCCCGCGAATCACGCCGAATCGCGGCGGCCGGGCCGCCAGGCGCCGCCGCCCCGCCCCCGGGGAGCGCGTTCACGCCTCCACCGGCCCTGTCCGATTGTGGGACGGAAGTCGCCGAACGGGGCTTTTGACGGGCATTTCCAAGCGACATCGTGGTTAACGTGCTTGCGCTCGGAGCCGCCTTGGTCATTCGTCGCCGGGGCCGGATGCACGTTTCGCCGATCCTTCGGGAGCAACGGAGCCGCATCCACCGCCACGAAAACAGGGTGCGTCGCTATGTCGGTAAGAATGGCTCTCGCTAAATTGTGCGCCTGCGCCGCCGGCGGCGCCGTGATCGGCGGCAGCGCCGTTCACGTCGCCGAAAATCCGCGGCCGCGCCCGGCGATCGTCCACCATGTGAAGGGCGAGAAATACGCCCGTCACTTCGCCAAGGCGAAGACGGTCTACCGCACCCGCCGCGTCGCGCACGCCACCTGCGTCGTCACCCGACCGGCGCGCACCGTCACCACCCGCACCTACGCGATGGGCGCCCCGGCGCCCGCGCCGATGCCGATGCCGGTCGAGATGGGCGGGGGCGTGCCGGCCGTCGTCGTCGGCGGCAGCGGCGGCGGCGGCTTCGGCGGCGGCTTCTTCTCGGGCGGCTTCTTCGGCGGCTCGAGCGGCAACGCCTTCTTCACCGCCTCGACCTCGAGCGGCAACGTCTCGACCTCGTCGGGCGGCAGCTCGACCAGCACGTCGAGCGGCGGCAGCTCGAGCAGCTCCGCCTCGAGCGCCAGCTCCGCCTCGTCCGCCTCCAGCGCGTCGAGCGCCAGCAGCTCGGGCTCCGGCTCGGGCAGCACCGGCTCGACCGGCAGCACCGGATCCTCCTCGTCGACCGGCAGCTCGAGCTCCACCGGCAGCTCCAGCTCGACCGGTTCTTCGGGCTCGAGCGGCAGCTCCTCGACCAGCGCGTCGACCAGCGCCAGCAGCAGCGCCTCGACCAGCGCCTCCACCAGCTCCGGCTCGACCGGCACCTCGTCCGGTCCGCCGACCGAGGTCCCGGCGCCGCCCATGGCCCTGCTGTTCGGCGCCGGCGCCGCCGGCCTCATCGCCCGCCGCCGCAAGGCGAAGGGCTAACGCCCGCTCCCAAGAGAAAGGCCGCGCCCCCAGCGGGGAGCGCGGCCTTCTTTGTTGGCGCGGAAGTCGCGCGGCTTACTTGGTCGGCGCCGCCGGCTTCGCCGCCGCTTCGAGGTCGGCCGCGGTAGCGCCGACGACGACGCCGTTCGGACCCGGCGCGACGCCGCTCCTCGGCACTCGCACCAGATTGCCCGAGGCGAGCTTGATCGTCACCGTCTGGTCGTCGACCGCGCTGATCGTGCCGACGACGGCGCCGGCGGTGCCGGTGACGGTCGCACCGGGCGCGATCTTGGCGGCCGCGGCGGCGAGGCTCTTCTCGACCTCGGCATCGAGCTGCGCCTGGGTCATGCCGAACAGCAGGGCGCCCTCGTGCGGGGTGAAGGAATTGGCCGGCAGGCGGACCTCGTGCTTGTCGGTCTTGACGATGACGAAGCCGCCGTCGACGCGGGCGACGGTGCCGACCGTGCCCCCGGCCGTGTCCTTGACGGTCATGCCGGCGGCGATGCCGGCGGGGGCCTGGGCGAGCGCCGCGCCAGGCAGGGCTGCGGCGGTGAGCGACAGGGCAATCAGGATGTTACGCACAGTCTTTCAAGCTCCTCGATGTGATGCTGCCCGGCCCGCCCCCGCGGCCAGGAACAGCCACCCTATTCGGCCTGCAGGATTTTCTCAATCTCCGTAACCGGATGGCCGGTGAGATCCTTCGCGACCTCGGCCGCGAGCCTCTTCTCCACCTCCTTGTGATAATGCTTGCGCAGCTCGCCGAGCGTGCGCGGGGGCGCGACGATGATCAAGGATTCGAACTCGTTCCTGAGCGCGCGCTTGCGCAGCAGCTCGGCCGTTTCGGCGGCGAAGCGGTCCTCCTCCAGCTGGTGGAAGTCGACCTCCTCATAGGCGCTGCGGCCGCCGCCGCCGGACGCGTCGAACGTGTGGCCGGGCGCGTCGGTCTTCTGGTCGCGGTCGGCGGGATTGTCCTGCACCTGTTTGCGCTCGACCTGCAGCTTCGGGAATTCGGCATCGCCTTCGTTGCGGAAGAACAGCATCTTCCTGCCGTCGGCGACCACCACGAAGCTGTTGTGCGGAACCTGCATCGCATTCTCCTTTTGCCTGCGCAAAACGAACGTCCGACCCGCCGCGATGGTTGCCGGCTTGCCCGCCAGTTCCCGTCCGCCTAGCGCCTCGCCCATGCGCATCCTCCTCACCAACGACGACGGCGTGAACGCGAGCGGCCTCAAGCTTCTCGAGCGGATCGCCGCGCATTTTTCCGACGACGTCTGGATCGTCGCGCCGACCGAGGAGCAATCCGGCGCCGGCCATTCGCTCACCCTGACCCGGCCGGTGCGCCTCAGGAAGCTCGGCGAGCGCCGCTTCTGCGTCACCGGCACGCCGACCGACGCCGTGATGATGGGGCTCGCCCACATCATGAAGGAGGCGCGGCCCGACCTCGTCCTCTCCGGCGTGAACCGCGGCGCCAATCTCGGCGAGGACGTCACCTATTCGGGCACCTGCTCGGCGGCGATGGAGGGCGCGCTCGCCGGCATCCCGGCGATCGCCCTCAGCCAGGCCTATGCCAAGGAGGGGATGGGCGACACGGTGCCGTTCGCGGCGGCCGAGGCCTGGGCCGAGCGCGTGCTCGGCCCGCTCCTCGCCGCGCCCATGCCGCCGCGCACGCTCGTCAACGTCAACTTCCCCGCGCTCGCCCCGGACGCCGTCAAGGGCATCCGCGTCTGCCGCCAGGGACTGCGCGACTATGGCCGTCTGCGGATCGTCCAGCGCACGGATCCGCGAGGCTACGACTATTTCTGGTTCGGCCTCGGGCCAGCCGTCCAGACCCCCGGCCACGAGACGGATCTGGAGGCGATCGCCGACGGCTACGTCTCGGTGACGCCGCTCCACCTCGACCTCACCCACGAGCCCGGACTGGCGCGCATCGCGGCCCTCTACTGATCGCCTTCGACGAACAGCGCCCCGAACCGGCCCGGCAGGGCCCAGCGGACATGCGCCCGGCGGAGACGGCCGCCCCGCTCCAGGCGGACATGGCTGCCGATGCGCACGAAGCGCGGACACTCCGCGCCGAAGCCTTCGGCGGAGACGTTGCGCAGGGTGATGTCCGCCGCGGCGCCGTTCTCGAGCACGAGAGCCGCCTCCTCCGCGACCGCCTCGCGCGGCGGTCGGGGCGGGTAGATTTTCGGCAGTCCGCGCATTGCGAGTGCAGGCTCCAGACAGGCGCGGGGGACGCCGCAACGCCGATTGCGGACGCACCGTCTCCCAGCGGCCGCCCTTGATCTGGATTAGTCCCCCGCCCTTACCGAAACCTTGCCATCCTTGGTTAACGCGCCGTTGCGTCGAGTCGCTTGTGCCCGAAATCGCCGGCGGCGAAGATAAGGCGATGAAAGTCTTTCCGTTGCTCCTCGCGGGCCTCGCCTCGAGCGCCGCGGCACGCCCGGCGGCCTCGCCGTTCGACGGACGGTGGGTGTCCGACCTCGACACCCAAGCGGGCCTGCCGACGGACGTCTACCGCGTCGCGGACGGCGTGTATCGCTGCGACAGCTGCTCGCCGCCGCGCACCTATCCGGCGGACGGGCGGCCGCATGCGGTCGCGGGCGACGACCAGGTACGCTGGGAATCGGTCCGCATTGCCGGCCCGCGCGCGATCGTCACCCACATCGAGGGCCCGACTCTCAGCCGCACCGTTACCATGACCGTCGCCGCGGACGATCGGGCGGCAACCTACGTCGCGACCGACCGGCGCCCCGGCGTCAGAGGGCCGCTGCGCACCGTCTACATCGCGCGGCGCACCGCACCCGCTCCCGTCGGCGCCCACGCCGTCTCCGGCACCTGGCAAGGCGTGCGCTACGTCGCCGTGCCGGAGCAGGCCCGGACCATCGTCCTGCATCTCGACGGCGACCGCTTCGTCTACCGTCACGCGCTGGGCTATGCCTTCACCGCCCGGCTCGCCGGTGGCTTCGTGCCGGTCCGCGGTCCGTACAAGGTTCCGGTCTTCGCCGCCGTCCGCCGTGTCGGCGCCCGTACCGTCGAGGAAACCCGCAAGAGCAACGGCCGGATCACGACGGTGCGCACCTACACCCTATCCCCGGATGGCAGGGCGCTGGAGATCGCCACCACCGACGCGGCCACCGGCCGCACCTTCCGCGCCACCTCCCGGCGCGGGACGTGACCCGAACGTAGAACGAACATATTGCTTCCTGTGCCCTGTTTGTTGCGCTATGAAGCAGGCATGCGCGACTCGGAACTCGTTCTCGCCTTCGATCCGGTGCCGGTCGGGCGACGGCACGATGGCTGGACGCCGGAGCGGCAGCGTCTCTTCATCCACGCCCTCGCCCTCTGCGGGTCGGTCACCCTCGCCAGCCTCGCCGCCGGCATGAGCCGGGAAACGGCCTATCGCCTTCGACGGCGGCGCGGCGGCGAGAGCTTCGCCGCGGCCTAGGATGCGGCGCTGGTGCCGGCGCCTGCGCGAGCGGCCGAGCCGGGCTACGCCGCTCCCCGGCCGGTGCCCGTCCGGGTCGGCGGACGCGTCGTCGCCGTTCGCCACGAACATGACGATCGGCGGCTGTTCAACATCCTGCGGGCACGAATCGCGTCCTGCGGCCTGGTCTGTTGGCCATGAACGGGGACTCGCCGATATTGCGCGTTTCTTGTGACTTTCGTCCCGGTCGCCCTCAGCGGGCGCGACGGCGGGGGTAGGAAAAGGGCGTCGCTGCCCCTATGTCGCGCGCTCCCATGGAACTCGAGCTCCCCTCCCCGCCCAAGGTCGGCATGGTTTCGCTCGGCTGCCCGAAGGCGCTGGTCGATTCCGAGCGGATCCTCACCAAGCTGCGCTCGGACGGCTACCAGCTGTCGCCCGATTACGACCAGGCCGACGTCGTCCTCGTCAACACCTGCGGCTTCCTCGATTCCGCGAAGGAGGAGAGCCTGGCCGCGATCGGCGAGGCGATCGCCGAGAACGGCCGGGTCATCGTCACGGGCTGCATGGGCAAGGAAGCGGACGTCATCCGGGAAAAATTCCCCGACGTCCTCGCCGTCACCGGCCCGCACCAATATGAGGAGGTCGTCGGCGCCGTCCACGTCGCCGCACCGATGCCGCCCTCAGCCTATCTCAACCTGGTGCCGGAGGCCGGGCTCAAGCTTACCCCGCGCCACTACAGCTATCTGAAGATTTCCGAGGGCTGCAACCACCGCTGCAGCTTCTGCATCATCCCGAGCCTGCGCGGCGATCTCGTCAGCCGCCGGCCCGACGCGATCCTGCGCGAGGCGGAGAAGCTGGTCGCGGCGGGGACGAAGGAGCTGCTCGTCATCAGCCAGGACACGTCGGCCTACGGGGTCGACCTCAGGCACGGCGCCTGGCCCTGGAAAGGGGGCGAGGTGCGCGCCCACATGACCGACCTCGCCGGGGAGCTCGGCAAGCTCGGCGCCTGGGTGCGGCTCCACTACGTCTATCCCTATCCGCACGTCGACCTGGTCATCCCGCTGTTGGCCGAGGGGCTCGTCCTGCCGTACCTGGACATTCCCTTCCAACACGCCGCGCCCTCGGTGCTGAGGGCGATGAAGCGGCCCGCGAACGAGGCGAAGGTGCTGGAGCGGATCCGCGCCTGGCGGGAGATCTGCCCCGACATCGCCATCCGTTCCTCGTTTGTCGTCGGCTTTCCCGGCGAGACCGAGGCCGATTTCGACTATTTGATGCAGTGGCTCGCGGAAGCGCGGCTCGACCGTGTCGGCGCCTTCCGCTTCGAGCCGGTGAAGGGCGCGGCGGCGAACAGCCTCCCCGGCGCCGTGCCCGAGGAGGTCAAGGAGGAGCGCTACGCCCGCCTCATGGACCTCACCGCCCGGATCTCGGCGGAGAAGCTGCGGGCCACGATCGGCCGGACCATCGACGTCATCGTCGACCTTGTCGACGAGGAAGGCGGCGCGACCGGCCGCTCCAAGGCCGACGCGCCGGAGATCGACGGCGAGGTCCACCTGCGCGACGCGCCGCACGTGGCCCAGGGCGACATCGTGCGCGTGCTCATCGAGGATGCCGACGAACATGATCTTTATGGCCTCCCGGCCGCGCTGTAGCCGCACTTGGTCGGGCCAGGTCCGACGCGGGCGCGAGCGGCATCAGGCGCGAGGCGCGGCGATCTTCGCGATGGCGCCGACGCACAGGCCCGCGGCAAGGCCCACGCCGACGGCGGCCAGCAGCCGAGTGTCGGCGCCGGATTCCCCGCGAAAGACCGACCAGAGCGCCAATCCGGCCGCGGCCGCCACCAGTCGCTCGAGGATGATGACGAGCGGCCCGATGGGCCTCGGCTCATCGTCGCCGCCCCCGGTCCCTCCCTTGGGACGAGGCAGGTTGAGAATGAGCGGGACGTTGCCGCAAATCCCGTCGCCGCCGATCGCCGCGATAGCTGAAAGCAAAGCGAAAGATGCACTCATATCATCCTCCCGCCGTGATAAATAAATTGGGCCGCTTCTCAAGAACTGAATACGCCTTTTCAGGAGGTCCGTAAAGAGATCGGGAAGTCGGGAAGGTGAAGCAACCCTCTAGCGCGAGGAAAGTCGAATGTTTCGAAGCATCAATCCAGCGACGGGTGAGGAGCTCGCGACCTATTCTGAGCTGACGCCGCCCGAACTGGAAGCCAAGATCACGAGGGCCGCGACCGCGTACCGCCACTGGCGCACGACGCCGCTCGACGAGCGCACCGCCCTCCTCGCCCGGATCGCCGATCGCTTCGAGGCGGAGAAGGAACGGCTCGCGCGCATGGCGACGCTGGAGATGGGCAAGACCTTCGCCACCGCCGTCGCCGAGGTCGAAAAATGCGTCGCCGGCTTCCGCGTCTTCGCCACGGACGGACCTGCCATGCTGGAGCCCCAGCGCCAGGCGCTCGCCACGGGCGGCACCGCCGAGCTGCGTTGGCTGCCGATCGGCCCGGTGCTCGCGATCATGCCGTGGAACTTCCCCTATTGGCAGGTGGTGCGGTTCGTCGCACCGACGATCCTGGCCGGCAATGTCGGCCTCCTCAAGCACGCCAGCATCGTCCAGGGAGTCGCCGGCCTCATCGAGGAGATGGTCGTCTCGGCGGGCGCGCCCGAGGGCCTGTTCCAGAACCTCGCGATCAAGTCCGGCACCGTCGCCGACCTGATCGCCGACGACCGCATCGCCGCCGTCACCCTCACCGGCTCGGAAGGCGCCGGCAAGTCGGTCGCGGAGGCGGCCGGCAAGGCCCTCAAGAAGGTGGTGCTCGAGCTCGGCGGCTCCGATCCGTTCATCGTCATGCCCTCCGCCGATCTCGACGAGGCGGTGAAGCAAGGGGTGAAGGCGCGGATCCAGAATAGCGGCCAGTCCTGTATCTGCGCGAAACGGATGATCGTCCACGCCGATTGCTACGACGCCTTCCTGGAGCGATTCAGCGCCGCGATGCAGGCGGTGAAGGCCGGCGACCCCTTCGACGCCTCCACCGACATGGGCCCGCTGTCCAGCTTCGAGCAGCGCGACACCGTGCTGAACCAGCTGGCGGAAGCGAAGGCGCTCGGAGCGACCCTCCGCTTCGGCGGCGAGAAGCCGGAGGGGCCCGGCGCCTTTCTCTCCGCGGGCGTCATCACCGACGTCCCGCTCGACAGCCCGCTGATGGCAGAAGAGATTTTCGGTCCGATCGCCATGGTCTTCCGCGCCGCCGACATCGAC
>JAFAZW010000074.1 GCA_019239415.1 Alphaproteobacteria bacterium
GACGTCAAGCTCGACCCGTCCGCGCCGCGGACGCTCTACACGGACGTGAACCGCCTGCAGCAGATCCTGAAGAACCTGCTGTCGAACGCGTTCAAGTTCACGAACAAGGGCAGCGTCACCCTCAGCATGCTCCCGGGTCCGAAGGACCGCGACGGCTTCATCAGCTTCGTCGTCACGGATACCGGCATCGGCATCCCGCCGGAGAAGCAGAAGCTGATCTTCGAGGCCTTCCAGCAGGCCGACGGCACGACCAGCCGCAAGTACGGCGGCACCGGCCTCGGCCTCTCGATCAGCCGCGAGATCGCACGCCTGCTCGGCGGCGAGCTGCAGGTGCGGTCGCGGCCGGGCGAAGGCTCGACCTTCACCCTGTTCGTGCCGCTGCAGACGGCCGCGCCCGCCGCCTCGGTCGCTGGCACCACCGCGCGCTACGACAATACCGGCGCGACCGTGCCGAACGCGCTGCCGACCGGCTTCGAGGTGATCGACGATCGCGACCAGCTCGGCGACGATCCCTTCGTCCTCATCGTCGAGGACGATCCCACCTTCGCCTCGATCCTCGTCGACATCGCCCACGCCGCGGGCCTCAAGGGCGTCGTCTCGACCGCGGGGGCGGGGACGCTCGCCATGGCGCGCAAGCTGCAGCCGGATGCGATCACCCTCGATCTCGGCCTGTCCGACATCGACGGCTTCGTGCTGCTCGACCTGTTGAAGCACGACCCGCAGACCAGCCACGTACCGATCCACGTCATCTCCGGCGCCGATCGCTTGAAGTCGGTCATCGACATGGGCGCGTTCGGCGTGACCGAAAAACCCGCCGAGCGCGAGGCGCTCACCCGGGTGTTCCGCGATCTTGCCGACCATATCAAGGCCGCGGCCCCCTTGCTCGAGATCGTCCCCGACGGCGAATCGGGCCCCGCCCCGCGTGGCGTGCCGGAGCTTGCGGGCGCGAAGATCCTGATCGTCGACGACGACATCCGGAACATCTACTCGCTGACGAGCGTCCTCGAGAGCTACGACGTGGAAGTGCTCCACGCCGAGCGCGGCAAGGACGGCATCCTGATCCTCGAGCAGACCCCCGGCATCGATATCGCCCTCATCGACATCATGATGCCGGAGATGGACGGCTACGAGACGATGCAGCAGATCCGCCAGCGCGACGCCCTCGCCGAGCTGCCGCTGATCGCCGTCACCGCCAAGGCGATGAAGGGCGACCGGCAGAAATGCCTCGACGCCGGCGCCTCCGATTACATCGCCAAGCCGGTCGACATCGACCTGCTCCTCGCCTTGCTCCGCGTCTGGGTGGCGCGGGCGCGCGAAGGCGTCGGCTCGGCGGCGCTCGCGCCTGAAACGGCGGCGGCGGAGTAAGGGGTGAGCCAGCGACGCCCCCGGGCCAAGGCGGCCGCCGCGCCGTCCGACCTCGCCCCGCTCGCCGAGGCGGAGGCGGACGAGCGGCCGCGCGTCCTCGTGGTCGACGACGACGAGCGCAACCTGCTCGCGATCCGCACCGTTCTCGAGGATGTCGGCGAGGTCGTCGTCGCCCACTCGGGCGAGGAGGCGCTGCGCCACCTCCTCAAGGGCGACTTCGCCGTCATCCTGCTCGACGTCTACATGCCGGGCATGGACGGCTACGAGACCGCCCAGATCATCCGCTCGCGCGAGCAGACCAAGCGCATCCCCATCGTCTTCCTCTCGGCCGTCAACAAGGAGACCGAGCATCTGATGCGCGGCTATTCGATGGGCGCGGTCGACTATGTGTTCAAGCCGGTCGACCCGGTCGTGCTGCGCTCGAAGGTGGCGGTGTTCGTCGACCTGTTCGCGATGACCCGCGAGATCCAGCGCAAGGCGCGCCAGGAGCAGGCATTGCTCGACGCCAACCTGCGCGCCAATGCCGAGCGCCTCAAGGCCGAGCAGGAGCTGCGCCGGGCCGAGCAGCGCCAGGCCGCGATCATCCAGTCGCTGCCGATCATCCTCTACCTCGAGCCGCTCGACGCCGATCCGCGCTGGCCCGCCTTCATCAGCGGCGATCTCGTCGCCATGACCGGCTACGAATATGCCCATGTCGCCGAGCACCCGACCTTGTGGGCGGAGCGCCTCCACGAAGAGGATCGCGACCGCGTCCTCGCCGCGCTGGAGCAGCGCAAGACGACCGGCCGCTTCTCGGTCGAATATCGCTGGCAATGCGCCGACGGCGGCTGGAAGCATTTCCACGACCAGGCCGTGCTGCTGCGCGACGCGGCGGGCCAGCCGGTCGAGTTCGCCGGCACCCTGACCGACGTCACCGAGCGGCGCTCGCTCGAAAGCGAGCTGGTCCAGGCGCGCAAGATGGATGCGATCGGCAAGCTCACCGGCGGCATCGCCCACGATTTCAACAACCTTCTCGCCGCGGTGCTCGGCGGCCTGACCCTGATCGAGCGGCGGCTGCCGCTGGCCGAGGAGCAGGCCAAGGTGCTCACGATGACCCGCCGCGCCGCCGAGCAGGGCTCGGACCTCGTCGGCCGCCTGCTCGCTTTCGCGCGCCGCCAGCAGCTGGCGCCGGCCAGCATCGAGATCGCGTCCCTGTCCGGCGCGGTCACCGATCTGCTCGCCCATACCCTGGGCGGGCTGGTCGCGCTCGACTGGCGGGTCGGCGAGGGCCTGTGGTGCGCCTTCGCCGACCAGTCGCAGCTCGAGCTCGCGCTGATGAACCTCATCATCAACGCCCGCGACGCCATGCCCGACGGTGGGACCATCTCGGTCGAGGCTCAGAACCGCACGATCGGGTCCGGCACCGACGGGCTCGCGCCGGGCGACTATGTCGTCCTCACCGTCGCCGACACCGGCTGCGGCATCGCGCCGGAAATGCTCGAGCAGGTGATGGAGCCCTTCTTCACCACCAAGGAAGTCGGCAAGGGCACGGGCCTCGGCCTGTCGATGGTCTACGGCTTCGCCCGCCAGTCCGGCGGCGCGTTCCGCATGGAGAGCGAGGTCGGCGCCGGCACGCGCGCGCAGATCTGGCTGCCGCGCGCGCCCGAGGTGGCGGCTGCCGCCGATGCCGCCGGCAGCGGCCGCCGCACCGCGCGGGTGCGGCCGCTCAAGATCCTGCTCGTCGACGATCATGACGGCGTGCGCACGACCACCGCCGCCTTGCTCCGCGACCTCGGCCACGCCGTCGTCGAGGCGTCGGACGGTGCGGGCGTCCTCTCGCTGCTGCGCGGCGATCCCGGGTGCTGCGAGTTGCTGATCACCGATTATGCGATGCCGCACGTCTCGGGCGCCGAGGTGATCCGCCAGGCGCGGGCGCTCCGGCCCGGGCTGCCGGCGGTGATCATCACCGGCTATGCCGACGCCCAGTCCATCGCCCGCCGCCCCGAGGACGTCCTCGTCCTCGCCAAGCCCTTCACCGCCGACCAGCTCACCGCCGCCATCGCCGCCTCGGTGCCGGAGGCACGGGTGAGGGAGGAAGCGGAGGCCCTCCAGGTGGCGAGCGTCGGGGCGTAGCTTGGGGACACGTACCTTTTGCAAAAGATACGTGTCCCCATTTTCGTTATTCCCCCATCAAGTGCACCGCCACCACCCGCCGGTGGGGCCGCCGCCGGTGCTCGAACAGGTAGATGCCCTGCCAGGTGCCGAGCGCGAGGCGGCCGCCGGTCAGCAGGATCGCGAGGTGGGTCTGGGTGAGCGCCGCGCGCAGGTGGGCGGGCATGTCGTCGGGGCCTTCGTCGTGATGGGCATAGGCCGCCGGATCCTCCGGCGCGATGCGGGCGAAATAGCGCTCGAGGTCGGCGCGGGCGGCGGGGGCGGCATTTTCCTGGATCAGCAGCGACGCGGAGGTATGGGTGCAGAACAGGGTGAGCAGGCCCTCCCGCATGCCCTGCTCCGCAGCCCAGTCGACCACGTCGCGCGTGATCTCGTGCAGCCCCTGCCCCGGCGTTGCGATCGCCAGGTGCCCCGTCGCCTGCCGCATCAACCGAGCAAATGCTTCTGGACCTTGCCGCCGGCGCTGCGCGGGAAATCGGCGACATAATGGAAGCTCTCCGGCACCTTGTAGGCGGCGAGGCGGGTGCGGCAGAAGGCCTCGAGCTCCTTGGTGCCCGGCTGCGGCCGGCCGCTCGCGATCTGCACGAAGGCGCGGCCGACCTCGCCCCAGCGCGGGTGCGGCGCCGCGACGACGGCGGCCTCGGCGATCGCCGGATGCGCGGCGAGCACCTTCTCGACCTCGGCCGGATAGACGTTCTCGCCGCCGGAGATGAACATCTCCTTGCACCGCCCCTCGATGTACCAGAGGCCGTCCGGGTCGCGGCGGGCGAGGTCGCCGGAGCGCAGCCAGCCGTCCTCGGTGAACGCCGCGCGCGTCGCGGCCGGGTCGTTCCAATAGCCCGGGGTGATGCCGGGACCCGAAAATTGCAGCTCTCCCACGTCGCCGTCGCGCACCGCCTCGCCGGACGGGCCGACGATGCGGGCGCTGACGAGGAGCTGCGGGCGGCCGACCGAGCCGAGGTGCGTCCAGGCCTCCGCGGCGGACGCGAGGAAGGCGGTGGGCCCGGTCTCCGTCATCCCCATGCCGGCGCAGATGCGGATGCCCAGCGCCCGCGCCCGCGCCGCCACCGGCTCCGGAAGCGGCGCGCCGCCGCAGCCCCAGTGGCGCACCCGGTCGAGCGGCGCGGCGGCGAAGCGGGGATGGTCGAGCAGCGCGTGGTAGACGGTCGGCACCGCGAAGAAGGTGTCGAGCCGGCGGGCCTCGAGAAGCGCCACGATGGCCTCGGGATCGAAGCCCGGCAGGATGAGCACGCGGCCGCCCTGAAAGAGCGTCGGCAGGGTGTGGAGGTTGATGCCCGCGGTGTGGAAGAGCGGCAGGAAGTTCGCGGTCGTGTCGGTCGAGGCGAGGTCGATGGCCGAGCCGATATTGACATGGTTCGCGAGCGCCATCCGGAAAGTGTAGATGACTCCTTTCGGGCACCCCGTGGTTCCGGACGTATAGAGCAGGTACCAGATGCCGTCGGCCGGCCAGTCGCCCGGCGCCACCGGATCCGCCGCCGCGACCAGCGCCGCATAGTCCCGGTCGAGGCCGATGGTGGGCAGCGCGAGGCCCGCCGCCGCCGCCTCGTCCTCGGCGCCGGCGAACAGCAGGACCGGCCCGGCGTCGGCGACGAGCGTTGCCAGCTCCGCCGGCGGCATCCGCCAGTTGAGCGGCACCAGGATCGCGCCGATCCGCGCGCAGGCGAAGAGCAATTCGAAGAAGGCGATGCGGTTGCGGCAGAGGATGCCGACGCGGTCGCCCTCGCCGATGCCGCGGGCGCGCAGCAGCCCGGCGGCGCGCGCCGCCCGCTCCCCGAGCGCGCGATAGGTGTGCGACCGCGCCGTCGCCAGTTCCTCGAAGGCGACCGCGTCGCCGGAGAGTTCGGCCCGCCGGGCGAGCAGGTCGGGGAAGGCGTTCAGCATGCGGCTACCGGAACCTTATCCCCTCCGAGACCATGTCGATGGCGATGTCGGCGACCCGCTTGGGCGACAGGCCCTGGTCCCACACTCCGTAGCGCATGCCGAGGAACACGCTCATTCCGATGAGGGCCCAGGCCAGCGCTTCCTCGATCTCGTCGAGGTCGCCCGAGCCGCCGCCGATCTCGAGCCGGTGGCGTGCCGCCCGCAGGTTGCGTTTGTAGGCGTCGACGAAGGAGAGGTAATGCTCGCGATAGACGTCGGGGGCGACGAACTGCGCCTCCTCGACGATCCGGTAGAGCTCCGGATGCCGGCGGGTGAACTCGATGAACGCGGTGAGCCCCAGCCGCTCGGCGGCGAGGCGGTTGGGGGCGTCCTTCACCGCTTCGGCGACATGGGCGCGGGTGGCGCGGCTCATGTCGCGGACCAGGGCGCGGAACACTTCCTCCTTGGAGTTGAAATAGGTGTAGAAGCTGCCGAGCGCGACGCCCGCGCGCTGGGTGATGCCGGTGATCGCCGCGTCGTGGAAACCGCGCTCGCCGAATTCGGCGGCCGCCGCCTCGATCAGCTTGCGCACCGTCTTGCGGCCGCGCTCGGTCCTCGGCTCCTTCTCGGCCGCCGCCGCGGCCTCGTTCGTGATCGCCATCGTCCTCCCCCGGCAAGACGGTTGGAAGTTGAACCGGTTTTCAGGTTCGGGCAAGTCCTGCGGCTATCGGCGCGCCGCCTGCTTGAGCCGGTCCTTGAAGGCCGGGTCCGGAAGGACCCGGAACCAGGCTTCGATCAGGCAATACATGCCGAAAATGCCGAGACCCGACGCGACGGCGAAGCGGAGCGGACCGGACAGTGACCGGAGCGCGTCGCCCAATCCGCCGGCTTCGCTCGGGCTGCGGTCGGTCCCGGACCGGAACAGCAGCCACGCCACCGCCGCAAATACCGCCCCGCGGGCCGCATAGCCGGCGCATCCGGCCGCCAGCACCCACCAGCGCTCGCGGACGTCCGGTCGCAGATGCCGGACGAACCGGCGCCGGGCGGCCTTGACGCATTGCCCCACCGCGGCGCCGGCGCAGGCGGCGGCGGCGAGGAGGAGCAGCCAGTCGCCCAGCGGCAGGTGCAGCGCCATCGCCGCGCCGCCTTCCGCCTTGCGGCTCGATCCGCCGCCGCCGTGCGACCAGCCCAAAGCGAGCTTCGCCGCGGTCAGCGCGAGGCCGAGATGGATGACGCCGCTCCCCGCCCCGCCGGCACGCACCGCGAGGTCCTTCCATTCCCGCCCGCGCCCTTCGAGATCGAGGCCGGCATCGGCGAGGCGCCAGACGCCGTAGGCCGCGAAGCCGAGCGCCATCACGGCGAGCACGGCGCGGCCGGCGCCGCTGCCGAGATAGGCGAGGGCGCCGCCGGCATCCTCCGGCCGGCCGAGGCGCAGGGTCAGGTAAGCCACCAGGGCGTACATCAGGCCGCGTGCGGCGAAGCCGATGCGGGTGAAGGTCAGGAAGCGCGGCTTCGCCGCCGGCACCGCCTCAACCCCTCGCGCGGGCGATATAATCGTCGATCGCGGTGGCGAGGACGGCGAGCGGCACGGCCCCCGCCTCGATCACCGCGTCGTCATAATCGCGCAGGTCGAAACGGGGGCCGAGCGCCGCCTTCGCCTTCTCCCGCAGCCGGACGATCTCGGTATGCCCGACCTTGTAGCCGCAGGCCTGGCCCGGCGAGGCGCAATAGCGGTCCACTTCGCTGGTGCAGGCGGCGCGGGAGCGGCCGGTGGTCGCGAGCATGTAGTCGACCGCCTGCTGCCGGGTCCATCGCTTGGCGTGGAGGCCGGTGTCGACGACGAGGCGCGAGGCGCGGAAGCGCAGCGCCTGGTACATGCCGACCTGCCCGAAGGGATCGTCCTTGTAATAGCCGAGCTCGTCGACGAGCTGCTCCGAATAGAGCGCCCAGCCTTCGGTATAGGCGTTGAAGCCCATCAGCGAGGCGATGAGCGGCACGTCCTCGCGGTGCTCGGCGACATAGGCGCCCTGCCAGGTGTGGCCGGGCAGGCCCTCGTGCGCCGAGAGGGAGGGGATGGTGAATTTCGGCCAGTTCGAGGTCGACTTGAGGTTGATGTAGTAGATGGCCGGCCGCTTCCCGTCGAGCGAGGCGAAGTTCATGTAGCCGAGCGACGCCCCGGCTTCGATGTCGGGCGGCACCCGCTTCACCTGGAGCGGCGCCGCCATGCGCATCTTCGATACCGAAGGCAGCAGGGCGCGCAGTTGGGCGATCTTGGATTCGACGTAAGCCACCGCCTCGCGCTTGCCGGCATCGGTGTCCGGGAAGAGCTGGCGCGGGTCCCGCGTGAGTCCCTGCAGGCGCTCCCCGACGGTGCCCTGGGTCAGGCCCTGCGCGCGGAGCACCGCGTCCATCCGGGCGTCGAGGTCGCGGCCCTGTTCGAGGCCCATGCGGTGGATCTCGTCGGGGGTGCGGGCGGTGCTGGTCGAATATTCGAGCAGCCAGCGATAATAAGCCGCGCCCTGCGGCAGCTTCCAGACTCCGGCCTCCGGCCGCGCCCGGCGGCGAAGTTGCCCCAGGGCGGCGATCTGGCGGTCGAGGGCGGGATAGACGGAGCGGACGACGATCGCCTCGGCGCGGGCGGCCCAGTTGCCCGGGATGCCGTGCTCGCTCGTCCGGCGGGTCAGCGAGGTGACGAGCCGCGCCTTGGCGGGCGGAGTCGCCCTGAGGTCGCGTAGCTGGGCGAGCGCCGTGTCGAGGACGAAGTCGGGGGGCAGGACGCCGAGGCCGGCGTCGTGCACCGCCTGCTGCGTCTCCTGGTCGAGGGCCAGGGCGAAGGCGGCGAGGCGGGCGAGATAGGCTTCGGCGTCGGCACGGTTCTCGACCCGATGGATCGAATCGAGGAACTCCGGAATGCCCTGGTAGGCGCCGTCCTGCTGGCTGATCACATAAGGGTTGCCGCCGCCGAAATCGCCGATCCCGCCATAGGGGAAACCTGTCCCCTGGGCGGCGTTGGCGAGCGACCAGGCGACGCTGTCGTAGACGAGCCGGTCGTGGCCGGTGAGCGCCGCCCGGTTCACCTGCGCGAGCATGCGCCGGTGCCGGGCGATGTCGGCGATAGTGCGGGCGCGGGCACGGGGCGAGCGGTCGGAGAGCTGCCCGCGCGCGGCCGCGTGGGCGCCTGTATCGAGGCCGAGCTGGCTCAGCGTCTCGGGCGATTGTTGGAGAAAGTCCCACGCAATCGCATCGAGCACCCGCGTCAACTTCGGATCGAGCGCCGCGAAGGCGGGTCCCGCCAGGCCCGCGAGACCGGCGGCGGCGGCGGAAGCGAGGAGCTGGCGGCGGTCGAGAAGCATGAGGCAGGCTCCTGCTGGAGGGGTGCGCTGGCAGGCCTCCTACGGGCGCGATCCCGCCGCCGCAAGCAGGCCTCAGCCGCCGGCATGGTGGCGGAGCGCATCCCGGCGGACGACCCACCAGAAGGCGGCTCCCGTGGCGGTCCCATAGGGTAGCGCCAACGCGAACTCGAGGGGCGTGCCGGCGCCGAGGAGAGCGTCGACCGGAAGGGCGCCGGCCAGGCCGGCGAGGGCGTAGGTGCCGAGATTTTCCGCGCGCGCCCAGCGCAGCAGCAGCATCGCCGGCATGCCCCAGACGAGGGTCGCGAGAACGGCGGCGACGAAGCCGAGGGCGAAGAGCAGGATGCCGACGAGCGGGGCGGCGGCGAGCACGGCAGGGAAGCCGCCCGCCAACGTCCCGCACCCGACGATCAGGAGAAGCAGGCAGAAGGTGCCGCCGCCGCTGCCCAATACGGCGACCAGGAGCAAATCCGCCAGCGGGACGATCGGATCGGAACGAGGCACCGCTCTCACCTCCTGGCCTAAGGACCTTTCTCTACTGACCCGCCGCCGTGCAGGCGTGATGAAGGAGAAATGTTGAATCAGGTTTCAACTTGAATATTGACTCAGGTTTCAACCAGTGCGATGCGCAGGAGCTTGAGACGGGTGCCGGGGGGCACCGCAGGGAGAGGGGCTTGAATCGATTCGCCGCGTCGGACGGGGCCGATATCGCCTATCATGACGAGGGCGAGGGGCGGCCGCTCGTCTTCCTCCACGGCCTCATGGCCAATGCCGAGTTTTTCGAGCCGCAGCGGGCGCTCGCCGGTGAAGGGTTTCGCGTCGTTCGCGTCGACCTGCGGGGCCACGGCCGCACCGCGAGCGGCCATCCGCCGCCCGACCTCGGCCGGCTCGCCGCCGACGTCGCCGAGCTTGTGCAGCGGCTGGAGCTCGAAGGTGCGATCGCGATCGGCTGGTCGCTCGGCGCCTCCGTCGTCTGGCGGCTGCTCGCCGGGCCGGAGGCGCCGCGCTTCGCCGCCGGCGTGGTCGTCGACATGACCCCCTGCGTGCTCAACGACGAGGACTGGACGCTCGGCCTCAGCCAGGAGCATGTCGACGCGCGGCGGCAGGCGATCGCCGACGATTTCCCCGCCTTCGCCTCGGCGGCCGGTGCGGCGATCTTCGCCAGCCCGCTGGACGAGCGCACCGAACCGATGGCGCGCTGGGCGAGCGAATGCTTCGTCCGCGCCGACGCGCGCGCCGTTGGCGCCTTGTGGTCGTCGCTGGTCGAGGAGGATTTCCGCGAGGCGCTGCCCGGCATCGCGCAACCGATGCTGGTGGTGCGCGGCGCCCACAGCCACCTCTACGGGCCGGAAACGGCCGACCATATCGTCGCCGCCCTGCCGGACGCCCGCGGCCTCACCTTCGATCGCTCCGGCCATTCGCCGCACCTCGAGCAACCCGAGCGCTTCAACCGCGCGCTTCGCGATTTCGCGGCGACCCTGCCGCCCGTTCCCGCCACCGAACTTACCGCTTGAGCCAGGAGACTTTCCCATGACCCGCAAGCATCTGCTCACCGCCTTCCGCCTCGGCTCCGCGGCGGCCGCGCTCGCCGCCGCCGCGCCGCTCTGGGCGCAGGACAATCCCCAGACCACGCCGCCGGCTCCGGCGACGCCGCCGAACGGCGCCGCGCAGCAGGCGGTCGCGCAGGGCGACGAGGCGGTGCCCGACCAGAACACGATCGTCATCACCGCCCGCCGCCGGGCGGAGACCTTGCTCAACGTGCCGATCGCAGTGACCGCCTTTACCGGCGCGCAGCTCGAGAACCAGGGCGCGCTCGACATTACCGAGATCGCCGAGACAACGCCGAACGTCACGCTCGAATCCTCGCGCGGCACCAACTCGACCCTTTCGGCCTTCATCCGCGGCATCGGCCAGCAGGACCCGGTCGCCGGCTTCGAGCAGGGCGTCGGCCTCTACATCGACGATGTCTACCTGAACCGTCCGCAGGCGGCGGTGCTCGCCATCTACGACGTCGAGCGCATCGAGGTGCTGCGCGGGCCCCAAGGCACGCTCTACGGCCGCAACACGATCGGCGGCGCCATCAAATATGTCACTCGCCGGCTCGGCGACACGCCCGAATTCCACTTTAAGGGCGATCTCGGCACCTATCGGCAGGCCGATGCGATCGTCTCGGGCAGCATCCCCGTCGGCGACGTGCTGCGGCTGGGGGCGTCGGTGGCACGGCTTTCGCGGCAGGGCTACGGCAAGAACCTGACCACCGGACGCCAGAATTACGACCAGGACATCTGGGCGGGCCGGCTCTCGATCGAGGTCAATAACCACGACAACGTCTTCGTCCGCCTTGCGGGTGATTATACGAAGGACAATTCGAGCCCGCGCGGCGGCCACCGCGTCCTCACCAGCTTCCAGACGAACACGCCGGTGCTGGCCAATGTCTACGACACCCAGGGCGGCCTCAACACGCCCAAGCAGGAGGTGAAATCCTACGGCGTCTCGCTGTTCGGCGAGTTCAAGCTCAGCGATTTCCTCACCGTCCGCAACATCGCCGCCTACCGCAAGGATGACAGCTCGACCCCGATCGACTTCGACGCCCTGCCGGCGACCGACGTCGACGTGCTCGGCTATTACAACAACAGCCAGACCAGCGAGGAGCTGCAGTTCCTGCTCCACAGCGGGAACCTCAACGGCATCCTCGGTTACTATTATCTCGACGCCAACGCCAAGACGCCGTTCGACGTGCGCATCTTCACGACGCTCGCCGGCCTGTCCGCGTTCACCAACGCCCAGGTGCACACCAACACCTCGGCGATCTTCGGCGACTTCACCTACGACATCACCCCGCAGCTCAGCGTCTCGGCGGGGGGCCGCTACACGTGGGACAAGCGCCACGCCAACATCCTGAGGCAGAATTACCTGAACGGCGGCGCGCCGCTGTTCGGGGCGCCGGGCGTGCCGTTGGGGGCGCCGAGCACCAATTTCAACGGCAGCGCGTCGTGGAAGCAGTTCACGCCGCGCGCGTCGATCAGCTTCAAGCCGACCGATACCCAGAACCTCTATGTGAGCTTCAGCCAGGGCTTCAAGGGCGGCGGCTTCGACCCGCGCGGCGTCGGCGTCAACGCGCCGGACCTGAACGGCGACAAGGTGCTCCAGCAGAGCGAGATCGGCGCCTTCCTCCAGTTCAAGCCGGAGAAGGTGAACAGCTACGAATTGGGCTACAAGGCGTCGATGTGGGACCACCGGGCGAACGTCGCCATCGCCCTGTTCCGCGCCGACTACACCAACGTGCAGATCCCGGGCTCGTCGGCCTGCACCGTGAACGGCCTCGCGACCTTCTGCGGCGTCACCACCAATGCCGGCAAGGCGCGCTACCAGGGCGTCGAGTTCGAGGGGAGCGCCAAGCTCGCCCGCGACTTCATGCACCCCGGCGACACGCTCTCGCTGGCGCTGACCGGCGGCTATATCGACGCCAAGTTCCGGCGCTACATCACCCAGGTGGCCGGCGTGGGGCCGACCGACGTCGCCGCCTACCGCCACGTCCAGAACACGCCGAAATGGACCGGCAGCGCCACGCTCGCCTACGACGCGCCGGTCGGCGACGGTAAGCTGAACTTCAACACCACGGTTGCCTACAAGTCGAAGACCTACCAGTTCGAGATCGCCAACCCGTTCCTCGACCAGCCGGCCTACGCGACCTGGGACGCCAGCCTCGTCTACCATTCCAAGGGCGACCGCTGGAACATCGGCGTCCACGGCAAGAACCTGACGAACAAGCATTACATCACGTCGGGCTACACCTTCCTGTCGGCGGATCCGAAGACCGGCGTGCTGCTCAAGAATGCCGGGGGGAATTACATCCCGGCGCTCGGCAAGGAGGGCGTGCTGACGGTCTTCTACGGCGCGCCGCGGACGGCGTTCGTCAGCTTCGGGCTGAACTTCTGAGGAAAGGGCGCTAGGCGCGGAGGATGGCAGCCAAGCACAGCCGCGGGGGAACCGTCCTCGCCATCCTCCTCCTTGCCTACGTGTTCAACTTCGTCGATCGCAACGTGATCGGTGTGCTGGCGGTGCCGATCCGCAAGGAATTCGGCCTCTCCGACACGGCGCTCAGCCAGCTGGGTGTCGTGTTCGGCATCTTCTACGCCGTCATCGCCATCCCGATCGCGCGCCTCGCCGACACCAGGAGCCGGGTGAACATCATCGCCGGCGCGGTGGCGCTGTGGAGCCTGTTCACCGCCGCCTGCGGCCTGGTGGCGAGCTACGGCCAGCTCGTCGCCGCGCGCATGGGCGTCGCGATCGGCGAGGCGGGCGGCATCGCCCCCTCCTACGCGCTCATCGCCGATTATTATCCGAAGGAGAAAAGGGCGCGGGCGCTCGCCTTCTTCTCGCTCGGCATTCCGCTGGGCTCGGCGCTCGGCGTCTTCTTCGGCGGCTGGCTGGCGGCACATCTCAGCTGGCGCAGCGCCTTCCTGATCGTCGGCCTCGTCGGCCTCCCGCCGGCGCTTGCGATCAAGCTGCTCGTCGCCGAACCGCCGCGCGGCCGGTTCGACGGGGACGGCGCGGCGGCGCCGGCACCGTCCTTCGCCGCGACCATGCGGACGCTCGCGGGCAATCCGAGCTTCTGGCTCCTCTCCTTCGGCGCCGCCTCGGGATCGATCCTCGGCTACGGCCTGATCTTCTGGCTGCCGAGCTTCTTCAACCGCAGCTTCGGCCTCTCGGTCGGGGAGGTCGGCTGGTATTACGGTTCGATCGTCCTCGTCGGCGGTGCCGCCGGGACCTGGCTCGGCGGCTGGATCGGCGACCGGGTCGGCCCCGGCCGCCCCGCCGGCTATGCCCTCATTCCCGCCTGCTGCTTCCTCGGCACGGCCCCCGCCTTCGCCGCGGGCCTGTTCGCGCCGAACCTGCCCACTGCCTGGGCTCTGTTCGCGCTCGGCCAGATGCTCGCTCTGGCCTGGCTCGGCCCGGTCATCGCCGCCGTCCAGCACATCGTCCCGCCGACGATGCGCGCCACCGCCTCGGCCAGCTTCCTGTTCATCAACAACCTGATCGGCATCGCCTTCGGCATCTACTTCCTCGGCTGGCTGTCGGACCGGATGAAGGCCGCGCACGGCGCCGACTCCCTGCAATATTCGATCCTCTACGGTCTCGGCTTCTACCTGCTGAGCTCGGCCCTGTATTTCATCGCCGCACGCCGGCTCGGGCGCGACTGGTACCGGGGCTGAGGCGAGGCCGTCGCGAAGCGCAGGCTAGAGCACGCTGAGCTTAGATTGAATCGATTGGGGATTCCCAACGCGGCTGTGTTGTGATTCAAGCTGAGGGCTGGTGTGAGGAGGCCAGCCCTTATGCCTCGAGCTTATTCCCAGGATCTTCGCGAGCGTGTGATCGACGCGGT
>JAFAZW010000103.1 GCA_019239415.1 Alphaproteobacteria bacterium
TTCGGCTGCGGCATGGTCGCCGATACCGGGGACAGCCGGGACGTCGACTTCGTGCGCTGCCGTTTCATCGGCACGGCCAATTGGTCGGCCTGGCCCTGCAAGCCGGGCTTCCGGTTCACCAGCTGCACCTTCGTCGGCACCGTCGTCCGGGTGTTCGAGACCCCCGACCCCAAGGCGATGACGCGCTTCACCGACTGCCTGTTCACCGACGATCCCAAGCTGTCGCCGAACGGCAAGGTGTATCGCGAGGGCCGCGCCGACGGCCCCCTCGTCGACGCCGGCGAGACGCCGAATCCCTATTTCGAGCGCTGCCGTTTCCTCGCCGTCGGCGGGGCCGTCCTGCCGTGGACGGTGAAGGCGACCTATGTGAATTGCACGATGCGGCAGACCACTCGCTCGATGGGCTATCCGCGCGGCCATTATGTCGGCCGCAACACGATCGAGAGCCTGGCTGTGTCGCTCTACGGGGTCAGGATCGACGGCGAGCTGCTGCTCAACGGCACGCCGTTCCGGCCTTGACGCGCCTCGGGCGGGCACCGTAGGCGCCTGCCCTGATCTCCCGACCGACCCCGGACCCCACGCGCGCACGAACGAGGCGAAGATGGACATTGCCCTGATCAATCCGGCCAACGGCCTGCCGCTCGAAGAGGCCGAGGGCGCGCTGGTCGACGCGGAAGGGCATCGCTTCCCGATCGTCCGGCAGGTTCCGCGCATCTGCGATCCGAGCAATTATACCGCGAATTTCGGCAAGCAGTGGAACCTGTTCCGCGCCACCCAGATCGACCGGCCGACCGAGGGGCAGACCCAGAGCGAGCAACGCTTCTTCGAGACCACCGGCTGGACGGCGGAGGAGATGGACGGCGAGGACGTGCTGGAGGTGGGATCCGGCGCCGGCCGGTTCAGCCGTGTCGTCCTCGAGCGCACGCGGGCGCGGCTCTGGTCGGTGGATTATTCGAGCGCGGTCGAGGCCAATTACGCCAACAATGCCGGCCTCGGCGGCGATCGGTTCCGCCTGTTCCAGGCGAGCATCTACGAGCTGCCCTTCCCCGACGGCAGCTTCGACAAGGTCTTCTGCATGGGCGTGCTCCAGCACACGCCGGATTTCGAGGCGTCGGTGCGCGCGCTCATCGCCAAGGCGAAGCCGGGCGGGCAGATCGCCGTCGATTTCTATCCGGTGAAGGGCTTCTGGACGAAGCTCCACGCCAAGTACCTGCTGCGCCCGCTGACCAAGCGGATGTCGCACGAGCGCCTGCTTAAGCTGATCGAGGCGAATGTCGGCTGGATGATGGGCCTCAGCCGCGCGCTCAGCCGCGTCCGCCTCGGCGCGCTCAACCGGTTCATCCCGCTCGTCGACATGGACCGGGTGATGCCGGGCGGCCTGGCGCCGGAGCAGCGGCGCGAATGGGCGGTGCTCGACACGTTCGACATGTTCTCGCCCGAATATGACAATCCGCAGCGCGTGGCGCGCGTCGCGAAGATGTTCCGCGACAATGGCGCGGAGGTGACGTTCGCCGGCTTCCGCATGATCGGCGCGTCCAATACCGCCATAGTCCGCGGCGTCAGGAAGTAGCGGGCCGGCCGAGGAGCAGCTCGAGGTAGCGCTCGATCGTCGCCGGCCCGGAGAGCGCCGCCGCCCGCGCCTTCAGCCGGTCGGGCGGCGAGGGATTGCGCAGCGCCGCCGCCATCGCATCGGCGAGGCCGTGCGCGTCGCCGCACGGCACCAGCTTTCCGAACGCGCCGTCGCCGAGGATCTCGCGCGGGCCGGTGGGACAATCGGTGCTGACGACGTCGACCCCGAGCCACATCGCTTCGACGAGCACGTTGCCGAAACCCTCGAAATCGGAGGAAAGGGCGAACAGGTCGGCCGAGGCGAGGAAGGGTGCGGGATCGCGGACGAAGCCGAGGAACCGGACGTCCTCCCCGACCCCCAGCCGCGCCGCCTGCGCCTGGAGCGCGTCGAGCAGCGGCCCGGCGCCAAGCACCAGCAGCCGCGCGCGGCGATGGCGCCGGAGCCGCGCGAAGGCGTCGATGAGGAGCGCGTGGTTCTTGATCGCCACGAGGGAGCCGATGCTGACGATGCGGCCGTCGCAGCCGTCCCACAATTCCTCCACCTCCGCCGAAGGCGCGGGCGGCGCGATGCGGGACAGGGGATTGTAGATCACGGTGAAGAAGTCGCGGGGGAGGCCGCTCAGCCGGGCAAGATCCTCCGCGGCGCCCTCGGAGACCAGGATGCGGGCCTCGGCGCGGGGGTAGAGAAGCCGCACCGTCCAGCGGAGCAGCCGCAGCATGCGCGGCGAGTGGGCATAATGGCGCGACAAGGGCGAGTGGTCGCTCAGCACCAGCCTCGTCCGCGAGCGGGCGAGCGCGCGCGCGAGAATGGCGACGATGGTCAGCGGCCACATCCGAACCTGCACGGCGTGCGGCCGCCGCCGCCTGAGGTAGCGCGCGAGCGGCAGCAGCGCCCCGACGAAGCGCGAGGCGCCGAGGTCGACCAGGTTCACGGACGATGGCAATTGGTCGAGCAGCTCGCCGGCGGCACGAACCAGGACGAGGTCGACCTCGTACCCGCGCCCGACGAAATCGTGGATGAGCGTGAGGGCGACGCGCTCGGCACCGCCGCCCCGGAAATTCGGCAGGAGGAAGGCGAGCCGCTCCTTCGGGCCGGCGCTCACCGGATCCACTTCGCGTACCAGAGGTGGAAGCTGAACAGGAACCACAGCAACGTGTAATTGACCGGCTTGCCGGCCCGGTACCGCGCCAGCATCGCGGCGATGTGGCGCCGGTCGAACAGCGCGGTCTCGCCGCCCGATAGCACCTCGATGAACCGGTCGTGGTAGGAGTCGCGCACCCAATCGTTGAGGGGCGCGGCGAAACCCTTCTTCGGCAGGCGAAAGAGCGGCTCGGAAAGGTAGCGGCCGAGCAGCTTCTTGAGCAGATATTTGGCGTCCCCGCCGCGGATCTTGAACTCGGTCGGCAGCTGGGCGGCGAACTCCACCAGCCGATGGTCGAGGAACGGCTCCCGGCCCTCGATGCTGTGGTACATGGTCGCGCGGTCGACCTTCACCAGCAGGTCGTCGACCATGTAGCGCTTGAAGTCCCACTCGCTGAGCTGCGCGAGGAGGTCGCCCGGGCCGCCGCCGGTGGCATGCTCGCGATAGGCGGGGAAGATGCGGCCGAGCTCGGCGGTCGGCCCATTCTTGAGGCTGGTCTGGGAGAAATGGATGAAGCTCTGCTCGCCAAACAGCTCGGCATAGCGGTTCAGCCGGCCGCGCCACCGCGCCGGCGCCAGCGCGGCGAGAGAGGCGGCGGCGGCGCGGGCGGCGCCGCGTCCCACCCGCCCGAGGCGCCGGGTCTGCTCCCAGCGGCGCATGAACTCGGTGTAGCGGACATAGCCGCCGAACAGCTCGTCGCCGGCGTCGGCGCTCAGCACGACCTTCATCCCGTTAGCCTTGGCGAGGCCGGAGACGAAGCTGGTCGGGATGCACGAGCCGTCGCCATGCGGCTCGTCGTAGATCTCGTAAAAGTCTTCGAGGATGGTCTCGGCCGTGGCGTGGGTGAGCACCGCCTCGTGGTGATCGGTGCCGAGATGCTGCGCGATCCGCCGCGCGGCCGCGGATTCGTCATAATCAGGCTCGTTGAAGCCGATCGTGAAGGTGCTGAGCCGGCCGTGGTGCCGCGCCAGGATCGCCGTCACCAGCGAGCTGTCGACGCCGCCGCTGAGGAACACGCCGACGGGGACGTCGGCGACCATCCGATACTTGAAGGCGCTGACGGCGATCGCTTCCAGCTCGTCGACGAGGTCGTCCTCGCTGCGGCCGCGCCAGGCGTCGTTCGCGACGAATTCGACGTTCCAGTAGCGATGGACCTCGCTCCTGCCGCCGGCGAACTTCAGATAATGCGCGGCGGGCAGCTTGCGGACGGGCCGGAGGATGGACGCGCCGCTGCCGACATAGCCCAGGGTGAGATATTCGGACAAAGCGTCAGGATCGATGTCCGTCCGCTCCTCCGGCGAGAGGTAGGGCCGCAGCGCGTACAGCGTGCTGCCGAAGGCGATACGGCCGTCTTTCTCGTAATAATAAAGCGGCTTCACCCCGGCCCGGTCGCGGACCAGGTAGAGCGCGCGCTCCGCCTCGTCGTAGACGGCGAAGGCGAACATGCCGACGAAGCGCTCGACGCAGCGCGGTCCCCAGCAGTGGAAGGCCTTGATCAGCACCTCGCTGTCGCTGTGCGAGGTGAAGCTGTAGCCCTGCGCAGCGAGGTCGCGGGCGACCTCGGCATAATTGTAGATCTCGCCATTGTAGACGAGCAGCAGCGACTCGAAGCGCATCGGCTGGTGGCCGAGCGGCGAGAGGTCGATAATCGACAGCCGGCGGTGGCCGAGCGCCACCCCGCCCTCATAATGGTGGCCGAAATCGTCCGGCCCGCGGCGCGCGATGGCGGCGGTCATGGCCTCCAGCGTGTCGCGATCCCTGGAAGGGTCGATGAAACCGGCGATGCCGCACATGTCAGCGCAGCCCCAGGGTGCGCAGGAGGAGCTTGGCCGCTTCCTTCGCCGTGCGGAGGTCGAAGCGGGCGCGGCGGGCAAGCAGGGGCCAGGCATCCCGCACCGGCAGCTTCGAGAGCATCAGGATCAGCGCCAGCCTGCGCTTGTCCCGCACGAGCCGGTCGAGCCACCGCTCGGCCTCGCGTGGCGGGACATGGCCCGCCAGCGCCCCCGCCACCCGCCGCAGCATCGCGATCTCCTTTTCCACCGTGGCGTCGTCGAGCGTGTAGGAGGCGTTGCGATCGTGATGGGTCCAGGCGCCCACCCACTTCTTCTCGATCACGACCTTCCCCTTGAGCGCGAGGCGGAGGAGCGAATCGGTGTCCGCCCCCAGCGAGTCAAGCGAGTAGAAATCGGTCTCGAGCGCGAGCGGTCGGTTGTAGAGGACGGAGAAATGCTGGGTGGCGCCGAGATGGGGGTAGCGCAGCACATAATCGGCCCCGGGGAGGACGAGCCGATCGCCGTCGAAGTCCATCGGCGCCCATTCCATCGCGCCGTCGGCTTCGTGGAGACAGGCGGATCCCGCTGCGTACATCACCGCGTCCGGTTCGGACGCGAGCTGGTCGACCGCGGCGGCGATCCAGTCGCGGTCGATATATTGGTCGTCGCCGTCGAGGTTGACGAACCACGCGCCCGAGGCGCGCTCATAGAGGCAGCGACGGTAATTGCCGACGCGGCCGAGGTTGCGCTCGTTCCTGACGACGCGCAGCCGGCGGTCCGAGATGGCGCTGGCGATCTCATAGGTTCCGTCGGTCGACCGATCGTCGCACACCAGCACCTCGAGATTGGCATAGGTCTGCGCGAGCGCGCTCTCGATCGCCCGCGCGATGTAGCGTTCCTGATTGTAGGTCGGGATGCTGATCGTCACGCGCGGCTTCATCGGGAGGCTCTCTAGCGGTCCGGGCCCCACCGTAAACCCCCGCAGCCGCCCGCCAAGCGGGTCGCCAAGTGGCGCCGGAGCCGCTAAGGACCCGCTCGCATGGCCGGAGCCCCGCCGCCGGCGGCCCGCCATGCGCGGCTCGAAACAGCGCGAGAAGGAGCGGTCTTGAAGGGTATCATCCTGGCGGGGGGCAGCGGCACCCGCCTCTATCCGGTCACGCTCGCCGTCTCCAAGCAGCTGCTCCCGGTCTACGACAAGCCGATGATCTACTATCCGCTGGCGACATTGATGCTGGCGGGGATACGCGACATCCTCGTCATCTCGACGCCGCACGATCTGCCGCACTTCCGCACCATGCTCGGCGACGGCAGCGCCTTCGGCGTCCGCCTCGCTTATGCCGAGCAACCGAAGCCCGAAGGGCTGGCACAGGCCTTCATCATCGGCCGCGACTTCGTGGGCGACGACAGCGTGGCGTTGATCCTCGGCGACAACATCTTCTTCGGCGCGGGTCTGTCCCAGCTCTGCCAGGAGGCCGCCGCGCGCACCGACGGCGCCACCGTCTTCGCCTATCATGTCGAGGATCCGGAGAGGTACGGCGTCGTCTCCTTCGACCCGGACAGCGGCGAGGCGACCGAGATCGTCGAGAAGCCCGCGAATCCCAAGTCGAGCTGGGCGGTGACCGGCCTCTATTTCTACGACAATGACGTGCTCGACATCGCCGCGGCGGTGAAACCGTCGGCCCGCGGCGAGCTCGAAATCACCGACGTCAACCGCGCCTATCTCGAGCGCGGCACGCTGCGCGTGTCGCGCCTCGGCCGCGGCTTCGCGTGGCTCGACACCGGCACCCACGACAGCCTCCACGACGCCTCCGCCTTCGTCCGCACCGTCGAGCAGCGCCAAGGCATCAAGGTGATGTGCCCCGAGGAGATCGCCTACGAATTCGGCTATCTCGACGAGGCGCAGCTGCGCGCCGCCGCCGACCGCATGGGCAAGTCCGATTATGCCAACTTCCTGCGTCGCCGTGCCGCCGAGGGGCGGACGATGCTCACGCCCCACCCCGTCGACCAGAGATTCTAGACCATGGCTTCGCGCACGATCCTCGTCACCGGCGGCGCCGGCTTCATCGGCTCGGCCGTCTGCCGTCACCTGATCGGCCGCGGCGACACCCGCGTCGTCAACCTCGACAAGCTCACCTATGCCGGCAACCTCGCTTCGCTGGCGGATATCGAAGCGAGCCCCGATTACCGGTTCGTCCACGCCGATATCGGCGACAGCGCGGCGGTGAGCGCCCTGCTCGCCGAGGAGCGGCCGGACGCAATCATGCATCTCGCCGCCGAAAGCCATGTCGACCGCTCGATCGACGGGCCGGGCGACTTCATCGAGACCAACATCGTCGGCACGTTCCGCCTGCTGCAGGCGGCGCTGGGCTATTGGCAGGCGCTGGACGGGGACAAGAAGGATCGCTTCCGCTTCCATCACATCTCGACCGATGAGGTGTTCGGCGACCTGCCGTTCGACAGCGGCATCTTCACCGAGGAGACGCCCTACGACCCCTCCTCGCCTTATTCGGCGTCGAAGGCGGCCTCCGACCATCTCGTCCGGGCCTGGCAGCACACCTACGACCTGCCGGCGGTGCTGTCGAACTGCTCGAACAATTACGGGCCGTACCACTTCCCCGAGAAGCTGATCCCGCTGGTCATCCTCAATGCGCTGCATGAGCGGCCGCTGCCCGTCTACGGCCGCGGCGAGAATGTCCGCGACTGGCTCTACGTCGAGGACCATGCCCGCGCACTGGACCGGATCGTCAGCGACGGCCGCGTCGGCGAGACCTACCTGATCGGTGGCCGGGCGGAGCGCACCAACCTCGACGTGGTGCGCACCATCTGCCGGCTGCTCGATGCGCAGCGGCCCCGCGCCAACGGCCAATCCTACGAGGCGCTGATCGAATTCGTCAGCGACCGGCCGGGCCATGATCGCCGCTACGCGATCGACCCCTCGAAGACCGGGCGCGAGCTCGGCTGGGCGCCGGAGGAGACGTTCGAAAGCGGGATGGCGAAGACGATCGCCTGGTACCTCGCCCGCGAGGACTGGTGGCGGCCCCTGCGCGACAAGAAATATGCCGGCGAGCGGCTGGGGGCGGCGGCGCGATGAGCGACCGGCCGCTGCGCATCGCGGTCTGGCACAATTTGCCGAGCGGAGGCGGCAAGCGGGCGCTCTACGACCATGTCCGCGGCCTCGTCGACCGCGGCCATCATGTCGAGGCCTGGGCGCCGCCGTCCGCGGATCGTACCTACCTGCCGCTCAACGACATGATCGAGGAGCATATCCTCCCCTACGGCGACGATTCCTACCGCCTCACCGACAAGCTCCAGCTCACCCTGCACATCGACCGCCGCCTCGCGGCGATGGAGGAACATGCGCGCCGCTGCGCCGCCGAGATCGCACGCGGCGGCTTCGACCTGCTGTTCGCGAACAGCTGCATGTATTTCCGCTCCGCGCCGATCGGCCGCTTCGTCGATCTGCCTTCGGTCCTCTATCTGCAGGAACCGTATCGCTGGCTGTACGAGGCGATGCCGGAGCCGGTCTGGGCGGCGCCGGAACCCGGCGGCGGGCTGAAGGCGGCATTCCTCGACTGGCGCAACGTCCGCAACGCGCGGGTGCAGATGCGCGCCGAGATAGCGAGCGCGAAGGCGTACGGCCGGATCCTGTGCAACTCCTATTTCAGCCGCGAAAGCATCCTGCGGGCCTACGGGCTGGACGCCGAGGTCTGCTATCTCGGCATCGACACGAACCGCTTCAGCCCCGGCAGCGGCCCGCGCGGCGACTTCCTGCTCGGCCTCGGCTCCTTCACGCGCGAGAAGAATCCGCGCCTGTGCATCGAGGCGTTGGGCGCGGTGCAGGGGCCGAAGCCGCGGCTCCTGTGGATCGCCAATTTCGCGCATGACGATTTTCTCGCCGAGATGCGGGCGCTTGCGGAACGTCGGGGCGTGGTCCTGGAGGTCCAGGTTAACGCGCCCGACGAGACGCTCCGGACGGCGCTGCAAACGGCGATGGCGATGGTGTTCGCGCCGCGGCTGGAGCCGTTCGGGCTGGTCCCGCTCGAGGCCGGGGCGTGCGGGACGCCGGTCATCGCCGTCGCCGAGGGCGGGCTGCGCGAGACGGTAGTGGACGGCGTCAACGGCCTCGTCGCCGATCCCACTTCCGCGGGCCTCGCCGCGGCCATCGCGCGGCTGCGCGACGATCCTTCGCTGCGCGCGCGGCTCGGCGAGGGCGGCCGGCGCCTGGTCGACGAACGCTGGTCGCTCGCCGCCGCCGCGGAGCGCCTCGAGGCGAAGCTGCGGGCGCAGGTCGACGCGGGCTAATCGCGCTTCGCCTGTTCCAGCCGGCGGAGCAGGAAGCGCACGTCGACGCTCGCGGGGCCGCAGACGAAGACGAGATAGGCAGTGATCGTCGCGGCGATGACTCCGGCGACGCCCACTCGCCCCACCAGCAGGACCGACAGCAGGAGGTTCGCGACCGTCGCGAAGGCGGAATAAATGAGCTGGTAGCGCAGGTGCGATGCCGCCGCGAGCAGGCAGGCCAGCGAGGTCATCGCCGAATTGATCAGCACCCACACCGCCATGAGCCAGACGAGCGTCTGGGGCGGCACGACGTTCGTTCCCGCCCACCAGCCGATGAACGGGCGAGCGATCGCGACCAGCACGGCGGCGGCCGCCACCGACCAGGCGAGGCCGCCGACGAGGCTCCAGCGCAGCGCGCGGCGCACCCAGGGGATGTCGCCGCGGGCGATCGCCTCATTGTAGGCCGCCCAGAGATAGGGGAAGAGCAGGGCCTGCGGCAGGGTCGCGTAATTGAACAGCTGGTAGGTCAGATTGTAGGCCGGCACCGCGAGCGAGCCGAGGAAATGGGCGATCACCAGCACGTCGGTCTGGAAGGTCACCAGCGCCATGATCTGGATCAGGAAGAATTGCCAGCCGACCTTGACCACCTCGCCGAAGGCGCTGCGGTCGATGCGCCGCCAGCTGGGACGGAGCGCCGGCCGGTGCCGCCCGAACAGCCAGCAGGTGCTGGCGATCTCGACCAGCAGCGGCGTCCCACTCAGCGCGAACACGAGCCAGGGGAGGCCCCCGGAGGTGCGGGTGACGGCGATCAGCGCCGCGAGCGAGAGGAGGTTGCCCGCGGCGCCCCAATAATTGCCGATATGGCCTTCCTGGTAAGCGATGTAGATTCGGTTCGCGACGGCGAGCGGCAGCCGCGCGAGGAACAAGGCGAGCGCGACGGCGAGGCTGGTCCGCACCTCGGCGACGACGGCAAGGTCGCGCAAGCCGAAGACCGACTGCCAGTTCGGCAGCCGCCACAGCGCGGCGATCACCGCGCCGACCGCCGCGCTCAGCACGACCATCAGGAACAGGAAGTTGCTGACGTGCATCCGCACCCGGTCGGGCCGGTCCTTGCTCGCGTCGGTCGTCACGGCATTGGTGAGGCCGTTCGCCAGGCCAAGGTCCGCCAGCCCCACCCAGGCGAGGATGGCGCCGATGGCGATCCAGGCGCCGTAGCGCTCCTGTCCCAGATAGCCGATGGTGAGCGGCACCGACACGAAGCCGATGACGATGCCGAGCAGCCGGTTGCCGAGGCTCGTGGCGACCCCGTTCAGCATGCCGATGAGGCGCTTGCGGCGCAGCTCGTCGCCGAGCGCGGAGCCGATCCGCTCGACCAGCAGCCGGTGCAGCGAGACGATCATCGCGAGGACGGCGCGGCCGGCTCTGCCAGCATCCATTCGAGCGTCTCTTCGAACGGTCGCGGCCGCCAATTCGGCAGCGCGTTCCGCAAGACCGTCGGATCGCCGGCGAGGATCGGGACGTCGGCGGCCCGAACGAAGGCGGGATTGACCCGAATCTCCAACGTGTGGCCGGTGAGAGAGGAGGCGAGGGCGACGACGTCCCGCACGGAGCGGGCGGTGCCCGTCGCGATGTTGGCGAGCCGGGGTGGGGCGGGGACGAGCGCCAGCCCCACATAGGCGTCGGCGACCGCGCGCACGTCGCCGAGATCGCGGCGCACGTCGAGATTGCCGAGCTCGATGGCGGCGGCGTGGCGGCGGAAGTGATCGACGATCTTGGGGACGAGGTAGCGCGGCTGCTGGCCGCGGCCGGTATAGTTGAACGGCCGGACCACCACGATCTCCAGCCGGTCCGCGAAGACGCGGGCGCAGAGCTCCATGGCGAGCTTGCTCAGCGCGTAATGATTGTCGGGCGCCGGCGGCCGGCTCTCGTCGACCAGGCCGGAGGCGGCGGGGCCGTAGACCTGGGCGCTGCTGGCGAGGATGCAGCGGGCGCCGGGACGGGCGGCGGCGACCGCGTCGAGCAGGTTCAGCGTGCCGAGCTGGTTCACCGCGTAGAAGCGGCGCCAGTCGTCGCCCGCGACGAAGGCCTCGCCGGCCAAGTGGATGAGCCGGTCGAACGGCGCCTCGGCGACCTCGGCCGCGACGGCCGCCGGGTCGGTGAGGTCGGCGGCGAGGGCGCGGCTCTCGAGTCCCGCGCCGCGCAGGGCGTCAATGAGGTAGGCGCCGGTGAAGCCGTCCGCACCGGTGACGGCGACTCGCATCAGAAGGACCGGCCCGCCTCGACGCGCTCGAGATCGGCGTCGACCATCATCGCGCAGAGGCTTTCGAGGTCGGTCTGCGGTGCCCAGCCGAGCTCGGTCCGCGCCTTGGTCGCGTCGCCGAGCAGCAGATCGACCTCGGCCGGCCGGTAGTAGGCCGGATTGACCGCCACCAGGACGTCGCCGCTCTTCGCGTCGCGGCCGCGCTCGCTGGCGCCGGAGCCTTCCCACGCCAGCTCGCGGCCGATGTGCCGGAAGGC